>JAPYRX010000020.1 GCA_029936815.1 Dehalococcoidia bacterium
GGCATATAAACTCCTTAATAATTGTTGAGATTGTCGTTTCAAACACTTTTGATACGCATTTTACTCGTATTTTATAAATTGTCAACAATTATATACTCTTTGTGTAGAGGTGTAATTTACAAGAAATGGGGATTTTACTTGGAGGGTATCTGACTGTGAAAAATTAGTGGGGTTACTCACAGGAGATGAATTGGGGTTTGTTTTAGGAAGAATTAGCTTCTTAATCCATATTAACAATACTTCATCCCCACCTCATTCCTGTTCCCCTGTATCTTTTCAATCTTCTTTGCTCTTTCACGTTCCCACTCATCTACAGGATCACTTTGAATCCATGAATCAAAAAGTTTCCTATTCATCTTGGATATTATGCCTCTGCCTTGGTAAATGAGGACAGCCATACACAGATAGGTAATAAGAGAAGAATATTCAAAAAAGATTATTAGTTAATCTTCTTGTAATTAATTTTTATTAACTAACCATTCAATTATTTGATTCCACAAAGTATTGTAACCTTTCCAAATTAAAAATTCATTGGAAACCCAATGAGGTCCAATATCAGACATCCAAGCCATTGTTTTACCAGAACCACATTTACCTAAAACTAATAAAGGATGACTTCCAACTTCCTTTGGGACTGAAATAATAGTTTGACTCCCAACACTTGCTTTAACCTCATTAAAGCCTAACAAAGGAGGCCATTCCCCAGTTAATCCATTTAAAATCAGATGATCATCGTTTTGAATAGTTATATTAAAACCTTCCGGAACCTCAATTCTATCATCGTATGGAAGAATATCTACAGGAAGCAAATCTTCTATAGGTGTAGACTTGTAACGAGCTGAACCATTAATTCCTTGAAAACTAAGGTAACCACCAACCATTAGAAAAGATCCTCCTGATTCAACATATTTTTTAACTAATTTTAGGCGATTAGGAAAAGTTTCACCCTTGACCCATACATTAGGATGTAGTAAAAGAGTGTTGCTACCTATATCACTAAAAATAATTGCATTATATTTATGTAAATCTTGTATTTCACTAGGAAAATCTTTGGCGGCATCATGGGAAGGCAAATATTCAACCTTAAATTTTGATGAATCTATCGAACTTATTAGTTCTTCTGCACCCAAATGAAAAGTTGTACTTGAAAACTGATCAAAGCCTTTAAAATGTGTAGCATTTGATATCCAAGATTCACCAACTAATAAAATTTTTTTCATAATTACTTTTAGATATTGTATATGATTTATAAAAATAAATATTTAGATAATTTGATAAAATCAAACAAAGTTGAATGGGATAAAATGATTAACCATAAATTCGTTAAAGAAATGGTTAATGGCACATTAGAAAAATATTATTTTGATTCTTATTTAAGTATAGAAAATTCGTTCGTCCTAGATGCTATTGGACACATGGCTATGGCTTTGTATTATTCTGATTCATTAATATCTAAAAGAATAATCCTAAGAATTATTGATGGATTATTAAATAATCAGTTAAATTACTTTAATAAGTTATTAGACGATCAAAAAAAAGTTAATATTATTCCAAAAAAAGCCATGTTATTCAAACAGTTCATGAAAAATTGTTCAATGAAAGGGTATGAAGATATAGTCGTTTCATTTCTCGCTGCAGAATCATTGTATAACAATTGGTGCTCAATTGAGAAAAACAATAGTAATAATAATCTTAAGGTTTATTCAGATTGGATAAATCTTCATACAGATAAAATCTTTTATGAACAAGTTAAATTTTTTGCTAATGAAGCGGAAAGATTAAATAATGATATAATGCCTTCAATAAAACAAAAAGAAATTTTTAAAAACACATTATTATATGAAATTGAATTTCACGACTCAATTTATTTTAAATAATATCAAAAGAAAAAACACTTTTTGGATTATTTATCAATATTTCACTGATTTGATTTTCTGATACTCCTAAGTTAATTAGTCGATTTTTGAAATGTGTAAGAATGTAAGTGTATCCAAATCCTCCGTATTTTTTTAGCATCATTTTTATAAAGACATCCTGAGATAAAAGAATACTGTCTATGTAACCCTCTTCAATTAAATTTCTTATAGCCTCTGCATTTTCATTGTCGTATGGACATTGAGATTTTTGATCTGCATAGTAAAAGTCCATTCCAATCATATCATATTCAATCCAAGCACCATTATCTGCCAGGTTTTTTTGATAATCTAAGTCATCATGGCTAGGATTCATGTGGCATAAAATAATTTGTTTATTTAAACATCCTTCTTCTTTGGCAATTTCTAAAACTTTGTTACCATGTCGTTCCCAACCAGGCAAGTGCACACTTAAAGGTAGTTTTGTTTCTCGAGATGCTATTGCAGCTCCTCTTAAAACTTTCTCTTCCTCTTTCGTAAAATCTTTACTTATACCTATTTCTCCAACTAAACCAATTTTTACACCTGAATTATCTACTCCATTTTCGAACTCATTAATTATTAATTCTGAAATATTATATTTATTCATTTTTTGAACATATTCTGGATGAGTTGGCTGCAAATAAAATCCAGAGCCCATCACAATGTTTAGCCTTGTTTTCTTAGAAACTTCTTTCAATATTTTAGGGTTCCTTCCAATTCCAATATTTGTTGGGTCTACTATTGTTCTTCCCCCTAGTTTGTAAAGTTCTACTAGTTCATCCGTTGCAGCACCTAAATCATTTAAAACTATATTATCCTTGTTTACAAATGGATCCATTCTTAATTCACCTAAAATATTCATGTTTACATTGCTATTAGCTAAATCCATCCTATCTTCGCATGAAGGGCAATGCCACCATCCAGAATTATTAGCATATATATGCTCATGCATTAAAGTAGTTCCTAGTGAATCTAAATCAATTTCACCATTAACTGTCATCACGGTTTCAGGCATTATGTTTCAAGTTTTTATACTGTGTTGGAAATATCGTCTATTTAACCATATCGCAATTAAAATTATACAGCCAGTAACGATTTGAGTATAGAACGGAGAAATATGTAGTAAAATTAATCCATTCCCAATGATAGCTATTGTTAATGCGCCTAAGATTGTCCCTAATATAGTACCTTTTCCTCCAAATAGATTTGTACCACCGAGTACAACCGCAGCAATGACTTCCAATTCAAACATTACTCCAGCATTGGACGAACCACTACCAAGCCTAGCTGCAATTATAATCCCTCCAATTGCAGCGCAAATTCCACAAAATATATAAGTTAGTAAAGTATAAAGTTTTATATTAATTCCTGATCGTCTTGCCGCCTCACTATTAGATCCTATTCCGGTAACATATTGACCATACGTGGTATTGTTCAAAAGTATATATCCGATTATTATTACTATTACAGCAATAATAGCCGGTATGGGGACTCCGAAAAGCCAGCCTCTTCCTAGATAAATTATACCCAAATTCTTATCTATAGGAATTGTAAATCCTTCTGTCATTAATAACGCTATTCCTCTGATTGCGCTCATTCCAGCTAAAGTTACTATAAATGCAGGAATACCCTCGTAAGCTATGAAATATCCTTGAACTAATCCACAGGTTATTCCTACGATAATCAAAATAAATAAAACTAGTATCCAATGAAATTGATGAATTAGTAAAATAGCACATAATGCATTCACAATTGCTAGAGTTGAGCCTACTGATAAATCTATTCCACCAGTAGTAATTACAAAAGTCATCGCTGTAGCTGCAATTAATATTGGTGCGCTTTGCCTTAACAAATTTAATAAATTTCTTTGTGTAAAAAAAGAATCAGCGCTCATTGAGAAGAACAAAGTCATGGAAATAAAAAAAATAAATATGCTAAATACAGAAGCATTTTCAAAAAATAATTCTTTAAAATCATTTTTATAAGTCATATTCTATTTAATGTTCAGTAACTATTAATTCAACCAAATCCTGTAATGTCGTTTTATTAATTAGTTTATCGGCCACCTTTTTACCCTCATACATTACCATCACACGATCACAAACTTTAAAAATATCTTGCAGACGATGAGTTATAAATATAACAGAGACACCTTTCTTGCTAACTGTTTTAATCAAATCTAATACAGCTTTAACTTCTGCAACTGCAAGTGCTGAAGTTGGCTCGTCCATTATTAAAACTTTTGGGTTAAATGAAACAGCTTTACCAATTGCTATACTCTGTCGTTGACCTCCAGATAGATTTTCTACTTTAATTTTTGTAGAAAGGACCTTAATGGATAGATCTTTTAATATATTTGTAGATGCGCTATGCATTTTTTTCTTATCTAAAAATTTTAATCCAATAACTTTTTTATGAATCTCCCTTCCTAAGAAAAGATTCCCAGCTACATCTATAGAATTGCATAAAGATAAATCCTGATAGACCATTTCTATATGATTATCTTTTGCGTCAGCTGGACTATCAAAAATGACCACAGAGTTATTAATTAAAATTTCTCCTGAAGTCGGTTTGTGTGCACCAGACAAAATCTTACAAAGAGTGGATTTACCTGCAGCATTATCTCCTACTAAACCTAAAACCTCACCTTTATTTAAAATTAAATCTACTCCATTTAACGCATTAACATTTCCAAATTTTTTGTAAATATTACGCATTTCTATTACTTTATCTCCCATTATTTTACCTGAAATATCTTTATAAATGGAAATAAGTTTTGTCTATTTGATTAATATTAATTTTAAAAACCCAAATAGTTCATTAAACTTATTCTAATTTAAAACAAAACAAATATCATATTAAAAACACGTAAATACGATAAGAATATTTAAATTATTTTTGACTGGAAGTAAATATGATAAGAATAAAAAATTATTTTGTGGGGGAGTTATTTTAATCTGATTATAAATTCATTTTGATGCAAGTAGGCCAGAATTTAAGATCTGGCCTACTTATTCCCTTACTTGAATTTTGATACGTTAGATTTGGTAACAAGAGTTATAGGAACGTCTATAACGCGAGGAACACTTTTACCATTAAAACTATCTTTCAAAACATTTACAGCATAAGTTCCCATATTGTATGGCGATTGCTGTACTACAGAAATTACATATCCCTGCTCAATACCGTTAATTGAGTGAGATGTTAAGTCCCATCCAAATATTTTGATATCGTTTTCAAGCCCTTGAGCTTCTGTCGCTGCAATGGCTCCTACAAGTGCAGGCTCTCCAGTTGTGTATACAGCATTCATAGAAGGGTTTGCAGTAAATAAATTTTCAGCTGCACTCATAGCTTTTTCACTAACATTACGTCCATCTACAACTCCAACTACTTCAACTTTTGAATTTTTTGTTAAAGTATCCGTAAACCCTTTTTGTCTGACATTTTGAATGGTTGAATTCAGAGCACCAACAATACCGATTTTAGCTTTACCACCCATTTTATTATCAACATAATCTAAAAAACTATTAGCTATTAGTACTCCTGCTCCATAATTATTAACTCCAACTTGTGAGATATGTGGCCCATCTGGCAAAATAGCATCAATTGCTACGACCGGTATTCCAGCATTTGCAGCCTGAATTACAGCAGCCATAATTCCATTAGTATCAATAGCGACAACTATTAATCCGTCTACGCCTTGTTGAATGTATGTTTCAATAGCATTATTTTGGGCCGTAGGATCGTTATTAGCATTATAAATAACCATCTTATACCCATTTTTATTGGCTTGGGCCTCAGCACCTTTATTCATATCTGTAAAAAATTGAGCCTGCTGATTAATTTGTATCAGGGCAATGGTTTTATGGCCTGCGCTATATGCAGAAGTGGACAATAAAAAAGCTATTGAGATCCACACTGAAAAGACTAATTTTTTCATATTATTTCTCGTTTTAATAGGTTAAATTTTAAAAAAATAAAATTATTTAGGTAAATAGAATTATTTATGTTTAAGGCATAACACCTCCTTAATTAATTAGGGTTTATTAACATTAGCTATTTCATAACCATTTGGAATTGATAAATACGTTCCAAATATTGTTGCTGATAGTGATGCTAATTTTATTGCTTTATTACAGGATTCTTCATAATCATTACCTTTCAACAAAAAAGCAACTAAAGATCCGCAGAAAACATCTCCAGCACCAGTTGTATCAACGACATTTACTTTTGGGGATTTGATACAAAATTTCTTAGCATAAGAAGAATAAATAATTCCATCCTTGCCTTTTGTCGTAATTATATTTTTAACTCCATTCTTTAAAAGATATTTATTGCCTGCACTAATATTTTTATGGTTTGTTAATTGTTTATTTTCAGTTTCGTTGATTATTAAAGTGTCTACATAAGGTAACAATTCTAAATAATCATGAGTAATAGGTGACGCATTCAAAAAAACTTTGACCTTCTTTTTATAAGATTCCTTTACGCTTAGGTATGTAATCTCCTTTTTTAGATTTCCTTGTAACAAAATGGAGTCTCCATCCCTCATTTCTTTTAGCATATTATTTGCATAATCTAAGTCTATCAAAAGCGCATTATTACAACTACTAATTATATAATTATCACCCTTTTCATTGACTACAATAATTGATTCATCCGATTTATAATCAGTTACAAATATGTTTTTAGTAGAAATATTTTCTTTTTTTAAAATACTTAAAATGTTTTTGTTAAACTTGTCCACTCCCAAATAAGTCCAAAATGATATTTTTGTCCCAACTCTTGCAGCTGCAACCGCCTGATTAAATCCTTTCCCTCCTATATCCTTAATCACTCTATTTGATAATATTGTTTCTCCATTTAAAGGGAATTTTTTTACGTAGTAAAATTTATCAATCCCGACATTACCAAGTACAAATAATTTCATTTTAGTGATTTGAGAGTTTTGGTAAATGCGTTTACTCTTTTTAAATCTACCGAATTTTTCCACAGCCCGTCATATTTTAAAGAACTGGCTATAATGAAACCATCACAAACATTATAGTAATCTTTTACATTATCTTTTGTAATCCCACTTCCAACCAAAACTGGTAGGTTTGTTGAATTTTTAATAGTTATAACTTCTTCTAGTTCTGCAGCATCTGCAGTCCTATGACCAGTCGCTATAAGAACGTCAGCACCAAAAAATTCACTATCCTTAGCCAGTTCCTCAATAGGACGATCAGCTACAATTGCATGAGATCCATGCTTTACATGAACGTCAGCAAATATACTTACAGAATCTGCGCTTATCCACTTCCTATACCTAGTAATTTTGGCTGCTAATCCTTCTAAAAAACCTTCATTAGCAATGTATGCATTTGTATACTGATTAACTCTAATAAAAGATGTATTTGAAGCCATAGCAACAGAAAGAGCCGGAATAGCAGCGTTTGCAAGGACATTAATTCCAAAAATCATATTCTTAAATTTTCCATTTAATTTACTAGCTATTACTGACATTACGGCAACTGTTTCTGGACCTATATCTTCTGGTTTGCTGAAAGGTATGTCACCATGATTTTCAATTATAACGCCATGGAAATTACCCTTTGCATAACATTCAGTATCTTTGAGCGCTAAATCATAAATCTCATCCAGAGATTCTCCTTTGTATGAGGATGAACCAGGTAATGGTTTGAGATGCACCACACCTATTAATATATTTTCTTTTTTAAATGTAAATTTTAATCGGTTATCATTGTTTATTTTTTCCACTCAATTCTTTTTTTTGTTAAAGACGAAACTTACGAAGCCTATTTATTTAATTATGCCTTCAATTTAAAATTATGCACGGTTAATGAACATATTTAAATCCTAAATGAAATATAAATATCATTCAATATCAATACTTTATCTGCATACCATGGATATTTATTAGATAAATAAAATATAATATATTGTGTATAATTATGATATTTTTTTAGATCGTATAATAAATACTTAATTCTGTCAACAAAAAAATAAGAAGAATATAGATTTAAGGAAAAAGTTCTATCATGAATTATTTGTAACGGAGGCAAGCAGAAATTCTAAACCTCACTTGGAAAGAGATAGACTTAATAAATGGA
>JAPYRX010000011.1 GCA_029936815.1 Dehalococcoidia bacterium
GACAATGGACCCAGCAAATATGGCGGCATTAGGCGGAGCTAAACTAGCAGATATGACTAAGAATATGGATGCAACCAATATGGCGGCATTAGGCGGAGCTAAACTTACAGATATGACAAAAACTATGAATACTGACAATATTACTGCACTTGGCTCTGATAAAGCTGGAGATATAGCGAAAAATTTAAATGATGACAACTTTAAAGATTTGGGTGGTAATAAAGTTGCTTCACTAGCGAAAGTTATGGGTGGTAATGCTCTAAAAGATATAGGTAGTGATAAAGCTAAAGGAATGGCAAAAGCTATGGAAAAAGATGATCTAAAGACATTGAATAGTGATCAAATCATTGGATTAGCTTCTGGAATAGATGCTACTGCAATTTCTGATTTAGGTTCAGACAAACTGGTAACAATGGTTGACAAGATTGATGTCGCAGCTGTTAAAGACTTAGGAACGGATTCACTATCATCAATGATGAGTGGAGTACAAGGTTCGCAAATCGCTGATCTTGATGATGATAAAAAAGTTTCTATCTTAGATGGCTTAGGTGCTAATTTCTTTGGAGCTACTAAAGCATCATTCACTGATATAGATAAATCTTTAACAGATGATAACAGACCTAAAATTACCGCTCCAGAAGTACCTACAAAAATAGCTTCTACAAATAAACCAAATAGTTTCTTTGCTAGAGCCGGATTGTTTTCAACAAAAAAATAAATAACTTAATTCAATGAACTGTGAGTTTACTCACAGTTCATTGAATCTAAACTATATTTTCTTCTTTGTTTCTTTAGTGAAAATAACTACATATATTGTACATACTAACATGATAATTCCATCTATAAACAGAGCGGAACTAAAACTCAATTTTTGAATTGTGAACCCGAGTATCGGAGGTCCAATCATGAATCCTAAATCACCAAAAGTTCTGTGCAACCCCATTGTAATTCCTTCGTAACCTTTTGGAGCTTTGTCTGCGAATAGAGTATTTGTAGATGCTGATATAGCGCCTTCTCCTATACCAAACAATATAGCTACGTATAAAATCGATTGATATGTTATTGCATTATCAAACATATAAAGGGCAATTAAAATTATAAAGGATCCTGGAATAATCAAAGTTTTCCTTCCTAATTTATCAACTAAGTATCCTGATATTGTCGAAGATGTCAATTGAGATAATGAAGTTATACTAAAAAAACCTCCAATATTTGAAGCAGATAACCCTTTTTCTTTTATTAATAATGGAGCTACTGTAAAACGTCCTCCGGATCTGTGAAAAAATGAAGACATAGTCATTAAGCCTATTGGGAGTAAACCCGCTTTTAGGAACATTCTTACAGTATTGATAAAGCTTTGTTTTTTGACATTTTGTTTCACAGATGCTTTTGCTTCGATGATTTTTGGCTCTATGACCGTACTAATAATTAACCCTATTCCAATAATTAATATGATCGACGCAAAGATAAATGGACTTTTCAATCCATAAATTTCACCTATATAACCGCCTATTATTGGGCCTATAGTTTGACCAATTAATATCGATATTGTTTGTAAACTTAATATTCTTCCTCTGTTTTCTATTGAAGACATATCTCTAAGATATATTCCTGCACCAACAAAATGTATTCCTCCTCCGAATCCTGTAATTAATCTAGATAATAGTATTAACTCTATAGAATCAACATACCCGGTTATGAAATAACCTAATGAAGCAATAGTAGGTCCTATTATTAATATAGGTTTCCTACCAATTTTTTGTGCAAAAAATCCGGCAGGTAAATTTGTTAAAAATCGTCCTGCTCCAAATATTCCAACTACAAATCCTGCCATCGATGTGGTTGCTCCCAAGTTTTGTACAAGTAAAGGGAGTATGGGATTTGTCGCTCCTTGTCCAATTGTAAAAAGAAAAATAGAAGTACAAACACTAAATATACTGATTATAGTTTTTATATTTCTTGGTGATATATTTGTATTTTTATTATTCAAAATTCATTTTTAATTTGGGGAATATTTGCAAGTTCCACCCGAATTTTTATGTTTTTCTCTTGATACTGAAGTCAAACATGAAATCGACTCAGTCAATTGTTCTGACGAAATTGCATATCCAGTTCCTTCCACCACTGCGCCTGATGAGGTTTGCCTTGTTACAGTTGTTGTCATTCCAACTACTTCACCAGATATTATTATGATTGGGCCTCCCGAATTACCACCATTAATTGCAGCATCAGTTTGTATAGTTCCTCTAGGAGAATAACGATCTCCTCCTGCAATGCCTGACTTATATACTTTTGCAGACACAACTCCTTTTGTTGTTCTTAATATACTGACTCCTAACGGATATCCTAATACATTAATTTCTGTTCCAATACTTAATTTTTCATAAAGCTGATTTGAAAGTAAATGTAATGGTTCTATTTCACTCATTACATTAGAATTAGCATCGTTAAATTCTAGAACGGCAATATCTATATTTTTGTACTTACCTATTAAAGACGCAGAATAATTAGTTTTACTTTCATTTATCATTATTTTTATATTATTATAGATGTAAGTGTTTGTAGATGATTGTTTAAAACAATGATTATTTGTAAGCACATAATAAGTGTCTTCTTTTGGTGTTATGTGGAATTTAGAAATATCAAATATAAAGCCCGAACATGCATTTCCTATAGCTGATTCAACTCTCACTATAGATGGTTTAACAGATGAAATTATGACTGGCCATTGATCAGTGGGGGAGGGAATTGATTCTAGGTTTTTTATTCGTTCACTGTTCGAAGATATACTATCTATAGGAATTATCATGTTATCTATTATAGTTTTTTGATTATTAATTTTTGTAGATAAGTTATCGTATTTTTTTGATGTTGATTCCAATAAGTCATTTTTGTTATGTAGAGATGATAATTCAGATTGTACTCTTTTTGATTTTTCCGTCTCCTGTGCAATTTCTGCAGATAACCTCTTCTCTTTTTCTTGTAATAGATTTATTTGGGAATTACTTACTATTATTTTTTTTTCACTATCAAACAAATTTGATTTTATTTTCAATAATTCAGATTCTTTATCAAGTAATTTTTTTTCAATGGATAGTTTTTCATTACTTAAATCTGAAATAATAGTATTTGAGGTATCAATAGATTTTTTTGCAGAATTGATTGACTCATTTGAGGTATCAATAGATTTTTTTGCAGAATTGATTGACTCGTTTAATTTTATATCAATTGTGTCAGAATAATTGTCAAATGTTTTTTTTTGATTATTATCTATTAAAATATAGATTGAGATTCCAATAAATAAATTTACAATTATAATTGAAGAATAAAAAAATATTTTTTTCATATATCCTCTGGTAATAATATAGTAATATTAATTATAGTTATTAATAACTTATTCTACCAATCATAACAATTAAACATAGCTGTATGCTAGACGAATTAGAAAAATATTTAGACCTTCATATTTTAAGCCTTCCTGTTTGGTTGAAAAATCATTTAATGAGAACCGCGGATGTTTCGCAATTTTTAGCAAAAATTCATCACTCAAATATTCAAAAATGTAAAGTTGGGGCTTTAGGTCACGATATATCCAAATTATATAGCGAAGATAAATTAATTAAAATTGTTAAAGATAATAATTTGCTTTGCACCGATTTCGAACTTTTGCACACAGAAGTTTTACATGGTCCTGTTGCTGCATTTGAATTGAGTAATTATATTCACAAAAATTCTTCTGTTTATAATTCTATAAGATGGCACACTTCAGGACATGTTGATTTCGATTCTGAAAATAAAATTGTATTTTTAGCTGATAAATTAGATCCTTATAAAATAGAAAAAAGACCTGAATTGAAAAAAATCAGTGATATTGCCATCAAAGATTTGGATAGAGCAATTGGCGAATTTTTCAAAATACAATTTGAATTTTTAAAAAAAAACAATGTAGATATTCATCCTGAATCAAAAAAATATTATAAATTTTTAATTTGAATTTTTTTTATTTCTATTGAAATCATAGATTTATTAAAATTTATCAAACAAAAACTAGCTGGTATTATAAATTCGGAATATCCTTGCCCGGGATTAATAAATGTGATGCCTTTGTATTCTTCAATATGTGCATCGTGAGTATGCCCAAATAAAATAAATTTTGGATTATCATTTTTAAACTGATCTATTATCAAATCAAAATCTATAGGAGGAGGCCCTCCCCAAAACGGGTGTATTACTCCAAAAATATTGTTATTTAATTTAAATACAGATTTCTTTGGTATTTTATTCCTTATACTTAAAGGGTCAGAGTTGCCATGTACGATTAAATTATCCTTAGAGTTTTTTTCTATACCTTCTATGACTTTTTTGGATATTATATCTCCACAATGTACAACAAAATCAGATTTTAAAATTTGCTTTTGTATTACAATATCTATATCAGAGTACTTTGTTTTGTGAGTATCTGAAATAATAAGAATTGATTTTGTATTGGCGTCAAGAATTTTCAAGTTATGTTATTTCTGAAATTAGATCGTCATCGAATCCAAGTTTTTTTAACACTTCATTAGAATGCTCGCCAAGTTCTGGTGCAGGTAAGTGTATAGATAAAGGTGTTTCTGACATTTTAACCATTGGTCCTACCATTTTAATATTGCCTAATACAGGATGTTCTATTTCTTTCACCAAGTCATTTTCTATTACTTGTGGATTATCCGTTAATTCTTCAACAAATTTAACTTCCCCAGCGGGAACTCCTGTTTTATCAAAAATATTTAGCCAATCACTTATTGTTTTTTTAATCATATGAGCTTCGAAAATCTTAACAAGTTTTTCATTTGATTTGAACGCTTCATCTGAATATTGGTCGTATCCTTCATCAAATCTAATATCTGTTATACCAAGCGTGTCTGCCATTTTTTTTCTTAAGGGTTCACTAAGGCAACCAACAGCTATAATTCCATTTTTAACTTGATAGGTCCTGTAATAATGATTGTGAGCTGTTTTGTAATTCATTTTTTGATATTCCTCTTGAATATCCATATAGGAACTTCCTTTTTCTTTCATATCATTCAAGTTTTTCTTGAATTCAGTTCTTATTTCATTATCAAAAGTGTTTGATTCGAAAAATTTACCGTTTTGCAAACTTAAAGCAGATCCTAGTAACGTTGTTTCAATTTTTTGCCCAAGCCCTGTTTTCTCTCGGTGAAATAAAGCAGCGCATATGCTCCAAGCCATTCCTAATCCTGTAGAAAAATCTGCAACTGCAGAAGACTGAATTGGTTGTGGCACGCCATTTATAGTTTTGTTCTCTGACGACATCAATCCACTTATGGCTTGTGCAATCAAATCGTATCCGGGCCTATGACTATCTGGGCCGGATCTACCAAACGCAGTATTAGAACAGTAAATTATTGCAGGGTTATAAGACTTTATTGATTCGTAATCTAATTTGAGTTTTTTTGGGACATCAGGTCTCGAGTTAATAATCATCACATCAGAATCCTCAACAAGTTTTTTTATAACAACTTGTGTTTTTGGATTTTTTAGATCTAATGTTATTCCTTTTTTTCCTCTATTAAGAGCGAAAAAAGATCGTCCATAGCCTCGTACTCCAGGGATGATTTCTAATGCGTATCTCCAAGGATCTCCAGTTGGCGGTTCTATTTTTATAACTTCTGCACCCATATCACTAAGCATAGACCCAGCAAATGGAGCTGCAATTATTTGGCTGAATTCTATTATTCTAATTCCTGATAATGGTCCACTCATTAATCTTTGCCTTGTTATTAATTGATATACATTTTAATATGAGATGATCTTAAGGTTTTAAACATAAAATTTCAAGTTCAAAATTATTGGAGAAAAAATGGGAAATAATAAAACAGTAATAATTACTGGAGGAGGAACTGGGATTGGGAAAGGAATTGCTTTAAAAATGGCTAGTCATGATTTTAATATAGTTCTTGCAAGCAGAAAACTTGACAATCTTAATTCAGTTAAAAATGAGTGCCTTAACCTAAGTAACTCAAATGTTCTAACAGTTCAAACAGATATTACTGATGAAAAAAGTGTTGCTAAATTGTTTCAAATCACAAAAAATGAATTTGAAAGTTTAGATGTTTTAGTTAATAATGCAGGTGTTTTTGATGGTGCCCCAGTTGATAAAATTTCAATTGGAACATGGGATAAAGTTTTAAATATTAATCTTAGAGGTTCGTTTTTATGTTTGAGAGAATCTATGAAAATGATGATACCCCAAAAATCAGGGAAAATAATTAATATTGGAAGTATTTCCGGACAAGTCCCTAGAATGTATTCTACTCCTTATACCACATCGAAATTTGCTTTAATAGGATTAACTAAAGCTGCAGCATTAGAAGCAAGAGAGCATAATATTTCAGTATCAATAATTCATCCGGGTAATGTTAGTACAGAACTTAGAAATATCAGAGATGAGGATAAAGATTCTGAGCCCATGATACTTCCTGAAACTATAGCTGAATTAGTATTTCTATCAGCAAATTTACCCAATAACGTAAACTTACTTGAAAGCATTATTTTGCCTAACGATCAATTATATATTGGTAGAGGGTAGTGTAATTATTTAGAAACAAAGCTTACTCCCATTTCAAATAATTTGGATTGAACCTCTTTTGCATTTTCATTATCGAATTGTGGAAAACTTATAATTATACATTTACCGTTTTGAAGCCATAAAAAAACAGTTGAATGTTCTTTTAATCTGAATAAACTTTTAGGTGTTAAATATCCGCCATAAATCAGAGGGATGACTCCTATTAGAAATAATATACTCTGTATTGTTTGGTATTCTTCGAGAATAGGAATTATTGAAACTACGAACAGAATTGTTAATCCTGATAAAAAATATTTCAATCCGGTTTTAATATTATTTTCTTCCCCGGGGTTCATTATCATTTCAAAGCTATTAATATCGTCAAATTCTACAGATTTTTTTTGTTTGAAAATATTTGCTGTAGATGTTTTCCCTGTAATAATTCTTAAGTTTGTAATTTTACATATTTCAGTATCTAAAATTATATTTTCATTTTTGAAAAGATCCATAACTACTTAGATTATTTTGATTAATATCATAATTGTAATATAAAGTTTATATGTCTGTAATATATAATTTAAGTATTATGGTTACAAATTTACATATTGCTATTGATGGGCCTGCTGCTTCAGGAAAAACTGCCACAGGTAAAAAATTAGCAATCGAATTAAATATCAATTACATAGATACTGGAATGATGTATAGGGCAATCACTTACTATTTTCATAATTTAGTTAAAGAATATGCTGACATCAAAGTTGTGGAAAATTTTAATTTTGATAAAAACATAAAAATAAAAATTGATAATCAAAACAATTTATTACTTAATAACGATGATATATCTAAATATTTGTATAGTGATGAAGTAACTAATAACGTTTCTTTTTATTCTCGTATAGAATCAGTAAGGAATTTTTTAGTAAATGAACAAAGATTGATTGCTCAAAATAAAGATATTATTATGATTGGTAGAGACATAGGTACTGTTGTGCTGCCAAGTGCAAAATACAAATTTTTTTTGGATTGCAACTTGGAATCAAGAGCAGAAAGAAGAATGAAACAAGAAAAGAATTTGAGAATAAACGAAGAAAATCTTTACAAAAACATTGATCAAATTAAAAATAGAGATTCTATTGATAAATCAAGAGAGTTATCACCTATGAAACCTTCTGATGATGCAATTATTATATACAATGATCATATAGATTTGAATGAAACAACAAATTTGATGAAAAATATTGTTTTGGAATAAAAATGAATTTAAATAAACTATGTAATTATGTTCAATTAAAGCTTTTGAATAATTTTACAGATTTTACAGTTGATGGATTGGAACACATTCCGCCTAAAGGTCCTTTGATATATATTGCTAATCATCAAGCTTTTTTGGATCCAAGTTTAATAAGTGTTATCTCTCCGAGGAAAATTAACTTTATAGCCAAAAAAGAAGCATTTAAGTATTATCCGATTGCAAGCTTGATGAAAATGTACGGAGCACATCCTATTAATAGATTTGGATTAGATTTAACTTTTTTTAGATGGGCACTTAAAATTTTGAACAATGGCGAAGCCTTGTGCTTATTTCCTGAAGGAACAAGGTCAAATGGAGAAATGATAAAAGGATTACCCGGAATTGTTCATTTAGCTATTAGATCTGGTGCAAACATTATACCGATTGGGATTAAAGGTACAAATGAAAGCAGGGGAATAAAAGGTGTATTGATGCCTAGTGGGAAAATTGAGATCAAAATTGGTAAATCATTTAAATTCGAAAAATCTAAAAATGCTTTACATCGAGATGATATAAATTCTATATTAAAAGAAATAATGAATAAAATTGCCGAATTATTACCTTATGATATGAGAGGGATTTATAGATAATTAACAATGAATTAATATTGTTAATATAATATATAATTATGTGTGGAATAGTAGGAAAAATTAGTTTGAATCCTGTGAATAACCTAATAATTGATGGATTAAAAAAACTTGAATATAGAGGTTATGACAGCGTAGGTATGGCAATTATTAATTCGAATAACAAATTAAAAACTCTTAAAAGTGCGGGCAAAATCAAAGATTTTTTAATTAAGTATAATAGCAATAAAATAGAAGGGAATATTGGTATTGGACATACTAGATGGGCAACTCACGGAATACCTTCGGATTTAAATGCTCATCCAATATTGGACTATAACGAAAAGATAGCAGTAGTTCACAACGGCATCATAGAAAATTATCTTGATATAAAAAACAGTTTGATTGAAGAAGGATATTTATTTCAGACAGATACAGATACAGAATGTATCTCTAATCT
This sequence comes from Dehalococcoidia bacterium, assembly GCA_029936815.1. Classification (GTDB taxonomy): domain Bacteria; phylum Chloroflexota; class Dehalococcoidia; order Lucifugimonadales. The sequence goes on from JAPYRX010000011.1 coordinate 8,889, forward strand.
GATTTCATTTTATACTAGAAACGGCAATAGTATTATGAATTCTATTAAACTTACTCTAGATAAAATTATAGGTCATGCTGCTGTGCTTGTAATTGATGAAGAATCGCCAGATAAAATTTTTGGATTCAAAAAAGGTTTTGCAGGATCGTTGTTAATTGGTAAGAAAAATAAAGAAATCTCAATTGCAAGTGACTTCGATACTTTAAAAACTAACTCTGATGAATATATAGTTTTGGAAGATTATGAATATTTCTATGCTAGTAAAGACAAAATTGAAATATTTAAGCAAAATAAACCAAGAACAAAAACATGGATGAAAATAAAAGGAGATACTGAAATTGTATCTAAAGAAAATTACAAATACTTTATGGAAAAAGAAATACATGAACAATCAGCAGTCTTCTTGAGAAATCTTCAAGGCCGAGTAGATTTTAACGAAAAATCCATTGATTTTACAGATGATTTTAGTAAATTAAAACTTGAAAAAATTGAAAGAATTCATCTCATAGGTATGGGATCTAGTTATTATGCATGCATGTTAGGGAGTTATTGGTTGGAAAAAATCAGTAAAATTCCTACTCAATTTAGTACTTCCTCAGAATTTCGATATCGTAGTCCCGTTATCGAAAACAACACTTTAATTATTCCTGTGTCCCAATCGGGTGAAACTGCGGATACCCTATCTGCTTCCAATCTAGTAAAAGAATTAAATATATCTCAAATTGCTATTACAAATTCTATTAATTCGGAATTGGAAAGAATAACAAATAATACAATTATGATGAGAGCTAACACTGAGATAGCAGTTGCTTCAACTAAAACTTTTATGGCAACTATTGAAATATTGTTCATGTTGTCAATCTATTTTGCGAAATTGAAGAATGTAAATATTGAAAAAAATATAATATTTGAAGAATTAAAAATTATTCCATCCTATATTGATAACATTCTTGGTAACGTTAGTGAAATAAGTAAATTAGCAAAGAAGTATTCTATAAATGACAATTTTTTATTTTTAGGTAGAGGCCAAAATTTACCTATTGCCATGGAAGGAGCTTTAAAATTAAAAGAGTTAAGTTATATTCATGCTGAAGGATATCCTGCCGGTGAGATGAAACATGGTCCAATTGCTTTGATAGATGAAAATATGCCTGTATTTAATATTGTTACTGAAGGCCAATATTTTAATAAAATGATATCTAACATAAGAGAAATCGGATCTCGAAATGGGAAAATAATAGTTTTAACAAATTGCCCTGATAAATTAGATCCTTCTTGGTATACAGACATCATCTCTTTTGATCGTACAAATGATTTATTATCACCCTTTTTATCAACTGTATGTGTACAACTATTTTCTATGTATACAGCTATTTCTAGAAAATTAGATATTGATCAGCCAAGAAATTTAGCTAAATCTGTAACTGTGGAGTAGATTGCAACAATAAATTATGGAGAGATATTATTGAAGGGTTAGCAGTAATGGGTTTTGTATTCGGAATGATAGGCGTAGTGGCGCTCGTTCGTTTGGGAAAATTAACAAAAACACTAAAAGAAAAAGGAATTTCAGATCAGTATTACAAGGAAGAATAAATAAATTATTATGAATGAACCAATTAATTTAGAATCCAAATTTACCAAATTCTCTGATTATTGGGCTCCTAAAGTTATTGCTCAAATGAATGATTATCAATTTAAATTAGTTAAAATTAAAGGTGAATATGTATCTCATAAACATGATGATACGGACGAAGTGTTTATTGTAATTGAAGGGAAAATGAGTATTCAACTTTCAGATAAAAAAGTTCATTTGAGAGACGGAGAAATGATAGTCATATCCAAAGGAGAACAACATCAACCTTTTGCAGAAGAAGAATGTAAGATATTATTGATTGAACCAAATGAAACAATTAACTCAGGAGATGATCCAATAGAGAGTAATGAAAATAATTTCACCTCTCCAAATAATTATTGGATATGATATTTCTTTTACTTGTGTTGATATATGTATTAATGTAAAATCCATTCAGCTTAATTCTTAATGAGTAAACAATATTAATTCAAATACAAAATCAAGAAATTTACCGAGTTTTTTACCAAAAGCTTTTGAATCTAGAAATTATTTTTTATACTTTTTAGGTAGCTTGGCATCAGTTAATGCTTTCCAAATTTTTATGTTTACTGAAAGTTGGATAACCCACGAATTAAATGAATCCCCAGAAGCATTAGGATTATTAGGATTGTTCACCGCACTTCCAACAATTCTTCTAAACCTATTTGGGGGAGCTATCGCTGATAGATTTAATAAAAAGATAATGATTACTATTTGTCAAAGCTTAACTTTAATTGGAGTCATATTATTTGCTTTTTTATATCATATAAATTTCATGGAATATTGGCATATTTATTTTTTTGCCGCAGCTGGAGGCGCTATAAATGCGTTTGAATTACCAGCGAGAATGTCTTATTATCCTCTTTTAATTTCAAAACAAGCTATGCCAAGCGCTGTTGCTATGAATTCTTTGACATGGCAAGGAACAAGAGTTGTTGCCCCTGCTATCGCAGGATTACTCATTGCTGCATTTGGTGGAACTAGTACTTTAATTGTTTGCTGTTTAGGATTCTTAATAATGATATTTTTTCTCAATCTTACAAATGTAAAATTGAGTACAATGAAAAAAACTGGAAACCCTCTGCAAGATATTATAGATGGACTATCATTCATTTATCAAAATAAATTGTTTTTAACAATTATAAGTTACTCTTTCTTCTTAGGTTTCTTTGGTTGGGTGTATATGATTATGATGCCTTATATGGCAGTTCAAGTATTGGAAGTGAGTTCTACTGGTACTGGAGTTTTATTAACAGCTGCAGGATGTGGAGCCGTTATTCCAACAATAATTTTTGCCAAAGCGGGAATTAATAACAGAAGATTAGGGATAAGTGCAGGATCGTTTTTTTCAGGAGTAGCAATTATTTTATTTGCATTCACATCATATCAATTTCAAAATTTTTATTTAGCCATGGTGTGTGTATTTGTAATTGGATTGTCTAGTTCGATTTATATGTTGTCGGCTATAAGTGCAATTCAATTGAATGTACCAGATCGCTTAAGAGGAAGAATAATGGGTATCTATACTATTACTTATAGTATAGTTTCTCTAGGTGGATTATACTCGGGCTTAGTTGGCGGATTTTTAGACCGACAACTAGGAATTGAGCACATAGGCGTCCCTATTTCAATAGGTGTAGGAGGAAGTATAGTAGTCATTGGAGCTGTATGTATTTTCTTGTTTAACAAATCATTGAAGGAACAAATTTAATAATTTTTAAATTCTGTTTTTTATTTCTAATTCTTTGTTTATTTTTTTAAACCAATCTATAACTTCTTTATGTACAGGTATTCCTGATTCTTCTCTTTCTAATTGAGTAGAATGTTCTGGTAATCCAGGGTAAATCACTTTTTCGATCCCTGACATAGGCTTAGTGTCTTCAAACATTTGTAACCATTCATCCATTGTATTGATATATTCGTTATAATCCATAAATGCTTCAATATTATATGCAGTAACCATGTGTCCAAAGTTTGGTCTTCCTGGTTTTACTCCGTAGCCACCTCCAGATAATATTCCGCCTAAAATATCTACTAACCCTGCTAATCCAAAGCCTTTATGAGAACCCAATTCTCTTGTACTCCCTAATGGCAAGAGATAGTTTTCTCCTTCCTTTTTATATTCATTAGGATCTAGTTCTTCCATTAATGGTGATCCATCATTGTCAGATACCCAGCCTGGAAGTAAGTTTTTATTTAATCTTTTTGCTATTCCTATTTTATTAGCTGCTATGCTACTCATGGCTGCATCAAAAACATAAGGAGGTTTGTTATTTGCAGGGGCAGCAATTGATATTGGATTTGTACCTAGAACAGGTTCTGTTCCAAAAGTTGGAAGAACTTGAGGCGGACATGATGTAACGCAAATTCCAATCATATTGTGATCTAAAGCCTTAAGCGAATGATATGATGCCATCCCCAAATGCCTTGAATTTTTTATCGTAACCATGCCAATCCCAGATTTTTTTGCTTTCGCTATTGCAATATCCATCGCTTTAGGAGTAGTTATAATTCCTAATCCTTCATCCCCGTCTATAGAACAAGAAGCAATGTTATCTCTTATGATTGAGATGTTTGCATTTGGTTTTATTGTCTTATTTTGGTATTGATCTACATAGGCGCGTAGCATATTTGAAACACCGTGGCTTTCTACTCCTCTTAAATCAGCTAAAACGAGAACATCAGCTGCTAATTCTGAGTCACTTTTAGTTTCTCCCATCATTTGGAAAATTTCAGATACATTATTCTTAAGATCTATAGAGTTTATTTTTTTAGAATTTTCGTTGTTACTTACAAAACTCTCTAACATATTTCCCCTGTTTGTTTGAAAATTAGTATAACACTATTTATATACATCATGTAGCAACTTTCAAATTAGCAAAAATTATAAAAAATCTATGCAGTTTAAGATTGATTTACAAAATTTGTTAATATATATTAACCAATATTATAAATATGCATTAACAAAAATGTGCTAAATGAATAAATTTTTAAGATTTTCATTTTTAACTTTATTAACTTTTGTGATGACTTTGGTCATAGCTTGCAGCAACGAAACTGAAACTATGGAAGTAGTTAAAGAAGCTACCGTAGATAAGGGTAGTTTGGTAATCTATTCTGGTAGAAAAGAAAGCTTGATAGGACCTATTATTGAGCAATTTGAAGCTATTAGTGGTATAAAAATTGAAGTTAAATATGGCAGTAGTGGAGAAATTGCATCGCAAATCATGTTGGAAGGGAATAAAACTCCTGCTGATGTGTTTTATGCACAAGACCCCGGAGCTGTTGGGAGTGTTGTTAGCATGCTTCAGGCAATATCACCAATTACGTTAGAAAAAGTACCGAATTGGGCAAAATCTAATGAAGGTAAATGGATAGGTGTTTCGGGTAGAGCCAGAACCCTTATCTATAATACTGATAATGTTAAAGCTGCTGATATGCCTAAAGATCTTAATGATCTTTGTGATGCGAAATGGAAAGGGCGGATTGGTTGGGCTCCAACAAATTCTTCATTTCAAACAATGTTCACAGCTATGAGAAAGCTATGGGGAGAAGATAATGCTATGGCTTGGGTAAAATGTATGATGGAAAACGATGTAAAAGTTTACCCGAAAAACACTCCGCAAGTAGAAGCTGCCGGTAAAGGAGAGATTGATATTGGGTTGGTTAATCATTATTATCTTTATAAATTTGTATTAGATGCAGGAGAAGGTGATAAATTTAAAGCAAGAAATCTACACTTAGATTCTGGTGGACCAGGTTCTTTAGTTATGGTATCTCCAATTGGTATTTTGAATACTTCTACAAATAAAAATAATGCTCAACACTTTGTTAACTTTATGTTATCTAAAGTAGCCCAGAATTATTTTGCCAACTCAACGAGAGAATACCCTTTGATTGAAGGAGTTAAAATTCACTCATTATTAACACCTTTGAGTGAAATTACTAAAGCAAATATAAGTTTGTCTGATCTTGCTGACATCCAAGGATCAGTTAAATTACTTCAAGAAGCTGGAGCACTTCCAAAATAAACCATCACTTAGTTAAGTTAATTTTAAATGATTAGCTTTGTATTATTAAGACTTAAGTGACTCTCCTTTAAATTTCACAAATAAATATTTATAATGATTTAATCACTCGGAGATTTAATGTCTAAATTAATTAAATTAATTGTTTGTCTTCTTATTACCTTGTTTTGTATACCATTTATATATTTGTTTACATACGGATTACTTGATTTCATTAATTCTTTTTCAAATATTTTATCGGTAGCGTATTTTAAATTGATTTTCAATACAGTGATTCTAGTGATTTCTGTTACCATATCTACCTTATTCTTAGGATTGTTTTTATCTTGGGCGACTGAAATTTGTGATATCAAATTTACAAAAATTTGGCGAATACTTTTAATAATTCCTCTTGTAATTCCTAGTTACTTTGCTGGGTATCTGTTTATTTTGTTTTATGGGCCTAAAGGAAAATTGTTTGATGTTTTTAATTCCTTAGGTATTGTCGAACAAATTCCTGATTTATACGGATTTATAGGTTCTTGGTTATGCTTAACTCTAATATGCTATCCTTATGTTTACATTAATATATCAACAGGGTTGAAGCTTGTTGACAGAAGATTAGAAGACGCCTCAAGAGTGTTAGGACAAAATCATTTTAAAACATTTTATAAAATAATATTACCCAATATTAAAAGTTCTATTTTTGCAGGAAGTATTTTAGTTGCATTGTACACATTAAGTGATTTTGGGGCTGTACAAGCACTTCAATATCAAACATTTACTCTTGCGATATATACTAAATACAGATCATTTGATTTAGAAGGAGCAGCATCTTATGCACTGATATTAATTTTATTATCAATGCCCATAATTTATTATGCAGTTAATATGTCAATATTAAATTCTCATAAAATTTCTCAAAGACCTTCTGAAGTAGTTACTAAAAACTTATATAAATTGAACAAATTCCAATTACCTGTTCAATTTATATTAATAACAATTAGTATTTTCAGTGTTTTTATCCCTTTTATTATGATTTTTGAATTGATTTCAAGAACAAATATAAGCTTAATAGAAATGATTCAAAACATGAAAATTGATGCTATTTATAATACCTTTATAGGGTCATTTGTTAATTCTGTATTATGCGTTGTATTTGCACTGATAATAATCACTACTCTAACAAAAAATAATTATAAATTAAGAATTATTTTTGAAAATTTAATGTATTTTGGTTATACATTACCTGGATTAGTTATAGCTCTGTCATTTGTTTATTTCTCTGTTAATTATTTCTTTTCCATTTATCAAACATGGATAATATTAATTTCTGGATATGTGGTTTTATTTTTTTCATCCGGATATAGTCCTATCCGTACATCGGTTGAATTAGTCGGTGAAAGATATAGTATCGCTTCCAAGTCTTTAGGTAAAAGCCCGTTTGTAACTTCTTATAAAATACTTTTACCTCTTTATAGACCAGGAATTATCAAAGGATTTTTAAATGTATTTATTTTGACTGCTAAAGAATTACCTGTCACATTAGTTTTAGCACCATTGAATTTTCATACCTTATCTACAATTATTTGGGATGGATTAGAAGAGGCTAATTTTTCTTCGGCAGGATTAGCTGGATTGTTCTTGATTATTATAATTTCTATTCCTACCTATCTGTCTATACATACGGAAAATATAAAGGTAAAATTTAGTAGTAGAAAAAAATAATATGATCGTAATATGAGTTCGAAAAATTCTGATTTGGTAATAACAAATTTATCATTGAAATATGATGACAAATTTGTTATTAGTGATATTAATTTTGAAATTGATGATTCTGAAATATTAGCATTAGTAGGCCCTAGCGGATCTGGTAAAACTTCTTTGATCAGATGCATTACTGGATTGCAAGAACCCAATAAAGGTGAAATTGAAATTTCTGGGAATCCAATTTTTTCTGAGGAAGTTAATATTCCAATTGAAAAACGTGATATAGGAATTGTTTTCCAGGATTTTGCTTTATTTCCCCATATGACAGTAGAAGACAATATTTCTTATGGTATGAAAAATGATAATAATAAAAATTCAAAATCATTGACACAATTATCTTCTATAACTGATTTAATGCTTATGACTGGTATTTATCATTTACGTGAAAGGTACCCCGACGAACTATCTGGTGGAGAACAACAAAGAGTTGCTTTGGCAAGATCCTTGGCTCCTAAACCCAAACTATTATTAATGGATGAACCCTTTTCTAACCTTGATCCAAATTTAAGAATGCAATTAAGAATGGAAGTTAGAAGAATACTTAAGTATTTGAAAATTTCTTGTTTATTTGTCACTCACGATCAACAAGAAGCTTTATATATGGGAGATAGAATATTAGTACTTAATAAAGGCGAAATTCAACAATTAGACGATAAAATTCAAGTATTCCAAAATCCTTCCAATGAATTTGTTGCGGAATTTATTGGCTTAGCAGATTTTATCGATGGTCAAATTATCGATAATTTTGCAAAAACAGAATTAGGCCAAATAGAAGTGAAATCTAAAGCTAGAAATGGAGAAAATGTAAATATTATGGTTCGCCCTGACGATGTTAATATAACTAAAAATAATAAAGGTAATGGATTCGTAGTATCTAGAGAATATAGAGGGATGTATTATATTTACAACGTAAAACTTAATTCAGGTAAATTAATTAAGAGCTTAGCATCTCATATTTCTGATTTTAACGTAGGCACAAAAGTTGATGTACAATTGAAGCCTGGGCATCCACTTATTTGTTTTAAAGATAAAGTTATTATTTAGTTTTTTTTGAATTTTCCATAGGTTTAATTAATAGCATTCCCGGAATACTTATGCTTGAAACCAATGCTAAAATCAAAAAAGGTTGTCTGTAATTTCCAAGTACATCGTAACCCCATCCAACTGCTACCGGGGAAATTACGCTATAAATAGCACTAACAGTCATAATTAACGATAAAATTGGTCCATAATTTTTTCTGCCAAAATAATCACCTACGATTGCTAATCTCATGGGAACAGAAAGTCCGAATCCCAATCCCCAAAAAAACATGAAAAATACTAATTGAAAGATTGTTCTACTGTATGAAAATATTATTAACCCTACTGTTTGGCATGCAAAAGCAAATGTTAAAATGTACTTTTTATTTATCTTATCACCAAAAATCCCTGATAATATTCTACCGCTAAAATTTGTGATATTAACTCCTACGCCAATAATTAATCCAGCTACTTCTCTGCTGAAACCAAAGCTTGTTAAAGCAGGAATAAGATGAATATTTGCTGACATCATTAATTGAGAAATTCCTACAACAGTGGCAAAGGTCCAAAATGTTGGTGATTTAAGAGCTTCTTTAGTTCCATATTCTTTTTCTTTTTTCATGTTTTTATTTTTTGAGTCTGAAGGATCAATATTATCGGGGAACATACCGTAATCTTCAGGTTTACTTCTCATAACCATTGCGCAAGGAATTCCAATGATAAAGAAAGCAATACCAATATATTGTAGAGAATCACGCCAACCTATTAGGCTTATTATTAAAACTATAACAGGCACTAAAAATCCACCAAATCCTGATCCGGTTGAAGCAGCAGACAAGGCTAACGCACGTTTTTGTACAAACCAATTTGCAACAGCTGTGCTAACCACTAAAAATGTACCAAAAGTTAATCCTATTGTTAGAATACTGCTGGCAGCAAAGAACCATAAAAGTGAATTAGTATGAGCCATAGCTATAAATCCTATTCCGCATAATATAACTCCGAAAAGCATTACATTTCGTGGTCCAAATTTTTCAATTGCTATTCCTACAAATGGGCCAAATGCTGCTCCTTCTGACCTTTGTAAAGCTGGCGCTATTGATGTAATAGCTCTACTCCATTTAAATTCATCTACAATTGGATCAAAGAATGCGCCAAAACCATGCCAATATGTCCCAGTGGCAAGTGCATTTACTGTTGTTCCAGAAATCACTATCCACCAACCGTAAAATATTTTTGTTGGTTTCTTTATTTCGGATGACATTTTATTTTGAGGTTAGAAAATCAAATATTAATTTGGTAAATTCTTTTGGCTTATCTCCGGGTACTAAATGTCCCGATTCTTCAATAATTTTTGACTTTGCATTACTCATAATAGTTGTCATTTTTTCAAGAATCTCAGATGATAAAATATCACTTTTCCCGCCTTTTACTATTAATGTTGGAGTCGCGATTTTTTCGAGTGCTTCCCAAGATTCAGATGGATCGTTATTTTTGTTTCTATCGTTAAATTCTGATCTAAGATGAGAGTCATATTTCCATGTCCATTTACCATTGTCTAATTGTTTAATGTTATTAAGAATATTTCCTCTAATGTGTTCTTCCGTTCTGTGAGGGTTATATTTTTTTATTCTTTGAATAAATTCTTCTATAGAATTAAGTTCATCTTCCATTTGAACAAAATTACGTATATTTGAAGTTCCTTTTTTTATTGTCTCCGGACCAGTATCAACAATAACAAGTTTATTCAAATATTCTTGATTTTCTGAAGCATAAAAATAACTATTTTTACCTCCCATAGAAAGCCCAATCAAATTAAATTTACCTATGTTTTGTGAGTTAATTAAATTTTTCAAATCATTAACAAAATAAGGAGTAGAATAGTTTTTTGATTTATCCCAGTCACTGTCTCCGTGTCCTCTTTGGTCAAGTGCTATAACTCTATATTTATGTGATAAAGAAAGTGAAATGAAATCCCAAGAATGAGCAGTTTGAGCAAATCCATGTAATAAAATACAAACTGGGTTGTTTTTGTCACCCCATTCTAAAAAATGCATATTTAAATCATCAGATTTATACCAACCATCTACAGGAGGGCTATCGTTAAGAAATTGAATCCCTGCGATTGTAGCATTTTTCAACATGTGTTCGTGTGCTTCTTTTTTATTCATTTTACCACGGTCTTGGCATAGGCCCTACAGGGACTTCGATAAATGTTGGTTCATTTAAAGTGAAAGATTTTTTTACATGTTCATTTAATTCTTCTGGTGAGTTAGACTGATAAAAATTAAGTCCGTATGCTTCAGCTAATTTTTCGAAATTCGGATTTTCTAATTCCGAACCATAAACCCTTCCATCAAAATTATGCTTTTGATCTCTCATAACATTTCCATAAGCATTGTCATTGAAAACTACAACTGTTGCGTTTATATTAAATTGTTTTGCGGTTGCCATTTCTTGTGAATTAAATAAAAAACCACCATCTCCAGACACTGCCAATACAGGAATGTCGGGTCTCCCTACTTTTGCTCCTAATGCTGTAGGATAAGCATAGCCTAAATTCCCGTAGTAAGATGAAGTTATATGTGTTCTTGGTAAATTAACTGGGTATCCAGTTCTGCTGTAATAACCGATTTGTGTCATCCCTGATACAAAAACACTATCATCAGGCATAGCATCTCTAAGTGCATTTGTTAATGATGCTTGAGGTTCTATTGTAGTTAGAGCATTTTTCCTGAATTTTAATAATTCTTTCAAACTTTCGTTTGGTTTTCTTGGGCTAGATTGTGCTTTTAAACTTTTTAGTAATTTTTGAATAGACGCTTTTGCATCTCCAATCATAGGAATTGCTTGCGGATGATTAATTCCAATTTCTTTTTCATCTATGTCTAATTGAATTACTTTGTGGTTTATAGTAGTCGTTGCTGCGATTCCAAGCCTTGTTCCAATAGCTAAACTAATATCATGTTCTTTCATTTTGTCCATATAAGGTTCGTTCCTATGAAGAGATCCTAGACATAATTCGTGATTTTCAGGGAAAGCTCCTTTACCTTGATTAGTTAAAATAACTGGACATTGTAAGAATTCAACTAATTCTAATAATTCACTAGTAGCGTCAGAGGAAATAACTCCTCCTCCAACCCAAAGTAGGGGATTTTTACTATTAAGAAGTTCTTGGCTAAGTAGTTTTAAATCATCTTCACTAATCGAGTTAGGAGGATTTACTCCAGGTTCAACTAAGTCTGTATTGGTCACTTCAGCTAAAGTCTCCGGAGGTATTTCTATTTCGACAGGTCTTGGTCTGCCTGTTTTTAATTGATTAAAAGCTTCATTAACTGCTGCAGGAATTTCTTCTGCGTTAGTAATTCTTTTTCGCCATTTTGTGACTGGCGCAATTGTATCTATTTGGTCGTTTATTTCGTGTAATTTCCCTTGATCTAAACCTATAGAATCTTTTTCTATTTGCCCTGAAATAACAAGGATTGGTGAAGAAGCGGAATAAGCTGTTCCAATACCTGCGCTGGCATTTTGTAATCCAGGACCAGGGACAACCATAGCAACTCCAATTTTACCTGAAGCTCTACTGTAGCCATCTGCCATATATGTAGTGGCTTGTTCGTGTCTAGTAGTTATAAATTTAATTTGTTTTTCTTTTGATAGTCCGTCTAAGGCATGATAAAGTTGAACTCCTGGTAATCCAAAAATAACTTCTACTTTATTTAAAGTCAACGATTTTGCTAGGGCTTCTCCGCCTGTCATTTTGCTCATTATACACCTCGATTTTTGTCTGACGATTTTTATTCTATGTTTTTATTAAATAATTATCTAGTACATAAATCTTCTCAAATGAAATCTTGACTCTAATTATTTAAACCTAGATAATTTGTTTATAACAAAAAGGGAGTAGTAATGAAATATAGAATAGAAAAAGATTCGTTAGGAGAAATGCAAGTTCCTGAAAATGCATATTATGGAGCTCAAACACAAAGAGCTGTAGAAAATTTCAAAATTAGTAATTTGAGATTTTCGGAACAATTTATAAAATCATTAGCCCTAATAAAAAAAAGCGCTGCAATCGTTAATAATAAATTGGGACTGATTGAAAATGATGTTTCTAAAGTTATTATTGATGTTTCAGATGAGATAATTAGTGGTAAATATATGAATGAATTTGTGATTGATATTTTCCAAACAGGATCTGGTACATCAACAAATATGAATATAAATGAAGTTATAGCTAATATTGCAGCAGAAAAAATGGGCGGAGAAAAAGGTGATAAAAATGTTATTCATCCAAATGACCATGTGAATTTAGGACAATCTAGTAATGATGTGATTCCTACTGCTATTCATTTAGCGCTTATTGAATCAATCAGTGTAAAATTAATTCCTTCTCTGAATTTACTTTCAAATGAAATACAAAGCAAATCAAAAGAATTTGAATCTGTAATTAAAACTGGAAGAACACATTTACAGGATGCAACACCTATTACTTTAGGACAAGAATTTTATGGTTATTACGGCCAAATCAGTAATGCTATAAAAAAGCTAAATGATTCTATTAATTGGTTGTCTGAAGTCGCATTAGGCGGTACGGCAGTTGGTACAGGTATCAATACACATAAAGATTTTTCTCAAATGGTATGTAAAGAATTATCTACGGAACTTGGATTGAAAATAAATGAGACTGAGAACCATTTTCAAGCGCAAAGTACTATAGATGCAATTTCAGCTACATCTGGAATAATAAAATCAATTGTATTATCAATTATGAAAATATGTAATGACATAAGATGGATGGGGTCAGGCCCTAGAGGAGGATTTGGTGAAATCAATTTACCTTCGGTGGCTCCGGGAAGCTCTATAATGCCAGGGAAAATAAATCCAGTTATAGCAGAATCTTTTTTGCAGGTATGCGCTCATGTTTATGGTAATTGTTCAACTGTAGAATTATCTGCTCAAACAGGGAATTTTGAATTAAATGTAATGTTACCTGTTGCTGCGTATAATATATTAGAGAGTATTGATTTAATTTCTCATTCAGCTGTTAATTTTTCTGAAAAATGTATATCTGGATTGCAGGCTACTGATCAAGGGCCTAAATCTGTAGACAGAGGTTTATCAATGGTAACGGCATTAGTTCCTGAGATAGGATATGATTTGTCTGCTAAAATTGCTCAAGAAGCTGAAAAATCAGGTCGTACTATTTCTGAAGTGGCTATTGAAATGACAGACTTAAGTGAACAAAAAATCAATGATGTTTTAGACCCGTTTAAAATGATTAATCCAGGCTTGTAACATTTTTTACAAATTTTATTTCTTGTTCCTTTGTTTGCAAGACATTATTAATAACTTGTTTTTTAAGTTCTTTTAGTAACTCGCCGATCTTAGGACCTTCGTTAATACCTAATTCTAATAAGTCTTTGGATTTTAGATTGGGTTCTATTTTTCTTGTTGTATTCCAATACTTATATATCCTTATATTTTCTTTAGATGAAAACCATTGGGTTAATCCAATACAAATTTGAATATTACTTTTTTGTAAAATATTATAAAGCTCACTGTCAGAAGATGAATCAAAGTCAAATTTATTTAATTGTTTTTTGATATTTACAATATCAATCCATTTATTTTTGACTGTTCTTTCAAAATGGAATCTTTTAGATATTAGCTCTATATCATCGTCTTTTGTATCCGAGAAAAATGTGACTAACATTAATAAAAATTTGTTTTGCATAGATTTTTCATTCGATATTAATTTGTCGAAACTTTTGCAATCCTCCCAATCAAGATGATTGGGAGGAAAACTCAATTCTAAATTCATACTTTTAAATACACCAAGATTTTCACATGTTTTAATAGTTTCAATAACCTTGTTTTCATTTAGGATTTTGTATATTTCATTTCTAATTCTAGTCCCACTTAATTTATTTATATTAAAACGAAATTCCTCAATCTGATTCTTTGTTTTGTTATCGATTTTAAAATTCAATCTTTTAGCATATCGGATCGCTCTAAATATTCTAGTAGGATCGTCAGAAAACGATTTTACATGTAGGGTTTTTATTAGTTTGGATTTAATATCATTAAACCCATTATATGGGTCAATGACTTTGGCTAGAGAAAAATCTTTTGTATCTATGTACAAGGTATTAATTGTAAAATCTCTTCTTTGTTGATCTTGTTCTAAATCACCTTCTTTGATTACTGGCAAAGAACCTGATGATGTATAAACTTCTTGACGACACATAGCAAAATCAATCGAGAAATTTTTATATTCTAATTTATAAGTGTTAAATTGTGATATTTCTAGTGATTGGGGTTTGAAAGTTTTATGTATGAAATTTTCAATTTCATTTGATTTTCCTGTATACACGAAATCTAAATCTGTTGGATTGAGCCCAAGAACAAGATCTCTGACTGCTCCTCCTACCAAGTAAAAATTCAGATTGAATTTTACTTTATTATCATTTATTTCTGCAATTAATTCTTTTAATTTCAATTCATTTCTTTATTTTATTATATAAGTTACTTATACCTTCTTTTATAAATTGATTAATGTCAAAAAGTAATAAATCAATTTCCATATTTAAATGTTTATCAATATTGTTAGAATTAGTCAGAGTACCTGCCTTTTTCTTTGCTTTTTTGATTTTAGCGATTGATTCATCAATGGTTTGGTTTAGAATATCCTTTGAATTGTTATTAGCTATTCCCATTGACTGAGCCAAATCATTTGGAGCTACAAAAAAAACATCAATATTATCAACTTTTAATATGTCATCTAAATTTTTCAACCCTTCTAAGTCTTCAATTATCGCAATAATTAAAGAATCATTATTGGCAAAATCCATGTATTCTTGTTGAGGGATTTTCAAGCCTCTCCTTGAAATAAACATTCCTCGAGATCCTATAGGATGATATTTTGAGGCATTTATAATATTCAATGCTTGTTCTTTTGTACTAACATGAGGAACAACTATGCCTTGTGCCCCTAGATCCAGATATCTATAAATTAGACCATAATCATGAGATGTGATTCTGAAAATAGATGTTACATCATATAAATCACAAGCTCTTGAAAGGTTTGGAATGTCTTTGAAATCTATTGGCCCATGTTCTCCTTCTAACCAAATGCCATCTACATTTAAAGAACTTATAAATTCAACATAATTAGGAGAATCAAAATATCCACTTAATACAATTGATGTTTTATTTGATTTTAAATTTTCTTTAATTTTATTTAGCCTATTCATAATAAGTCCTTGATTATTTTTATTTTTTTATTGAAAGAATACTTGTATCAGAATATGATAATTACATTATTAATAATAATAAACTATCTTGAGGCTACAGAAATGGAAAACTTAGAAAATGAAATTGTAAATTATATTGAATCGACAAAATATGAAAAATTGTCAGATGAGGTGATTGATTCGGTTCAAGATAGGATTTTAGATAGCGTAGGAGTTGCTATTGCTGCCTTCAATGATGATGCTCCGATAGCTGCAAGAAAATATTCTTTAAAAAGGATTCAGAATCAAGGTGCATATATTTGGGGTACTTCTAATCTTGTTGATTCAGAAACTGCAGCTTTTACAAATGGGACTTCAGTAAGATATCTTGATTATAATGATACTTATTTATCTCTTGAACCATTGCATCCTAGTGATATGATTCCAGGATTAATAGCTCTCGCAGAAGAAAATAATAAATCAGGAAAAGAATTGATTTTAGCAATTGCCACAGGATACGAACTTGCTGTAAATTTATGTGATGTTGCAAGTTTAAGAAAATTCGGATGGGATCACGTTAGTTTTACTGGATTAGGAGCAGCTGCAGGAGCGAGTAAATTACTAGGTTTTAATAGAGAGCAAATTCGATCAACTTTGGCAATCTATGCTGTCCCCCATGCATCTATGAGGCAAACAAGAGTCGGAGAATTATCTAAATGGAAAGGAGCTGCAGCTGCAAATGCTGTTAGAAATGCTATATTCGCAGGAAATGTTGTTAGTTCAGGATTTACTGGCCCGTATGATTTTTTTGAAGGTGAGATGGGTTATGTTAACCAATTACTAGGTGGGAAATTAATTAATCCTAGTATACTAATTGGAATGAGCAAAATAAATCCTTCTAGGATATTGGATACTTACATAAAAAAATGGCCAGTTGAATATCATGCTCAAAGTGCTATAGATGCATGCATAGAAATAAGAAAAAAAATAAATGACACATCACAAATAAATAAAGTTGAAATCGAAACATTTGATGCTGCGTATGAGATTATTGCTAAAGATCCTGAAAAATGGGATCCTAAAACTCGAGAGACAGCTGATCATTCACTTCCCTATACTGTTTCTGCTGCGTTGATTGATAATACTATTACTCAAAATTCTTTTTCACAAAAAAAAATAAACGATCCTGAAATTCGAAGATTACTGAATTTAACTACATTGAATGAAAATTCTACACTGAGTAAAGGTTATCCAAATGGCATTCCTAACCGTATTACAGTTCATACTTCGAATGGAGAATCAATTTCATCTGAAGTTTCATTTCCTAGAGGTCATGCAAATAATAAAATGGATAGATCAGAAATATTTTCTAAATTCACTCAAAACACAGAATCTCATTATGGAGAAATTAAAATTAAAAATATTTCTGATAATATTTTTAATATTGATTCACTTAATCAAATTAGTGAAGTATTTGGGGAGTTGATTTTATGAAAACAAAAAATGAACATCCCGGGAAAATTTTAAGCGGATTAATCAAGGAAAATAAATTAATAATGTCACCTGGAGTTATGTCCCCTTTGGTAGCTATGTTGGCTGAAAAAAAAGGCTTTAAATCTAGTTATTTTTCGGGAGCTGCATTTTCTTCGATGAAAGGCATTCCTGATATTGGCATATTTACTTTTCAAGAATTGTTTGATTCTGTTTTGGAAATAACTAAAATGACAACTATTCCACTTATAGTTGATGTTGACACAGGATTTGGAGAAGTTATAAATGTAACTCGCACGGCTACTGATTTAGAAAGCATTGGTGTTGGAGCTATTCAAATTGAAGATCAAGTTTTCCCTAAAAGATGTGGGCATTTAGAAGGAAAAGAACTAATTTCCGACATTGATTTTGCGAAAAAAATTTATGCTGCAAAATCCGTTAGTAAAGAAATGCTTGTTATAGCTAGAACAGATGCTAAAGCTGTTGAAGGATTAGATTCGGCAATAAAAAGAGCTAAAATTTACAAAGAGGCTGGCGCAGATATTATATTTCCAGAAGCATTAGAAACCGAAGATGAATTTAAAACTTTTGCAGATAAAATTGACAGTCCTTTATTAGCTAATATGACAGAATTTGGTAAAACTCCTTATTATACTGCAGATGAATTTTCTAATATGGGTTACCAGATTATAATTTATCCAGTAAGTGGATTAAGGATTGCAATGAATGCAATAAGTACCCTTTTTGATGAGATATTCTTAAAGGGGACTCAATTAGAATATGTTGAAAGCATGTTAACTAGAAAAGAATTGTATGATCTAGTTGATTATGATAAATATGTTAAAATGGATAAATCTCTTGGTGGAGATGATTTGATAGATGATTCAAGGAGCGAACAATGAGTGAATTTAAACCTGGATTAGATGGAGTGATTGCTACTGATACTAGTATAAGTTATTTAGACGTAGATAATGAAGAAATTGTAATAAGAGGATATGATTTAATTGAACTTGCTGGTGCCAAATCTTATCCTGAAGTTGCATATCTAGTTATCAATGGAGAACTGCCAAATCACAAACAACTTACCAATTTTGAAAAAATATTATTAGATGATTCTACTTTTCCTAATGAAGCATATGAAGTATTGAAATTAGCTCCAAAAAAGTCGATGGTTATGGATATTATTAGAACAGGAATTTCTTTTCTCGCAGGATTTAATGATGAATCAGATTTGATGAATACTAGCCATGAATCTAATTTGAATAAAGGAATTAGGTTAATAGCTGAAGTAGCAATCTTAACTGCCAATTCTCATCGTATTTTAAATAATCAAAATATTATAAAACCAGACAACTCCAAATCTTTTGCGGAAAATTTTTTAGGAATGATTTTGGGACATAAAATCTCATCTAAAGAGGCAGAAATTTTTGATAAAATATTGATTTGTTATATTGAACATGAAATGCCAAATTCCACTTTTGCAGCAAGAATTATTGGTTCTACCTTATCAGATATGTATGGAGCATTTGTTGGTGGCATTTCATCTTTGAAAGGCCCTTTACATGGTGGTGCTAATGAAGCTGCAATTCATATGTTACTCGATATCGAATCAAAAGGAGGAAGTAAGATTGCTGACAAATATATTATGGACAAATTAAATAATAAAGAAAGAATCATGGGATTCGGTCATAGGGTATACATGAAAAAATATGATCCTAGAGCATTGTTTTTACGTGATTATATCGCGGAATTAGAATCCAATATACAAAATGGAAAAGAATTACATAAAATATATAAAATTGTTGAAGAAGTGATGGCTAGAGAAAAGGGATTATATCCTAATACTGATTACCCCATAGCTTTATTATTTTATTTATTAGGAATCCCTATCCCACTGTATACACCAATATTTTTTGCGTCCCGTACATCAGGCTTGATCGCACATGTTATAGAACAACACAATAACAACAGGTTGTTCAGACCAAGGGTTTTATATACAGGTCCGAGAGGATTGAAATTGTAAAAGGATTATAGATTTGTTTCCTTATGACATGGTTGTTTTTGATATTGATGGAACTATTAAAGAAGGTTTGAATCCTGTTTCTTCTGACATTGTAGCATTAATTGAAAATATAAAACAAAATGGCTGTTATGTAACTTATGCTACTGGCCGTATGTCTAGGTCAGCACGAAATAATTCAGGATTCACTCCTAATGCTCCAATGATTACTTATCAAGGAGCTCAAATATTAGATTTCACTCATTTTAAACCATTGAAATCGTCCTATCTAAATAAAAAATTTATAGATGATATCATTGAACTAGCTAAATTAAATAACTTGAAAACTATGATTCAATACCCAGGCAAAATCTTTTGTGATGAAAATGATGAATGGTTGGTAGAGTATGCTATTAGAAATGAAGTCAAATATGTTTTGGATAATAAATATAAGAAATCTAAACAGTCCAACCCACTCAGAATTGTAATTGTTGGTGATCCAAAAGATATTTACAACATTGAATTCTTACTCAATGACAAACTTAAAGATGATGTTTATATAACTCGTTCATTACCTCATTTTTGTGAAGTGTTAGGTACTGATTCTGATAAAAGTAATTCTATAGATTGGGTATGTGATTATTTGAATATAGATATTAATAAAGTAGTAGCTTTTGGCGACAGTTATAATGACACTAAAATGTTAAAAACTGTGGGATACGGAATTGCTGTCAATAATTCCGTAAAGGAATTAAAAGAAGTAGCAGACGAAGTTCTTAGTGTAGAAGGAGTCGAGGGGATATATCAATTTTTGAAAAACAAGATAAATTAATGATTATCACTTTCCTCAATTAATTTTTCGTATTCTTGAACTTTTTCGTAATTCTCTTTAACTAAATAAAGGCATCTTTTGAAATATAATTCTGCTATTTTTGATGTTTTATTATTTTTTGTGTATTCAACTATTTTATTTATTTTATGATTTTCTGGATAATATTTAGATAGAGTTAATATATCATTTTCGCATTCTTCAATTAAATTTTCTTGTGAATTTTCCATTGCAAACAATAATTTTGAAAGTAGTTTTGATAATTCACCCATACGATCATTAACATTCATAAATTCATACATTAAATTATTTACATTAGTATCTTCCTTTTCTACACTCTCATTTAATTCATACACTTCCTCTTTTGTTTTAGAATTATATAAATCCAAATAATTTGAGAGTATATCATTTACTTTCATCATATTATTTGCGTTGTCATTGATATCGATTTCTCCGCCATCAATAAGATCATCATCTCTTTGAGTCGCTAATTCATTTATTTGTTCTATGTCTCCAATATATTCAGGAGATGGTGGGAAAGCAAAAGAATTGAATTCTGTAGGATTCATTTGATTAGTATTATTCATAAGGAATGGAGGCATATATTTAGTTATATCAACTTCTATTGGAAGTGTGATCATATATGTCCCCCAAACTTCGTTTTTATTATCTTTGTTGAGAAAAAATAATAATGCATGTCCTTTGGGATTATCTTTAGATCCTATTTGAAAATTTAAATCCAATTTTATTACCTTATGTAAATGATTAAATTAATATAATATTAAACATATTGTAACTGTGGAAATTGTTTTTTTAAATGAGTTTATATAGATTTATATCACATTATATATTATTTAAATTTGATCCCGAATTAATACATGACGTATTACAAAGAATATTATCTTCTAAATTTGGCCCTTTTATAACTAGGTTGTTTGCCACAAATCCAATGCACTTTGTTGCAATAAACTTGATGGGGATTAAATTGAGATCAAATATAGCCTTAGCAGCAGGATTTGATAAAAATTGTAGTATGTTGAGTTCATTAGACAAATTGGGATTTGGATATATTGTTGGCGGTACAATTACAGTGCACCCAAGAGAAGGGAATCCTAAGCCAAGAATAATTCGTTACAAGCTAGATGAATCTATGATTAATTCACTTGGATTCCCTAATATTGGATTAGATAGAATTAAAAACAATTTAAAAAATATAAAATTAAAAACACCTTTATTATTAAGTATTTCCGGTGATTCAATCGACGAAATTTTAAAACTATATAAATCTCTAGGTAATTATTGTGCAGGGTATGAAATAAATATCAGCTCTCCAAACACTGAAAGACTTAAATTTTTCCATGACACTGAAAATCTGACTAATTTATTAGTAGCTTTAAACCAAATTAAAGATAAACCTTATATGCTTAAAATTCCAAGATTTGAAAATTTAGATGATATTAATCAAAGAAAATCTTTTGAAGGATTTATAAAATTAGCAATCTCTAATCATGTGGATGGAATTGTATTGTCTAATACTTTACCAATAAAAGATGAAGCATTAGCAATTGGAAAAGGCGGATTAAGCGGAAAAAAGATTTATAAAAACACTGAGTACGGCTTGGAAATTGCTAATAAATTAGCAACAGGAAAAATTGAAATTGTTGCGTCAGGAGGTGTGAATTCTTCTCGTGATGTAAAATCATTACTATCAAAAGGTGCTAAATCAGTGCAAATTTGGACATCATTAATTTATGAAGGCCCAGGATTAGTGAGAAAGATCAATAAAGAATTATCATGAGAATAAAAAAATTAGATTCGAAAATAATTTCTATAATAGCTGCAGGTGAAATTATTGAGAATCCAAGTTCAGTTATAAAAGAATTAATAGATAATAGTATTGATGCCGATTCATCCAGTATTGAAATAGAAATAAAAAACGGAGGAAAAGATTACATAAGAGTTTCTGATGATGGGAAAGGTATAGTAAGTGAAGATTTGAAAATTGCATTTTCCAGGCATGCGACTAGTAAATTAAATAATATTGAAGATATAAATACTATTGAGTCAATGGGATTCAGAGGAGAAGCTCTTCCTAGTATAGCAACTGTTTCGGATATAAACTTAATTTCAAATACTGAAAATCAATCTCATGCGGGTAATATAAATATACATTTTGGAAAGATTACTAATGAAGTCCCTGATGTAAGAGTTAATGGAACAACTGTTGTAGTTACTGATCTATTTGGTAATATGCCAGCGAGAAAAAAGTTTTTAAAATCATCTCAATCTGAAAGCAAAAAGAATTATGACTTGATTAAAAAATATGCATTATGTTATCCGAAAGTGAAATTTGTAGTCATATCTGATGGTAGAAAATATTTGGAAACTGCAGGGAATGGAAAATTGTTAGATGTTTTATCTAAACTTTTTGATCAAACACTTTCTAATTCTATGATAGATATAAATTATAAATCTGACGAATTAGGATTGTACGGATATGTTAGCAATATTAATATTAAAAAATCTTCTAATGCTAATATTCATTGTTTTGTTAATAACAGAGTAATTAAAAATAAAATATTTAATTATGCTATTGAAAGAGCGTATGATAGTTTCTTGGTAAAAGGAGATTATCCTGTTTGTATTATAAATATTAATGTAAACCCTGATTTGTTAGATTTAAATGTACATCCTTCTAAAAATGAGATCAAAATCAGAGATGAAAGAGAATTGTTTTCTATGATAGAGAGGCAAATCAGGCACTCAATTGTTAATTCAAATTCGCAAAGCCAGAATTCGGATTTAAACATCTTGAAATATAAACCTGAAAAATCATTTTTAACATTTACTGATAATTCATTACTATCACCAAATACACGAAGACCAATTATTGAAATGAATAATTCAGTAAATGAATTTTTTACTTCTTCTACAAATCAATTAGATTTGGTAAATGAATTTATTTTATTAGGTCAAATCAACAATTCATTTATAGTAGGAGAATATAAAAAAGAAATATGTATTATTGATCAACATGCTGCTCATGAAAGAGTTAACTATGAAAATATACTTGCTAATCCTAAATCAGATATCATTTCTCAAGAATTACTTGATCCTGTCATTCTTAATTTAACAATTGAAGAAAATGTATGGATTCAAGAAAACAGAAATTATTTAATAGATACAGGTTTTGAAATAGAAACTTTTGGAATTTCTAATCAAGTTTTAATTAGTAAAATCCCACAACACTTTGTTGGATTGAATTTGAATAAAAAACTACATGCTTATATAAATGATTTAAAAAATAATATTAGTAGTACAGATGATGATCGAAAAAAAACTTTAGCCTGTCATGCATCTATTGAGTTTGGTGACAAATTATCTAAAACTGAAATATTTAATTTGATTGAAGATTTATCTAAATGCTTAGAGCCTTGGAAATGCCCGCATGGTAGACCAACATTACTACAAATAGATAATGATCAACTTATGAAATGGTTTAAAAGGCTTTAAATTAAACTGATCCATCTATGTGAATATCTAATAAATTTGGTTGTCCAGAATTAATGCATTTTGTTAGAATATCTTTTATTTCTGAAGGATTAGTTATGCTATGAGAATTAATATTAAAACCTTTTGCAATTGTTTTGAAATCGAATCTTTGATTGAAATTCATTCCCTTATATTCACTGATTTTTGTGTCACCTAATTGCTCTTTATATATATCCATATTTAATTTTAAAACTTTATATGTACTGTTGTTGCATATGATGTATGTAATTGGAATTTTATTTACTGAAGCAGTCCATAGTGCTTGCACTGCCATCATACCTGTACCGTCTCCTATTAAAGCAATTACATTCTCATTAGGGAAAGCCAATTTGATTCCCAAAGCGCCGCCCATCCCCCATCCAAGTGACCCTCCTCGCCCACCAAAAATTGAATTTTCTTTCTCGAATTGCATGAAATTAAATATTGAATCTGCAGTTGTCACGGCATCGTTAACAATTATTGTGTTTTCAGGAATGGTATTGGCTATTTCTGATACCATACGATCTGGAGTCATAGGTGAATTATCATATTTATTTAATAATTCAGATCTGATAATTTTTTCTTTTGCCTCTTTTTCATTTTTTAATAATAGATTTTTTTCTGTAAAAAATTCTATTTTTTTCCCATCTAATAATTCTTCTACTTTAGCAGTTATTGAAATTAGTGCATCACTTGGATCTGAGATAATGCCGATTTCAGTTTTTTCTGTAGCCCCAACTTGTGAAGGATCATTATCTATATGAATTAATTTAGAATCGGGGTTAAATATTCTCATTCTTGGATTAGAAAACATGTAGCTAACTCTTGGTAATCCACCAACAACAAGAATTGTGTCAAATTCATCAAATTCATTAGAAGAATTAAATCCTAGTTTTAAATTACTTATATAATTGGGATGTTTGTTTGGGAAAATCATTTCTGAATAATTAGATGAATACACTTTAGCACCTAGTAATTCAGCTAATTTTGTTGGTATATAAGGATTATTTATCTGTACGAGTCTGTCTCCAATTAATATTCCTACATTATTAGAATCTACAAGTAATTCAGCAGCTTTATCAATTGCTTTTTCATCAGCTTTAATAATAATTTCTTCGTTGAAATTTTTAGTTGGATATATATTGGTTTTATCATCAAGTGCATTTGTTGTGAAAGCTACAAATGTTGGCCCGGTGGGAGGGCTCAATGCTATTCTAAAAGCTTTTTGCATCGTTTGAGCTATGGCATCCGGGTGATTCACTTCGACAGCCCATTTTGTAAATGGAGATACCATATCTACAAGATTTGTTTTTCCCGGTGCAATTTCACGAGAATCTTTATTGCCAGCAGTAAGAACTAATGGAGTGCCTCCTGAATGAGCATTATGCAATAAACTTAACCCGTTGGCTAAACCTGTTTCTATATGTAAATTTACAAATGCAGGTTTCTTGGTAGCTCTTGCATATGCATCAGCCATACCCATAGCAGCTGATTCTTGTACAGCTAATATATATTCAAATTCCGGATATTTTTCCAGAGCATCCATAATGGCAGTTTCTGTAGTTCCTGGATTTCCAAAAATATATTTTACATTTTGTTGTTTAAGTGCTTCAAGTAATATATATTTACCTTCAATTTTTTTCATTTGTTGTTCCCAAGTCAATATTAATTATTATAATTAATGATAATAATATACATATACCGAGTGATAATAAAGCAGCAGGTTGCCCAAGGTTTAATGTTGTAGCTATCAATCCCCAACTAGCTGTGCCAATGATACTTCCCAATCTTCCTGTAAATCCGTGAATTCCAAAATACTCTCCTATAAATTCGTCCGAGATTAATTGATGCATAAATGGCCTGTCACAACTCCATACACCAGATATTAGTATTCCTGTTAGCCCACTTATGAACCACCAAATATTATCTCCCAAATTTAGTACTCCACTTCCTATTGATAATGCTAGATTAATTATCCATAAAATTAATACTAAACTAATAATTGGTTTGGCTCCAAATTTGTCAACCAATTTACCCCATATCAATGCACTAGGAATGGCGGTAACAATTCCTGTGAAAATCAAGTATTGAATTTGTCTTTCAGACATACCAATAGTTTCTAATATATATAACGAAGTAAATGTTGACGCCGTATACAAAGCCCATGAATACCAAAATCTTGCCAATAAGAATCTTCCTAAGCCTGGGAATTCTTTAATGTGGGACATAGTATCAGATAATTGTTTTACAAATCTTATAAATAATTTTTGTGAACTTTTTATATATCTGTTTTGGGTTTGCTGAGGTTTCTCATTTAAAAATATTAAAATTGGAATTCCATATAATATAATAAATAATCCTATAATCATAAACCCGACTGGGTAACCGTTGTTCTCAATTATAAATAATCCGATTAATATTGCTATTATTGCACCAAAATATCCAACTCCTGCTCCTATTCCTCCAATTATTCCTATATTGTTTTTATGGCTAACATCTTTCAACATTGAATTATAAAAAATATCTCCTACATGTAGGCAGGTGACAGAAATTCCATAATAAATAAGGCTGATAACAATAGAATTATTCCCTATGAATGTAGTAGATATACCACAGATGAAAGTAAATATGGCTAAGAATAATTTTCTTTTGTTTGTTTGATCCGAAAGAGCCCCAACAATCGGGCTAATTAGTAATGAAACTAGTAATGCCAATGAGAGTGTATATCCGACAGTTGCATCTGTTCCGTTTAATTTAGTTATAATCCATAAAGGGAAAAACAATCCGGTAACCCCTGCATTAAACAAGGTGTTTCCAATATCGTATATCACCCATGAAATTATAGATAGATTCATAATATTTTTTTATTATCGGGAATGAGAGGGAATCGAACCCAACGCTTCAATAATTGAATCAAAGCCAACGGAGTTGAAGTCCGTGAAACCCACCAGAGCTTATTCACTCCCAAATATTTTTAAGAAATAATTTTATCTAAACGTTCCTTTAACGTTGTTTTTGATACTGCGCCAACTATTTGATCTACAGCTGATCCATCTTTAAACATTAAAAGAGTTGGAATTCCCCTTATACCAAAGCTGGCTGCAATTTGAGGATTAGAATCAACATCAATTTTTGTAACTTTGATTTTTCCATTATATTCATCAGACAATTCTTCAACAATAGGTGAAACCATCTTACATGGGCCACACCACTCTGCCCAAAAATCTACAAGAACTGGAAGATCAGAATTAAGAACTTCTTCATTGAAATTACTATCAGTTACTTCTAAGGCTGCCAATGTTATACTCCATTTAAATATAATTAATAAGAATATCATAGTCAGATTTAATCTAAAACAAGAAAATTGATATATATTTATTTTGGGAGATCCGAAACAATGTCATCAGATTCTCTCCACCAAATTGTAATCGGGTTAATATTCCTTGATAGATCGAATATCATCCATCCTGTTACTTCAAACCCTTTGTTAAGCTCAATATGTCCATTAAGCATAGGAGTGAATTTGTCTAGTTCGGATTCTAGGGTAGACGTGGAAACAGAACTTTTATATGGATCTATGTTCCATCCTCTACTACCACCTCTATCTCCTAATTCTGCTGCTTCGGTATCTATATATAATGGCACATAAGTTACAGTATCATTAATTATTCTTACTTTTACTGCGACTAATTTGTTATTGAGTTTTGGTTTGATTAATCTTATATTTCCTTCGGTGTCAGTGAAAGTTATTCTATCTCTAACTATAGGAGGTGACGTTTCAATAGCTATTGTTCTCCCCTTAGTTATAGATAACGAAGAATCGTCATTGGAACAGCTTATTAATCCAAAGAGAAGTATCGTTAACAACATAGATATTTGTATATAAATTTTAACTGTCTTGATCATTTTTATTTTATTTATTAATAATTTCAGGTGTATTCATTTTAATTCTTTTTAGAATTTTATCAATTATGAATAAAAATTCTATGATTTCATTTTCAAAATTATACCTTCCTAAGCTAATTCTAATAGTGTTAAGGGCCAATTTAGCACTTATACCTATAGCTTGAAGAACATGAGATGGTTCTAGTGAATTACTAGTACATGCACTACCGTTAGATATGCATACATCTTCTATGTCCAAAGCAGATATTAAATCGTCTGCCCTTATATTTGGAATAGTAAGGTTTATTATATTTGGAAGGCTTTGTAAAGGGTGTCCATTTAGAATTATTTCAGGATGATTTTGCTTAAGTTGATTAATTATTTTGTTTTTTAATTTTGATACTTTTAAGTAAAGTTGTTTTTTTTCATCTTCTGCTAATTGAATTGCCTGTGCAGCAGCAGAAATAAAAGCTATATTTTCAGTTCCTGATCTTTTTTGCCTTTCTTGCCCTCCCCCTGTTATCAACGGTTCAAAAGGAGTGCCATTTTTCATGTATAGAACTCCAATTCCTTTTGGTCCATTAAATTTATGTGCAGAAAGGCTTAATAAATCAACTCCTAATTCTTCTATATTTAAATCTAGAAAAGGAGCTGCTTGTATGGCATCTGTATGAAAAAGAGGAAATCGTGAACCTTTATTTTTAATTTTTTTTAGAGCTTGTCCAATTTCTTTTATTGGATTAATGGCTCCTATTTCATTGTTAGCATAAATTATAGATATAAGTATAGTATTTTCCTTGATCGCAGAAAGTACAGATTCTTTTGATACCATTCCATATTTGTCAGTCGGCAGGTAAGTTACATCAAACCCTTGTTTTTCCAAACTATTACATGTATGTAAAACTGCATGATGTTCTGTTGTAGTTGTAATTATATGGTTTCCTAAATTTTCCAACGCCTTCGCAGGGCCTTTAATTGCAGTATTGTCTGACTCGGTTCCACCGCTTGTAAAAACAATTTCATTTTCCTGGCAATTAAGAATTCCTGAAAAAATTTTTCGAGCCTTATCAATCGCGATTCTAGATTTTCTTGCAGGAGTATACGGACTTGAAGGGTTTGCAAAAGAATTAACTAATTCTTCATTTATTACACTTAATACTTCATCTCTAATTTGAGTTGAAGCAGCATTGTCTAGATAAATCATTTTTAAATAGTAGGAAATTATATATTAATTAAATTTTATAAATAATATTATAGTTGAATAAATTTATAATTGAATGGTTATTGGATATATATATGACAACAAATAAGAAATCAAATAAATCTGATTTGTCAAAAATAATAATAACACTTTTTAGTATTTCAGGTTTCCTTAGCGGCATACTTTTAGGAGTTGGTTTTGTTTCAATATTATTTATTACATTCTTAATGATTATTGGTATATTTTATGTAAGATCTGACGAACAATATGGAAATGTATACATTGGAGATAATTCAATCAAGTTTTTATCTTCTGTTACTTGTTTATTATTGTGGATTCTAGGATTTATGGTAAATTCGTTAATTTGATATAGAATATGTTTGGAAATATAAAAAATTGCAACAACACTGAAGATTTTAGGAGATTAGCAAAATCTAAACTCCCTTCACCTATTTTTCATTATATTGATGGAGGAGCGGATGATGAAATAACTATGAAAAGAAATACCGAATCATATGAAAACTGTGATTTGATTCCTAACGTTTTAAGAGGTGTTGAAGATGTTGATATTTCTACAACGGTAATGGGTCAAAATATAGATATGCCATTATTTTGTTCCCCAACAGCTGCTCAAAGATTATTTCATTACCAAGGAGAAAGAGCAGTATCTAAAGCGGCCGAGAAATTTGGTACAATGTTTGGAATTTCATCTTTGGGAACAGTTGGGTTAGAAGAAATTGGATCGAATATTAAAACACCAAAAATGTTTCAATTATATTATCATAAAGATAGAGGGTTAACTGATAGTATGCTGGAAAGATGCCATGCTGCTAATTTCGATGTGTTAGCACTTACGGTGGACACTATTGTTACGGGGAATAGAGAAAGAGATTTGAGAACTGGATTTACTATGCCAATGAGGTTGGCACTTGAAAGTATTTTGAGCTTTGCAACACATCCTTCATGGGCAATAAATTATTTTATAAGAGAAAAATTTGACCTTCCCATTCTTAAAGATCATATACCAGAAGCAAATTTTGCAATTAGTCTGTCAGATTATTTTTCTAAAATGTTAGATCAGTCAATGAATTGGAAAGATGCGGAAGAATTAAGGAAAAAATGGGGTAAAGATTTTTGCCTTAAAGGAATTATGAGTGTAGAAGATGCGAAAAGAGCAGTTGATATTGGAGCTACAGGTATAATTTTATCTAATCATGGCGGGAGGCAGCTTGATGGCAGTAGATCACCATTTGATCAATTGTCCGAAATTGTTGATGCAGTGGGAGACAAAATAGATATTATATGTGAGGGAGGCATCACAAGAGGAACACACGTTCTCAAAGCTTTAAGCTTAGGAGCAAAAGCTTGCAGTGGAGGAAGAATGTATCTTTATGCTTTGGCTGCAGGAGGGCAAAAAGGAGTTGAGAAAGCACTTTCAAACATGAAAAATGAAATGATTAGAGATATGAAGTTAATGGGCTGTACCAAATTATCAGATTTGTCTAGAAAAAATATTCGTTTTAGATAATATTGTCTGTAATTAATTTATATGCTTGTTCTTGAATTAATCTTTTAGCATTTTTAGTTGCAAATTCTATTTCGTTTTGATTTCCACATAATGGATATATTTTTTTAATACCTTCTTTGTAAACTTTTTCATAATTATCACCTAATATTCCACAAATTGCGTAAACAGGAATATTATATTTTTTTGCAATTCTTGCTACCGCTATTGGAGCTTTATTGTTAATTGTCTGAAAATCTATTTGGCCTTCTCCAGTAATTACTATATCAATGTTTTTACAATATTTTTCAAATTCAAGATATTCTAAAATTATTTTCGAACCTGATTCAAGTCGCCCATTTAAAAAATACATTGCAGCTGCTCCGATCCCACCAGCTGCGCCGCTTCCTGGAATTGAAGATATTTTAGTTTTACTTAGTTCATCAATGATATTTCCATAGTTTTTCATATGATTATCAATTAATTTTATTTGTGTTGAATTAAATCCTTTTTGTGGTCCAAATGCGTAAGTAGCTCCATTTTCACCATAAAGAGGATTATTCACATCACATGCGATTTGAAATGTGGAATTTTGTATTCTTTTATCCATCTTATCCAAATTTATTTCATACAAATCTTTAAGACCATCGATTCCTTTTTTAATTGAATTTCCATATTTATCTGTACATATCGCCCCTAGCGCTTCTGCCATTCCTAATCCTCCATCATTAGTTGCAGAGCCGCCAATACCGATAATAAATTTAT
Source organism: Dehalococcoidia bacterium (assembly GCA_029936815.1). Classification (GTDB taxonomy): domain Bacteria; phylum Chloroflexota; class Dehalococcoidia; order Lucifugimonadales. The sequence continues at coordinate 39,738 of JAPYRX010000011.1, forward strand.
TAAACCCATGATCGAGACAATTTTTTATAACTTCTCCCATTCCATAAGTTGTATATTTATGAGGTTCTAGATTCTTTGAATTCATTAGAGCCAATCCAGATATTTTAGCCATTTCTATAACTGCAGTTTTGTTATCACCTAACGCTCCCCATTGAGTTTGTATTACTTTCCCATCAGGTCGTGTTGCATTAGTTTCATATATTTGTCCTTTAGTGATTTCAACTAAAGTTTTAAGAGTATCATCTCCTCCGTCTGCAACTGGAAGTTTAATTATTTTATGACGATCACTAGATTTCAATATCCCTTTTTCAATATTATTGGCGACTTCTATTGCTGTAACACTACCTTTGAATGCTTGTGGTGAAATTAATATGTTCATATAGTGTTTAAGTAATTAATAATAAAAAATTATAATGATATTATAGAAAACATTTTGAATAATATACAATATATAGAGAGAGGAAAATATGACACATGGAATTATTACTGCACCACAACCAGAGGCAGTAGAAGCTGGGGCAGTAATATTAAAAGAAGGAGGAAACGCTGTTGATGCTGCTATTTCAAGCGCTCTTGTTCAAACTGTTGTAGATCCCATGATGTGCGGTATTGCCGGATTTGGATCACTACAAATATACTCACCTGAAAAAGATTTTCATGGATTTATTGACTTCCATACAACAGCTCCTTATACAGTCAAAGAAGATATGTGGGAAAATCAAATCTCTCATGAAGCTCGAGATGGATTTGGTTTTATATTAAAGAATCGAGCCAACGAAGTTGGATACGAATCTATAATGACTCCAGGAACACTTAAGGCTTTTTATGAAGCAATTAAAGAATTTGGCACTATGCCTTGGGCTGATATTGTTCAACCAGCTATTGATTTTTGTGAAGAAGGATTCACAGTAAGTCCTGCTATAGATGAATTTTGGGATAGATCAGGTGGCCTTGGAAGGATATCTATGGATGAAAAATTGAGGAGAAATGAAGTTTCTAAAAATATTTTTTTAGATGAACAAGGCAATACATATCCTATAGGAACTAGAATAAAAAATATCGATATGAAACAAACATTAGAACTCGTCAAATATGGCGGATCAGATATATTTTATTCAGGCGAAATCGCAAGAAGAATAAACGATGATATGAAATCGAATGGAGGTTTTCTGTCTGATCGTGACTTGAAAAACTACAAAACAATTCGCAATGAACCTTTATGGGGAAATTATAAAGATTTGAAAATCTCGACAAACCAACCTCCTGGTGGAGGAATTATGGTAATACAAATGTTAAACATATTAGAACATTTTGATTTGAAATCAATGGGGCATAATAGCCCTGAATATATTTCTACAGTTGCCGAGGCTATGAAGTATGCAACAATTGATAAAGACTCCAAAGTTGGAGATCCACTGTTCATAAATGTTCCTATTGAAAAAATCACTGATCCCAATTATGCATTTGAAATTTCTGAACTCATAAAACAAGGGAAAAAAGCTAATGTAACTAGATATGGAGAAATGAAAGAATCTGAAGATACTACCCATATGGCTGTTATGGATGAAAATGGTAATATTGCATCTATGACACATTCATTAGGAATGCCATCAGGAGTTATAACAGAGGGACTTGGTTTTATGTATAACGGTTGCATGAGTGTGTTTGATCCAAGACCAGGAATGCCAGGATCTATTGTTCCTGGAAAGAGAAGGTTTACAGCAATGAGTCCGACTATTGTTTTTAAAGATGATAATCCTTATATTATTGTTGGAGCTCCAGGAGGCACTTATATAACCATGGGTATACTACAATCTATACTTAATGTATTAGAATTTGATATGAATATGCAGGAAGCAATTTCTTCGCCAAGATTTACAGCAAATAGTAACACCATTGATGTAACAAATAGGATACCTAGATATGTTACAAAAAAATTAGAGCAAAAAGGGTATAAGATAATACGAAATCCTTTTAGCTACGGATTTGCAGGGGTTCATGGGATAAGGATAAAAAATGGAGTGTGGGATGGTGGCGCTGACCCTGGAAGAGATGGCATGGTATTAATTGTCTAAATTAAACACTAAGGATTGAGAGTTTTAGAAGTAAATTTTTTTCTATTATACTTAAATACCTCTTTTCCAATATTGTTTTTCATTCAAATGCATAAATATAGCAATTAAATGCTTGAGAAGAGATTAATATATTCATATATTTTGAACTGAGAATAATTAATATATTTAACAAAAGGATATTTTTATGAGTATAGAAGACATCAAGAAGAAAGT
>JAPYRX010000012.1 GCA_029936815.1 Dehalococcoidia bacterium
TAGAGCATTGAGAGCAGGAGCTATGGCGATAGGAGCTAAAGTTGAGATCACTACATTACCTGGCTACCTACCAATCATGAATGATTCTAAGCTTGGTGATTTTTATAAATTTAATTCAATTAATTTAGTTGGAGAAGACAAAGTTAGTCAAGCTGGGCATTCTGGAGGATCTACAGATATGGGAGATATATCACAATTAATGCCAACTATTCATCCATATGTGAATTCTGCTGAAGGTGACGGCCATGGAATTGATTATGTAGTTACAGATTATGATGCGGCTGTATTAACTGCAGCAAAAGCGATGGCGCTTACAGTTGTAGATTTACTTCATGAAAAAGCTGAGAAAGGAAAAGAAGTAGTTGATAAATTTAAGCCAATGTTAACTAAAGATGCATATTTGAAATTATTAAGATCTATGTACAAAGAAGAAAAATTTGACGGGTTAATAAAATAATAATATTAATTAATTATTAATATATTGTTTTTAGAAGGTAATATGATATAATTCTAGCCTTATCTTGAAGTTTAATTGCTGAATTCTTTTCATGTTATGTTTGAAATATTAGAAAGTGGAAATATTACATCTCCAAAACAATATATTGCTGGGGGAGCAAATGTTGGTATCAAAACAGATACTGACGAATTAGACTTGGGTATATTATGGTCTGAATCAGAAGATACAATTTGTTCTGGTGTGTTTTCTTCAAATTCAATAGTATCGCATTCCATAACTGCTTCCAAATCAAATCTTTTGAAAAATAATGTAAGAGGAGTTGTTGCTAATAGTGGTTGTGCAAATTGTTCAATAGGGGATCAAGGATTAATTGATGCCACTGATGTTATTAAATTAACTGCTGATTACCTTAATGCTGATCCAGATAATTTCTCTATTTGCAGCACAGGTATAATTGGTGAAGAATTACCGATGGCTTTAATTAGAAAAAACATTTCAAGAGTTAATGTTTCCATGGATGGTGGGAATGACTTTGCTAAATCTATTCTAACTTCTGATACTAAAACAAAAGAAGTTGCTGTTAGTGTAAAAATTTCGAATGAAATAATTACAATAGGTGGATGTGCGAAAGGCGTTGGCATGATTCACCCAAATATGGCAACTATGCTTGCCTTTATTACTACAGATGCAAAATTAGAATCAAATTTTCAAGATAAAATTTTAAAAGAAACTGTTAATAAAACTTTTAATCAAATAAGCGTTGATGGTGATCAATCTACCAATGATACTTTATTATTTCTATCTAATGGCGCATCTGATTCTAGCATTATTGACGCTTCATCTGAGAATGTTTCTGATTTTATTGAAGCATTCGAATATGTTTGCGAATACTTATCTAAAGAACTTGTTTCAGATGGTGAAGGATCAAATCATTTGATAGAGTGTGAAATTACTAGAGCTTCGAGTTTGGAGTCTGCAAAAATTGCAGCAAGATCTGTTGTTAGCTCTTCTTTAGTTAAATCCATGGTGCATGGTAGAGATCCAAATTGGGGTAGAGTTATGATGGCAGTAGGAAAATCTCAAATTGAAATAAACGAAGATAAAATTGATATATTCATTAATGATATACATATTGCACATGAAGGAAAAGCTATTCCATTTTCTAAAGAGTCCGTTATAACTTCTATGAATCAGAAAGAAATTAAAATTAGAGTTGATTTAAATATAGGAAATTATAATGGTATAGCATGGGGATGTGACTTGACAGAAGAATATGTGATATTTAATTCAGCATATAGTACGTAAATGATATGTTAAGTAATAACGAAGAACAAATAGATTCTAAATCTGGAAAATTGGATATTCAAAATATATCTAACGAAAATAAGAACCCACTTGATTCTTATTTATTAGAAAAAACTATTGTGATAAAAGTTGGAGGAAGTACATTAGGATTTGAGGATACAACCTTAAGTGATATTGTGAAATTAAAAGCTCAAGGATACTTCCCTATAGTTGTACATGGCGGTGGTGCAGATATATCAGAATGGATGCAAAAAATAGGAAAACGACCAAAATTTGTAGATGGCAGGCGAGTAACTGACAAAGAAACGTTAAATATTGTTATTTCTGTTTTAGCAGGAAAGGTTAATACAGAAATGGTTAATCAAATAAATATTTTAGGCGGTAAAGCAATAGGCTTAAGTGGTGTAGATGATGGATTGATTACTGCAAAAATAACTAACTCAGCATGGGGTTATGTTGGTGAAGTAGATAAAGTTAAATCAAAATCTATTTTTGAATTAGTAAAATTAGGTTATATTCCTGTGATTGCCCCTCTTTGTTTAAATGCAAAACCTAACGTGGATGATCAAATATTAAATGTGAATGCGGATAGTGTAGCAGGAGAAGTTGCAAGATCTATTAAAGCAAGCAAATTAGTTTTTATAACAGATGTACCAGGAGTACTAGATATTTCAAAAAGAGTTATACCTAAATTAATGTCTACACAGGTTAGAAAATTAGTGAAAAACTCTTTTATTTCTGGTGGGATGATACCGAAATTAGAAGCATGTATGAATTCTGTTAGTGAGGTTAATGAGGCACATATAATTGATGGAAGAAATGAAGGTGCTTTGTTTTTCACTGTCACTAAATCTAAATTTAACAAAGGAACACTTATCGTTAACTAGGAGTTAATATGAATAATAATGAAAAATTACAAATCCCAAATATCATGAAGAATATTTCATTTAAAACAATAGCATTTATTGTTTTGTTTATAATTGTTTTAATCTTTATTGCAAACATATTTAAAAGTATTTATACAGAATACTTATGGTTTGAAACCTTAAATTATAAAGAGATTTACCTTACTATATTAAAGACAAAAATATATCTGTTTATAACAGGGTTTTTTCTTTCGTTAATTTTTCTTTCACTGAGCTCATTTATTGCATTTAAATATTCATGGAAAGGTGTTCAATTTGACCTTCCAGAACCTTTTAATATTGTAGGCCCTAAAATGTACAAGCTTTTATTGATTGCTTTAGTATTAATTGCAAGCATAATTCTAGGATTGAGTACTTCTTATAATTGGGAATTGTTTTTAAGATTTTTAAATTCATCAAGTTTTGAAATATCTGATCCATTATTTAACAGAGATATTTCTTTTTATATATTTGACTACCCTATATACAATTTTGTTCAAAGAGGGTTGTTAATTATTTCTATAATATCTTTATTATTTAGCGTAGGAATAATTTTTGTAAATTCTGTATTTGCAGGGCAACAATTTACTGATAGTACTATTCTGAAAAAACAATCAGTAATAAACTTGTCGATTACTTTTGTTTTATTCAGCATTGGAATTATGTTATCAAGATGGGGAGTATTGTTTTCTGATTCAGGAATAATTTATGGAGCAGGATATACAGATGTAAATATTAAGATTAATTCATTATTGTTTATGTCTATACTAGGATTTATTTTATCAGGATTAATATTGTTTTCATTGAAATTTTCCATGATGAAATTTGCATATATTCCTGCTGGAGTATGGATTGGATTATATGTTGTATCCACACTCTTATTACCCTCATTTAATCAACGATTTTCTGTCACCCCAAATGAATATGTGAAAGAAAAGGAATATATTGATCATAATATTGATTTCACTAGACAATCATATATGCTTGATCAAATTGAAGAGAGTTACTTTCCAGCTAGCTCTGAAATTCCTAAAAGTGTTTTAACTCAAAACAAAGAAACATTAAATAATATTAGATTATGGGATTATAAACCATTAAAAGATATATATACTCAAACTCAACTTATTAGACCTTATTATGATTTTAAAGATGTAGATGTAGATAGATACACTATTGACGGAGAATATCGCCAAGTTATGCTTGCTTTGAGAGAGGTAGCACCTGAAAAATTAGATGTGGATAAGCAAACTTGGGTCAATTCGATTTTACAATATACTCATGGTTACGGATTAACTATGAGCCCAGTTAACTCATTTGATTCTCAAGGTAAACCTTACTTTTATTCCAAAGATATCCCTTCAGACGGAATTATTAATGTAAAATCTTTATCAGGAGAAATACAAGAAGGTTTGTCAGTTGAAAACCCAAGAATTTATTATGGTGAATCTGCTTCTCCTTATGTGATAGTTAATACTAATACGAAAGAGGTTGATTACCAAGAAAAAGGAAAAGATGGCAAAGAGGGTGTTTTAAAAAGGCATAATTATCAAGGATTAGGCGGCATAGCTTTATCAAATTCTCTTAGAAAAATTTTATACGCTTGGCATTTTAGAGATATTAATATTTTTATAAGTGGGGAAATTACTAATGAAAGTAAAATTCAATACGATAGAAATATACAAGATAGAGTGAAAAAATTAGTGCCTTACTTAGAATTGGATTCTGATCCATATGTTGTTATTGATGAAGGGAAATTGAAATGGATACAAGACGCTTATACTGTTTCAAGTAATTATCCCTATTCTGAGCCATCATATAATGGTTATAATTATATTAGAAATAGTGTTAAAGCAGTTGTGGATACATATGATGGAACTGTTGAATTTTATGTTTCAGATGATACAGATCCATTAATTGACACTTATGCTAAAATTTTCCCTGGAATTTTTAAATCTATGGATGATATGCCTGAAGAATTGAAATCTCATATAAGATACCCAATAGACATGTTTAAAATTCAATCTGATAAATATTTGGAATATCATGTGCAGGATTCTCAAATATTCTATAATAACGAAGATTTATGGAATATTCCTCAAGAAAAAGTTGGACAATCTGCTGATTTACAGAAAGTAGAACCTTATTATTTAGTAATGAACTTGCCAGAAAATAAAGAATCTGAATTTGTTTTACTAAGACCATTCACCCCTAATCAAAGAAAAAACCTTATAGGATGGCTTGCTGGAAGAAGTGATGGTGATCAATATGGAAAATTGATAGCTTATAATTTTCCAAAAGATGTAACTATTTATGGTACAGAGCAAATTGAAGCTAGAATGGATAATGATCCATTAATCTCAGAATGGTTTACACTCCATTGTCAACAAGGATCTTTTTGTATTAGAGGTAATTTACTGGTAGTACCTATTGCGGATACAATTTTGTACGCAGAACCAATTTATTTACAAGCTGAAGGAGTAGACTTGCCGGAACTTAAAAAAGTAGTTTTAGCTTCAGCAGACCATGTTGTTATGGCTGATTCAGTTACAGAAGGAGTTAATCTACTGATAGCTAAACAGAATAATTTAAAGAGTTCTGAGGAAATAAAATTGCTTGAAAAAGACCAATTACCCAATTCTTATGCAGAAGAGTTAAATAAAAAAATTGAAAAAGTATTAGAACAGATTCAAGATATTCTTAAAGAAATACAACAATCAGATAAACCTTGATAAATTAATATATAGATAAGGAACCTAACAATGGATGAATCAAATTGGAAAGAAATGGAATCGAAATACTATATGCATGCTGCAAATAGATACCCAATGGTTATTGAAAAAGGACTGGGAACAAAATTATGGGATATAAATGGCAATGTGTATTTGGATTTTACGTCTGGATGGGCAGTTAATAACATAGGTCATTCGAATGAAGTTGTCGCTAACGCAATCGAAGAACAATCTAGAAAATTACTCCAAACTTCTAATGTTTTTTATACCATTCCACAACTTAAATTGGCTGAGATCTTAGTTGAGAATAGTGTACTAGATAAAATTTTCATATGTAATAGTGGCGCAGAAGCTAATGAAGGAGCTATTAAATTAGCTAGGAAATGGGGGAAACTCAATAAAAATGGCGCACATAAAATATTAACAGCATTTAACTCTTTTCATGGAAGAACCATATCGACTCTTGCTGCAACAGGGCAACCAAAATATCATGAAACCTTTATGCCAGTTACAGAAGGATTTGATTATTTTGAAATCAATGATATTGATTCTTTGTCTGAAAAAATTGATGATGATATTGTTGCTATTATGATTGAAGTTGTTCAAGGAGAAGGCGGTGTAAATATTTGTTCTGAAGAATTTATAAAATATATTCGTAAAATTTGTGATGAACAAAATATTATTATGATTATTGATGAAGTACAGACTGGTATAGGAAGACTAGGAACTCTATATGGTTATGAAAATTTCGATGTGGAACCAGATGTCATTACACTTGCAAAAGGATTAGGTGCAGGAGTCCCTATTGGCGCATTACTTGCAAAAGATGAATTTTCAGTTTTTGTTCCGGGAGATCATGGATCAACATTTGGTGGAAATGCTTTAACTTCTGCAGCTGCATATGCTTCTACTAAATTTATATTAGAAAATGATATCCCTGGAAATACAATTAAATTAGGCTCTTACTTTATGAATAAATTAAATGAATTAAAGAGTAAATTTGAAATCATATCTGAAGTGAGAGGAATGGGGCTATTAATAGCTATAGAATTTAGTACGGATATTGCTGCAGATTTAATTAATGAGTGTAATCCTAATGGATTGTTGGTAAATGCAGTAAAACCTAACGCAATAAGATTTATGCCACCTCTTACAGTATCTGAAGATGAAATAGATGAAGCAATTAGAATTTTAGAGAAATCTTTAGATACCGTGTTGTCAAAAAAATGAATTATAAAGAGTTGTTAAATAGTAAAAATTTCAATTTAGTCGGAGCTGTATCTGGTGGACTAGATAGTTGCACAATTACATCATGGCTTCATGATAAAGGATTTAATTTGAAATGTATTACTGTTGACCTTGGTCAACCAGATGAGGATAATATCGAATCTATATCTAAAAGAATGAAAGATTGTGGAGCTTCTGAAGCCATCATTATTAGTGGATTAGAAAAACTAGCCTTATTTGGATTGAAAGTTATTCAATCGCAATCAAAATACGAAGGTGGGTATTGGAATACTACAGGAATTGCTAGGCCAGTTACAATTGCGTGCATGTTAGATGAATTTGATTCATTTAACTCTTCTTACTTATTTCACGGAGCAACAGGTAGAGGAAATGATCAAATAAGATTTGAATTAGCTACTAAGATGCTAAATCCAAATATTAATGTATATGCTCCATGGAGAGATGAATTTTTTCTACAAGACTTCCCAGGTAGAACAGAAATGATTGAGTATTGTGAATTGAGGAATTTACCAATTAAATCAAAATCTGATTCAAGATACTCTACAGATGCTAATTTATTAGGATTAACACATGAAGCCGGAGATTTAGAAAATATAGAATTATCTCCATATGATTTTGTAAATCCAGGGATGGGTGTTTGGCCTTGGGATGCAAAAGAGAAAGAAGAATTGATATCTATATCTTGGAAAAATGGAACTCCTACTCATATAAACGGAGACGAATATAATTTGGTAGAAATTTTTACCCTTCTTAATAAAATTGGAGGGGAACATGGGATAGGGATTGGAATTCACGCAATTGAAAATAGATTTTTAGGAATAAAATCTAGGGGTATTTATGAATCTCCGTCTATGGAAATTTTAGGAGAAACTTATGAGTTTTTATTACAATTAGTATTAGATAGAAGACTTAGAGATTATTTTTCTAATATTTCTACTACTATATCAAAACAAATATATGATGGTTTTTGGTTTGATACAACAACTTCTGTTGCTTTGAATGGATTGTCTAAAATATCTAATATGATATCAGGAACAATTATATTGCGATTATATAAGGGTAAAGTATATTTTGAAAGAATTGAGAATTTAAATGAAATAAATTATTCTTTATATACTGACGACTCTTCTATGGAGAACCTTGGTGAATTTAATCATGTAGACTCTCAGGGATTTGTAAATATATTAGGACTTAATGCCAAAAATTTAGGGTTAAAACAAAAATTATCTGATCCTGAAAATTAATGAGGCAATGAATGAAAGAAGAACTTTCAAAACAAATTTTAAATACTGTAAAACAATTTATAAAAACTGATGTTGCTCCGGTTGTAAAAAATTTAGAAGATAAAGATATTTACCCCAATGAACTAGCAGATAAAATGGCCGAATTAGGACTTTTTGGAATTAATATTTCTCAAGAACATGGTGGATTAGGATTAAATTATACAACTTTAGCACAAATTTTTACTGAATTAAGTAGAGGCTGGATGAGTCTTGCAGGAATATTAGGCACTCATACTTTAGCATGCTATATGATTCAAAATTATGGGACTGATAACCAAAAAAAAGTGTATTTACCAAAATTAGCAACAGGCGAAATGAGAGCTGGCCTTGGATTAACAGAATCACACTCTGGAAGCGATGTTCAAAATATCAAAACATTCGCGAAAAAAAAATCAGAAGGATATGAAATTAATGGATCTAAAATGTTTATCACTAATGGATCTCAAGGAAATTTATTTATTTTAATCTCTAAAACAAATTTGAATTCTGATCCTAAATATAAAGGTATTTCATGTTTTATAATAGAAGGTACTGATAAAGGTTTTTCTGTAGGTCAAAAATTAGATAAATTAGGATACAGGGGGGTTGATACTTGTGAATTACTATTTGAAGATTGTGAAATCCCACTTACCAGATTATTAGGAGAAGTGGAGGGAAATGGATTTAGACAAGTTATGGATGGTCTTGAAACTGGAAGAATTAACGTTGCAGCCAGATCAGTAGGAGTTGCAAAGGAAGCTCTGAAATTATCAATAGATTACAGTAGAAAAAGAGAAACATTTGACAAACCTATTAAAGATCATCAAATGATCCAATCTATGATAGCTACAATGGCTACAAAAATTAAAGCTGCAGAATTATTGGTTAATGATGCCGCTGAATTAAAAGACAATGGATTAAGAGTTGATTTGGAATCTGGAATGGCGAAACTATTTGCTAGTGAAATATGCCAAGAAGTTTGCTTGGATGCAATGAGAATTCATGGTGGTTATGGCTACACAAAAGATTTGCCTATTGAAAGATTTTATAGAGATTCTCCATTAATGATAATTGGAGAAGGGACAAATGAAATAATGAAATTACTTATAGCAAAAAGAGTTTACGAAACTAATTTTTAAACAGAGGTAAAATTATGGAAATAGATGTTTATGAAAACTATGGTAGATTTTATGATGATTTTTCAATTGGAATGACTTTTAAACACTGGCCAGGTAAAACTATAACTCAATGGGATAATCATAATTTTTGTATGATAACAATGAATAATAGCCCTTTACACCTTGATGTAGAATATATGAAAAACCACAAACATAAAAAACCAATAGTTGTTGGATTACTAACACTCAGCCTTATTGTTGGCATGACTGTACAAGATTTGTCAGGGAAAGCCATTGCAAATTTAGGTTATGAAGAAGTCAAGCATGACGGGCCAGTATTCGAAGGTGATACTGTGTATGCTACATCAAAAGTATTAGATATGAGAGAGAGTAAATCTAATCCGAAAGCAGGGATAGTTAAAGTTGAAACATTAGGTTACAATCAGAATAATGAAAAAATTCTCACCCTCAGAAGAAATATATACATCCCTAAGAAAAAATAGTAAAGAATATGTCTAAAAATTACCTCAAATATACAATGTCATATGATTATGAGCAAAGGTTAGCAAAGTATGATATAAAAGGCTCATTAGCTCATTCTCTAATGCTATCTAAGCAACAAATTATATCCACTGAAGAAATGCGAAAAATTCATGAGGGATTGAATCAAGTTTTAAATGAAATTGAAAATGATACATTTAAATGGAATCCTGAATTAGAAGATATTCATATGAATATAGAATTTAGATTAACTGAAATCATAGGTAATATCGGTTCTAAATTACATACTGGTAGATCAAGGAATGATCAAATCTCATTGATTATGAGAATGTACGTAAAAGATCTTAATATAGATACGATTTATAAGTTAATTAATTTAATTAAATGTTTAATTAAATTGTCAGAAAAACATTTTTCATTTATATTGCCTGGATATACTCATTTGCAAAGAGCGCAGCCTATATTATTGTCACATCATTTATTAGCATATGCTGAAATGTTTTTGAGAGATATAGATAGATTTAATGATGCGTTTTTGAGAGCTGATTTTATGCCATTAGGAACTGGTGCATTAGCTGGATTACCATATGATTTGGATAGAGGATTTGTTGCAAAAGAATTAGGGTTTAAAAATATAACTTCTAATAGTATAGATACAGTTTCTGACAGAGATTTCCTATTAGATTATAGTTATGCGTCATCAGTTGCTATGATGCATATATCAAGACTGTCGGAAGAGATTGTTTTATGGTCATCCGATGAATTTGGATTTTCTAAACTGTCAAAAGATTTTACTACATGGAGTAGTATAATGCCTCAAAAACGAAATCCTGATTTTGCAGAATTAGCAAGAGGTAAAACAGGAAGAGTATATGGTGATTTGTTCAGATTATTCACAATATTAAAAGGTCTTCCTTTAGCTTATAACAGAGATATGCAAGAAGATAAAGAAGGATTCTTTGATATTGCTGATACTATTAATTTCACTTTAGATATTTTCACAGATATGTTAGACACAATAACTTTTAACAAGGAGAATATGTATAAAGCTGTTGAAGAAAGTTATGTTCTTGCCACAGATATTGCTGACTACTTAGTTGATAAATCAATTCCTTTCAGAAATGCTCATAAAATTGTTTCTGAAATGACAGATTTTTGTTTAAATAACAATAAATTTTTTCATGAATTAACATTATTAGAATATAAACAATTTTCAGATAAATTTGAAAAAGATATATTAGATATTGATCCCGCCTTTTCAATTAATAAAAGAAATACAATTGGAGGCACATCAGAAACCCAAGTTAGACTGAATATATCAAATATTAAATCAAGGTTGAAGCTAATTGAAAAAAATATTTCCTAAAATAGCTCCTTCTATATTGGCAGCTAATCCTTTAAATCTAGAGAGAGATGTTAAAGAAGCTGAAAAAAATGGTGCTTATAGAATTTCTGTTGATGTTATGGATGGGCATTTTGTTCCTGATATAACTTTTGGCCCTAGCGTTGTTTCGAATCTGAAAAAAATCATAGATATAGATATTGAAATTCATTTAATGGTTGATAATCCTGAATTACAGTCAAAATTTTTTATTGATGCAGGAGCCGATGTTATCACATTTCATTTTGAATCAACAAAAGATAATGAAGATTTAATTCGATATATTAAACAAAGACAAATTAGAGTGGGTATTGCTATCAAACCAGAAACCCAAGTTGATGATATTAAAAAATATTTGAGTGAAATTGATGAAATAACTGTTATGACTGTTGTCCCTGGGAAAGGTGGACAGAGTCTTATTAAAACCTGCTTAGACAAAGTCAAAGAACTTATCAAAATCAGAGAAGATCATGGGTTGAAGTTTCTAATACAAATTGATGGAGGAGTTAAGAAGGAAAACATTTGTAGTGTTTTTGAAATAGGTGCAGATATTGCAGTGGTTGGTACAGCAATATTTAACGAAAGTAATAATATTCAATATAATATGAAATCTCTTTTTAACTTATTTGAAATTACTGAATTATGATTATTTTAGGCATGGAATCATCATGTGACGATACAGGTATTGCCATTCTTGAGAATGGAACTAATTTAATACATAATAAAATAGATTCACAAGCTGAAATTCATTCAAGTTTTGGAGGAATCGTTCCTGAAGTAGCAGCAAGACAACACATTTCTTCTTTCGGAAATTTAATCCAAGAATTGAAAGACAAGAATTTGTTGAACGAAATTGAAGGAGTTGCTGTCACAAAAGGGCCAGGCCTTGCAGGATCACTATTGGTAGGAGTTAATTATGCAAAATCCTTGGCATATTCACTAGATATTCCTGTTATCGGCGTGAATCATTTGTCTGGGCATATACATGCTGCATGGATAAATAATAAAGTAACTATAAAATTTCCTATAATTGCATTATTGGTATCTGGTGGACATACTGAATTAATCTTGATGAAATCTCATAAAGAAAAAATATTATTAGGTCAAACAAGAGATGATGCTGCAGGAGAAGTTTTTGACAAAGTTGCTAGGTATATGGATCTTGGATATCCTGGAGGACCATTAATAGACAACAATGCAAAATTATCAAAAACAAAAAAAAGAACTTTACCTGTAACTAATATTAAAGATAGTTTGGATTTTAGTTTTAGTGGATTGAAAACCTCAACTATAAAATACATATCCGATATTATAGATGAATATGGAGATCTTGAAGATCATACTATTAAAGATATTTGCTATAATTTTCAAGATGCAGTTGTTCAACAATTATTAAATAAACTTATGTTTGCAGTAGATACCTATAAGCCCCAAAGTATAATTGTTTGTGGAGGAGTAGCAGCTAATTCTCACCTTAGATTTAGAATAAATGATACTTTTAAGACACCTGTTATCATTCCTTCACCAAGTTTATGTACTGATAATGGAGCTATGATTGCAGCGGCAGCGTATTATGAAAATTCTTTTCAAAAAAAATCTGAGTTAGACTTAGATGTTTATCCTTCGTTAAAATTGGAGCAGATTTAGATTAATTAGATAATTCTTCTAATAATTTCTTGTAAAAATTATTTTTATTCGAAAAAGTAAGAGAGATTTTTTCATCTGTATTAATTATAAGATTGATAGAATTTGAAAAGAATAATAGGTTGGTAAGAATAATTATTCCAAAAACAAAAGATGATATTGCAAGTATCAAATTGATCACTGAATTTTCTAGTAGGTTACTTAATGGAAAATATCCCAATAACGCACAAATAGATAAAAGTAATTTGTATGAATTAATACCCTTTTTAATTGTTATTCTTTTCAAATCAGATATTGGAAAAATTTTATATTCCCACTGGAAATTTGCATCAGATCTTTTGATTATTCGTTTATTTGTAATAATGATGAAGTCATGCTCGGGGTTATCAGAAATAGATAATTCTTTATCTTTACCAATATCATAGCCAAGTATGAATTTTTCATTTTGTATAAATTTAATCATTTTATAAATCCGCTAAATATCTTTCTGTATCTATAGCTGCCATACATCCGCTTCCAGCAGCAGTTATTGCTTGCCTATATTCCCAATCTTGAACATCTCCGCATGCAAAAATACCTGGAATATTTGTCTTTGTACCTTCCGTAGTTATTATGTATCCGTTTTCATTCAAATTCAAATAGTCTTTGAATAATGAGGTGTTTGGAATATGGCCAATAGCTATAAATACAGCATCTGTTTCCATTAATTTAATTGAATCAGTTAAATTGTTTTTAAGCATTACTTTATTTACTTTATTTTGTTTTGGATCATGAATTTCTATTATTTCAGAATTTAAGATAAATTCTATTTTAGGATTGTCTTTCGCTCTCCCTAGCATTATTTGTGATGCTCTGAATTCTTCTCTTCTATGTACTATGTAAACTTTTTTTGCGAATTTTGTTAAGAATAGAGCTTCTTCCATTGCTGAATCTCCTCCACCTACTACAATTACAGTCTGATCTCTAAAGAAAAATCCATCACAAGTTGCACATGTTGACACGCCTTTACCTATTAATTCTGATTCTTCTTTTAATCCTAACATTTTAGCTGATGCTCCAGTAGAAATGATTACAGATTTTGCTTTTATAATACTTTCATCATCTAGTAATAACTTAAAATCTTTAGAATTAAAATCAACTTTCTTAACTTCCCCTGTGATAATTTTCGCTCCAAATCGTTCTGCTTGTTCTCTGAATTTTATCATTAACTCTGGTCCCATAATGCCTTCAGGGAATCCCGGGAAATTTTCAACTTCTGTAGTTAATGTCAATTGGCCTCCTGGAGGGAATCCTTCAATTACAGTGGGATTCAAATTACCTCTGGCAGCATATAATGCTGCTGTTAATCCCGCAGGCCCTGAACCTATTATCGTTAATTCATTTGACATATTCTCTCCTTTTGAGTTATTCATTGATTGTATAATAATTATAATTTAATTAATTTACATGTTACTTTTAAATTAATTAAATTTAAACTGATAATTAATTTAAAAAAACTTTGACAAAATTGATTTTGAAAATTAAGCAAAAGATATTCTCAATAATCTATCCAATTATTGATAAGTTTTCTTTTAAAGAAAATAATTCTTTAAGATCTTTTATCACATATCAAACAAATGGCAATATTTTGGAAATAGGTGCTGGGGCAGGTGCTAATTATAATTATTATAAAAATTATAATAATTTAATATTAGTGGATAACAATATTGATTTGTTAAAACAAAATAAGATTGATAAGCAATGTTTATTGATTTTGGCAAATTCTGAATATTTACCTTTTAAAAAATCAGAATTTGATTCCATTGTGACATCTTTAGTTTTATGCTCAGTAAACGATGTTAAAAAAACATTGTCTGAAATTGATAGAGTATTAAAACCTACAGGAATATATTTTTTTTGGGAACATACAGTCATAAAAAATAATTTCATATATGTAATAAAAAAACTATTTATTTTTATTTGGAAATTTTTCACAGGGAATTGTAATTATAATATAGATAATTTGTATCATATCCATAAAATTAAGTGGGGAAAATTAGAAATTCATAATAAACATTCTAAATTTGTAAAATTTTTCGGTATGTATTATATATATGGAAAAATAAATAAAAATAATTATTGAGAAATTTCTAATAATTTTTTTTTATCTACATTTCCTCCACAAAGTATAAATATTGGATTCGAATTTTTTGGTAGTTTATATTTATCAAAAACAATTGGCGCCAATGAAGCTGCAGCAGATGGTTCTATAAACAATTTGGTTCTTTCATATATTAACCACATAGTTTCAATAATTTCTTTATCTGAAACAGTTATTAATTCATCTAGATATTTGTTTACTATTTCAAAATTTCTTTTTCCTATAAATGGAGCTGACAATCCATCTGCAATAGTATTAATTGAGTTTAATTCTACTGCTTCGCCTTTATTTAAGCTTTGTCTCATACCATCTGCTCCTTCTGGTTCAATCCCAATTAGTTTTATTTTAGGATTATAAGCTTTCATTGCAACACATACGCCTGAAATCAATCCTCCTCCTCCTATTGCTGTGAAAACATGATCAACTTCTGGTAAATCATCTGTTATTTCTAATCCTAAAGTTCCTTGCCCAGCTATTATGTAATCATCATCAAAGGGATGTATGAAATGAGATTGAGTTTTTTCTTGTATTTCTTTAACTACTGATAATAAATTTTCATCGGTAACAATAACTTTCGCTCCGTAGTTTTTTGTTGCTTCAATTTTAGATTTAGTAGAATATGCTGGCATTATTATGGTGCTGGGTATTTTATATATTTGTGCTCCATACGCAACAGCTTGAGCATGATTTCCTGAAGACATACTTATTATCCCATTAGATTTAAGTTTGTTTATTTCAATACTATTAAGTTTATTTAACACTCCTCTTATTTTGAAAGATCCTGTTTTTTGGAAAAGTTCTTCTTTAAAATAAATATTTGAGTTAAATTTATCTGAGAAATAGCTTGACGATGATATACGTGTTCTGTGTATATTATTAGCAATCACACTTTGAGCTTTATTTATGTCGTTTATATTTATCAATGTTATTAAATTAAAGGTATAAAAATGAAATATACTAATTATCCCCCATCTACTAGGCCATCCGCAATGGGTTTTAACGGAATGGCAGCATCAGCGCATCCATTTGCAACAATGGCTGGAATTAGTATTTTAAAAAAAGGAGGAAATGCGTTTGACGCTATTGTTGCCATCGCATCTACTCTTAATGTTGTCGAGCCTTTTATGTCTGGAATGGGTGGTGTTGGAGTTGCGTTAGTATACAACGCAAAGAATAAAAAATTGCAAGCTCTTAATTTTTCTGGGAACGCACCTAAATTAGCTGATTCAGAAAAATATACAGATGAAGCAAAAAATATTGGATCTTGGGCTCCATTAGTTCCTGGAAATGTTGCAGGATGGCTTGAAATACAAGAAACCTTAGGCGTTTTAGACAGAGAAATTGTATTTGAAGATGCTATTAATTACGCAAAAAATGGTTTTCCTGTAACTCATTTTCACCATACTATGTTCACTAAGTCTGTACCAAGATTAAACAAATTTCCTTCTGGTGAAATAATTTTAAATAATGGAAAAGCTCCTTCTCCAGGTACAAAAATTGTTATGCCTGAATTAGCAAAATCATTAGAATTAATTGCAAAGCACGGAGCAGATGAATTTTATAGAGGAAGTATATCAAAGAAAATAATCGATTCTATGAAATTATACGGAGGATTGATTTCTGAAGAAGATTTGGATTCAGTAAAAGCTGAATGGATGGATCCATTAACTGTTAAATATAAAGATTATGAAGTAAGTACTGTACCTCCAAATAGTAGTGGATTTCAAATTTTAGAAACACTGAAAATCTTAGAAACTTTTCCTAATGAAAAAATAAAATTTCAAGACTCTGATTTTGTACATCAATTTATAGAAACTGTAAAATTGGCTGCAACAGATAGGATAGCGTATGGAGGAGATCAATCTATTAAATTAACCCCAACTGACAAACTTTTATCTGATAGTTATGCAGCTTTTCAATCATCAAGAATATCAAATTCAGGGGTAAATTTATTAGCAGGAGAGGTGTTTAATCCAGATGCCCCACAAGGAGCATTGACAGCAGTTGATTTGGATGCTTACGATGGCGGCATGACTACACATTTTTCTGTTTCTGATAGAGATGGGAATGTCGTGTCAATAACTCAAACTCTTGGGGGAGGATTTGGATCTGCACTTGCCCCAGAAGGTACCGGTATATTTTTAAATAATATGGGTAATTGGTTTGACCTGGACAAGGGTAGTAATAATCAAATCGGGCCTAATAGAAGGCAAGATATGTGCCTGAGTCCTACTCAAACATTTAAAGATGGTGAATTCTATGCAAGTGTTGGAACGCCTGGTAGTTGGGGGATCCTTCAAACAACATCACAAATGCTGATAAATTTATTAGATTTTGAAATGAATATGCAACAAGTAATTGATTCTCCAAGATTTAAAGCGGTCGGAGGGAAAAGAGTAGAAATGGAAGGAAGATTTCCCGAATCATTAATTACTAATATGAAAAACAGAGGTCATGAAGTTATAAGTTTACCTGATTTTTCTCCTAGTGTAGGAGGAGGTCATGGTATTAAATTTGATAAATCGACAGGGTCCTATCAAGGTGGAGCTGATCCACGACGAGATGGTTCTGCTATAGGTAATTGATTTTCAGATATTATTATTTCGGCATTATTATTTCAGAACTTACATTTCTCAATTTGTTTGGCATAATAACCATAGAATGAATAGAAGTGTTTTCAGATAAAGATGCTAGGGAAACAATAGTTTCTGCAACATCTGAGCTTTTCGCCATTAATTGCCTGTCTTCGTTAGATGGCACAATTGGTCTTTGATCCATTATAGGGGTGTTTACTTCGCCTGGCATTAATGCTGTAGCTTTAACCATTGTGTCTTTTAATTCTACATTTAAGTATTCTGTGAAATTTATAACTGCAGCTTTCGCTGCTCCATATGATAATCCTGCTAGAGGGCTTCCAGATAATCCTGCAACTGATGATATATTGATTATCAACCCTTTATTGTTTTTTTTCATATTCCCAAGCACAGCTTGAGTAAATAATACAGTCCCTACCAAATTTGAATTGAACACATTTACAATATCATTCAATTCAGTGTTTTCAGTATTTCTATTTATTGTACTATGACCTGCATTATTCATTAAGATATCTACTTTTCCGTATTTTTCAATGATCGAATTTACAGTTTGACTCACAAACTTTGGATCTGCGACATCTCCCGTATAATAAGAACAGGTACCGTTATCATTATTAATAAGAGATGTTATATCTTTTAATTTTGATTCTGTTCTTCCTGTAATGATTATATTGTCACCAAGTTCTGCAAATTTGATAGCAGTTTCCATGCCTATTCCGCTTCCGCCGCCAGTAATAATTATTGTTCTTTTATCTTTATTCATAGTTTTCTCCTGAATTATTTGTCTTTATTTTTTGTAGCTCTCGATTGTTCTATTATAGGTATTATCTTATCGATTGGGATAGCATGCCGAGTATTTCCATTTATCCCTTTTACAGTTTCTGCTTTTAAAATTGAATTTATTATTGCTTCATTTGTACTTTCAATAACTCCCCGGAAGAGGTTACTTAAATTATTGTCATGTAATTGGTTAATTTTATATTTATCATCTTCAGACTCGTTTTTATTATATTCGGAATTTGAAAATGCAATAACAAAATCCCCACTACTATGAGAAGCGATACCACCTGCGAGGCCTAATCCCAATCCAACTCTTTTTGCTAATCTATTGAGTTGTCTACTTGATACAGGAGCATCTGTGGCAATTACTATCATTATAGATCCGGGAGGTTCTTTAGAATCTTTTAGAAAAGTTCCTTTTAAAGGATCTCCACCAATCCAGTTTGAAGGATTTTTCTCATCTTCATAACCAGGTGGTAAAAGAAGGCGCCCTATTGGAATCCCATCAAATCTTAGATCACGGGCATCTCCAGTATTAGTCAAAGTTAAGCATCCAATTGTATATTCTCCTTGCGATGTTGTGCCTCTATCATATTGAGTTTGTATGATTCTTGAAGATGTCCCAATTCCTCCCTTCCATCCAAATCCTGTCATTCCTACTCCTGCTCCAACAACACCTTCAGAAAATTCATTTTCACTTGCATGTTCGATGGCATTTAGTACATGAGATTTTGTTATATGCCTGCCGACAATATCATTTAAAAATCCATCATTACATTCCCCAACCACCGGATTAAATGATCTGATACCAGGATTTTTTTCAGATAAATAATCTATTAAATAATTAGCAACTTTCCATGTACTTAAAGTACTAGTTAAAAGAATAGGTGATTCTATTCGGCCTAATTCCTTAATTTGTGGAATCCCCACAGTTTTACCATACCCATTAATTACATGTGCCGACGCTGTTACATTATTTTCATATACGTTTTTATCATGGGGAAGAATAGCAGTAACTCCAGTCCTAATTGGCCCTTTGCCGATTTCAAGCTCTCCATCACCTTCAATAATAGTGGAATGTCCTACTTTTACACCAGGTACATCAGTAATTGAGTTTAATTTACCTTTAGGTAAAATACCCATTTCTAATCCTAAATCTATACTTCTAGGTCTACTATTATTAGATATCATTTGGTACTCCCAAGTTTTTTTGCTTAATAACAGATATTTTTACATAAATTTATTATATAGTCGATTATTAAATAAGGAAATTAATGGTTAATAATATGTTGTGGTTTGAAAAATGCGATTCGACTATGGATATATGTCACAGATTTTCCTCGATTTGCGATAGAGAGTTAATTATAGGATCTTCGATTCAAATTGAAGGAAGAGGAACAAAGAATAGAGGATGGGTTTCTCCTCCTGGAAATCTGTATTTGTCATATTTACTTTATCCTAAACATAGAAAGATTCATACTATTCATATGATCGGAACACTATCTGTACTAAAATTTTTAGAACAAAAATTTGGAAGCCATAACATATCCATAAAATGGCCTAATGATGTAATGGTTGACGAGAAAAAAATATGTGGTGTTTTGCAAGAAAATGTATTTAAAAATTCTCAACTTATATATTCAGTATTAGGTATTGGATTAAATGTAAATATGCAAATAAATTCAGAAATTGATGTCCCGTACAATTCAGTACAATTGATTACAAATAAAACTGAAGATATTAAAAATTTAGCAAAAGATATCACTTATATTTTTCATGAATATTATATGTCAGGAATTTCAGATGTAGAAATAATGAATATTTGGAGAAACAATATTGATACGATTGGAAAAAAAATAAAATTGATTTTGTTGGATGAAGAGATCATTTCAGGAAAAGTAAAAGATATAGATTTGAATGGAGACTTGGTTTTAAATCTATCAAACAATAAACTGATTACCATCAAAGCTGGAATGGTTAAAGAAATGAAAATTAGTAAGTAGCTCTCCCTCCACTTATATCAAATACCGCACCTGTTGAAAAAGAACATTCTTCAGAGCTAAGCCATGATACCATTCTTGCTACCTCTACAACTTCTCCAGTACGGCCAATAGGAATTCTTTCAATCATATAATTTATATGCTCTTCAGTGAACTCATCTAAGATTGAAGTGTTTACAACAGCTGGAGTGACACAATTCACTCTTATTTCTGTTTTGGCTAATTCTTTACCAAGTGACTTTGTTAATCCTATTACTCCGGCTTTGGTAGCAGAATATGCTGATGCATTAGGATTCCCTTCTTTTCCTGCAATTGAAGCTATATTGACTATTCTTCCATAATTATTCTTTAACATTAAAGGAACAGCATATTTACAAAACAAGTAAACACTCTTTAAGTTGATTGAATATACTCTGTCAAATTCTTCAGTAGGCAGTTCCCATAATGGTTTGTTTATACCACCTATCCCAGCATTATTTACTAATATATCAAGTTTGGAAAATTCGTTTTGAGCTGTGTTGATCACGCTTTGAGCAGTTTTTTCATCAGATACATCTCCAATGATTATTTTTACTTTATTTCCATGTTTTAATAATTCGTTTTGAGTTTCAACAAGTTTTTCATCTTTATCAACAAGAATTAAGTCGGCTCCATCTACTGATAGTTTTGTTGCTATCCCTTTTCCAAGACCTTGATATGATCCTGTGACTATTGCTACTTTATTTTTAAAACTCATTATTTCACCTTTTATTAATGAAGTGGGCAAATAAATATTGCAGACTTCTGAACCAATGATAATTCTTCTTTGGTTAAATTATTATATTCTACAGATTTAGAAGCTTTATCAGCCAAGCTCCATGAACCTAATAGGATCACAGATACAAATAAGAAAATCCATATTATTAAAAATGTAAAATTACTATTAATCATTGTTATTTATTTAAAATTCTTGAATATATTATATATCTAATCAATTAGTAATTATTTATTGATGCAATATCTGTTTGGTAGTAAACTTAAAATCTAATTAATTATATATTAAAATCATGATTAAAATTTATATTTACTTATTAACCTTGTTTTTGCTGATTTCCTGCTCTTCAAACAAACTTATTACTAATGAGATTACAGAATCTAATAAGGAAATACAGATTTCATCTTTCGAATTTAATTTTCCCGAATCAAAGACTATATCTACAAAAACAATAATTGATTCAGGGAAACATCATTTTTTTTATTTTTTCTCTCCAACCTGAGGTCATTGTGTTTCTGAGTTACAGAAATTAGATTCTGAATTAAAATCCTTTTCTTCTACAATGTTTTTCGCTGTATCTATCGATCCAACTATGAACGAAGATGAATTTGATTCATTTAGAATTAAAAATAATTTAGATAATCTTCAAATTCTTCCATATAATAAAGACATGTTGTTATACTTTGATATTAAAATTAGAGGTTCTAAGAGAATAATAAATATGGATTCTAAATTAGTATATTCAGGATCCATGACGGATTATGATTCTGAACTATGGGAGAATTTGTTAAATGAGTAGTAAAATTAATCTTGTGATCTCGGCAGATCATGGAGGATACGAATTAAAAAAAGAACTGAAAATTTATTTGAATGAAAATTATTCAAATATTAATGTTATTGATGTAGGAGCACATAAATATGATGCTCTAGATGATTTTCCTGATATGACATCTGTATTGTCAAAAACAATATTTGATGGTGAAGCTGATAAAGGAATCGCAATATGTGGCTCAGGTGTAGGTGCTTCTATGGTCGCTAACAAAAATAAAGGTATTAGAGCTGCTGTATGTCACGATGTTTACAGTGCTTCTCAAGGAGTGGAGCATAATAATATGAATGTATTATGCCTGGGTGGTAGAGTAGTTGATAAAGAAGAAGCAAAAAGCATTGTCGATAGTTTTTTAACCGCTAATTTTTTAAATGAAGAAAAATATGTTAGAAGATTAAATAAAATTAACAAGCTAGACTAATTCTAAATAATTTGCCTTAACCCTTCAAATATTAACCTTGATGCTAAAATAGTTAAAATAATATTAAAAATACGTCCGAATAATTTTTCAGGTAGTTTGGTTAATATTGTTTTGCCAACCCAAGTTCCAACTATTCCAAATAATATCATTCCAAAAATAAGTGGAATATATTCTGTGAATGAAAATCCTAAAAATAGAAATGTGATAATTTTTATTCCGTGCTTCCATGTCATAAATGCTGCTTGAGTGGCAACTGTTGATTTTCTATCTTTAAGGTATGATCTTATAAACGGTACAATGATTGGGCCAGAAGAACCTACAAACATCGTTAGAAAAGAAGAAATAACACCAACTAATCCAATTTTGAGATTTGTGATTTTTATATTCTTGAATTGTGGTGCATATATTGAATATACAATGAATATTCCAATAGCAGATTGTATAAGATGTTTCGGTAGATCAATTAGTATTATTGCTGCTATTCCAACTCCAAATAACGAACCTATCATGAAAAAAGGAAGATAAGTATAGTCAATGTTTTTTCTTAGCATTATTGCTCGAGAAGAATTTGAACTTATTTGAATTATTCCATGAATAGGAATGATAACTAATGGATTCATAATAGAAACCATTATAATTATTAATAACACGCCACCTCCTAATCCAAAGGAAGCGGTAATAACAGAAGTTAAAAAACTACTTAAACAAAGAATGGAAAATTCTAATATGGATAAATCTCCATTATTTCCAAAAATATAAATTATTTGTGACATGAAATATGTAGGTTGGTCATAATAATTAATGAGGTATAATTTTAAAGTACAAATTATTCTATGAAATAATAGCATATATACTACGTGAAATTTACAAAAAAAATCATTAATATTATCTTATAAAAATTAAAAGATAAATTTGAGGCTTATAAAAATTGAATAGTGAACAGATACGAGATAGTTTTTTGAACTATTTTGAAACAAAGGAACATTTAAAACACCCTAGTTCATCACTTATCCCGGTTGGAGATCCAACCTTGTTGTTAACGAATGCTGGGATGGTTCAATTCAAATCTTTTTTTTCTGGAGATGAAACACCTCCTTCAAAACTTTTAACGACTTCACAAAAATGTTTTAGAACTAGTGATATTAATGAAGTGGGAGATTCTACTCATTTAACTTTTTTTGAAATGTTAGGAAACTTTAGTATTGGAAAATATTTTAAAAAGGAAGCAATAGAATATTCAATTGATTACCTTACTAATATACTAAAATTGGATATAGACCGAATTTATATTACTATTCATGACAGTGATGAAGAATCTTCAACTTTTTGGAACGAAGTTGGAATTCCAGATGATCGAATTTATAAATTTGGATCTGAAGATAATTGGTGGGGGCCAGCGGGATCGGAAGGCCCCTGTGGACCTTGTTCAGAATTACATTATGATTTTGGGTTAAATGTTCCTCATTGCGGATTAGATTCATGTGGTCCTAATTGTGAAGTGATAATTAATGATAATGGAGATACCTGTGCAAGAATTATGGAATTATGGAATTTAGTTTTTATGCAATTTTATCAAGATCAAAATGGTAATCGCAAACCCTTACCGGCACCCAGCGTGGATACAGGAATGGGATTAGAAAGATTGGCTATGATTATGCAGGATGTAAAAAATATTTATGAAACAGACTTATTTATGTCAATTATTAAGTTGATTGAAAGTAATTCAGATAAAATTTACTATGAGAACGAATCTGATGATATTGCTTTTAGAATAGTATCTGAACATATGAGAAGTTCTACTTTTCTGATATCAGACGGAGTAATCCCTGGAAATGAGGGTAGGTCGTATGTTTTGAGACGAATACTAAGAAGAGCAATACGATATGCAGATAAACTAGGATTAAACCATAATACATTAATTGATATATCTAAATTTATTATTGAAAATATGAATAAATGGTACCCTGAACTAAAAGTTAATAAAGATTTTATTTATTCAGTTATTGAGCAAGAACAAGAAAAATTTTCTATTGTATTTGATAGAGGATTGGTTGAATTAGAAAACTTTATGGAATCTAACAAGGATCAAGATATAAATTCAGATCTCCTTTTCAAATTATGGGATACTTATGGATTCCCTGTTGAATTAACTTCTGAAATAGCTAACGAAAATAATGTAAAAGTTGATATGCCTGGATTTGATTCTCTAATGAATAACCAAAAAAAGAGATCTAGAGAGTCATCAAGATTTGAGACTTCGTCTTCTAAAATTGATGAATATAAAAAAATTAAATCTTCACATGTTAAATTTGTTGGGTACGATCAATTATCTAAAAAAACTACCATAGTTGGAATTATTCATAAAAATAAATTTGTAACTAACTTAGATTATTCTAGTGATAATGTGGAAATAATAACTGATTCAACTCCTTTTTATCCGGAAGGTGGGGGGCAAGTTGGTGATTCAGGAATAATATCAAATCCAAATTTTGAATTTGAAGTTAATGATACACAAGAAATATTCAAAGGAATAATAACACATATTGGAAAATTAAAGTCAGGCGAAATTTCTATCGGAGATGAAGTTATGAATGATGTTGATTTGGAAAACAGGCAAGATTCAGGTAGAAATCATACAGCAACACATTTATTACATTCAGCCCTTCGTGAAATTCTAGGAAATCATGTTCGTCAAGCAGGATCTTTAGTTGAGCCTGAACGTTTAAGATTTGATTTTAGCCATCCCAAAGCACTTACAAAACTAGAAATCACCGAAGTTGAAAATCTTGTGATGAATCAAATCACTTTAAATTCTACAATTAAAAAATCCGAAGATAAATATAATGAAGCAATTAAAAGAGGTGCTTTAGCATTTTTTGGAGATAAATATGATCAAACTGTAAGATTGATTGAAATTGGAGAAAGTAAAACATTTAGCTTCGAGGTTTGCGGAGGGACTCATGTGAAATCTACAGGAGAATTAGGTCAATTTTTAATTGTATCTGAATCAAGTATTGGAGCTGGATTAAGAAGAATAGAAGCTTTATCAGGCAGGAAAGCTCATGAGCATTTAAATAATCAAAATGAAACAATAAACCAACTTACGGAAACTTTAAATTGTTCAACTGAGCAACTTGTGGAGAGAGTTAGTTCTCTTACAAAAAATCTGGAAATTTTCTCTTCTCAAATCGAATCATATAAAGATAAAATCATTTTAATATTAGCAAAAGAATTATCTGACAATTCTTTTAATCATGATGGATTAAATATTGTATCCAAAGTTGTTGATATTGAACCAAATATGCTACGACAGTTATCAGATAATATACAAAACCATATTGAAAATTCAATAATTATTCTAGGATCCTCATCTGTCAAAGGACCGGTAATAATAGTAAAAGTAACGAAATCTGCTATTTCTAAAGGATATGATGCTAGGAATATTGTTAAACATATTTCGAGAAAAATAGGAGGAAGAGGTGGTGGTAAGCCTGAAATGGCACAAGCCGGAGGGGACGATAATAACAAAATAAACCAAATTGAAAACTTTAAAAGCTTATTAGAATTAGAAAATTAGTAATATGAATATTCTTTCTATAGACTATGGAGAGCGGAGAATAGGTTTTGCTATTGGAAATTCAAATAGAAAAATAGCTACGCCACTAAGTGTTATTCACAATGTATCATTAGATTCTGTTATTGAAAATATAATCCAAGTTGTGAAAAATTATGAAATAGATTCTATAATTATTGGTATTCCTTTAAATGAAGATAGTACAGAAAGTATGCAGGCTACACGAGTCAGAGATTTTTGTTCAAAAGTCAAAAAGAAAATCAACTTAACCATTATGGGAATAGATGAACGATTTACATCCGTTAATTCCGAAAAATTATTATTGGATTTAGATATGTCGAGAAAAAAAAGAAAAAAATATATAGACTCTATTGCTGCAACTATTATTTTACAAAGTTATTTTGAAAACAATGAAACAATATTATTATAAATTGAAATTAATATTATGAAATCAGTAGGAATAATTGGATATCCTTTAGGCCATTCTATATCTCCACAAATACATAATTTTATTTATCGAAAATTATCTATTGAAGCGTTTTACGAAAAATGGGAATTTGAAGAAATAAATATGTCTTCAGAATTAAAAAAAATTAATGACAGTAATTTTATTGGCGCTAATGTAACAGTCCCTTATAAAGAAAAAATTATTTCATTTCTTGATGAAATTGAAAGTGAGGCTAAACATATTGGTGCTGTAAATACAATTGTAAAATATCAAAACAAACTAATAGGACATAATACTGATGTTTATGGAATTGAAAAATGCTTGCATACTATTTTTCAATCTGAAAATATAAAAAATGTTGTTATCGTAGGTTCTGGTGGAGCAGCCAAAGCTGCTCTATATGTTTTATTAAACAGAGGATTAAAGAATTTATCTTTAATCAACCGGACTCCCTTAAATGCTAAAAATATGTTATCCCGATTTGACACATATGATTTCGATTCTAAAATTTTAACTTTTGATCGAAAAACCGAAATTCAAAATGATTGTTTGAATTCTGATTTAATAATAAATTCAACTACGATAGGTATGAAAGGTACTGATTTAGAATCTGAATCTCCTTTAGAAACTATTTGTTTCAATGGAAACTCAGTTGTGTTTGATATGGTATATAATCCAAGAATAACTAAATTAATTGCTAACTCAATAACAAAAAATGCAACAATTATTGAAGGGATAGATATGTTAATATATCAAGCTATTAAAAGCATTGAACTTTGGACCGGACAAATCCCCTCATTTGATTTAATGAAAAAAAAATGCTTAGAATTATTATAAATACAGATTTTATATGAAAAAAATAATATACATAATTGGATTTTCAGGTACTGGTAAATCAGCTTCTTCTCAATTAGCTTCAGAGGCTTTAAATTGGGAATATTATGATATGGATAAAATTATAGAAAATGAAGAAAAAAGAACTATAAGTGAAATATTTGAGACAGATGGAGAAAATTGGTTTAGAGAACGCGAATCAAAATTGTTATCAAACCTCTCTAAAAAAACTATGTGTATTATTTCTACTGGAGGAGGAGTGCCAATTAGTGAAAGTAACATGAAATTAATGATTCAAACAGGCTACGTAATATGCCTTGATGCTTCAATTGAAGTGATTATGAAGAGATTAAACCAAGAAAATATAGAAGGGATTCAAGAAAGTTCGGTAAGACCTAAGATATCTGATATAAGTAAAGAAAAAATAAGTGATTTCAAATCAAAAAGGTCAAAATTCTATTCTAAGGCACATTTAACAATTAATACTAATTATATGCCTGTGGAAGAAGTTTCAAATAATATTGTATATGCTGTTGAAAAATATACTGATAGTTTAAATATCAATTATTTAAAACAATTTGATACATTCTGTACTACAGTGAAATCAAAAAACGATTTATACGGAGTGTTTGTTGGAGTTGATATATATAACATTCTTCCCGAAGTAATGAAAAATATATTACTTAAAGATAAAATTTTTTTGCTTGCTGACGAGGGCTCAAAAAAATACATGAGACAAATTCAAAAATTTTTTGAATCTAGTAACATAGCAACAACCACATTATTGATAGAAGAAGGTGAAAAAAGTAAATCATTATCTACAGCTTCTAATATATTTGAATGGTTATCTTCTCAACATGCTGACAGAGGAGACGTATTAATAGGTATTGGCGGTGGAGTTGTTGGAGATATTACAGGATATGTAGCATCGTCTTATATGAGAGGAATTAAATTTATACTTGTTCCTACAACTTTATTAGCAATGTCAGATTCTTCTATAGGAGGAAAAACTGCTGTAGATGTAAATAATATTAAAAATCTTGCAGGATCTTTTTATAATCCATCTTTAGTTTTTTCAGATTTACAATCTTTAAAAACATTACCTAAAAGGCAAATTACATCTGGATGGGCAGAATTAATCAAACATGGTTTTATTAGAGATAAAGAACTTTTACAAGATATGTTAAAAATCGAAGATTATTTTGATTTGGATACAAATTTAAATTCGATAATTAAAAGAAGTATCAAAATTAAAAGTCAAATTGTATCACAAGATGAAAATGAGAAATATGGTCATAGAATCATGTTAAATTATGGGCATACATTAGGACACGCAATTGAAAGTTCAACTAATTTGGAACGATACACACATGGTGAAGCAGTGAGTATTGGAATGGCATTTGCTGCAAAATTGAGTAATTATTTAGGTATGTTATGTGATGAAGATTATTTGTTTCACAATAAAATCTTACTAAAATTTGATTTGCCTATTAGCTCTACAAATATAGATTGGGATAAATGTTTTCATTTAATTAAAAATGACAAAAAAGTAAAAAATGGGAAGATAAACTGGATACTGCTAGAATCATTGGGTAAATCAGTAGTTAAAAATGATATAGATGATGAAATAATTATTAAAATAGCAGAGGATTTTTGATGTTAATAATAATTTACTACTTTATATCAAGCTTATTATCATCAACGCTGGGTACGTTAATTGGCGCAGGAGGAAGCGCTATATTAGGACCTTTACTTCTTTTGACGGAATCTTCCTTGGGAACATCTATTGGTGCGAAAAATATAATAGGAACTTCTTTAGCATGCGTTGTGGTAAATAGTGTTTCTGGTTCTTATCGTTATCTTAAAATTGGGACTGTAGACATAAGGAGTGGAATAATATTTAGCATAATTGGAATTCCATTTAGTGTCTTTGCCGCTTTTACCTTAATTGAAATAGATATTTCCTTAATTGAAATAATGTTTGGAATAACATTGATTTTGATCACTATATTTATGATATATCAATCAATGAAAAACGAAACTGGAGAGCAGTCTAATAAAAATAAACTCTCAAGTATAGAAAAACTGAACAGAAGATTTTTTCAGGAAAAAAGAAAAATCCTTACCAAAAATGATGAAGAATACGAATACAATTTTAGCCTGGGATTAGCTTCATTCTATAATATTTTCTTAGGATTTATCGCTACTTTTTTTGGCATAGGTGGAGGGATTATAAGAACTCCTTTGTTGATATATATATCAAAATTTCCGATTAAGATAGCTACAGCTACATCTGTTTTTAGTTTACTTTGCACTTCTTTGGCAGGAACAATAGTTTATTGGGTGCAAGGTTTTTATGACCTTAATTTGTTTTTTCCTGCAGCCTTAGGTGCTTTGATAGGAGCACAAATAGGAGCTCAAGTTAGTAAATCTTTGTCTGGAAAATGGATAATTAGAATACTGGCAATTGTATTGTTGACCATGGGCTTATTATTAATTATTCAAAATTTGTAAATGTGAATAAATTTTTTAATATTATAAATGTTGATAAAACTAGTAGAGTTGCAGAAATTGTAATTAATGGAATTAAAATTCAAACACCATGTTTTATGCCTGTTGCTACTCAAGCTTCTGTTAAATCGTTAGATTCTTTTGAATTAAATAATATTGGTTATAATTTAATTTTATCTAATATTTATCATATGGCTGCAAGACCTGGAATTACATATTTGAAAGATTTTGGTGGAATTCATAAATTTATGAATTGGAAAGGATTGATTTTAACTGATAGTGGGGGATTTCAAGGATATAGCTTATCTCATAGAGTAAAAGTGAAAGATGATGGGATAATATTCCAGAGCCATCTTGATGGAAAAGAAATTTATTTCAAACCTAAACAAGTAGTGAGATATCAAGAAGATATTGGCTCAAATATTATGATGCCACTTGATATTTGCTTGCCAAAAAAGGCTAGTTTAAATGAACTCAAAGAAGCGATTGAAACGACTTATTCATGGGCAAAAGAAAGTATTACAGCAAGAACAACAATTGATTCAAAATTGTTTGGAATAGTGCAAGGAGGAACAAATTTAGAATTAAGAGAAATATCTGCTAAAAAAATTACTAGTTTAGATTTTGATGGATTTGCATATGGAGGCTTGGGTGTTGGAGAAGATAAAGAATTAATGATGAACGCCTTACAATCCGTTAATGAATTGTTACCTGAAAATAAACCTAGATATTTAATGGGAATCGGATCACCTGATGACTTGATTAAATCAATTAGAAATGGTTTTGATATGTTTGATTGTGTATTACCTACACGAATTGCTAGAAACGGATCTTTATTTACTGAAAAAGGCAGAATCAATATCTTTAATGCAAAATATAAAAATATTGATAAACCTATTGAAGAAAAATGTAAATGCTATAGTTGTGAGAATTATAGCTTGGCATATATTCATCATTTATTTAAATCGAAAGAATTATTAGGATATCGAATTTCTTCTATTCATAATTTAGCATTTTTGTATAACCTTATGTCTGTTACTCGAAAAATGATAAAAAATTCGGATTTCTCGTTATTTGCTATTGATTTTTTAAAGGAATATAGATCAACAGATCCTCAGATTCAAGCAGAACAAAAATCTAAGTGGATACAATCCCAAGGAAGAGAAAATTAAACAATTTCTTCTTCGATATTGTTTGATTTAATAATATATTTCCCTATAGAAGAAGCAGTGTTTTTTATCGAATTAAATTCTTCGATGAATCCATTTTGAGAAGTTCTTTTATCCGAAGTGTAAAGCACAAATAAAGCTCCTTTTTTGATCCATGTACTTGTTAAAGAAGTAGTTTGATGATGAATCATTGTGGGAATATTTTTAGCATTACTTTTTTCTATTATCTCTTCTAGAGCTTCTTCATAAATTTTATTTTCATATTCATTTGGAATACCAAGCGATACACTTAAATCGTTTGGCCCAACAAAAATAGCATCAATACCAGGGACTGACAAAATAGAGTCAAGATTTTCAATTGCAGGAACGCTTTCAATACCTATTACACAAATATTGTTTGCATTAAGATCTTGGAGATATTGTTTAGATTTGTCACTTGGGAATTTGTTGTTTTTCACAACATCTTCTAATGATTTTCCTTTTAAAGGTTTCCATTTAATTGCTCCAATCATCTCTTCAACTTCTTCTTTGTTTTCACAATAAGGTGCTAATATCCCAACTGCACCGGCATCTAAATTCATTGTAGCGTAATGAGCGGAAGGAATAGGAATTCTAACAATTGGCGCTACGTTGCATAAATCAAATGAATTAATTAGATTTGCAACTTCACTTCTGTTATAAGGAGAATGTTCTGTATCAATAACTACATAATCTAATCCTATATTATTAAAATGACCAGCCCATCTTGGTGAAATAGAATTTGTTAACATTGTGCCAAAAACACAATTTCCATTATTTATAGTATTTTTTATTTGATTACTTTTCATGATATTTTTGTATTGAACTTAAATAATAAAATTGTAGAATTTATTTATGAATACTAGTGTTACTAATTTTTTGTCTGAAATCAAGGTCTTAGATTTTACAAATCACCGTTCAGGTGATATTTGTTCAATGTTTTTGGCAGACTTTGGTGCTAATGTAATTAAGTTCAGTGATCAAAACAACGATGAATTAGAAAAGAATTTATTTTGGAATAGAAATAAAGAAATATTTAATTACTCTTCTTTAAAAAATATAAATATCTCTTTATTGGACAAAGCTAATATTTTAATACATGATTATCAAATCGGATCAGATAATTATAAATACATAAATTCACTTATTAATTCAACCATTAATAAAAATCTAATTGTGTGTCATATATCAGCTTTTCCTTTGAATTCAGAACTGAAAAACGAACCTATGATTGATGAATTAGTTGTTGCAAGAGCAGGTGAGATGAGAATTTTACCAGGCCAAGGAGACGGTAACCTTAGCCCTAAATTTTTAATGCATCCCATAACTAGCGTTGGTTGTGCAATTAATTCTGCAACAGCAATTTTATCTACAGTTGTATCAAATATGATTTCTAAAAAGCAGATAAACAAAATCAACTCTACGCTTATAGGAGGATTGTTATTGTATGCTTCCAATCCGTATCAAGGAGATAAATGGAGAGATTTTGCAAAACCTTATGGTGGAGTTCCATTTTATAGTAATTACGAATGTTCAGATGGATTTATACAACTTGCATGTATTCATTCTGGTTTTTCTGAAAAAGCAGCGATAGCAATTGATATTCCAGAAATATTATTTGATCCTGAGTTTGAATCGATTTTCAAACCTAATGATAGAGATAGAGATAATTATATAAATATTGCTACTAAACTATATGATTTGATATCTATTAAAATGAAATCAAAAACTTGTGCAGAATGGAGTGATATTTTTGAAGAAGCTGATGTTCCTTACAATAAAATATATAACATTGAAGAAACAATAAATGATGCTCAAATACTTCATAATAACCTTATTTTTGAACAGGACGATACTAAGAATATTGGTAGATTTATAGAATTTAGTACAACTAATAATGAAAATATAAATATAAAATCATATGATCGTGATAATTTCTCCTTACCTTTAGCAGGCTTTAAGTCTCTTGAAATTACCAATGTTATAGCCGGGCCTGTTGCTGGAAGAATCTTATCTAATCTAGGAGTGGAAGTAATCAAAATGGAACCTCCTTTTGGTGAAATTTCTCGTCCACTAGGAGTTGGGTATTTCCAGAATTTAAATAGAAATAAAAAAGGAATTTCTATAAATACTAAAACGGAAGAAGGAAGAGAAATCGCACAAAAACTTATAAAAGAAGTTGATATTTTTCTTGAAAACATGAGACCAGGAGCGACTGAAAGAGTTGGATTAGGGGCAGATGATTTAAACAAACTAAATCCTGAAATAATACAAACTCATATTGCTGCCTATGGCCATGACGGTCCCTACGTTCATAGACCAGGACTTGATCCAATAGCTCAGTCTATTACTGGATTACAAACGATACAAGGGGGAGGGAAAGCTCCTGTGTTTTTAGGAATGCTAGCACCTACAGATTTCACTGCTGGTGGAATGGCTGCACTTGGTACTGTAGTAGGAATTTATAACAAAGTGAAATGTGGTAAAGGAACTGTTGTTAATACAAATCTTTTAGCAGGAGGTATGTTACTTAATGGAGAAAAAATTAGTAACTATATTAATCATAATGAACTTCCTACCTTTATTAATGAAAATCAGAACGGAATTCATGAATTTAACAGAGCATATGAAACAAAAGATGGATGGGTTTATTTTTATTGTAAAAATCTAGATGCTAAAGAAATTTTTTCTACTATTAACAATAAGTTTAATGTTTCGATTAGAAATATTAATGATTTTGAAAAAATATTTTTGACCATTAGTACAAAAAACCTTATTGAACAATTATCTATAATCGATATTAATATATGTGTTATTAATAATCCAAGAGAAGATGATTATGATTTTTTGAAAAACCCAGTAACTTGGGATTCTATTTCAGACAAAAACTACCATCCATCTTTAATTTCTTTGGAGATGGCTCATAATTTATATGATTTGGGATTAAGAGATGTTAAAGTGTTTAAATTTCCTGAACTAGGTGAGCATAATAAATATTATCTAGATCAAATAGGTTACACAGAAGAACAAATTGAAAATTTTTATGATAATGAAATTATTTTTACTGATGAGTCAGCAGGTTAATATATTCATTTTTTAAATTTTTATAGACCTTATCAATTGCATCATTGGTATCTATAATAAAATTCGCATATTCAGCTCTTTTATTCCATGAGGTTTGGCTATTAATTCTTTTTTCAGCTTCAACTAATGAAAGATTATTTCTTTTGATTAATCTTTCTAAAGCTATTTGGCTGTCTACTTTAAATAACCAAACTTGATCACACCATTCTATATATCTAGCTTCAATTAAATTTACGGCCTCTACAATACCAATTTTTTTTTCAGTAAAAATCCAATTGTCTACTATTCTCTTTACTTCTGATCCAATATCTCCGATTGCATTTGTTAATTTTGTCATAAGTTCTTTATCTTTAAATACTATCGCTCCAAGTTTTTGTCTATCTATAAAATTGGTTTTTTGATCAACTACCTCATTACCAAATTCTTTTATTATTCTATGATAAGCAGGTTTCTCTGGTTCATAAAGAGTATGTACTAATTTATCTGCATCACAATATTCAGGTGAAAAT
Organism: Dehalococcoidia bacterium; assembly: GCA_029936815.1. GTDB lineage: Bacteria > Chloroflexota > Dehalococcoidia > Lucifugimonadales. The sequence continues at coordinate 34,216 of JAPYRX010000012.1, forward strand.
TCAGTTATTAACTTTTGTATGTATGTAGATTTACCGGTTGCAATTGATCCTGTAATCCCAATTATTATAGTTTTATTATTCATAAGACATTTTAAACTTTATTTTATTTTATTTTTATTTTATTATAAGTTAAATTCTATAAAATATTTATTTGGAGTCATCTATGAATAGAAAAGGAAAAATCCAAACTGTTAAAGACGTTATTGATCCCTCTGAATTAGGCATGACCATGACACACGAACATCTTTTGTTAGAATTTCCAGACACTTTTTCTGTGCCTCCTACAGAATCACACAGAAAACAAGTGTTTTATGAACCTATTACATTACAAAACAGAGGATTGATTTATCATCATGCATGGAAAAATTTAGATAATTTATCAATTTTAGATTTAGATATTTCCGTAGATGAAGTATTAAAATATAAATCTGTTGGAGGTAATTCATTAGTTGATGCTACGAGTATAGGATTATCTAGAGATCCTGAAGGATTACTTAAAATTTCAAATTTAACTGATATAAATATAATTATGGGATCTTCTTATTATGTTTATTTGACGCATCCTCCTGAAGTTGAAGAGATGTCAATTGAAGATTTAGCTGCAGTAATAATAAATGATGTTAATATTGGCGTAGGTCCTTTGAAAATTAAATCAGGAATAATTGGAGAAGTTGGATTGTCTCATCCTTTACATAAAGATGAAGAAAAAATTTTAATTGCTTCTGCTGTAGCCCAAAAAGAAACTGGAGCCCCTTTATTAATTCATCCTGGAAGAGATGAAAAAGCACCGATTGTAGCTATAGATATTTTAAGAAAATCTGGGGCTGATTTAAATATGACTATTATGGGCCATCTTGATAGAACTGTATTTGAAAGAGAAACTCTTATACAAATTGCAGAATCAGGATGTTTTCTTGAATGGGATTTGTTTGGCCAAGAAAATCATTTCTATGCAGCAAATGAAAATATAGATATGCCTTCTGATGCAAAAAGAATGGAAGATATTCTTTTTATGATTGAAAATGGTTACGAATCAAAAATATTGATTGCGCATGACGTTTGTCATAAACATCAATTACAAGAGTATGGAGGCTTTGGATTTACCTTCATTCCTGCATTTATAGTACCTAGAATGCGACAGAAAGGATTTACGGATGATATGATTCATTCGATTTTATATAAAAATCCATCACAAGCATTACAGTTTTCAAAGTAGTAACATGAAACAATCGGGTTCAGAATATATTGCTGATTTTTTAGAGTCTAAAAACATAGATACTATATTTACTGTTGCTGGTGACCATATATTGCATTTAATGAATGTTTTGTCTAATAGAGGTTTTAAATTTATTGATACTAGGCATGAACAAGCTGCAGTTGATATGGCAAATGCTTGGGGTAGAATAAAAAACACTCCTGGAATTTCAATGTTTACAACACCAGGTCACGCAAATGCAATTCCTGGATTAACGCTCGCACACCAACAATTAAGCCCTGTAATAAACATTTCAGGATCTGCTGACAGTACTTTATTAGGAATGGGAGCTCCTCAGGAAATAGATCAAATTGGGATGGCAACCCCTGTAACAAAAAGATCTAATTTAATTCGCAATGGTAATCAATTGGTTAGTGAATTAGAATCAAGTTTTCAAATGAGTATGTCAGACAGAAGAGGCCCTACTCATCTAACAATTCCAACTAATATACAAACTGATTTATATGACCAAAAACAGATTTATGTTCAACATAGAGGAACAATAAGTTATAAATATCCACATACAGATGATGTTAAAAAATGTTTGGAATATTTAATTTCAGCTTCGAATCCTGTATTTATTTTAGGAAATGGAGCACATGATATTAACAGAGAACAAATGACGAATATAATTGAATCATTAAATTGTCCTCTTATTAATGAAATGAGTGCAAGAGGAACAGTTCCTGACTCACACTTACTATCTTATGGATTGTCTGATCAAAGAGCGAATCCCGTTGCTAGAGCTATAGTAGAATCTGATCTAATTATTTTACTAGGAAAAGAATTAGATTTCACCTTAGATTATGGAGGGTTACCAGCCATTTCAAATAATACAAAAATAATCCAAATTGATCCAGACGAAGTGATATTAGGAAGATCTAAAAGGACAAATCTTTCAATTATGTCTTCGGTAGGAATATTTGTAAAAGAGCTGAATATTTTAATTAACGGGAAATTAGACTTAAGAAAACAACCAGATATTTTTTCTGTTTTTGATGAGAACAAAAGAAATCATATTAAACGTCTAGATAGTTTGACTGGAGTCGATAACAACATTCATGCCATGGATGTTCACAGAGTAGTTTCTAAATTTTTAGAAAAGAATAATTGCTTAATATTCGAAGGTAGTGATTTTTCATTTTATGGAGCATCTTATTATCCTTCCGAGAGGAAAGATAGATGGTTTACTAATGGTGTTTTAGGAATGATTGGATGGGGGATCCCATATGGAATAGGAGCTAAAGTAGCTCTTGAGAATGAACAAGTCATAGTCTTTACTGGTGATGGCGCAGCAGGATTTAATCTGATGGAAATTGATACCGCAGTAAGAAATAACATAAATGTGAAAATTATAATAGGATGCGATTCTGTATGGGGAATTGATTATCACCAGCAATTAGAATTTTTTGATAATGCTGTTGCAACAACATTGAATTTTGTCCACTATGAAGACATTGCTAAATCAGTTGGAGCTTATGGAGATTTAGTAGAAAAAAAATCAGACTTACCAACTAAAATACAAAAATTTTTAAGCCATAATGGTCCAGGAATTTTAAATATTAAAACTGAGCCATCTCCAAGCCCGTTAACTCAATACATAATGAATACAAAAGAGTATTAACCTTCGAATACTGTTTTTCCACCAATTACAGTTTGTACTATTTTAAGATCTTTTATTTCAAAGGGATCTATTTTTGTTATATCTTTGTCTAACACAACAAAATCAGCAAGTTTATTTAGAGATATTGATCCTTTGATTTTTTCTTCAAAAGCTGCTCTTGCTCCATTTAGAGTATAAATTTTGAGAGCTTCATGTATATTTATTTTTTGACTTGCCCCCCACAATTTCCCATTAGAATCTGTTCTTGTTACACAACTTTGAATCCCCATTAATGGAGGATATGGTCCTGGAGGGTAGTCTGTTGCCCCCGTAGAGTTCACGCCATATTCTATAAAAGACTTTTGTGCAAACATCCATTCTAATCTTTCTTCTCCATAGAATTGCATTTTTTCACCGTGGTAAAACACATAAGTACAAAATGGAGTTGCTTGAACATCATTTTTCGCCATTCTCTTTAAAATTTCAGGATTTACGAGTGTACAATGTTCTATTCTATGCCTAGTATCTTTTAGTGGATTTAGCTTTAGAGCTTTTTCATATGAATTTAATACCATGGAAATTGCAGAATCGCCATTTGCATGTACTGCTACTTGAAATCCAGCATTATGCATTTGAATTACATGTTCATCAAGTTCTTCTTGATCCATAGCCTGGATTCCGCAATCATCTTCGGACCCGATATATGGTTCTGAAAGCCAAGCTGTTCTAGCAGCTATTGCACCATCAGAAGTCATCTTTATTCCTCCAACTTTTAACATTTCACTGCCAAAACCTGTTTTCACTCCTGCATCTCTTAGACTAGGGAATAAATCTTGTGCCATTAACATGTATACCCTTAACCCAAGATAATCATTTTTTTCTCCATCTTGGTATGTTAAAAATTCGTCTTGGCTTACTCTTGCATCATGAACACTAGTTAAGCCAGAAGAATTTAACATTGAACTTATTTGCTTTAATCCTTTTGTTCTGTCACTATCGGACACTTGGGGTAAAAGATTTCTTGTTGGTTCTATTGCTCTTTCGTATACTACTCCATTCAATTCTCCCGTTGTTTCATTCCGGCCTAATTTTCCTCCATGAGGATCGTTTGATTCATTATGGTATCCAGATAATTCTAACGCCTTAGAATTCATATAATAAACATGTCCTGCTCTATGTGAAACCATAATTGGATGGTCTAAAGAAATAGAATCTAAGTCTTGTTTGTAAAGATCTCGATTTTCCTTGATTTTTGTATCGTCATATTTAAATCCCTGAACCCATTCACCTTTTGGAGTGTTATTTGCTTGCTGTTTTAGTAACGCTGAAACTTCTTTTAAATCTTTTACTGTACAATCTGCTGCCATAACGTGCCTTATGCCACTGCTTAAAACATGAATATGTGCGTCAATTAATCCAGGAATTATGGTACGACCTTCTGCGTCATAGACTTTAGTATTTGGAGAGCTTAAGTTTTGGATATCCTCATTTGAGCCAATAGCTACAAATCTGCCATTTGATACTGCGAATGATTCTGCGATTGGCATAGTGTCATCAACTGTTATAATATTAGCATTTTTTACAATTAAGTCTGGAATTGATTGAATTGACATATTTATCTCCTTGTGGTTTATTGAGATACTAATATGAATTTATTTTGATGTCAATTAATGATAGCAGTAAATATTGAGTCTTATTGATGAACGCCTATTATTGATTATTATATGAAGGCTATAATAATCAATAAATAAATATATGTAACAATTAGATTTATTACTATTTTGAAAAAAATTAATATGTTCAAGGAGAAAATCATGAAAGAATTAAAAGATAAAGTTGTTTTAGTTACTGGTGCTAGCCGTGGAATTGGACAGTATATTTCTCAAGAATTTGCAGGCAGAGGATCTAAAGTTGTATGTGTCGCAAGAACCATGTCAGATGGAGAACATCCTCTAGAAGGATCGTTAACTAATACAGTAGAACAAATTAGATCACTAGAAGGAGAAGCAACTGCACTTTCTGCCAATATTTCAGATTTTGACCAATGCGAACAATTAATTGAGCAAGCAAAAAGCATATATGGACCTATCGATATTTTAGTTAATAATGCTGCTCTCACTTATTTTGTCCCTGTAAGGCAATACGTACTGAAAAAATGGATTAAATCTTGGGAAGTTAATTTACATGCACCATTTTACTTAAGCCACTTAGTTTTAGAAGATATGATAACTAAAAAAGAAGGATGTATAGTAAATATATCCTCTGCTGCTGCTGTTGGCCCTGGCTCAGGACCATATGAAGAATCTCAAAATGAAGACATACAAAATAAACCAAGAAAAAAAGGAGGAGGGACATGCTATGGTGCGCAAAAAGCAGCTTTGGAGAGATTTACTCAAGGATTGGCTGAAGAAGTGTATGAATATGGTATTTCTGTTACTTGTGTGTCTCCAAGCTTGGTTGTCCCAACTCCAGGTACAGTGTTCCACAATTTAGTTACAGGATTTGATGATCCAAAAGGTGAGCAACCTGAATTGATGGCAAAAGCAACAGTATTACTCGCTGAACTCGAAATAGAAAAAATTTCAGGTAGAGTAACTTATAGTCAAGAAATTTTAAATGAATTTGGACTTTTAGATAACCCAAAAGGTAGAGGAGTAGATCCAACAATTCCTGTGTCAGGATTTAGTAGAGCTTAATTATTAAATGATGTTATAATATTCACTCAAATGCGGGAGTAACTCAGCGGCTAGAGTATCTGCCTTCCAAGCAGAAGGTCGCCGGTTCGAATCCGGTCTCCCGCTCCATTTTTCTACTGAAGGGGAATGGTACAAATGGCACACTATAAAAAAAGAAATACTTCTCTCTGTAGCCCAAATTGTAGCCCAACCCGTTCCACAATATGTAGTGTTCGGTCCTTCTAATGTTGTCGCCGGTTCAAGTTTCGGCAGTATATATATTTATATGTGATATCTTTGGAGAGTTATGTGTTGTTGGTATTCTTAACGATACAGATGAAAATGTTGATCCTAATACTTATTCAAAAGATATAAATTCTTAAGATATTAAATTATAACCATTAAGTCAAAAAATACTTTTGATATTCTTTGATTATCTTTTGAACATTCTTTTGAAATGTTTATAAAACTTAATGTATTAATTCCATAAACATTCCATAAACTTTATTGTTAAAGAGAATTTTTGTTATAATTCAAATAATAATTCAGAGAGTTTATTATGTTTAAAATAATTAATGGTGTACTAGTAACAGTACTTATTCTTCTAGCTTCTATTGCTTGTTCTTCTGAATCTGAACTACATATGTCTTATAAAGATGCAATCTCCCCAAAAGATGCAACTCCGCCAAAAGATGTAAAAAAAATGAACACTTCAGATAAGGAAAAAGGAGATGATAAGGGCAATATTGAATCGGGGCAAGCTGGTAACTTTACTTTGCAGTGTATCTCGGATACAAATGACCTTCTCAGTACATGGGTAAAAGCTAAAGGGCCAATTGGAGGTTTGGGATATAACGTACGATATAGACACGATAATCCAGATATCATGTATTTTACTGATGCGTGGTCAGGACTACAAAAAAGTATTGATGGAGGCTTAAATTGGGCCCAGTCTAATGGAGAAGGAGAGGGGAGTATTGATTTTCGAAATGGGCCTTCATTAGATAATATCCCTGTATTTGCTTTTAAGGCAGATCCGAACGATGAAAACATTGTATGGGTAGGTCTGCAAGATAACGGAGGTATCTATAAATCATATGATGTAGGACAATCTTGGAAACCAAAACGCAATGGTTTAAATTCAAATAAGATTATTCCGCAACAAAAATTAAAAAATGAAGATGAAGATGAAAATATTTCCGAGTTACAATTAACCGTCAGAATGATTGAAGTTGAACCAGGTAATTCAAATGTCGTTTACGTCATGGGTGACGTTGACACCAATGTAGATGGATTCCAGTTTAATCGAACTCGAGGATTTGTATTTAAATCTACAGACGGGGGTGAGCAATTTGAACTCGTTGGTGATTTTGCAAATTTAACTAGATGGCTTTTTTTTACGAACTCGAACGATAACGAAGAGTTACTTGTTACCACAGGAATATTCGACCGTGAACCTGATACAGCAGCAGAAAAAGAATATGGAGAGCTTTCTGATGATGCAATCCCAAGTGGACTTGGAGTAGGAGTCTTTAAATCAAATG
>JAPYRX010000021.1 GCA_029936815.1 Dehalococcoidia bacterium
CAATTATAGGTATAGAGGCAGTAAATCAAGAAGGGAAATTTATAAAATCTGGAGGACAAGTAGTAAAAAATGTATCTGGATATGATATGCATAAATTATTTATAGGAACAAATGGATCTTTTGGCCCTATGTATTCTGTTTCATATAAAGTTTATCCTACTCCTAGCAAAGAAATATTATTGGTTTTTGAATATATCGATTTAGATGAAGCAATTAGAATTGCTCAAAAATATATATTTTTCAATTGGAATATCCCCAGGCTGTCGTTATATAAATCAAGTAAAGAAAATCATTATAAATTAGTTTTTAATATTGTTGGAACAAATCAAATTGTAGATAAAATAGATAAATTGATTCACAAAAATTCTTTAAATAAATCAAATTCTGAATCTGTTGACGAATCATATATCAATAATTTTGGTTATGATCTAGGTACAGATGAAATATATATAAAATTCACATCTCATAAAAATTATTTTTTCAAATCTCTAGCTCATTTAATTGAACTAAGAAATATACAATACAAACTGATGATAAATCCAATTTTTGGATTTTCTTCGATAATTATATATGATGATGAAAAATCAGTAGATAATATTAAAAAATTAAGACAAATCTCTGATGATAATAATGTTAAACTTTTTATTGAAAGAGGTTCTTTGAAATTAAAAAACAAATTTAATTATAAGAACAATGATAATAATTTAAATAATTTGACTAAATTATTTATAAATACATATGATAAAAAACATTTGTTTAGCCCAGGCAAACTTTATGACAGTTAAATCCTATATAGAAAAAGTAAAAGATGAAGTATATAAGTGTGTTCATTGTGGATTCTGCTTAACTTCTTGCCCTACTTATTTAGTAAGTGGGCAAGAATTAGAATCCCCCAGAGGTAGAATATCTTTGATGAAAGCTACATTGGAATCACAAATCGAACCTGATGAAAAGACTTTTCAGCATTGGGACAGATGTATTCAATGTCGAGCTTGTGAACCTGCTTGCCCTTCTGGAGTAAAGTATGGAATGCTAATTGAATCAGCAAAAAATGGAATGAAAGAAGTAAAATCAAATTCATTTTCCTATAGGTTTATATTCAATTTAATTATTAACTTATCTATCTCTAAATGGTTTATCAACCTAAACTCAACTATATTTAGAATTTATAACAATTTAAAAATATCCAGTATTTTATATATGCTAAAAATAAGTAGAATATTACCTTCAAAATTATCTCAACTTGAAACAATGATTCCAAAAGTTTATGGATCTCCTTTAAAATCCGGACAATTTTTAATTGATAATAGTAAATTTAAAATTGCATTGTTTCGAGGATGTATTATGCCAGGAATACATGGAGATAATATGAGAAACACTGTTAAATTATTAAATTATTTAGGATTTGATGTAGAAGTAGTAGCTTCTGAAGTTTGCTGCGGTTCAATTAGCTCACATAATGGTGATTTAGAAAATACAATTAAATTAGCCAAGCACAATATAGATTTATTTTTAGATGACGAATTTAAATATCTTTTGATTAGCTCTGCTGGTTGTGGCACTAGAATTAAAGAATACTATCATTTGTTTGATGAAAATTCTGAATATTGGATGAAATCAAAATCACTTAAAGATAAGACATTGGACATATATGAATTTCTTTATCAAAACATTGATCAAAAACCAAATCGTGTCATCAATAAAACTGTTTCTTATCAACCTGCATGCCATTTGTTAAATACTCAAAAAGTCATAGATGAACCTATTGAATTAATCAAAATGATTCCTGGAATTAAGTTTGTTGAATTACCATCTAGTAATATTTGCTGTGGAGCAGGAGGAGCGTATTCTATTACACAACCCATTTGGTCTAAAAAAGTATTAGACAAAAAAATGAATGAATTTAACTCTATTAAAATTGATGTAATGACTGTTTCAAATCCAGGTTGTTTTATTCAACTACAAGGAGGACTAAAAATGTTAGAATTACATACGGAAATTATGTACGTTACAGATTTACTTTATTATTCATATATCGAAGGAGAAAATTAAATGGATTTGGGATTAAACAATAAAGTTGCAATTATAACTGGTGGAAGTGATGGAATTGGAAAGGCAGCGGCAATTTCAATTGCTAAAGAAGGTGGTAAAGTCGCGATAGTAGGTAGATCTCAATCAAAAATAGATTCTGCTATCAATGATATAAAAATTGACACACATAATGATGTTATAGGTATATCTGCGGACGTTTCTATTGAATCAGAGGTTCAAAATATGGTCAATGAAGTTATACGTAAATTTGGACAAATTGATATATTGATTAATAATGCGGGAACATCGGCTGCAACAACTTTGGAAAAAATGACTGATGAACAATTAAAAATTGATTTTGGTATAAAAGTTTATGGTGGAGTCTACTGTGCTCGTGCAGTACTTCCTTATTTGATAAAATCCGGATCAGGTGTCATTATCAACACTACTACTCCAGGAGGTAAAGCTTCGGCGCCAGGAGGACAACCTACTTCATTGTCTAGAGCAGCAGGTATTTCACTTACTAAATCTTGGGCTGGTGAATTAGCTCAATATAATATTCGAGTTAATACTGTCTGCGTAGGACTATTAAAATCTGGACAACATAGGACTAGATGGGAAGGTATGAATTCAAAGGATTCTAATTATAAACTTGATGATCATTGGATTTCGCTAGGAAAAAATGTCCCCTTAGGAAGAATTGGTGAAGCTGAAGAAGTTGGAAATGTGATGTGTTTCCTTGCCTCTTCAAAAGCTAGTTACGTAACAGGGACAGCTATAAATGTGGACGGAGGAACATCACCTGTAGTTTAGTCAATGAAATGATTTTGAGCATGCTGTCTTAAAGAATGATCCATTAATACAATGGCTACCATCGATTCAACAATAGGCACTGCCCTTGGAAGAACACATGGATCGTGTCTTCCTCTACCTCCAAATTCAACTTCTTTACCAGAATTTGTTACTGTATTTTGGGTTTTAATGATAGTTCCCGTAGGTTTAAATGCAGCTTTTAGCAATATGTTTGCTCCATTTGATATTCCACCTTGGATACCGCCACTATAATTAGTTTTAGTTTCAACTTTACCATTGTTCATATAAAATTCATCATTGTGCTCAGATCCGAGCATTAAAGTTCCGTTGAATCCAGAACCGATTTCAAACCCTTTACAAGCAGGAATTGACAGTACTGCCTTACCTAATTCAGCTTCTAATTTATCAAATACTGGCTCTCCTAATCCAGGAGGAACATTTCTACAAACTAATTCAACAACACCACCTAGTGAATCCCCTGTTTTTCTGATTTCTTTGATCATATCTATCATTTTTACAGCTATTTTATCATCAGGGCATCTAACAATATTCTTTTCTACATCAGTCAAGTTAACCGTATTAGTATTTACATTGGCAACTAAGTTTTGTATAGATTTCACATATCCTACAATATCTATATTAAATTTTTGCTTTAAAATTTTTTTAGCTATTGCGCCAGCCGCTACTCTCCCAATTGTTTCCCTCGCACTAGCTCTTCCACCACCTTTCCAGTTTCTTATCCCATATTTAATATCGTATGTATAATCGGCATGTGAGGGTCTGTAAATATCTTTAAGAGCATCGTAATCTTTACTTCTTGCATCTTTGTTTGTTACAGTAATTTGTACGGGAGACCCAAGAGTTTTACCTTCAAAAGTTCCAGAAAGTATTTCTGCGAGATCATTTTCTTTTCTTTGCGTTGTAATTTCACTTTGCCCAGGTTTTCTTCTATTTAATTCAAACTGTATATCTTCATTAGAAATTTCAATTCCTGGAGGGCACCCATCAATCGTAACACCTACTGCTTCCCCGTGAGATTCTCCCCAAGTTGTGATTTTATATAATTTTCCAAATGTATTTGGCAATATTTACTCGTTATTATTTATATTTAAATAAATTATACTACCACTCGTCTTGTTTTAGTGATACGATTCGGTTTATTTACCAATATCAGGGCTTGAGTGAACATTCTTGAAAACCTCGTTGTTAACGTGAGAGTTTTCCCGCTCAAGCCCTCCAAATATAATTTTGAATCAAATTAAATTAAATAAATCAAAATATTTTTCTGGATTACAGTGCGAAAAGAAATTATTCTTAGATTTAAATGAAAATATTAAGTATAAAAATAATAGACCAAATAATAAGAAAAAATTATTAGAACTTTCATTTGAATATTTACAGAATAAATATTCAAATGAATTACTTCAATTATATAACAGTGATAAATTCAGTGAGAATTTTAAAACTCAAAAACCATTTTATTCGATAAATTTTTCGTTAGATAATAAAGATTTAAGATTGAATTATGATGCGATCATATACAAAGATAATAAAATTACATTATATTTAGTTAAATCCGCAATATATCCCAAAAAATATTACATAAAAGAACTTGCCTTGCAAAAATATTTGATTGAAAAAAAATATGATTTGGAAATACATACTAAATTGATACTGATAAATAAAGAATATCAATTTACCAGTGCAGAACTAAACTTAGATAAATATTTAAATATTTTGGATTGCACAGAAAAAATTAATCAAATTTTACCTGAGGAAATAGAAAACAATATCAATAATATCCAAAAACAAATTAAATCAGATAAGCTTCCCAAAAAGGACATAGGATCACACTGTAAAAACCCGTATCAGTGTAATTATTTTGATTATTGTAGAATAAACCTGCCTGATTATCATGTAGAACAAATTCCAAATCAAAACAAAGATTTAAAAGAAAGCTTAACTCAATTAAGGATATCGGATATAAAGAAATTACCTGAATTAGAGTCTGTAACATTATTACAAAAAAGAGTGATAGATTCTGTGAAATCTTCTAAAGAATATATTAGTAAAGAACTCCCTAATATTATAGATGATCTTATTTTCCCTTTATATTTTCTTGATTTCGAAACAATAATATCACCTTACAAAATATTCCCATCTACAAAACCATTCGAACCTATACCTTGTATGTGGTCATTACATAGAGAAGATATAAATAATAATCTTACATATAGTAATTATTATAAATTTTCAGGCAATGACCCTAGAGATGGATTTATTGAAGACTTAATTAATAGTATTGGAGAAACCGGAAATATACTAATATATTCCGATTTTGAGATACGTATTTTAAACATGATTGCAAAAACTCATCCTCAGTATGCTAGCAGTATTAAGAATGTAATTGACCGTTGTATTGATATGTTGAAAATAACAAAGGAAAATTATTATCATCCTAAATTTAAAGGTAGTTTTTCACTTAAAACTGTCTCTAAAATACTGGGTGATGAGAATATGTATAACATGGAATATGTTAATTCAGGAGATGAAGCTTCAACGATATTAATAGATTTGATTACTGATAATATTGACGCTGATTTACGACAATATTATGAAAAAGATTTATTATCGTATGCTGAAAAAGATACTTTGAATTTAGTCTATTTATATCATCATTTGAAAACTGCATCTTAATTCATGTAAAATACTTCTTGATTAATAATTTACAAATGTTATAATTTCGTCATTAAAGTAACGCTTTTATGGAGGCAAAAATGAAAAAAATCATTTCATTACCGATTATGTTGACTTTGATGCTTAGCCTTTTAATGGTTGGATGTCAAAGTGGCGATACAATTAAAATTGGTACACTATTAGATAAAACTGGAGATCTTGGTAACTACGGACCACCTATGGAAGTAGGAGCAGATCTTGCTATTAAATTATTAACTGATGCGGGCGTAGACATAGTCAAAGTGCCTGGCGATTCAGGAACTGCTAATCAGAAGTCTATAGCTGAAGCAACAAGGCTAATTGACATCGAAGGTGTTTCAGCAATTGTTGGATCACTCTCGAGTGGAGTAACAATGGCTACAGCTACTGCTGTTACTATTCCAAAAAACATCCCTATTATGTCACCTGCCTCAACTTCACCTGCCATTTCAACAATGGATGATAATGACACTGTATTTAGATCTACAGTATCGGATGCAGCACAAGGTGTGGTTTTAGCACAATTTGCATGGGACAATGGTATTAAAATTGCTGGAGGCTTATACATAAACAATCCTTATGGAGAAGGTTTATCTAAAATGTTCAGTGACAAATTTACATCTTTAGGTGGAAAGATATCTGCAATGGTTCCTATTGAGCCAGGGCAAACAAGCTATCTATCCGAAGTTAAAAAGGCATCAGATGGAAACCCGGACGTTTTATTAGCTATGACATACCCTGTTACAGCTCAAATCTATATCAGAGAAGCTATTGAAGGTGGACTTGTTTCTAATTTCATGTTTGTTGATGGAACTAAAGCTCAAGACATGTTTGATGCAATGACCAAAGTTCATGGTGCAAATTACTTTGACGGTATGCTTGGTACTGCTCCTGGAGCAAAATCAAGCCCAGCTAAAAACAAATTTGAACAACTTTATAAAGAGGCTAATGGTGGAAAATTACCAACTGATCCATTTATAGCTGAAACATTCGATGCTATGATGATGCTCGGATTAGCTGCATTTGCTGCACAATACACAGATGCTTGTGATAGCATCAAATCTTGTTTGAGAAGAATTGCTACAGACGATGGTGATGCAGATCCTAATATCGAACCTGGTGATATTAAAACTGCTGTAAATCTTCTTAAAAAAGGAAATGATATCAATTACGAAGGAGCTGCAGGTTCTCAAGAAATTGATGTTAATGGTGATGTTAACAACACTATTGAAGTATGGACGATTAAAGATGGTAAAATTACCTCAACAGGTAAATTCCTAAGTCCATAATTCTAAACTTACAAATTTTAAAAAAAAGAGGAATCTTTAATGGTTCCTCTTTTTTTTTATTTGATTTATTATAAAAAAATATATTTAACAAAAGGATATTTTTATGAGTATAGAAGACATCAAGAAGAAAGT
>JAPYRX010000013.1 GCA_029936815.1 Dehalococcoidia bacterium
ATGAAACTTTGATGGTTAAAGCACGCGAAGAATCTCAAATGTTAATTTCTGAAGCGAGAGAGCAAGCAAGGAAAATAAAAGATTTAGAGATGGAGAAAAGTAAAGAACAAATTGAAAATGAGAGAAAAAGAGCCATTGATGAAATTAAATCAGAACAAGAAAAAATTATTAATAATATAAGATCAGAATTTTCTGGATTAGCTATATCTGCTGCTGAAAAAATAGTGGAGAAAGAAGTTAATGAAAAAAATCATGATCAATTAATTAATTCGTTTCTGGAAAAAGCAAAGAAAATTAAAAATGAAAATTAAGGTGTTTTATAACTAATGGCTAAAGATTCCAAAAAAGCAAAAAGATATGCGAGAGCAATATTTGAATTGGCTTCAGAAAATAATGATTTTACAAATTGGTCTGAAAAACTGAATTTAATTTGTGATTCAAGTAATAATAATGATTTTAAATTAATTTTAGATTCATCTAAAATCCCCCCTGATGCCAAGTATAAATTAATTGAGGAAGTGTTTGGTTCTAATTTAGATAAATTACAACTTAATTTTTTGAAAGTACTTTCAAAAAATCAATCTTTTTTATTAATTGATGAAATAAGTAAGCAATTTCAATACGAATTGGATAATCAAAGTAATTTTGTGAAAGTTTTACTTACTTCTCCTTATAAAATTGATGATCATATGAGAACAAAAATAGAAGATGTAATTAAAGACATATCTGGTGGTAAACCTCAAATTGAAGAACAAATTGATTCAACTTTAATTGGTGGAATAGTTATCAAAATTGGTGACACTGTTATTGATGGCAGTATAAAAAACAAATTGAAACAATTAAAAAGAGAACTAGTTTAATGGAGTATAGTTATGGCAAATGAAGATATTGCTTCGATAATAAAGCAACAAATCAAACAATTTGGTGACGAATTAAAAGTTGAGCAAACTGGAACTGTCACTGAAGTAGGTGATGGAGTTGCAAGAATTCAAGGATTATCCAATGTTAAAGCAAATGAAATCGTACAATTTGACAATGATATTTTTGGACTAGCTTTAAATCTTGAAGAAGATACTGTTGGAGTGGTGATTTTAGGAGATTATTTGGGAATCAAAGAAGGAGATGAAGTTAAAAGTACTGGCCGAATTGTTGAAGTCCCTGTTGGCCAAGGAATGATAGGAAGAGTACTTAATCCTCTTGGGGAAGCAATTGATGGTAAAGGAAACATTAAATCATCTGATACTATTGAAGTCGAAAAAATTGCACCAGGAGTTGTTGAACGTGAATCTATTAATAAACCAGTTCAATTTGGAGTTAAGGTAGTAGATGGATTAGTTCCAATTGGAAGAGGGCAAAGAGAATTAGTGATTGGAGATCGTGGGACAGGCAAGACTGCTCTTTGTATTGATGCCATAATAAACCAAAAAGGCGGAGATTTAGTATGTATATATGTTTCTATTGGCCAAAAAGCTTCGAAAGTTGCCAATATAGTTAATCAACTTGAGCTAAATGGAGCAATGGAGCATACCATTGTTGTAACAGCTAATGCCTCTGAATCTGCAGCTTTGCAGTATTTAGCTCCTTATTCAGGATGCGCAATGGGGGAATATTTCTTAGCACAGGGCAAAGATGTTTTAATCGTGTATGATGATCTAACCAAGCATGCGTGGGCATATAGGCAAATGTCATTATTATTAAGAAGACCTCCAGGAAGAGAAGCATATCCTGGGGATGTCTTTTATTTACACTCTAGACTATTAGAGAGGGCGGTAAATCTTTCGGCAGATTATGGGGGAGGTTCTATGACTGCTTTGCCAGTAATTGAGACGCAAGCTGGCGATGTGTCTGCGTATATACCTACAAATGTTATATCAATAACAGATGGACAAATATATCTAGAGCCAGATTTATTCAATTCTGGTATTAGGCCAGCTGTAAATTTGGGGCTTTCTGTGACAAGAGTAGGAAGCGCAGCTCAAACTAAAGCTATGAAATCAGTTGCTGCAAGTTTAAAAATAGAAATGGCACAATTTCGAGAATTAGAAACCTTTGCACAATTTGGAACATCTGACCTCGATGAATCAACAAAGAAACAACTAGATAGAGGTCAAAGAATATTAGAAATATTGA
The DNA here is from genome assembly GCA_029936815.1 of Dehalococcoidia bacterium. Classification (GTDB taxonomy): domain Bacteria; phylum Chloroflexota; class Dehalococcoidia; order Lucifugimonadales. Next base: position 2,131 of record JAPYRX010000013.1, read on the forward strand.
AGCAAAATGAATCTTCACCAGTTTCTATGGAGCAGCAGGTTTGCATGTTTTACATGGTAAATGAAGGTGTTCTTGATGGCATTCCATTAGAAAAACTTAAAGAATTTGAATCGAATTGGTATGATTACGCTGAATCTAATATATCAAAAGTTTTGGAAAATATAATATCTACTGGAGAGTTATCTGATGATGATAAAAAATCTATTTCTGAAATGAGTTCTAAATATAAAAAATCTGTGGGTTACTAAAATATATGGCTAGCACAAAAGAATTAAGAACTAGAATTAAATCAATAGCAAACACTGCTAAAATTACAGGAGCAATGCAAATGATTGCTGCATCAAAATTACGTAAGGCTCAAAATTCTGCTGAAGATTTTAATTTGTTTTCAAATGGATATGACGAAATTAAAAATAGCGTTCTTGGATCTGCGGATTTTGATTTATTGTCAGAAATCAGCCCTTTATTCACATTGAATAGTAATAATATTAGCGATGGTAAAACATTATATGTTTTACTCTCATCCAATCGAGGATTAGCTGGACCATTATTTGGGAATTTGGTCAAACTTTTCGAGTCTGACAATACTAACATCAGTGATAAAAATTTTATCACTGTAGGTAAGAAAATAGAAAAATATATATTGTCAAGAAACTATAATTTGATAAAAAATTATGAAATGAAAGATGATTTCAATTCTAATGAGATTGAAGAATTAAGTAACTTGGTAATTGATGAATTTGTTACCCACAACTATTCATCTGTAAAATTAATTTATACTCATTTTAAAAGTGTAGCTAACCAGAAAGCTCAAATTGTAAACTTGTTACCATTTAAAGATAATATGTCTGATTCTGATTTACAAGGAAGTCACATATTTGAACCTAATCAACTTGAACTAATTTTAGATTTTGCACCAAAGTTTATTTTTACAATGATTTACGGCGCAATATTAGATTCCTTGGCAAGCGAACATGCTGCAAGGATGGTTGCGATGCAAAATGCGACAGATAATGCTAATGAATTAGTTGATGATCTGACTTTAGATTTGAATAAAGCTCGACAAGAATCCATTACATCTGAATTGTTAGATTTGGTGGGAGGAATGACAGCTATTGAAGGAAAATAAATTTAAATTATTGAAAACAGGAGTTTAATATGTCAAAAGGAAATATCGTTCAAGTAATTGGTACTGTAGTAGATGTAGAATTTCCTCCAGATCAATTACCTAATATCTATAACGCTTTAGAAACTGATCTTTTAGGGAACAAACTGACTTTAGAAGTTGAACAATTGGTTGGGAATAACTGGGCTAGATGTCTAGCTTTAGGATCTACTGACGGATTGTCTAGAGGGCAAGAAGTCATTGACACCGGCGCGCCAGTTCAAGTTCCGGTCGGAGACGCTTCCCTAGGTAGATTGTTTAATGTTAAAGGAGAGCCAATTGATGGTGGTGATCCTATTCCAGCAGACGTAGAAAGATGGTCAATACACAGACCTGCTCCTGCCTTTGATCAACAAAGAAGTACAACAGAGGTATTAGAAACAGGGATTAAAGTAATTGATTTAATGACTCCATTTGCAAAAGGCGGAAAAGTAGGTGCGTATGGAGGAGCTGGAGTTGGTAAAACTGTTATTATTACAGAATTAATCAGAAATATTGCCCAAGAACACTCAGGAGTATCAGTATTTGCTGGAGTTGGAGAAAGATCCCGAGAAGGGAACGATTTATGGAATGAAATGAAAGAATATGGAGTACTTGATTCAACTGCGTTAGTTTTTGGACAAATGAACGAACCTCCTGGTGTGAGAGCTAGAGTAGCATTTACAGGATTAACTATGGCTGAGTATTTCAGAGATGTTAAAAAACAAGATGTACTTTTATTTGTTGATAATGTTTATAGATATATACTTGCTGGCATGGAAGTTTCTGCCCTTTTAGGAAGAATGCCTTCTGCTGTGGGTTATCAACCAACTCTGAGTACAGAAATAGGAGATCTAGAAGAAAGAATTACTTCTACCAATGATGGCTCAATAACATCTTTTCAAGCTGTATATGTTCCTGCTGATGATTACACTGACCCAGGAATTGTTACTACATTTGGGCATTTAGATGCTAACGTTGCATTAGAAAGATCACTTGCTGAACAAGCATTATTTCCAGCAGTTGATCCTTTGGCGTCTAACTCAAGAATATTAGAACCTTCTATCGTGGGGGAAGATCATTATAAAGCTGCGCAAGGAGTTAAACAAATTCTTCAACGATATAAGGACTTGCAGGACGTCATTGCAATATTGGGTATTGAAGAATTATCAGAAGAAGATCAAGTAATAGTTTCCAGAGCTAGAAAAATCCAGAGATTTTTAACACAACCATTTTTTGTTGGAGAAGTATTTACTGGAATACCTGGTAAATATGTATCTATAGAAGAAAATGTTAGAGGATTCCTAGAAATACTAGATGGCAAGCATGATGAATTACCTGAGCAGGCATTTTATATGCAAGGAACTATTGATGATGTTGTAGAAAATGCAAAGAAGAAAGGATAAAAAAATATGGCTTTTGACATAAAAGTTATTTCGAAAAACGGATTGGAATTTGAAAGTGAAGTTGATTCTGTTACTTTACCAGCTAAAGATGGTTACATTACAGTATTGAAGAATCATTCTAGTTTGATTACTTCATTAAATACGGGAACTATAACTGCTAGATTGTCAGGGTCTAATGAAAAAATTATAGAAATTGATGGTGGGTTTTCAGAAATTAAAAATAACAAATTAATTGTGTTAATAAATTAAATTTATTTATCTAAGTAATACGACATAGATTGAAGAGATAAAACCGGGTCTATATTCATGCAGGATACATTGTTTGGTATCATAGGTTTCATAGGTGCATAATTTAAAATACCCTTAATTCCGCATTGTACTAATCTATCAATCACGCCTTGAGCATCAGCAGAGGGTACTGTAACTATGCCTATTTTAATATTTAGTTCTTTTATATATTGATTCATTTCAGAAATAGATCTGACTTCAACATCATTTATATTGGAAAGTTTTTTAGTTGAAATATCAAAGGCGACTTTAATCAAATATCCTTCTTTTTTAAACCCTTGATAATTAATAACAGCTTGTCCTAATTTACCTGCACCTATAACACATGTGTTCCAAGTTTTGTTTAGATTAAGAATGTTTCTGAGTTCATCCAGTAAGAAATCTATATTATACCCTCTGCCTTGCTTTCCGAATTTGCCAAAATGACTAAAGTCTTTCCTTATCTGAGCAGGAGTGGTTTGTAATAGAAAACCTAAATGTTCTGAACTTACCGTAGTTTGATTTAATAATTTTAAATCATTTAAAGTTCTTACATATAGAGGTAATCTATTTATAACTATTTCTGGTATGTCGTGTTCTATATCATTCATTTTAAGAATATTATAAAATATTTTGTTATATTACTAGAGCTAAAATCAATTATACAGCCATTATGCTATCATAAAACAATTAAAATTTTGGTAGAATTAGTATATGAGGGATTGAAATAATAAATTAAAGAGGATAAAAATGGCTGATGTTACAATTCATAGAGGATTAAAAGAAATATATCTAGACAGAACTAAATCTAGTTATATAGATGGTAAAAATGGTAAGTTATACTATCGTGGTTTTAATATTAATGAATTAGCTAATAATTCAACATTTGAAGAAGTTAGTTATTTATTAATTCATGGTGAATTGCCAAGTAAATCAGAATTGGCAGAAATTACCAAATGGATGGCAGACGCTAGAGAGATTCCTTCGGGAATAATTACTTTAATTGATTCTATAAAACATTTACATCCAATGGATGTGTTGCGGACGATTATATCTGCCTTGGCAGCTTTTGATAATAACTTAGCAGACGAAAGTATGGATGCAAATATTGAAAGAGGTCTTTCTATCACAGCTAAAGCTCCTTCAATTGTTGCTGCGCATGTTAGATTAAGAAATGGCGATAAATATATTCCTCCTAATCCTAATCTTTCTCATGCTGCTAATTTTATGTATATGTTATATGGAAGAGAACCAGATCTTATGGATGCAAAATTGATTGATAAAGATTTAATCTTACATGCAGAACATGGATTGAATGCTTCTTCTTTTACTGCGAGAGTTGTGGCTTCTACACAATCCGATATGTATTCAGCTTTGACTGCAGGTATAGCTGCTTTAAAAGGACCAGCTCATGGAGGCGCAGCGGAAGGAGTTATGAAACAAGCTCAAGAAATTGGTGATGAAAGTAATACTGCTGAGTATGTTAACAATTTACTTTCTTCCGGAGGAAGAATTATGGGCTTTGGTCATAGAGTATATAAAACCGCTGATCCACGAGCTCTTATTCTTAAAGTAGATGCCAAAAACCTAAGCGAGAGAAAAGGGAATCCTAAATGGTTTACAATTCTTCAATCTTTAGCTGTATGTATGGAACCGTATGAAAAAAAAGGGATATGCGAAAATGTAGATTTTTGGACTGGAGCTATTTATAATTTACTTGAAATACCAGATGATATTTTTGTCTCTATATTTGCTTTAGCTAGAATACCGGGTTGGACAGCGCAAGTTGCTGAACAACTGAATAATAATATACTTATAAGACCGTTATTAGATTATGTGGGAGAATTAGACAAACCTTACGTAGCTATAGAAGAAAGAAAATAAATAAATTCAATAAATATGATTGGATTTCTTATGATCAATTCATGGATTTCAAATTATATGATTCTATAGAAGGTTACTATTCTAATTTTAACGAAAATCTTTGGAAATCAGATTATTTCACATCACCTATGATGTCTCCTGCTTTTGGATATTTATTTGCTAGATATATATATTCTTCATGGACTCAGATTGGCAAGCCAAAAAATTATTTTTTGGTTGAGATAGGAGGAGGGGGCCTGTATTTCATTACTAATATTATTAAAGAATTAGCAAAAATTTCTAATGATTTTCTAGATATACTTAAAGTATTAGTTATAGATAGAAATTTTTATAATACGATAGATCCAGAATATCATTTGAATCTTATTAAATCTAATACTTTTAATTTGAAAAATATTGATGCATTTGTAATTTCCAATGAATTGTATGATGCTATGCCTTTTAAAAGACTGATTTACAAAGATAATGGATTTTTTGAAATTCTATTTAAACATGATAAGGGAATAAAAGAAAAACACGAAGCTATTGATTTCAATCCGTTTTTAGGATTTAATAGTTCTGTTTACGCGTTTGAAGATAAAATTTATTCGTATTCGCATTCACATAATAAATTAGTGAAAGATATATATAACGGCTTAAATTCGGGGATAGTAGTATCGATTGATTATGGGTATACTTTTGATCAATTATATGAAAAAAACAATATACATACAGATGCAAGAATTATTAGAAATCAAAATATAACAGATGATATTTACGCCGAGGATTTAGTCGACATAAGTAGTTTTGTTAATTTTGATTTATTAGAAAAATATCATTTAGATATTGGATTCAATAAACTTTTCTTAGGTAAACAATCTGATTTTTTAACTGATTTGGGCATTCATTCATATGCAAAAAATTATTACAATTCAGATGAAAAAATTGGAGTTAAATCAAAAAACTTAAGAACAATGCAAGACTTGATTGATGATGATATTTTTGGCGATTACTTGATATTAGGTGCTAGCAAAGGATTCAAAGGCCTTTCTCATAAAACAATATCAGATTATAGCAATAAAATAGAATATATACTTTAATTTGCTTTAGTATCTCTCCAACTCAATTTCGGACTACGTGCTGCCATTGCTTCGTTTAATCTCTTGTTTGGCGTATTATGAGGCGCATTATGAAGTAGTTCGGGATTTGACTCAGCTTCCTTGACTATTGTTTTCATTACATCAATAAATTCATCTAAAGTTTCTTTTGATTCTGTTTCAGTAGGCTCTACTAGGAATGCTTCATCAACAATTAGTGGGAAATACATAGTGGGAGGATGGATATCATAATCAATTAATCTTTTGGCCATATCTAATGCATTTACTCCGTATTTTTCTTTTATAGATTTCGCAGAGAAAACTACTTCATGACTACAAATCCTATCATAAGGCAAATCTAAAGTGTCTTGAAGTTTTGCTCTTATATAATTAGCATTTATTACAGCATCTTCGCTTATAGCATTTATTCCATCTTTACCTAATGTCCTTATATAAGCATAAGCTCTTACTAAAGCACCAAAATTTCCATGGAATGTCCCCATTTTACCTATAGATTTTATAGGTTGTGATAAATTGAAAATACTTGATTTTTCTTCTTTTGTTACTATTGGATCAGGCAGGAAATCCACTAATCTTTGGCTAACCATTACAGCTCCTGCTCCAGGCCCACCACCACCATGTGGTTGAGTAAATGTTTTATGCAAGTTTGAATGAACAACATCAAACCCGATTTCGCCTGGCTTAACTTTTCCTAATATTGCATTTAAGTTAGCTCCATCTCCGTATATGAGTCCGCCATTTTCATTTATTATTTTTACTACTTCTATTATATTTGTATCGAATAATCCAATAGTGCTTGGTTGAGTTAACATTAACCCTGCTGTAGTGTCATCTACAACACTTTTTAATGCATCTATATCTGTGTTGCCATTTTCGTCCGTAGGTATACTTATCACTTCAAATCCTGCCATTACAGCTGAAGCAGGATTAGTGCCGTGAGCACTATCAGGAATAATAACTTTTTTTCTTTTAAAATCTTCGTTATTTAAGTGGTATGATCTTATCATTAACATTCCTGCAAGTTCTGCTTCTGCTCCTGCCATAGGAGATAAAGAAGTCCCTGCCATTCCAGTTATTTCTGCTAATAAGTTTTGTAAATCATACATAAGCTCTAAAGCTCCTTGAGTGGTACTTGTATCTTGTAATGGATGAATATCATTAAATCCAGGAAATGATGCTATATCATCATTTAGTTTAGGATTGTATTTCATAGTACAACTCCCAAGGGGGTAAAAATTGTGGTCTATAGAAAAATTCATTTGACTGATTGATGAGAAGTATCTTACAATTTCATTTTCAGATACTTCCGGCATAGCCAAATCTTCCCTTAGTTGACTTTTATCAGGTAGTTTTTGTTCGGGGATATCCAAGGCTGGGAACGTTGCTCCAACTTTACCAGGGATACTTCTGTCCATTAATAATTTTCTTTTATTTTTATTATTCATGTAAACCTCTAATTTACTTTGGAAAGTAAGGTAACCAATCTATCAATTTCTTCTTTAGAATTCATTTCAGTAAATGATAATAACATCGTATTGTTTGACTCGTCTGATGTGTTGTACCCACCTATAACTTTATTTTCATGAAGATATGAATTTAATTTATTAACATCCGTACCGCATTTCAAAGTAAATTCTTTGAAGAAGTTATTATTTAGAATTTCATAACCATCTAGTGTGCTGATTTTATTTGCAGCATAATGAGCTTTATGATAACAAAGCTCAGATAGATATTTTAATCCCACTTTACCTTGAAGTGCCATATATACTGTAGACATAAGAGCTATTAATCCTACAGAAGTACAAATATTAGAAGTGGCTCTATCTCTTTTAATGTGTTGCTCTCTTGTTTGTAAAGTAAGTACATAGCCTTTTACATTTTCAGAGTCTACTGTTTCTCCCACTATTCTTCCTGGGAGTTGTCTTAAATATTTCTTTTTACAAGCAAATAATCCTGCATAAGGACCTCCGTAAGTTAGTGATACTCCAAATGGTTGGCTTTCACCAACAACTATATCAGCTCCATAATTGTTTGGAGTTTTATACATACTAAGAAACATTGGTTCAGAAATGACAATTAATAAAGCATCATTTTTTTTTGATAATTCATTTAGTTTATTGATGTCTTCAATCTCACCAGAAAAATTTGGCTGTTGAATTACGTAACATGCGGTTGATTCTTCAGATGCATTCAAAGCAGTATTTAAATCTTGAGTTATTATTTCAATTCCAGTAGCTTGAGTAAGTGTTTTTATAACATCAATATAAAAAGGTGAAACTCCGTCAACGATATTAACTTTAAATTTCTTGTTAATTCTACAAGCCATTAATACTGCTTCTGCAGTACTTGTTGCGCCATCGTACATTCCGGCATTTGCGGCTTCCATTCCTGTTAGTTCGCAAACCATACTTTGAAATTCGAAATGTGCTTGCAATGTGCCTTGAGATACTTCTGGTTGATATGGTGTATATGAAGTCATAAACTCACTTCTAGATGTTAGTTGCTTCACTACACTAGGGATAAAATGTCTATACGCACCTGCGCCTAAAAATGAACTGTACTCTCCTGGAATTGAGTTTTTATTAGCTAATTTACTCATTTCGTTTTTAAGATCTAACTCTGATGTTGGTGCTGGTAAATCCAATTCCGGGAATCGAAATTTTTCAGGAATATCTACAAATAATTCTTTATAAGATTTGACCCCTATTTCTTTTAGCATTTCTTCTTTTATTGCAGGAGTATTTGGAGTGTATGTTGATTGGTAGTGATTTGTCATATTATTCCTCTGAATTAACAAATTGTTCATAAGCTTTTGAATCCATAAGCTTTTCTATTTCAGTCGGATCAGACATTTTTACTTTAATAAGCCAACCGTTTTCATATGGTGAATTATTAAGTAATTCAGGTTCTGTTTCTAGATTTTCATTTATTTCAATGATTTCTCCACTGATAGGGGTATAGATTTCAGAAGCAGCTTTAACAGATTCTACTTCACCAAAAGTTGAAAATTGATTTATTTGTGTTCCTTTCTGAGGTAATTCGACAAATACAATATCTCCTAAACTGTCTACAGCAAAATCAGTGATTCCAATTGTTGCAATTCCATTGCTTTCTAGCAACCATTCGTGCTCTTCGGAATATTTTAAATTATTCGGGTACATATTAACTCCTTTTATAAAATGGGGTTTTTATTATTTTAGCGGGTATACTTTTTGTTCTAATATTAATTGTAACTTCAGAATCTATCGCTGTAAATTCTTTTTTAATATAAGCTAATCCAATACTTTTCTGAAGTGTTGGCGAGAAAGACCCGCTGGTAACTTCACCAATTACATTATTATAATGATCTAATATTTGATTGTGCGATCTTGCAATATTTCTTCCTTGTACTTCAAATCCTACTATTTTTTTTGTTAATCCTTCAGATTTTATTTTAGTTAAAGTGTCATTAATTAAATAATTAGATCTATCTAGTTGGACAAACATTTTTAATTTAGCTTCAAATGGATTTGTTTGCTCAGTAATTTCATTCCCATGAAGGGGTAAGGCAGCTTCCAATCTCAATACATCCCTAGCACCTAATCCACATTCAGTTGCGCCTTTGTTTTTAAGAGATTGCCAAAAATTAATAGCTATCGAATTTTCAAGTATAATCTCAACGCCATCTTCACCGGTGTACCCTGTTCTAGCAATTATCATTATGGTAGATTGAAATTGATGTTCAACAAATCGAAATCTTTTTATTTCAGGCATATCAGGTATAACATCATTTAGTATACGTAGCGATTCTGGGCCTTGAAGTGCAATCATAGAAGTATTTGAAGTAATAATATCAATATTGAAATCTAAATCTTTAGTGTTTTGTTTAATCCATTTGTACACCTTATCAGAGTTAGATGCGTTAGGGATTAGCAGAAATTCTTCTTTAGCTATTTTATAAACGATACAGTCATCAATTATCCCGCCATCAGAATTACATATAAGATTATATTTACCTTGGCCTTCTTTGAGTAAATTTGGGTCTATACTTAATAGTTTATCTAATGCTAATCCTGATTTTGGCCCAGATATCATAAATCTTCCCATATGAGACACATCAAATATTCCCGATTTATTACGTACAGCATTACATTCTTTAAGTATAGATGAATATTGTATTGGCATATCCCAACCTGCAAATGGAACCAATTTGGCATTTGCGTTGATATGTACTTGATGTAGAGTAGTTTTTAGCAATTCATCATTCATTTTCATACACTTATTGTTTGTAATAAGGAATTAATTAGCCATTCAATTTCATTTTCTGATACTAATCCTAAGTGGCCAATTCTAATTATTTTATCACTCAAATTTCCTTGGCCAGCAGAAATTATAACATTATGGTTTTTATGAAGATTATTTATAAGTTCAGATACACTTATTCCTGTAGGTACTTTTACTGCTGTCAGTGTATCTGAAGCAGAATTCTCATCAATAGGGAAAAGCTCAAAACCAATTTCAATTAATTGGGAACGAATTTTTTTAGCAGTTTCTGAGTGTCTTTTATATACCTTTGGCATTGTTTCTTCTAAAAGTAGGTTTAGAGATTTATCTAAAGAATACATAACCCCAATTGCTGGAGTGAATGGAGGTTGTCCTTTTTTAAAATAATTTTTATATTTAGAAATGTCAAAATAATATTTAGGGGAATTGGACTTATAATGATAGTCCCAAGCTTTATTACTAACTGAAATAAAAGCTAATCCCGGAGGGGTTACCCATCCTTTTTGGGATGCAGAAATCAATACATCTATTCCTAATTTGTCAGTGTTACATGGCACTGATGCGACGCTACTTATCCCGTCAACTACGAATAATAAAGAATATTTTTTTGCAATCTTTGAAATTAATTCAAGGTCATTTTGTACACCGGTAGATGTCTCGTTGTGCGTTACGTATAAAGCTTTAGCGTTTGGATAAGAACTTATGAATTCATCCAAAATATCAATATCAATATTTTGACCATGATCAAAATTGAGTTTTCTTACTTTGATATTATAGGAAGTTGCAATTTCGGCAAATCTATCTCCAAACCAACCTACAGAAACAACAATGATTTCATCATTCTGAGATAAAAAATTTGAAATTGATGCTTCCATTACGCCGGTACCAGAAGTAGTTATAATATACAGTTCGTTTTTAGTACAAAATATTTTTTGAAGTTTTTTAGTGCAACTTAAAAGAAGGTTTTTGTATTCTTCCCCTCTGTGATTAATTAAAGGCTTTAATTGTTCTTTTAAAATGTCTTTGGGCACAGGGACAGGGCCAGGTAATCTTAAATTTGTTTCATTAATGTCTGAGAGGTATTTTTGCATGTTTTAAAAAATTATTTGAATATTTTTTCGCTTACCAATACTTATCCTATCGTTGTTATTGAGTTTAGATATTAATATATCTTCTGAAAGTATTTTTCCATTTAATTTTACACCATTTTGTTTGAGTAATCTTTTGAATTCTGAATTACTTGAAACAATATTTTGACTAAATAACATTTTCCCTAATTTTTCATCAGATTTGAAATTATTTAAATTGAAATCTGTTTTGTCAAATGTAATGTTTTTATCTTGAACAGATTCTTTGAAAAAAAGAGCTGCTTGGGTTGCGTCTTCTACTGAATGATATTGTGTAACAATATCATTAGCTAATAATTTTTTGTAATCCATAAGATTATTGTTTTGATTTTTCATACTTAATTCGAATTCGGAAATTATTTTATTATCAATATCTGTAAGACAAAGCATATATAGCTTTATTAATTCATCAGGGATAGACATCAATTTTCCATAAATTTCAAAAGGTGATTCCGTCACTCCAATATAATTATTTAAGCTTTTACTCATTTTTCTTTTCCCGTCAGTCCCAGGAATTATTTGTACTAAAAAACATTGCTGAGGTTTTTGATTTTCTTTTTGTTGAAGATCTCTTCCAACTAATAGATTGAATTTTTGGTCAGTACCCCCAAACTCGACATCTGATTTTATGACCACCGAGTCATAAGCTTGAAGTATAGGATATAAAAACTCTGTCAATGTAATTGGATGGTTGGACTTAAATCTTTTAGCAAAATCGTCTCTTGATAAGAATTGAGCTATTGTAAATTTACTTGTTAAATTAATTATGTTTTCAAGTTTAAATTTTCCATACCATTCAGATTGCCATCGTATCTCAGTTTTTGATTTGTCTACAATTTTAAAGAATTGTTTCAGATAAGATTCAGCATTATATCTTACTTGCTCATATGTTAGCATTGGTCTTGTATCAGATCTCCCACTAGGATCACCTATTTGAGCTGTCCAATCAGCAACAATTAAAACTACTGTATGACCAAGATCTTGTAGTTGCCTTAATTTTCTTAGGCCTACAGCGTGACCAAGATGAATATCTGGAGCACTGGGATCGAATCCCATTTTCAATCTAAGTTTATTATTTTTTTGAATACTATCAATAAATTCATGCTCAGGAATAATTTCTTCTACTCCTCTGCTTATTATATTATTTATTGTTTCATTCATTATCAAAGTAATCTTTTATATTAATTATATCGATTTGCATTTGTGATTTCAGCTCATTCACATCAATGTATTTAATTTGATCTCTAATATGTTTGTAAATTTCAATGTTAATTGAATGATCATATATAGATTTGTTAAAATTCAACAAATGAACTTCAACGCTTTTAGAATTATCAGAACCAAATGTGGGATTATTTCCTATACTTAATGCTCCAATATAACTTGTTTCATCGTGAATGACTTTACAGGCATAAACACCATCTTTGGGTAAGATTTTTTTAATATCAAAATCTAGATTGGCTGTAGGCATGTTTAATTCTCTACCTCTACCTTCTCCTTTTATTACTGTACCAAACAAGTTGTATTTTCTCCCTAAGTAAGAATTCGCCTTGATAAGTTGCCCTGCTTTAATAAAAGATTTAATTAGCGTGCTACTAATAATCTCATTATTCATTGTATATGGTTTAGATATATCTAAATGATAATTAAATGTTGATTGGTTATCATTTAGATATTTTATATTTCCAAGCCGTTTTTTTCCCAAGGCAAAATCTGGGCCAACGTATAAAGATTCCATATTTATAAATGATTTCAACATTTTTAAAAAATTGTGAGCCGACGTATTTGATAATTCATCATTAAATTCTAATAATATTATTTGATCTAACTCAAAATTCTTTAATATTGATTGTTTTTCTTTTATTGTATTAAGATAGTAATCATTGTCGTTTAAATTCATAATATGGTGGTATGGTGAGTTTTGAAAAGAAATCAAACAAGTTTTATAACCGTTTTGCTTAGCTTTTTCAATAGTTTGAGAAATCAAACTTTGATGCCCTTTATGAACTCCGTCAAAGACCCCTATTGTGACAAGATACGAATCTCTATTAGAGGTTTTCTTAAGATCATTTAAATTTGAGATATAATGAATTGATTGCATATCTTTGTTTATAGGTAATCATTAAAATTTTAAAGTTCATTATAAGCCCAATTAATTAAATCTTCAGTTTCATCCCACCCCACACATTCGTCGGTTACTGACACACCGTATTGAAGATCATTAGGATTAGATGATATTTTTTGATTGCCAGAGTTCAAATGACTTTCTAACATAAGTCCGAAAATTGCATTTTGACCATTTAATTTTTGCTTAATCACTGATTTGAAAACTTTAGATTGATTTTTATAATCCTTATTAGAATTTCCATGAGAGCAATCAATGATTAATTTTGGCGTGAGTCCATTATTATTTAATCTTTCTGCTGCAGATGTCACTGATTTTTCATCATAATTAGGGCCGATTTTACCTCCTCTAAGTATAAGATGCCCGTAAGGATTGCCACTTGTTTTTACAACTGAAGCTTGCCCTTTTTCGTCAATCCCTAAAAATACGTGTTGATTTTTTGCTGCAATTATTGCATCAATTGCAATTTGAATTGATCCCCCTGTTCCATTCTTAAACCCCACAGGCATGCTCAGTCCACTAGACAGTTGCCTATGAGTTTGGCTTTCGACAGTTCTAGCACCAATTGCTCCCCATGAAATAAGATCAGCATAATACTGAGGCATAAATGGATCTAAAAATTCTGTAGCTGTTGGTAGACCAATATGTAATACCTGATTAAGAAAACCGCGAGCTTTTCTTAATCCTTCATGAACATCAAATGAATCGTTTAGATTTGGATCGTTTATAAAACCTTTCCACCCAGTTGTGGTTCTAGGTTTTTCAAAATAAGTACGCATTACAATCATTATCTTATCTTCAACTTTTTGAGATAATTTTTTCAATTTGGTAGCGTATTCAAGGCATGCTTGAACATCATGTATGGAGCATGGCCCGACCAAAATTATGATTTTTTTAGAGGATTCGTTGATAATGTTTTGTATCTCATTTCTAGATTTGAAAACTGTATGGATTTGCTCAGGTTTTACTGGCACCATATCCATGAACTTTTGAGGTGTGTACAAAGGTTTAATATATTCTAGATTAACATTATGTATGTTTTCGTTGTATTCGTTCAAGGTTTTAGTTTAATGATTTTTTAATTATAGAATAAATATTCATTAATAGAGTTTCAGCTATTAGAATAGAGAACATTGTATTATATATAATCTGTTCATTTATATGCTTTTAGCGTATTGTTTGCGGTTATATTTTTAAAAACGTAATTTTTTTGCTTCCTCTTGGTATATATATTGAGGTTTATTTTTGCTTGATGTAGTTTTGTAAGTTAAGAGTATGCGAATACATTTTTTCAATGATCCTTTTATAGCAGGTTCTGTTGTGCTAAATAACGCAGTAGTACTTAAACCTAGTTTCATTCTCGCTACAGTAGCAGGGTAGTATGATTTCAGATCTTCTGTTGTAGAGAAAACAATAAATAATATATCATTTTTATTAATATTATTTATTGTGATTAACTCGGTTAATAATCTTGCAGTTTTTATTTCAATGTCATTTTTGGAATCTTTAATAACTGTGGTGGCACCCCTGGTAGACAAAACAGTTTCTTTATTGAAGATCGAATTAAGTATGGAAATAATTTTTCTCATTATTTACCTCTTAATTCGTTAACAAAATTATTTATAGTATTTTCAACATTTTTCACATTATAATCTGTAAGCAGATCGTTGATTTGATTTATTAATGCACTAGCTACAATAGCTCCATTAGCCCAAGGTTTGATTATGTCTAGATGTTTTTTTGATGAAATTCCAAATCCAATCAATATCGGAATTTCTGTATATTTTCTTATTTCATTTATATTTTTGAAATTTTCTTCGGATAAAGTTTCCCTTGATCCTGTGACACCGGTAGAGCTAACGTAATATATAAATCCTTTTGCATTTTGACTGATTTTATTTATTGTTTTTGGAGAGCTAGTTGGAGTAACTATATTTATGAGATAAATATTGTGGGTTTCTAAACTCTTTTTTATATTTAACGACTCATCGTAAGGCAGGTCAGGAATTACTATTCCGTCAATGCCATACGTACTTGCATTCTGTGCAAATCTTTCAATTCCATATTGAAAGATAAGATTTAGATAACTCATTATGACGATAGGTTTATTAGCATCTTTTTTTCTTAACTCGCTCACAATTTTAAAAGTAAAATCTATTATAGGTTCGTTTATAGCATTGATTGCCTTAAATGAAGTATTTTGTATTGTTGGGCCATCTGCAATAGGATCGCTAAAAGGAATTCCGATTTCTAGGATATCAATATTTGAATTAATAAGAGCATTAGCAATATCTTTTGATTTATCTTTGTCTGGATAGCCAGATGTTAGATATAAAGTTAATATATTTTTATTTATTTTAAATATTTTATCTATTCTATTAGTACTCATAATATTATCACCAAGAAATATTGCCACTTAATTTACTTATCTCTAAATTTTTATATTTGAAAATCTCATATTCTTTTTTAGATGTTTTTATTTTGGTATCTGCTCCATGGCCGGGATGTACCAATGTATTTGGAGATAAAACCAATAATTTATTTTCTATACTATTTATAATCTTTTCAAAGTCATTAGAGTTAGAAGTTCTTCCAGGGCCACCTGGAAATAAAGTATCTCCAGTGAAAATATGATTTTCAATTAATATACAAGTTGATCCATTGGTATGACCTGGAGTGGGTATAAATTTTACAAAAGTATTATTCAATTTGATATTTGTATTTTCAGTGCAAGTTTTAATATCATTTTTATTTATCGAAAATTCATTTAATTTATCTAAATCATCTTTTCCTATCCAAATTTTCACAGGGTTTTTCAAGTTTGCATACATATATTCTATACCGTCAATGTGATCATAGTGATTGTGTGTTATCAATATGTTTTCAATCTTTAGAGTCCCAAGATTTGAGATGATTTGATTTATTTTCTCAAAATCAGGAGGAGCGTCGATAATAATGCCTTTATTTGTTTGTTTTGAAAAAATTATCCAAATATTATTTTCCAGAGGTTTGGATATGATTTTTTCATAACTTATATCATTATTAATAATTGTATTCATATTATCATCTAAAATGTGAATATTGAGATTAGATACTACAATTAAGAAAATCAGATAACAATACTTTTAATTAATAAATAATCTATTTTTCTGAACCTTCAGTAGTAGAATCATATATGTGATTTATATTTTGATTTAGTGAAAGAACTTTATAATCAGGTTTCAAATATTCAGGGAAAGAGATTATATTTATTGTTGATTCAGATTTGAAAATTTCTTTTATATTAACTCTGATATACTTTTCATTTGAGCCAATTACTGTACAGGAATATTTATTTCCCAATTTGATAAGTTTTGAAATTCTTTTTGCAATTGTATGTTTTATTACATTTAGTAAGATTTTATCTTTATAAATTGATATAGAATCCTCTTTATGTTTGATAATCAAGCTGTCACCTGCACCAATTTCATTGTCTAATGAGCTTGTTTTATTATTCAGTTCGAATTTAAGATTTATTGATTTGCTACTGTCATTAACCAAGTATTTTTTGTCAATTGTGTTAGAAATTTTCTTGTCACCTGCAAGATGAAGTTTTTGAAGGTTTTTTTGAGATATTATATTGTTAGGAGATATTTTGATTACATGCGAAAAACATTTGATTGCATTTTGTTTTTGACCTAGTTTTATATATGCAATTCCTAAACGATTTAAAGTTTCGATATTATTTTTTTGTTGATTCAGAATAGCTAAATTTATTTGTTTTGCTCGTTCCCAATTTTGATTTGACGCCTCTTTTATAGCAGATTTTCTTAATAAGAATATGTCGTTTTTTTCTTTTAATTCCATGTATTGTTTCTATATTACTAATTTAAACCGATCAGATTCTATGCGGAACAGGTATGATTTTGCAATACCTTTTTAGTGTTTTTAGTGTAAATTTATTTATATAAGCCAAAAACATCATGAACTTTTTTTAAAGCTTTGTCTAGATCTTTGTCATTTATAAGACAGGTTATTCTAATATCAGACGTAGTTATCATTTGAATATTGATATCTGAATCTGACAAAGCGTTGAAAAATTTCGCTGCATAACCGGGTGAATTTTGAATTCCAGATCCTATGATACTGATTTTCCCATAACCTTTCCCCGACAATATAGATTCAAACTCGATGTCAATTGATTTTTTGTTAACAATTTGCATTGCTTGGTCTAATTCTTCGTTTTTGACTGTAAAGGTAAGATCAGTCTTATCGTCAGTGCTGAGATTTTGCACTATTACATCAACATTAATTCCCTCATTACTGAGCGGTTCAAATACTTTTGCAGCTATCCCAGGTTTGTCAGGGATATTTTTAATAGTAATTTTAGATATATTTCCTTCAGATGTTACTCCCGAAACTTTATTTCGATTTTCTGTAATTTCATTCAAAATCAATCCTCCATTTTTCAATTTTTTTATATCTTCGTAATTACATATCAATGTACCTGAGTTATTGTCAAAAGATGATTTTATTACTAAAGGAATATTATAATACATTCCTAGTTCTATAGCCCTAGGATGCATTTTAGCTCCATAATTTGCAAGTTCAAGCATATCTTCATAAGGTAAAAAGTTTAATTTTTTTGCATTTTCAATTATATTTGGATCAGCAGTATAAATTCCTTTTACATCGGTGTAAATTTCACATATAGATGCACCAATGCTAGCAGCTATGGCAACTGCAGTAGTATCAGATCCACCTCTTCCTAGGGTCGTGATTTCAAAATCTTCATTATAACCTTGAAATCCAGCTATAACGAGTGTGTTGTTATTATTTATCGCCTCTTTAATTCTTGTATTATTTATAGATTGTATTTCAGCATGACCAAAACTTGAATTTGTATCAATACCTGCTTGAAAACCAGTTAAAGATTTTGATTGAACACCAATGTCTTCAAGAGCTATAGCCATTAATGAACTTGATATAATTTCTCCTGAAGACATTAATAAATCAAGTTCTCTGTTACTCGGATTTTTTGAAATCAGTTCAGCTTTCCTTAGTAATTCATCGGTTGATTTACCCATAGCTGAAACCACAAGAACAATTTTCTTATTGCTTTTTATATCATTCTTTGTCTTTAAAGCTATATCTTTGATTTTATCTATTGAATCTAAAGATGTTCCGCCATATTTTCTTACGATTAGTTCCATAATTTATTCTTTAATATAAGTGCCTTTTTTAGAAATTTTTGTGATATTAAAACTACACTCTATAGCTTGCTTATCGCAATAGTCAGCTATTTCGTAGAATATGCTCATAGGATCCTCATTTGTAATGCCAGCGATAGTAGGGCCAGACCCACATACAAAAGATCCTAGTGCTCCCATTTCATTTATTTTATTCAATAGTAACTTGAGTTCAGGAAAGTTATTTAGTCTGATGTCTTGATGGAATGCATCTCTAAAAGCAATTTGAGTATCTTTTATATTTGGTGATTTCAGACTATTTATAAGCAATCCAAATCTACTCATGTTATGAACAAAGTCTTTAACTGATAAATTTTTTGGTAAATTTGATCTAGAATGTTCAGTATTTGTTTTAAGAGCAGGCACGGTTAAAATGATTTTTAAATTTTTGTCATATTCAATATCCGAAAATAAAATATCGTCTTTATTTGAAACGCATAATTGGATGCCACCAAGTATACACGGAGCTATATTGTCATAATGACTCTCAAGATTTTGGGACATTTTTATTAACTCTGTTTTGGTAAATTTATCACTTAGATAATAGTTTGCAGCAATCAATCCTGCTGATATAGCAGAAGAACTGCTTCCCATTCCGCTTTCTAGGTTTATATTATTTTTTATATTTAGAGAAATTTTAGGAATATTTATATTTAAAAAATAAAATGGTAAAGAAAAAGATTTATAAACCAAATTAGAACTATTTTTTGGAAGTGTTTTTTCACCCTCGCCCTGAATTTGAATATTAAAATTTTCAGTGTTAAATTCAAATTCAAATATATTCCATATATCTAATGCAAGCCCTATTGAATCAAATCCCGGGCCTAAATTTGCTAAAGTAGCGGGACTAAATATTTGTATTTTTTTATTAGACATCATTACTGATTTGATTATTATATTAT
This sequence comes from Dehalococcoidia bacterium, assembly GCA_029936815.1. Classification (GTDB taxonomy): domain Bacteria; phylum Chloroflexota; class Dehalococcoidia; order Lucifugimonadales. The sequence goes on from JAPYRX010000013.1 coordinate 21,574, forward strand.
GAATAAAATTTTATCACTCAAAATATATATAAACCATGATTATGATGTGTATTTTTATATAAATATGAAAAATCGAGTATAAATAATGTTAATTATATTGACACTGTAAGAGTAATTAGGTAATGTATTCGTTTGGTAGATGGATAATTCATTGTCTAAACTTCATATTTCGAAAAAAAATGTATTTCGCTTTGAGACTGTTAGCTTGGCACAGTATTCACATGTAACAACATATCGTACAAACTAAATTTATATAATCTTTTTTATTCCTGAGAGGCATTAATAATGATAGTAAAATCTGAGTTTACAGACGAAACTATAATCCCTAATCTAATACAAGTCCAACTTGATTCTTTCGAATGGTTCAAAAATCAAGGAATTAAAGAATTACTTGATGATATATCCCCTATAGAAGACTCAAGATTTGAATTAGCGTTTATTAGCCATAGATTTAAGGAACCTGAAAATTCTGAAGAAGAATGTAGAAAAAGAGAAATAACATTTGATGCAGCTCTTTGGTTTACAGCTTTACTAAAAATAAAAGATCCTGAAAATTCCGAGGAAGGCGAATACAAAGAACAAGATATATTTGTTGGGAAATTACCTGTTATGACTTCAAATGGTACTTTTATAATAAATGGAGCTGAAAGGGTTGTTGTGAGTCAATTAGTAAGATCTCCAGGAGTATATTTCAGTATAAATACTGAACCAATTTCTGGAAGGCCACTTGCAACTGCAAAACTTATTCCATCCAGAGGATCTTGGGTTGAATTTGAAACTAGTAATAAAAATATCATTTCAGTAAAAATTGATAGAAAGAGAAGAATTCCAGTTAGTATATTTTTAAGAGCTTTAGGGTTTGAGGATAATGAAATATTAAATATGTTTGCTGATGTTGATTCTCCAACAGATGGTTACATCAAAACTACTATTGATAATGATAGTGAAGAAGTAAAAACAAAAAAAGCATCTTTGATTGAATACTATAAAAGAGTAAGACCAGGTGAACCACCAAATGAATCTAATGCTGAAGAGTTAATCAATACAACCTTCTTTAATGAGAAACGATACAATCTTGGAAATGTTGGAAGGTATAAATTAAATAACAGATTAGGAAAGACTGGCAACCTTGATATTAAAACATTAGATAAAGATGATTTTATTCAAATTATAAAAAAAATTATCTTAATTAATAATAGCATTGAAACTAAAGATGATATTGATCATCTTGGAAACAGAAGAGTAAGAGCGGTTGGAGAATTAATTCAGAATCAGATGAGAGTAGGACTTCTTCGGATGGAAAGAGTAGCTAAAGATAGAATGATTACTGCTTTAGAACCCGCAGAAACAGCTCCACAGGCGTTAATAAATATACGACCAGTTGTAGCTGCTGTAAAAGAATTTTTTGGAGGTTCACAATTATCACAATTTATGGATCAAACCAATCCTCTTTCTGAATTAACTCATAAGAGAAGATTATCTGCATTGGGGCCAGGAGGACTGTCAAGAGAAAGAGCCGGATTTGATGTAAGGGACGTTCATGCTTCCCATTATGGAAGAATATGCCCGATTGAAACACCTGAAGGACCAAATATTGGATTACTGGGTTCTTTAGCTACATTTGCCAGAACAAATGAACATGGATTTATTGAAACACCTTATAGACTAGTTAAGGATTCAATTAGTAATAAAGCAGATAAATTGATCGGACGTACAGCAAGAGAAGATATTAAAAATGGTAAAAATTTATTAGTTGAAAAAAACAAAAAAATAACCAGAAAAATTTTAGATGAAATTACAGCATTGCCAGAGCAAGAAATTAAAGTGTATCCATATGTTTCACTTGTAGAAGATGATTTGAAATATTTATCAGCAGATTTGGAAAGTGAATATAATATTGCTCAAGCAAGTTCTCAGTTTGATGATAATGGTGAATTTTTAAATCCTGGTGTAGAGATTAGAAAAGGAGAAGAATTTGTTGTTATTCCTACTCAAGACGTTGACTTGATTGACATTTCTCCCATGCAATTAGTTAGTGTCTCAACATCTTTAATTCCATTCTTAGAGCATGATGATGCAAATAGAGCGTTGATGGGTTCGAACATGCAAAGACAAGCTGTTCCTTTGATGTCTCCGCAGGCTCCAATTGTAGGTACAGGGATGGAAAAAATTGTTGCCAGAGATAGTGGTCAGGTTCAATTATCTAGGACTGACGGATTGGTAATAAGTTCTACGGGTCAAGAGATTGCTATTTTAGATGAAAAGAATGAAGTTCATAAGTATGCTTTGAAAAAATATTATAGGAGCAATCAGGGAACGACGATTTCACAAAGACCTATTGTTTCAAAAGGAGATGTTGTTCACAAAAATCAAGTTTTATGTGATAGTTCATCTACAGAGGATGGAAATTTAGCTTTGGGCCAAAATATATTATGTGCATTTATGAGTTGGGACGGATATAACTTTGAGGATGCGATTATTTTGAGTGATAGATTGGTTAAGTGCGACGTTTATACTTCAATTCATATTGAAAAACTTGAAATAGAAGCACGAGATACCAAATTAGGACCAGAAGAAATAACATCAGATATTCCTAATATTGGAGAAGAAGCTTTGAAGAACTTAGATGAGCAAGGAATAGTTAGAATAGGAGCTGAAGTTGGGCCCGGTGATATTTTGGCTGGCAAGATAACTCCAAAAGGAGAAACTGAATTAAGTGCTGAAGAAAAACTTCTTAGAGCAATATTTGGAGAGAAAGCTAGAGATGTAAAAGATACGTCACTAAGAGTTCCTCACGGGCAAAGAGGAAAAGTAATAGATGTCAGAGTTCTCGATTCAAATGAAGTAAAAGATTTACCTCCAGGAGTTAACAGGCAGGTAAGAGTTTGGATAGCGCAAACTAGAAAAATTTCAGAAGGCGATAAAATGGCCGGTAGGCATGGAAACAAAGGTGTTGTTGCTAAAATCCTACCTCAAGAAGACATGCCTTATTTAGAAGATGGAACTCCCGTTGATATTATATTGAATCCTATAGGAGTTCCTTCAAGAATGAATTTGGGTCAAGTATTAGAATTGCATTTGGGATGGGCTGCTAAGGCACTTGGAATGAAAAATGCTAATCGACCTGTTTTTCAGAGTTTTTCAGATAAAGAAATTGAAGAAGCTCTTTTGAAAGCATGGGTTATCAGAAAATCTGGAGCTTTGAATAATAGTATAATAGATCACCTAGATTATAAAAAAACAGATACAACAATTCTTTATCAATGGTTACAAGAAAGAGGCAAAGAACATTTGATTGGCTATTTCGTTATTGATTCAGATATCAAAATAAAAATAAGTTCCAAAATTAATATTCAAGAAGAATGCTTAAGAATTTGGTTTGAAGAAGAATCTAACGAAGATGTGTCCGAGTTATCTTATGAAGAATTACGAAACAAAGTTGAAAACCTAAACCAAGAAAACAAATTTTCCTCTCCAAATTATGGAAAAGTTAAACTCTTTGATGGGAGAACAGGAGAAGCATTTGATCAACCTATAGCAGTAGGTTACATGTATGTGCTTAAATTAATACACATGGTTGAAGATAAAATCCATGCAAGATCTACAGGGCCATATTCTTTGATTACGCAACAACCACTTGGTGGTAAAGCTCAATTTGGTGGACAAAGATTTGGCGAAATGGAGGTATGGGCATTAGAAGCCTATAGTTCTGCACACAATCTTCAAGAAATTTTGACAGTTAAGTCAGACGATGTAGTTGGGAGAGTTAAAACATACGAATCTATTGTAAAAGGAGAACCTATATCTCAACCAGGTATTCCTGAATCTTTTCATGTGTTACTTAAAGAGTTACAAAGTTTAGGACTTTCTGTAGATTTATTAAGTGATTTTACCAATGATAGTGATATTGATTTGTCAGGAATAGTTGAAGATGTAGATCTTTTAACTAACGACAATGATGAAGTCTTAAAACTAGAAGATATATCTGGCATGACAAAAAGCATGAATGGATCTTCAGGTAACAGTTTGATAAATCCCGATTTAAATATTGTTCCTAGGTCAACAGAAAACACTGAAACAGATTTAGATATTGAAAATATTTCTGATGATATTAAAACTAATGAAGACAAATCAATCGAAGAACAATCACAGGCTGATAAAGAATAGTAAATTATACTTTCATGAATTTTAAGGAGAAATAACAATGACACAATCGCCAATAGGTTTTGATTCATTAAGAATAGGATTAGCTACAACAGAAAAAATAAAATTATGGTCTTATGGAGAAGTTACAAAACCGGAAACTATAAATTATCGAACATTAAGGCCAGAAAAAGACGGATTGTTTTGTGAAAAAATCTTTGGCCCAACAAAAGATTGGGAATGTTATTGTGGAAAATATAAAAAGATTCGTTATAGAGGCGTGATATGCGATCGTTGTGGCGTAGAAGTTGCTAGATCCAAAGTAAGAAGAGAAAGAATGGGAACTATAACACTTGCAGCTCCAGTTGCACACATATGGTTTGCAAAAGGATCTCCTAGTAGAATTGGAATGATTTTAGATTTATCTCCTAGAAATCTTGAACGGATTTTATATTTCGCCCAATATCTTGTAACAAAATTTAATCAGGAAAACAAGGATTTGTTGACAAAAAAAATCCAAGAAGAAATGAAAAATTTTGAAAACCCTGCTCCTCCTGAGGACGATGACAAATTATCTAACTCTAATGCTGAAACTTCGCAAAAATCAACGACAAAAATTAATGATACTGATTCGGAAGATGAAGAAGAAGTAGTAGAATTGTCTGCTGAAGAAATAAAAGAAAAAATTAGTGAATTAAATTCTATATTATCTGATCTTAAAACTTTGAAATTAGGAATACTTTTAACTGATCAAAAATACAAAACATTGAGAAATACTTCTGTCATACATAATCTTGATGTATTTTCTGCAGAAATGGGAGCTGAAGCAGTTACAAAAGTATTAAAATTAATTAACTTAGATGCTCTACGAGATGAATTACAAAAAGAAATCAGGGAAACCACTGGCCAAAGATTAAAAAAAGCTGTTAAAAGACTTAGAGTAGTTGAAGCATTTAGAAAAAGTGGAAATTCATTAGAATCTATGATTTTAGAAGTGATTCCTGTATTACCTCCAGAACTTAGACCTATGGTTCAATTAGATGGCGGAAGATTTGCTGCAAGTGATTTGAATGATTTATACAGAAGAGTTATAAATAGGAACAATAGACTTAAAAGATTATTAGAATTAAATGCTCCTGAGATAATTGTCAGAAATGAAAAAAGAATGCTACAAGAATCCGTAGATGCACTGATTGATAATGGCAGAAGAGGTAGACCTGTTCTTGGTAGTCACAACCATACACTTAAATCATTGTCAGATTTACTTAGAGGAAAACAAGGTAGATTTAGGCAAAATCTTTTAGGTAAAAGAGTCGATTATAGTGCTCGATCAGTAATTATTGTTGGGCCAGAACTTAAATTGCATCAATGCGGAATACCTAGAAAAATGGCAATAGAACTATTTAAACCTTTTGTAATGCACAAGCTAGTCATATTAGGTTACGCTCATAATATTAGAACGGCCAAAAGGTTAGTTGATAGAGGTAGCGCTGAAGTATGGGATATATTACAAGATGTAGTAAAAGAGAGACCAGTATTACTTAACAGAGCACCTACCCTACATAGATTAGGAATCCAAGCCTTTGAGCCTGTCTTAATTAATGGAAGTGCTGTTAGAGTTCATCCATTAGTATGCGCTGCTTTTAACGCTGATTTTGATGGCGATCAAATGGCTGTTCATTTACCATTGTCAAAAACTGCAATTATTGAAAGTAGAAGATTGATGCTTAGTTCAAATAATATGCTCACTCCAAGTTCAGGAGAACCTATTGTTTCACCAACTTTAGATATAGTGTTAGGTTGTTTTTATTTAACCGGATTAGAAACTGAAGAACCTGATGAAAATATAAAACTTTACTCTGATTTTGACGAAGCAATTTTAGCGTATAATTTGAATGTAATAAAACTAAGAGAATCAATTAGAGTTAGAAATGATAGATCAGAAGATAAAGAAATAATTTCAACTACTGTAGGTAGAATTATTTTCAATGACTTATTACATGAAAGCTTTGAATATCATAATCAAACAATTGATAAAGGATTATTAAAGGATATTACCTTACGTTCATTCAAAGAACTAGGGAATGAAGAAACTGCACGATTACTAGACGCTATAAAATCAACTGGATTTGAGTACGCCACTAAATCTGGAATTACTATGGCAATAAATGACATTAAAATTCCTGACTCTAAGTATGCTATAGTTAAAAAAGCAGATTCACAGATAGAAATATTAGAGGCTAAATTTAATCAAGGTTTTATCACTGACGAAGAGAAATATCGTTCCGCTGTTAATATATGGACAAATGCAAACGAAGAAGTGACAGTAGAAATACAAAATTCTCTTTCCACTTATGGAGGCCTTTTTTACATGGCTGAATCAGGCGCCAAAGGTAACATAGCGCAAATAAAACAAATGGCTGGAATGAGAGGACTTATGTCTGATCCGAAGGGTAAAATTATTGATCGTCCAATCAAGTCTAATTTTAGAGAAGGATTAACTGTTTTGGAATATTTTATTTCTACTCATGGTGCTAGAAAAGGATTGGCTGATACTGCTTTAAGAACTGCGGACAGCGGATATTTAACACGAAGATTGATTGATGTTGCTCAAGAAAAGACAATCATTGAAGAAGATTGCGGTACTGAAGAATTTAAACTCGTTGAAAAAAACAATCCTGAAGATCAATTTAAACGTACTATTTTATCAAGAATAAAAGGAAGATATTTAGCTCAACCAATTGTTGATTCTAATTCAGGCGAAATTTTAGTTGAGAAAAACACATATGTTGACGATGCTGTGTTTAATAGTTTGTCAGAAGATAACATTGATATAGCAGCTGTGTACACACCTTTAAGTTGTGCTACTGTAAGAGGTTTATGTATTAAATGTTATGGAGGATCGTTAGCTAATTGGGATCCGGTTATGATAGGTGAAGCAGTAGGTATTATTGCTGCACAAAGTATCGGAGAACCAGGAACACAATTAACTATGAGAACATTCCATACAGGCGGAATTGCATCTGTAGCAGATATAACAAGTGGACTACCAAGAGTAGAAGAGCTATTTGAAGCAAGAACTCCAAAAGGGCAAGCTATATTAAGTGATATAGACGGCGTGGTAGATTTATTGGAAACTGCAGATGGATTAGTTGTTCAAGTTAGTGATAAAGAAACTATGAATCAAGAAATCAGTCTCCCAAAAGGTTGGGACGTTAAAGTTAAAGATGGAGATAGTGTAATAGTTGGCACTGAATTAGCTTCTCCAAAAGACCAATCTATAACTCCTAAAGAAATGAAAAACAACCCAAATGTGATTGTTGAATCTGAATCTATATACGCACAAGTATCTGGAACTTTGAAAGTAACCAAACAAAAAATAGTCATTAATTGGGAAAATGAAGAAACAAGAGAATATCTAATACCTGCGGCTTCAAACCTGATTGTTTCTGAAGGAGATTTTGTTGAATCTGGAGCACCATTGACTTCCGGCCCAAAAAGTCCTCAACAAATATTGGCAATTCAGGATATAAGTCATGTTCAACAATACCTCATTGAAGAAGTTCAAAATGTGTATTTATCTCAAGGAGTGACTATTAATGACAAGCATATTGAGGTCATAGTATCTCAAATGTTGAGAAAAGTAAGAGTTAACACCCAAGGAGATACTGATTATATTCCTGGAGAATTAATTCTAATTAATGAATTCGAAAATAAAAATGATGAAATTATGGCGGAAGGAGGAGAGCCTGCAACCGCAACTCCGGCTTTACTTGGTATTACTAGAGCTTCTTTGAATATGGATAGTTTCTTAGCTGCTGCTTCTTTTCAAGAGACTACTAGAGTCTTGACTGAGGCTGCAACTAATGGTCAAGTAGACGAACTTAGAGGATTGAAAGAAAATGTAATTATAGGTAGATTGATTCCTGCTAGATTTGATCAAACTGAAGCAGGAAGAAAAAAATTAGGATTGGATGAATTTGATACCGAGCTAAATTTATTAGAAACTATTGGATCAGATGTTGAAGAATCTGAAAATCTAGAGTAACATTTGAGTAATTAAAATGCATTGGGCGGTTAGCTCAGTGGTTAGAGTGCTGCGTTGACATCGCAGAGGTCATTGGTTCGAATCCAGTACCGCCCATAATTCGGCCCCGTGGTGTAGTGGTCAACACGCCGCCCTGTCAAGGCGGAGATCGCCAGTTCGAACCTGGTCGGGGTCGCCACATATTTGTATATGATTAAAAGACATTACACATCATCAGGACTAATTGTAAAAAACAATTCTGTTTTATTGCATTATCACCTTAAAATTAAACTGTGGTTACCACCTGGGGGCCATATAGAAGAAAACGAGGACCCAATTCAAGCTTTAAAACGAGAAGTATTAGAAGAGACAGGCCTTCTCATTGATATAATTAATACATCGAGTACAGTTGCTAAAAAATTTCAGAATGTTTATTCATTAACTCCTCCTCATACTATATTTATTGAATCTATCTCAGATAAAACAGAAGGTAACCACGAACATATTGATTTTATATATATATGTAAAATTGTAGGTGGTCAAATAAAAAATAATAAATGGAAATGGTTTACTAAAAAAGATATATTTAATAGATCAGATCAGAGATATAATTTTTCGTCGGATATTACTTTAACTGATGAGTTGATTGATCTGTGTTTAGAAACATTTAAATTAGTATAGGTTAAATTATGAAAAAAATTGCAGTAATACCTGGGGATGGTATTGGTAATGAGGTAACAGGCGGCGCAGTTACAATATTACAAAAGGCACAATTAGAATTATATAACACAATATTGTTTGATTTTAAATATTTTGACTGGGGATCAGAATATTATTTAACTCACGGACTTATGATGCCTGAAGACGCAATAAATCAACTTGAATTTTTTGATTCTATTTTATTAGGCGCAATTGGACACCCTGATGTTCCTGATCATGTTACCTTGAATGGATTATTATTGCCTATTAGACGAATATTTGATCAATACGTTTCCGTTAGACCAAGTTATTTATGGAAGAATACTACCAGCGTCTTAAGAGATGTGAAAGATTTAGATTTTGTGATAATTAGAGAAAATTCAGAAGGAGAATATGCTAATATAGGTGGATTTTTACATTTAAATAATGAGAATTCTACATCTATTCAAACTGCTGTTTTTACAAAAAATGGTTGTATGAGAATAATTGATTATGCTTTTCAATACGCTGTAGAAAGAAATAAAAAATTAAAAGTTACTTCTATAACAAAATCCAATGCGCAAGCTTATGGTATGGTTATGTGGGATAATTGCTTTAATGAGGTATCAAAAAAATACCCACAAATTGAAACTGAATCTTTGCTAGTTGATGCTGCCTGTATGGATCTTGTTAGAAGACCAGAATCCTTTGATGTTATTGTTGCTAGTAATTTATTTGGAGATATTTTGAGTGATCTAGGCGCAGGTATCACTGGAGGTATGGGAGTTGCTCCTAGTTCAAATATTAACCCATATAAAAAAGTACCATCTATGTTTGAACCTGTTCATGGAAGTGCTCCTGATATATCTGGAAAAGGGATAGCCAACCCAATTGCGTCTATTTTATCCGGTGCAATGATGGCCGCATATTTAGGTTATGCAGAATTAGAGATGGTAATACGTAAGGCAGTACAACAAAGTATTGAGAATAATATTACTACCCAAGATATGGGAGGGAAACATTCTACAGAAGAAGTTATAATAAGTGTAGAATATAACATAACAAAATAACATATCAGGAATAATAAATAGATTGAAAAAAATTTATAATCATTTAAAAATTGAAAAAAAATGGCAACTTAAATGGGAAGAAGATGGTATTTTTGAAGCTAAAGATTTTAATGATGGAAAAAGAAATTATTATGCATTAACTATGTTCCCATATCCTTCTGGAGATTTACATATGGGTCATTGGTATGCATTTGCCCCTGCAGACGCTCATGCTAGATTTAAACGTATGGAAGGGTATAATGTCATGCATCCTCAAGGATTTGACTCTTTTGGATTACCAGCTGAAAATGCTGCAATTGAAAGAAATGAAGATCCTATGGAATGGACATATGAAAACATTGAAAATTTCAGAAGACAATTCAGAGAAATGGGGACTTCATATGATTGGAAGCGTGAATTAGTGACTTCTGATTCTAATTATTATAAGTGGAATCAGTTTTTTTTTATACAATTTTATAAAAATGGATTAGCATATAGACAGCACGGTCAAGTAAACTGGTGCCCAAATTGTCAAACTACATTGGCTAATGAACAAGTTAAAGATGGTTCTTGCGAAAGATGTGATTCTGCTGTATCAAAAAAAACTTTACCTCAATGGTTTTTTGCCATTACAAAGTATGCCGATGAACTTTTAAATATGGAAGAAATTGATTGGCCTGATAAGATCAAAATTATGCAAAAGAATTGGATAGGTAAATCTCAAGGAGTTACGATATCTTTTGATATTAGTGAATATTTATTTGAACAAAAAATAGAAGCATTTACTACAAGAATAGATACAATTTATGGTGTGACTTTTGTTGTACTAGCTCCCGAGCACCCATTAGTGAATCAGATAGTACAACCTGATTACAAAAATGAAGTTCAAATGTATGTCCAACAGGCTAATATGCAATCCGAAATAGACAGAACTTCTACAGAAAGAAAAAAAACAGGAGTCAAGACAGGTGCGTATTGCATAAATCCGCTCAATGGAGACAGAATTCCTGTTTATATTGGAGATTATGTGTTATCTACATATGGCACAGGAGCAGTTATGGGAGTCCCCGCTCATGATCAAAGAGATTTCGAGTTTGCAAAACAATACAAATTAGAAATTAAGGTAGTTGTTTCTCCTGAAAATTGGAATGGAGAAGAGTTAGAAGAGGCATGGACTTCTAATGGAGTGCAAGTTAATTCTGATGAGTTCGACGATTTTCCTAACATTGATGCAAAGCAAATGATTTCTAATAAAATTGAAAAAAATGGATGGGGGTATCAATCTATTACTTATCACCTGAGAGATTGGTTAGTTTCTAGACAAAGGTATTGGGGAACGCCAATACCAATAATATATTGTGATAAATGTGGCACTGTTCCTGTTCCTGAGTCTGACTTGCCAGTTTTATTACCTGAAAAAGTGAAATTTGATTCAGATGGGAAATCTCCATTAACTAAAATCCAAGAATTTTTAAAAACAACTTGCCCAAAATGTAACTTACCAGCTACAAGAGAAACAGACACTTTAGATACTTTTGTCTGCTCTTCATGGTACCACTTAAGGTTTGCGAGCCCTAATCCAAGTGTAGAACCATTTAATAAAAAAGAAATATCATCATGGTTGCCTGTTAATCATTATATGGGAGGCGCAGAGCATGCTGTCATGCATTTATTATATGCAAGATTTTTCAATAAAGCTTTAAGAGATTTAGGATTTGTAGAATTTGACGAACCTTATTCAAAATTAACTAATCAAGGAATGTTGATTAAAGAGCATAAGAAAATTTCTAAAAGATCAAATCCGTTAACACCCGATCCTATAGTGAAAAATTTCGGAGCAGACACCTTAAGGTGTTATCTGATGTTTTTAGGCCCTTGGGATCAAGGTGGTGACTGGTCTGATTCTGGTATAAATGGAATAAGAAGATGGTTGATCAAAATATGGGATTTAGTTACTAGAGATTCGAATAATTTTCCGGATATTATTTCAGATATAAAAGAAAAAGATTTTATAAGAATTTCTAATATATTATCTAAAAAAATAATAAACGATATGAAATCATCTAAGTTTAATACAGCAATTGCTTCATTGATGGAATATGCTTCAGAGCTTGTTAATATACACAAATCTTCGCAAATTTCTAAGATGTTATGGAAAAATTCTTTGGAGAGGTTACTTTTGCATTTAGCTCCATTAGCACCACATATTTCTGAAGAATTATGGGAGATGATGGGTAATAATTATTCTATTCATCAACAAGATATTCCGATTTTCAATGATTCACTAATTGTTTCAGATAAAATGAAAATAATTTTACAAGTTAATGGCAAATTAAGAGATACTATTGAAATCTCAGCGGAATTGGGTGAAAAAGAAATTAAAGAGTTAGCTATGAAATCTGAAAATATCATTAAACATATAGCTGATAAAGAAATAATGAAAACAATTTATGTTAATAATAGATTATTAAATTTAGTAGTGAGATAAGGTGGAAAATTGAGTTATATTGCAGTATTGCCCGGTGACGGGATTGGCCCTGAAGTTGTGGATGAAGCAGTGAAAATTATAAAATCTTTGGAAGATCTGACAGATATTAAATATCAACTTGAATTCGGAGAAGTTGGTGGAAGTGCTTATGAAAAACATGGTAATCCTTTGCCTGAAATTACAATGGAATTAATACAGAATTGTAAAGCAGTGTTATTTGGCGCAGTAGGTGGCCCCAAATGGGACAATTTAGATTCTGACCTTAGGCCAGAGATGGGGATACTAAAAATAAGGAAAACCTTAGATTTGTACGCAAATCTAAGGCCGGTTAAAATTTTCGAAGCTTTAAAAGAAAATTCCCCTGTTAAATCCGAAATATTAGAGAATGTCGATATTTTAATAATAAGAGAATTAACTGGCGGATTGTATTTTGGCGAGCCTAAAATGCAAATGAATGAAAAACCAGAAAGATCTGCAGTAGATACAATGTTTTATAAAGAAAAAGAAATTGAAAGAATAGTTAGATTAGCTTTCACAATTTCTAAATCAAATAATTTGAAATTAACTTCTGTAGATAAAGCTAATGTTTTAGAAACTTCAAAATTGTGGAGAAAAATTGTTGACGAATTAGGAAATTCTTTTTCTGAAGTGGAGTACAACCATATGTTGGTTGATAATGCAGCTATGCAATTAATTCAAAACCCAAGGCAATTTAATATTATAGTATCAGAAAACACATTCGGAGATATTCTCACTGATGAAGCTTCAGTTTTATCATCCTCATTAGGGATGCTACCTTCTGCTTCTTTATCATTTATACCCGGTGAATCTAATGATGATAAAAAAAGCTTGTATGAACCAATACATGGGAGTGCTCCTGATATTACAGGTCAATATATCTCGAATCCCATTGGAATGATATTAAGTACTGCTATGATGTTTGAGTTTACATATAATCAAAAAGAAATTTCAGATTTGCTTTTTTCATGTGTGGAAAAAGTAATCAATGATGGTTATAGAACAAAAGATATATCAAATTCGAAAAACTATTGCACCACTCTTGAAATGGGTGACGCAATAGTTAGAGAAATTCGATCAAGATAACGACATATCTATTATTATTTTCCATTCGCTTTTTGTAACAGGTTGAATAGATAATCTAGACCTATTTACTAAAACCATGTCTTTCAATTTTGGATTGTTTTTGATAGATTCTAAAGTTACTATATTATCTAGTTTTTTAACAGGCTTTATGTTTAGCATGAACCATCTTGTATTATCAGAAGTACTTTTTGGATCGTAATATTTATGTGTTTTATCTAATGCAAAATGATCTGGATATGGTTCTGATATTACTTCTGCTAATGCTACTATATGAGGGATAGAAATATTTGAATGATAAAACAGTATTTTATCATTAATTTTTATTCTATCTCTAATAAAATTTCTAGCTTGATAATTTCTTATTCCTTCCCATTGTGTTTTATTATCTTCTATAAGGTCGTCATAAGAATAATCTGATGGTTCTGATTTAAATAGCCAATAATTCATATTATGTATGTTAAACTTATATAGATAATAGTGTACATTAAGTGTACATAATATTACCTATTGTAGAACTTATGATTAGTATGTTATAATTTTCACATGTTAAAGATTTCACATAATTGGAGTTGTATTATAAATGGAAGCTAAAAGGGAAATTACAATAAGTAATTGCATTTGTTATTGGATTATTGAAGAGCCTTCTGGATCTAAGAGTATTGGTACATGTAAAAAATGTGGCAATACAAAAGAGTTCTTTAATTATACAGACACTTCAGTTTGGTCTTCAGAATATAATTACGATACTATTACCGAATAAAAATATACTATTTTATTATCTAAATAAATCTTCTTTTTCATCTCTTAATATTAGTTTAGATCCTTTTTTTGAAAACTTAAATTTTATGCCTCTTATTAAAACTGCAGGTATTTTATTTGTTTTTTTCATTAGAATTTCTGCTCCTCCTGCTAATTCATCTACTGTGCAAATTTGTGTGGAATTTAAATTTACTCCAAAAACATCCTTTTCATTTTTATAATCATTAATTGGATTAATTCCATAACTACCGATTGATATATTAGTTTGGCCAATTCGCCAGGGCCTTCCAAAAGTATCACTAATTATAATACCAATATTTTTCAAATTTAATGTATTAATTAATTTTTCATGTATTATTTTTGCTGTTAAATCAGGGTTTTCTGGAAGTAAAGTGACATGATTTTCTCCATCAACATTTGAATGATCTATTCCCGAATTTGCACTTATATGCCCTATTTTATTTTCTGTAATTATTATTCCTCTTCTTTCATCTATCTTGATTATAGATTTACTTTCATCAAGAATCACTTGAATTAATTTAGGGCTTTTATTTAATTTCTTTCCTAATTTTAATGCTTTTATATTAGGCTTGATTGTATTCAAATTTATAATTCTATGTTCGGATTTAGATATGATTTTTTGAGTAATTACTAAAACGTCATTATTTTTTAACTCTTCTTTAGATTTTGTTAGAGAATTAATTAGAATTTGTGGAACATCATCACCCGGTATTACTTCAGGAATATTTAAAAGTGGGATAAATATTATTTTTTTCATTTTTTTATTGGCTTCAAAAGATTATACTTAATAATTATTTAATATTTGTAGTGTAAATAATAGTAATGAATAATGTTAAATCTTTAGATATAGTGATATTAGCTGCCGGCAAAGGTACTAGGATGAAATCTCCAGGCTTACCTAAGCCTTTACATAAACTAAATGGCATCCCAATAATTCAATATCTTATTAATAATATTCCCTTATCAAATTTTGATAACAAATTTATAGTTGTTCCTACTAATCATTCTGAAATTAAAAAATCATTATTAAACCTTGAATTTAATTTTGAATATATTAAGCAAGAAGAACCTAAAGGCACTGGAGATGCTTTGTTGTGTACTTTGAATAAATTGAAATCTGATAATGTAATTGTTGTTAATTCTGATACACCCCTTATAAAACATGACACATTTTTGAATTTAATTGATGTTCATAATAAGAATAATTCAATTATTTCAATATTAATTGATGATTTCAATGATCAAATCCCCGGCAATTATGGAGTTGTAGAAAAATCAGGTGAAGGGAAAATTATTTCAATAAATGAAAAATCATCCTTACATAATAAAAAAAATAAACAATTCAATGTAGGCTTGTATTGTTTTAATTTAAATTGGCTAAAGAAAAATATTAACAATTTAAGAATTTGTGATGGTGAAATGTATATCACTGAACTTGTTGATATTGCAGCCAATCAAGGTATTGATATTAATTATTTACACCCTGAAAGTAATGATGAATCCTTAGGTATTAATAATAAATATGAATTAAGTGTAGCTCGAAAAATAGCTACAAAAAGAAAAAATATTGATTTGATGAATAACGGAGTTAATATCATTGACCCTGATAATACTTATATTGATTTTAATTGCCAAGTAAAATCTGAAACCATTATTTATCCGGGGACAATAATAAAATCTAATTCAATAATTGATGAAAATTCTGTTATCGGACCAAATACGGAAATAATAAATTGTATAATAAAAAAAGATACAATAATTAAACAATCAGTCATCAAAGATTCAGTAATTGGTTCAGAAGTATCAATTGGGCCATTTAGTCATATAAGAAATAAATCAACAATAAAAAATAATGTTGATATAGGCACAAATGTAGAAGTAAAAAATTCAACAATTAATTCTCATAGTAAATTAAGCCATTTTTGTTATATAGGCGATACCGTTATTGGAGCGAACGTAAATATTGGAGCTGGTACGGTAACTTGTAATTATGATGGAATTAAGAAACATAGTACAATTATCAAAAACAATGTATTTATAGTATCTGGAAGTATGTTGAT
>JAPYRX010000014.1 GCA_029936815.1 Dehalococcoidia bacterium
ATTTTAATGGTTGCAATTAAAAATAAAAAATAAGTAATAATCGATGATATACACCCATATGGTTTGAACAAAATCTTTTTCTCCTATAACATAAATATAAATTTTGAAGAGGTGAAATTATGAATAAAAAATACTTATTAAAAAATGCTACGATATTTGATGGTGCCGGGTCAAATCCATTTAACGGGAATGTTTTAATAGAAAACGGCAAAATAGTAGAAGTTGGGAATATTAATAACGTTGATGCTGAAATAATTGATATAAATGGTAAAGCTTTGGCTCCAGGTTTTATTGATATGCACTCACATGATGATGTTGCAATGTTTATTTATCCTGATATGGATTTTAAACTAATGCAAGGCGTAACAACTAATGTTAATGGTAATTGTGGATCAGGGGTTATTCCTCACAGTAGTGCAGACATTGTAAATTGGTATCCCAATCTTGAAGGAATCCCAGAATGGAGTTCATATGGAGAATATTCAGATTTGGTAAACAAATCGAAAACGAGTGTTCACTCAGCGTTTCTTGTTGGGCATGGTCCTATTCGTAAAGCTACAACAGGGAATGAAGAACGTATGCCTACAAAATCTGAATTTGACACAATGAAAGCATGGATAAAAGAAGGGATGGAAGAAGGCGCTGTTGGTATGTCTACAGGATTGATTTATGAACCCGGAAGATATTCTAATACAGAAGAGTTAATTGAACTTACAAAAACTATATCACCTTATAATGGGGTTTATTTTAGTCATATGCGAAACGAGGCAGGAAATTTAATTCAATCTGTAGAAGAGACAATTAAAATAGGAGAAGAAGCAGGATGTTCGATAGAGATATCTCATCATAAGGTATCTGGGCAAGAAAATTGGGGAAAATCTGTTGAATCTTTAAATACGATAGATGAAGCAAGAAGTAGAGGATTGAATGTACATTCAGATCAATATCCTTATAATGCAGGCAGTACTTCCTTATTTGCTTTAGTACAAAACAATGCATTTACTACAGGCGATGGAGGAATGGGTTCTCAAACTGGAGATAAAGTAACAATTGCAGGATCTAGCGTAGACCCTTCTTTAGTTGGCAAAACTCTGGGTGATTTATGTGACGAATTTGACTTACCAGAACAAGAAGCAGCACAAAAGATATTAAAAACAGACCCAGGTATATTTATAGTTACCGAAGGCATGGTTGAAGATGATATTGCAAGAATATTGGCTCATCCCACTACTATGATTGGATCTGATGGAGTTCCTCTACCTGGAAATCCGCATCCAAGATTATACGGATGCTTTCCTAGAGTACTAGGTAAATATTCTAGAGAGGATGGTGTTATTAGCATGGAAGAAGCAATACATAAAATGACAGGACTATCTGCTGAGAAAGCAAATTTAAATGATAGAGGTTTAATTAAACCTGGTTTAAATGCAGATATTGTTATATTCGATGAAGATACAATTATTGATAAAGCAACATACGATAATCCTAGAGTGTATCCAGAAGGTATAATACATATTTTTGTAGATGGAGAATTATCAGTTAAAAATGGAAAGCAAACCGAAGTTAGAGCAGGTAAAGTTGCAAGAAGATCTTAATCGTTTATAGTAATTTCTTGGGCTTTAAATACTGAGCCTTCATTATTTCCTGAAACAGAAATAGTTTTGTCTGTTAATAATTTTGACTTGTCAGAAATCGAGTTGGTTGTAATAATTGTTGATTGATCGAAATTTATTTGCACAATACCTTTCTGAGTTTCAAGACTGATTTGATTGTTTTCTATTTTTATGATTTGACCAGAAATATTCTTGATATCAGAGAACATTCCAGAATTTGGAAAGTTTTGCTGCATCCCGCCCATTATTCCCATCGCATTGGATGATTGATTGTTTTCTGAAAGACCTGATCTGATTTTTTTTCTCAAATCTTCTGGTATCTCATCTCTGCTTATTTCTCCAGATTTTACTTTTGCAAGTAATGCTTCTTCTTCTTTAGTAAATTGTGAAGTTTTACTATCCGATTTTGACTTAGCGTCTTCTCCTGGAGGGTATAATTTCATGAATTCTTTTCCACCATTAATCGCCATGTCAATTTTAGTACTTACATTATCATTTCCATTGTAAAATCCTATAGAATAAGATCCTCCAATTAAAATAATAGTAGCTAACATAAATATGAATATTTTCATTTTTTCTCCTTATTGATATCTTAATGCATCTACTGGCTGTAATTTGGAAGCTCTAACCGCTGGGAAAATCCCAAAAAATAATCCTGTAATTGCAGATACTCCAAATGATAATAATACTATGTCTAGAGTAAATTCAGTGTTGAAAAGGTCATCTCCTATTTTAACTTGTCCAATAAAATATAATGATACCCATCCTAAGAATATACCCACCATTCCTCCTAAGCTACTTAGTACTATGGATTCCGAAACAAATTGTAACAATATATCTTTTCTTTTTGCACCAAGGCTTTTTCGTATTCCTATTTCTCTTGTTCTTTCAGTCACAGAAACTAACATTATATTCATTACACCAATTCCTCCTACCAATAATGAAATACCCGCTACGGCACCAAGAAATATGGTTATTCCTTGTGTAATAGTCTGAAAAGTTTCAAGAATATCTTGTTGATTTAGTATCTGGAAATCATCGTCTTCATCTGCTCCAATCTTATGATTAAATCTTAATACACTAGTTGCTTCTAAAAGAGCTTTGTTCACACTTTCTGAATTTATAGCCTCCACAACAATAGAATTTAAATTCACTGTGCCTGGCGTCGTATTATTACTTGAAAATCTGAAATGTGCAGTAGTTACTGGAATTAAGGCTCTATCATCTATACTGACACCTCCGAATCCTCCTCCTTTTTCTTTTAATACCCCAATCACCATCATACTTCTTCCGTTAATTTTTACATATTGACCAATTGGATTCCTATTTCCTAGTAATTCATTAGCTGCTTTGAAACCTAATACAGCTACTTCAGATATATTTTCCACATGTATGTCTGATAAAAAACTTCCATATTTCATTTCTAGGTTACGTACATCTTTATAGTTTTGAGTAATCCCGTAAACTTGAGTATACTTCCAATTGTTTCCGAAATTTAATTTGCCCATCTGTATTAGTTCAGGAGTTACAGATTTGATAGAAGTATTTTTTCTTTCATCGGCAAGAACTTGAACATCTTTTAAAGATATAATTGTTTGTGCACCTGATCTTGAATCTCTTGACGGGCTAATGAATATTAAATTTGTTCCTAAAGATTCAATGGTATCTGTCACGGACTTTTCAAATCCTTTTCCCATACCCATCAATGATATTACTGACAGTATTCCAATGATAATTCCAAGTAAAGTTAACCCTGATCGGAGTTTATTTGTACTTAATGAATTTATTGAGGTTTTCAAAATTGTATAAAAATTCATTTAATGGATTCATCCTTTATAACTTCTCCATCTCTGAAAGAAATAATTCGGTTTGTTTGTTCTGCAATGTGCGGTTCATGAGTAACTATTAGCACAGTGATTTGTGATTCAGAATTTAATCCACTAAGAATTTCCATAATCTCACTTCCAGTTTTAGTGTCTAACGCACCAGTTGGTTCATCAGCCAGTACGATACGAGGATTTTTCACTAATGCTCTTGCTATCGATACTCTTTGCTGCTCTCCTCCAGACATTTCTACAGGTTTGTGACCCATTCTATCTTTAAGTCCTACTTTTTCTAGAGCTATTTCTGCTTTTTCTTTATTATTTGAATTACTGATATAAGATAAGCCCATCATTACATTATCAATTGCACTTATTCTTGGAAGTAAGTTGTATGTTTGAAATATAAAGCCAACTTTTTCGCCTCTGATTTCAGACAATTGATTATCTGTGAGACTTCCTATTTCTGTTCCATCTAAAAAATATTCTCCTGTTGAGGGGATGTCTAAGCACCCTAGAATATTCATCATTGTTGATTTTCCTGAACCTGATGGTCCCATTATAGAAACAAATTCCCCTTGATTGATATTTAAACTTACTGATTTCACAGCATTCACTTGAATTCCCGATAGTTCGTAAATTTTTGAAACATTATTAAGTTTTATCATTTGTTATCTTGTCTTGAATTATTATTTCTTTGTTCTGCTGAAGGAGGCCCACCTCGTATGTCTGTTGTGGGGATATCCGGGACTTCCATAACAATCATATCTTCAGAATTTATTCCTGAAATTACTTCAACCCAATTGGAATCAGAATTCCCAATTTCGACATTTTTTTCAGTTATTTGTCCATTATTTATGACTTTAACAGTTGGATTGTCAAAAGTTCCATATAAACTTTGAATAGGTATTAAATTTATATTGTACTTAGCTTTAGTTATAACTCTAGCTGTTGCACTTAATCCATCTTTTAAATTAATACTGCTCGGGATACTCACATCTATTTTTGCTGTAAACGTTGTTACTCCTCCTGATGAATTACTAGCAGAAGCCACTGAATTTAATTTACCTGCAAGTTTTATATCTCTCAATGCGTCAGTTATAATAACTGCTTCTAAACCACTTGAAAGGTATAAGATATCCACTTCGTCAACATCTCCAATGAATTCGACTGTTTGAGGGTTTGCTATTGTTATAATTGATTGAACTGCAGTAATATTATCACCATCTGTTTTAAATATTTCAGTTATTATCCCATCGTAAGGAGCTACAAGAATTGCTCCATTCAATATTTTCTCAGCATTTTCTAGTAAAGCTTCAGAATTTGATAATTCAGCTTTTTTCAAATTAACAGATTCTTGGAATTTTGTAACATTTAAAGTTAGAATATCGATGTCCAATTGCGTAGGATTTTCGAGGTTGTCTAAATCATCTTTCAGATTGTTAAGAGATTCTTTGTGCACTAAAAGTTGGTCTCTTAATTGTTTTTCTTTATCTGTTTGTGATCTGGATAATATTTCCTCATAAATTTGCTTAGCTGTTCTATAAAGTGATAATTTACTGCTATATGTGCTTTGTGCTGTATCTATAGCTTTTTGTTTTTCAAGGTTTTTTTCATTTAGTGTTTTGATTGATTGAATATATCTATCCCAATAATCCTCTAATGATTTTTCGATACAAGTTTTTGCTATTGATGAAGTCCCAATTGTTTGTATTGGTAAATTAGGAGTATTTTTACAATCAATCCATATTTGTGAAGAAGATGATTCCTTTCCAATAGTTTCTGGAGAAAGATGTAACCATCCATAAATAGTTAATTCATTTAAATCTGTTGATTTATTATCAAGCGGAAGGAGATATTTATCTCTCAATATTGTTGACTCGTTAAATATTTTGTGTAAATCTGTATTCCATTTTTTCAATAAATCATTGAGTGAAACTAAGTACTTGTCATTTTTCTCAATACCAAACCATTTATTTAACTCATTTAAATAATCATCTTTTGTTTCAATGATTTTTTCCTCATGTGGTTTGATATTTGTTTCCCATTGAGATGTTGTTATATCTAGAGATTTAGAAGCGTTGTTTTTGGTATATAACGCAACTTCATGATTAGATTTTGCATTGTCTAAATCAACTTGTTTCCCCGAATCGAGATAGAAAGCCAAGTTAAATTCAGCTTTTGAGATATTAATTTTCGCATCAGAAATAGCTTTTTCTTTTAATGCAATAAGATTAGAATCGCCTTCAGAAGTGGTATCTAATTCTTCAATTACTTCTTTAAGCTGTGATTCACTAACTTTTAGGGAATATTTTGCCGCTGCTATATCTGATTTAGCTTTAGCTACATTTTTACGTAATTCAGACATTTTTATTTCTTCTAGTTGAGCTAGTTTAGTTCCCTTAGTAACTATATCATTTTCATCAACAAATACACTTGATATTTTACCTGAGCTTAAGAATTTCAATGAATCTACTTCAGAAAATTTCAGTTGCCCAGTTATAGATACTTCTGATATAAGATCTCCTTTTTGCATGCTTATTATTTGTTGAGACTCATTTACAATTGTGTTTTCAGAGCCCACATAATTTTTAAATACATAAACAGACGTTAGAGTTCCAAGTATAAAAAATGTTGATACGAGGCTTAATTTACCTACTGTTGTAAATTTAAATTTTCGCAGCAGATTAAAAATTCCCGATAATTGTAGTCTCAAGATTTTCTCCTAAAGATACTTAATAAAAAACTTGTTTATTATAACAAAAGAATACTATATATTTTTACTGTTAAGATAATATTAATATTATCAACTTATTAATATTAACTAGCTTTATTTAATTTCTTGAATTTGAATTTTGAACGTTTTAATTTTTTTGTACTTTTTTTTTGGGAATAATCAACCCATCCACACATTATACAAGTAGGTTCAAAACTGTCGTGAGACACAATTGAACTACATTTAGGGCAACTAGTATTTGATTTAGCTACGTTAATGAGATTTTTGTTGTTCATATTGTTCTCCTTTTATATAATCAAGTTGTCGACAATTTATATTATTATTGTTAAGAAAAGATTAAGAATCATAATTTATGAATGAAAACATATTAGACCTACATCGAGTTAAACATGAAGAAGCTGAAATTTTAATAGATAGATTTATTAATAAATTATGGGATAAAAATATAAGGGTTCAAATCATTACCGGAAACTCTAAAGAAATGAAAAATATTGTTATAAATAAATTGGAATTTTATAAATTAGATTATAAAATCGGAGATTATTGGGATCCAAATAACAAAGGGTATATTTCAGTAGTTATTTGAGATTTTCATTAAGAAATTTTATTGTTCTTTCAAACGATAATTCAGCAGCCTGTTTATTATAAATTTCAGGTCTTTCATCATTGAAAAAAGCATGTTCGGTTCCATCGTATATATGAAAAGTATGCTTAGCATTATATTTGTTTAATTCTGATTTGATTTGATCCAAGGATTCAGTTGCTTTGTCGTGCTCTGCGTAGTGGCCTAGAATCGGACAATTTATTTGTGACCAATCTGGCTCTGCATTAATTAATACGCCATAATAGGGCACTGCTGCATCAATAACTTTTTGAGTTGCCATATACAATGCCAATCCACCACCCATACAGTAACCAATACATCCTATTTTATTATTTGAAATATAATTTTTATCTTTTAGAAAATTTATACCGGATATTATTTTTGTTGAAGAATCGCTTATTTTCAATTCCATCATCAATTTTTGTGCCTCATTTGGTTCTACTGTTGTTTGCCCGTCATATAAGTCTGGTGCTAATACAACAAACCCTTTTTTAGCGTATCTGTCCGCGACATGTTTTATATGATCAACTAAACCCCACCACTCTTGTAAAATGATTAGACCTGGCCCATTATCTGCGGAAGGTAATGATAAGTATCCTTGTAAATTGTTATTAATACCATATTTTACTATTTCTCCATTCATCTCAAATCATTCCTATCATCAATTTCATTATTTATAATTACCATAGTGTTAGCTATCATGTCATGAATACATCTTCGGTCATTTCTAAAAACAAATAATATATCTACTATTTTTACTACCCAACCAACAAATGGGAAAAGCCCTATAATTCCTATTATCCAATCTCTAAGTACAACGTTTGTAAAAAATCCACCATAACTTCCATCTTTTTTTATTATTTTTATATTCATATATTTTTTACCTAGAGTTTGAGAAGTTGTTGATAGTAAATAGTATTGATATATAAAATAAAATAGTAACCCAATAAGTGCAGCAAGAATAGATCCGCCACCTCCAAGAATGAATAGGACAGTCAAAGCAGGTATTACTATAGTAATAAATAATAAAACAATATCTATAATTTTAGCAATTAGTCTTTTTGAACGACTTGCAAGAATAGCTTCATGTTCATAATCTATAGTAGATGAATTTTCTTCATTTGAGATATTTGGTTCTTCTACTAAATTTATATTTAATTCAACTCCACAAACCTTACAAAATTTATCAAACTCATTAGATTTATTACCACATTCTTTACAATATATTTGGTTTTGCATTTAAATATTTAGTGAATTAATTAGATATTTTTTTCAATACATCTAGTGCTTTTGCTAAAAGGTAATCAGTAGGAGGTCTATCTGAAGTAGAAGTTCCTCTGTGAGACCATAATATTTCATCGTTTGTTCCAATAATGAAAGCTGAAGGTGTTGCAACACCATCTCCAAGTAAATTATATACTTCCCATTCTTGTGATATTGTATAAGTAGTATCTGAAATCATACTAAAAGTTGCTCCTACGTCACTCCTCATAGCATTCGTATTTTCGTTGTCATCAGTACTCACGGTAATGATATCTATCCCAAATCTTTTAAATAACGAATGATTTTGTGCCAACTCACCTAGTTGTGCTCTGCAAATACCTCAGAAATACCCTCTATAAAATACAATTAATACAGCTTGGTAATTTTGAAGTGATGAATCTATTGCATCATTTAAACTTTGATCTAATATGATTTCCTTAGAAACAGAAGGTTCATTATCTATTACGTTATTATTCGATGATGCACAACCTGTAATTACTAGTAAAACCACCAGGCTTAGCGGCAAAGTATATTTTTTAAAAAAATTAATGTATTGTGTCATATTGTTAGTTGAGATCAAGATATTTATAAGAAATAAAACTTAAGGCAATAAGTATTATACATAATGCTGATGTAATAAAACCATCAGATATATCTATTCCATTTATAATAGGTTCAGAGGTTTTGTAGTAGTGAAAAATAGAAATATATTTTAATTTTTCGACACTGTTAATTAGAGGGCTTATAGAGTTTATAAAATGTGAAATAATAGCTATTGTTGTAGATATTCCTAGGGTTTTAGATTTGTTTCCGGTTAATGAACCAATAAACAATGATAAACATCCAAAAAAGAGGCCAAGTAACGACAAATGGACTATAGTTGCTGAAAAATTTTTAAAATCTAATTCAAGATTGAATATTCTTCCAAATAAATTAAACGAAAACCAAATAAATAGAGAGATTAGTATTATTCTTGTTATCATTACTAATATTTGTTGGAAAAGATAATTGTTTTTTCCAATTGGCGTAGACATTATCAATTCAAGAGTTTTATTATTCAATTCTCCTGCCACAATGTTTGTCCCCGTATTTATACCTACCACTACTAACATTATTGGGCCTATCACACCAAATATTTCAAGATTTAAAAAACCGCCAAATGTAGACATATCTAGGCCATCCGAGGCTCCAAGAAAATGAAGAAGCTCTTCTGGGAAACTATTGATAAGTTCATCAAATGCTCCAATGTTTTGTGCAAAAGAACTGTAAGCAAATGAAAGGTAAAATGATAATGTGATTAATCCGACAAACCAATATATCAAATTATTTCGCATATCTTTTAAATTTTTCAAATATATATTCTTATACATTTTATTCCTCGTAAAAAGTAAGAAAAATTTCTTCTAAACTAGGTTCTATAATTCGCAAATTTACAACTGTGAATTTGGAAATAACTTTTAAAAGACTATCAATTGATCCCTTGATATTTAGAGTAATAGTATTTCCTTGAAATTCTAATTTGGAAATATTTTTAACATTTTTAAATTCACTTGTTTTAGGAGCATTATTAAATGTTATTTCATATTTCTTGATTGTTTTACTTTTAAGATCTGATATTTGCTCTGATGCAACAATATTGCCATTTTTTATTATTCCAACTCTTTCGCATAAATCTTCTATTTCCCCAAGTATGTGTGAAGATAATAATACTGAGCATCCTAAGTTGTTTTGTTCTTGGACTATATTTTGAAATTCTTGTTGCTTTAATGGATCAAGCCCGCTTGTTGGCTCATCTAATATTGCTAATTTTGGGTTATTCATGAATGCTTGAATAATTCCTATTTTTTGTTTGTTACCTTTTGATAAAGTTTTAATTTTATTGTTCAAATTCAGATCTAATCTTTCCGCTAATATATTAGTATTGTTTACTGTTGCTGACCTGAGGTTGCTTATATAATTTAAATATTGTTCACCAGTTAAGTTTGGATACATCTCAAACTCACCTGGTAGATAACTAATTTGTGAAAGTTCAGCTTTATTTAGCTCTTCAAAGTGTTTTCCGAAAATTGTCGTTTCACCGCTTGTAGGTAAAATTAAATTTAACATTGCTCTCAAAGAAGTTGTTTTCCCCGCTCCATTTGGCCCCATCAACCCATAAACTTCTCCTTCATTCATGAAGAATGTAACGTTTTCAATTCCTAGGTTTTTACCGTAATATTTTGTTAGATTCGATACTTGTACTATATTCGACATTACTTTTTACGATTTTAAATTAATCTCTTTAAGTTTTAAAATTATATTGATATTATCATAATTATTGTATTTTTGGAGTAATATTGAAAAAAATCAATTTAGCGTTCATAGGTTGTGGTGCAATGTGCAATCAAATAATTTTGAGCATCATTAAAGATATGAATAATAAATTTAATATAGAATTTATTTTAGATAATCATTTAGATGAAACAAAATCTTTTTGTGATGATCTAAATATTCATCCATGTATTTCAAATGATTTCAAAAATTTAATTGATTTAGAAGACATAGATTTAGTGATTGAAACTGCATCTGTACAATCTGTTAAAGATTATAGTCTGCAAATAATTCAAAAATTTGATTTAATGATCGCATCAGTTGGAGCTTTAGCAGATGAAAATTTATATAATAAATTACTGAAAAAATCATCGCTTTATGGTTCGAAATTATTAATTCCACATGGAGCAATAGGCGGTCTCGATGCTATTAGTGCAGTAAAGGGAATGACAAGTAATATTGTTATAACTACTACCAAATCTCCAAAAAGCTTGAAAGGGTCTAAAGGATTTGAAAAATATGAAAATCACAATTTCACACAATGTGAAACCATATTTAAAGGTACAGCGAAAGAAGCCATAGAACTATTTCCAAAAAATTTAAATGTGGCTGTGACATTAAGTTTGTATGGAATCGGTGCTGATAAAACCAATGTTGTACTAGTAGTAGATCCTAAATTGAAAACTAATAATCATTCTATATTAGCCGAGGGAGATTTTGGTGAAATGAAATTTGATTTTTCACTAAATCAATCATCAACAAATCCGAAAACAAGCGCTTTAGCAGCATTATCAATTATTAAAGAATTAAAGGATTATTAAATGAGTTTCATTGTGAAATATATAAAAGGTGAATATATATTAATTCGATCTTTTTTGATTTTCACTACTGGTAGCATTGTCGCCGAATTTATCAAGCAAACCTTGGTACTGTCTTTAGGTTTGTTATTCTTTAAATGGATAGCATTTGGATTGGTTTTTTGGCTGATTTTAGGTAGTTATCGTTCTTCTCAAAATTTTATTAACTCCAATAGAGGATCACTTAAGAAGAGAATGCCTGCATTAATGTTTAAAAGTTTTATTATGGTATACGCAGTATTTTTTTATATGGATTTTTTTAGATCCTGATTTATTTTCTCTTAACTATAGCTTGGCCAACAATTGTAGTTTTCCTAATAGCTAAATGATCGATATTGATAAATGGAGAGCCATATAATTCCCATCCATCATTTAAAAACTCTGTAACTCTATTACAAAATTCACTATTGTCTTTTCCTGTAAGTAGTTTATATTCAATTATATCTTTCATATATTAAATCCCTTCAATTTAATTTTAAAAACGAGCTAAAATCTGGTGAAGGTGATTTGATTTCTACAAAAACAGTATCTTCTATAGCTTTGATCATATGTTTTTGTCCAATTGGATTAACCCAAGTATCTCCTGATTGAAGTATAGAAGATTTTTCATCACCGATCACTTCTAATTTACCACTCACAATTACACCTAATGATTCATGTTCATGAGTATGCAATGGGGTTTCTGAGCCTGTAGTTAATTTCATTTTTATAGCACTCATATGACTGGCTTCTTCTTGAATCTTTAGATAAAGATCGCCATTAATATTCTTACCTTCAAGATTTGTTAGTTTTTTATATTCATTCACGATTTACTCCTTTTTATCTGCCGAAGGTGAGATTCGAACTCACACAGGGATTACCCCTACTGGTTTTTGAAACCAGCGTGTCTACCATTCCACCACTTCGGCTCATTAATATTAAATATTATAACTAATATTTACGTTAATATTAATATTGAATATTCAATTTTTCAATAATACTTTTCGCACTATCATTAATAAGCTTTTCTAGTGTTTCATTTATTATTTTGCCATCAGATTGTATCTTGTTATTTACGCCAGAAACCAATATTCTTGGTTGATTGAAAACATTTAAATTGAGGTTAAACAAGACATGATTTAAATGAGTAAACCCTAATAAAGTTCCTGACATTCCAGGAGTGCATCCAATTACTAATGCATTTTTATTATCTAAAACTGTGGGAGGTCTAGAGAGCCAGTCAACTATATTTTTCATAACTCCAGAATAAGACCCGTTGTAAGCCGGAGATGAAAAAACCAAAAGATCAGATTCTATGATTTTTTCTTTTGCTAATATTACTGTTTCGGGCAAGCCAACAGATTCAATGTCTGCATTATAAAGAGGAAAACCTGACACATCTAGTTCTTGAGTAGATATGTCTTTGTATTTTGATAATTTTTCAAGTAAGATTTGTAGTAGTAATTTATTCCATGATTCTTTTCGTAAACTACCGCAAATTCCAGATATTTTCATGATTGTATCCTAGAGCGATTTTATTTAAAGTAATACTTTAACATTAATTAAAAATTTATTATGCCACAATTATACTATCCGGAACCCGATAATTGGGAAAGAAAAAATCCTGATTCTCTCAAAGTAAATAAAAATTTACTTACTAAAGCAATAGATTATTCTAAATTACATGAGAATAAATCATCTATTAAAAACATGCAGATGTTTACTAGAACAGCTTCTGCTACAAAAGAACCTCATGATGAATTGTTAGGACCTGTTCAAGAAAGAGGCGAACTTACTGGAATGATAATTAAAAATGGTTATATTATTGCTGAATGGGGAGATGTTAATCGAGTAGATATGACTTTTAGTGTTACAAAATCATTTGTTTCTACAACAGTGGGATTGGCTTACGATGAAGGTTTAATATCAGATCTTAATGATAAAGTCCATAAGTATATGCCTGGAGAACATTTTAATGATCAAAATAATAAATTAATAACTTGGGATCATTTACTCAGACAAGTAAGTGAATGGAAAGGAAACATGTGGGGGAAACCAGATTGGGCAGACAGACCTCCTGTAGGATTATCATTTGATGAACTTGAAAATCAGAAATATTTCAAGCCTGGCGAAAGATATAAATATAATGATGTGAGAGTTAACTTTTTAGCATTATTGAGTGCTCATGTATGGAAAGAATCCCTACCAAAAGTTTTAAAACAAAAAGTGATGAACCCAATTGGGGCATCAGATAATTGGAAATGGCACGGATATAAAAATTCGTGGATTAATATAGGCGATCAGAAAATTCAATCTGTGAGTGGTGGAGGGCATTGGGGAGGAGGTATGTTTATTAACGCACTTGACCAAGCCAGATTTGGATATTTGTTTTTGAGAAATGGAATGTGGAATGATAAACGAATTATATCTGAAGATTGGATTAAAAAAGCAAGTTCTCCAGGTAGCGTAAATAAATCTTATGGATTTATGAATTGGTTTTTAAACTCTACCGAAGATGGAACAGATAAAAAAATCAAATCAGCTCCTTCCAATGCTATATATTTTAGTGGATTAGGATCAAATATAATATATATTGATTGGGAACATGATTTGGTTGTGGTTGTGAGATGGATTGACTCTGATTATTTTTCAGGATTTATTGATTTGATTTTAAAGTCATTAAAATGAGTACTTATTATTTCCTGCCATCTTTTTTTCATATTATTATCTGAGTATACAGGTCGAAATCCAAGTTTTAAATATATTGATATAGCAGAGACTCTCCAATCTTCTGTTTGAAGTATTACTTTTTTGTAATTTTTTTCTATAAAATGATTTATAACTGATATGCATACACTTTTACCCAATCCCTTTTTACGATGCATAGGGTGTGTTACAACAAAATCTAACCGCCCAACTTCTTTATTTTCATAAATAGAAGATGATGCAAATGTTGAAGCAACAACATTGTTTTCCTCAACAATTAATCTTGATCCTTTTTGTCTATCGATTGGGGTCATAAATTCTTGAAATGTATTTTCATTCCAAACACCATTAAATTCTCCCATTCCTAATAATTTGATCCATGATTTTTCTAGAGATTTAGAATATTGTTTTATACTGTAATTTTTTGAAACTTTTATTAATTCATTACTATTAATAAATTCACTAAGATTTAATTCCATTAATACCTGAGTTTTCACAAGGCATCGTATGTAATTATTGTTTTTATAAGGCTTGGATGAATGTACTTTTCCCATTAAATGTTTTATTTTCTATGGATACAAAAAAAATTAAATAATTTTGAGATATATTCTTTTATTATTTCATAACAGAAGGTTTAAAACTGTATTTACCATATACATATTGTATTTCAGACCATGAAGATTTTGCGATTTTAACATCTTCATTATTATCATCATGTAAAATAATATAAATTTATTATGCTTTGTTAGAAATTTCATTAATGATTTACTATTTTTTGAAGTAATATAATATAATATAATATTGAATTTTTGATGTTATTTCCATTAATTTATTATTAATTCAGTATGACGTTTATCATCTCTTCCATATAAAAAGCTTTGAGCTACTTCAATGTTTTTATAACTCGAAACATTTCCATTTTCCGCAGCATTCTTAAACCATTCTAATGATTTTTTCACATCGACTTTGAATCCTTTATATGTAGAATCACCATCTCCCACATAATATAATATTCCAATATTGTTTTGAGCTTTATTATTGCTTTGATTAGCCGATAGTGTATACCAGTCTAATGCTTTGAAATAATTTTTTTTCACTGGACTTCCAAAATATGATCCATTTCCAAAGTGGTGAAATTTTCCAATATAAAATTGAGATTCAGAATGACCTTTCAGGGCAGCTTTTTCAAATTTGTAATATGATTCATTGAAATCTTGTTTAACTCCTTTCCCTTTGTAATATAACAATCCAAGTTGGTAAGTTGATTCTTGGTCATCTAGTTTGTCTCCCTCTAAATACCATTTGTAAGCATTAACAAAGTCTTCTTTTTGAATTGCACTATTAGCTAAATAATTTATTGACCAAACATCTCCAACCTCTGCAATTTTAACTAAAGTTTCAATAGCATTAGAAGTATTTTGAATCACTCCATACCCATTTAAATACATTAATGCAATTATTCTTTTCCCAATCAAATTGTTTTTATTAGAAAGCTCGATGCATTTTAATAACGCATTATTAAAATCTTTAGAATCATAATAATTAGTACATTCCCTTTCTAATTTTTTCATCTCTATTTCTTTAGCATCATAATCGGCTTTAGCTTTAGCATCATAATCGGCTTTAGCTTTAGCATCTTCTCTAGCTTTGGCATCTGCATCGGATTTAGCTTTGGCATCCGCATCGGCTTTAGCTTTAGCATCTTCTCTAGCTTTGGCATCCGCGGCGGATTTAGCTTTGACATCAGCATCGGTTTTCGCTTTGGATAAAATCTGATTACTATTAGGGGGGATAGGAGGCGAAGGTGTTTTTTTTATTATTAATATACTAGGAATTTGAGGCGGCATATCGTCATTACTTTCAATAGGTTTCGTGGATAATTCAATAATAATATTTTCAGCGGTTTTCAGATTTTCGGTTGATTCACTAAGTTTATGTTTTAGTATTTTATTTTGATTAGTATACGAATCAACTTTAATTTTATATTCATCAATTTCATTTTTTAATTGAGTATTTTCATATTTATAATCCGAATCACTTGCTTCTTTTAGAACTTCTATTTTTTCCCCAGAGCAAGCAATCAAGAATAATATTGTGAATATAAAAAATTTATATGTTAAAGTTTTTTTTAAATTAATCATTTATACTGAAATTTCTTATTTAAATTTATTAAATATATAAACCATTATATAAAAAAACGAGGTTCTTGTTATGGAAAGATACAAAATAGCTGTATTAGCTCCTAAAGATTACGAAAAATCAGAAAGAGGCGAAGATTTAATTAATTTTGCTTTAGATGAAAATGATATTGATTTGATATTTATAGATGGAGATTCTTCAATAGAAGAAATTGTATCAAACTGCTATGGTATTAAATCTATTATTACCCAAGGAGTGTATAAATATATAACAGAACTAGCTTCAAATTTGGATTCGTTAAAATTAATTCAAACTCCCAGTGCAGGAACAGATTGGTTAGACAAATCTGAATTGTCTGAATTAGGAGTTTCTGTTAGTAATAATGGTGGTGGAAATGCTGTAGCTGTAGCCGAACATGCTATTGCATTAATGTTTGCAATTTATAGAAAATTAGATTTGCAAATAGAAAATTTAAAAAAAGGAAATTATCAAGATTTTGCTGTTCCTGATTTGATGGATAATATTGCCTTTGCAAATAAAAATACTAATAATAAAAGTTATACTCCTGGCACCTGGAACAGAAATGAATATCATACACTTGTTGGAAAGAGAGTAGGAATTGTGGGGATGGGTAGAATAGGATCGAGAGTAGCAAAAAGATTAGCTGGTTGGGAGTGTGAATTGGTGTACAATGATGTTTTGAATTTTCCTGATAATCATACTAATGCTACTAAGGTAAGTATGGATGAATTGTTATCAACAAGTGATATTATCACACTTCATGTTCCTTTAGAGAGAACTACTCACCACATGATTTCATATGATGAATTTAATATGATGAAATCAAATACTATATTAATTAATACTAGCAGAGGACCTGTAGTCGATGAAACTGAATTAATTCAAGCTCTAAAAGAAAAAAAGATTTTTGGAGCCGGATTAGATGTTACTGAAATTGAACCTATTGATATGAATAATCCATTGTTATTATTAGAAAACGTAATTTTAACCCCACACTTTGCAACAAGAGCTTATGAATCTGAGATAAATATTGCAAGTTTTGCAGTTAGAAATGCTTCTAAAGTCGCTAGAGGAGATAACCCCGACTCAGTTGTACCACCCGTATAAATATTAGAATTTTATATCTTATTTGTGTTTTGAATTCCCAATAATGTTTGTAGCTAATTTCCTAGCTATTGGTCCTATTAAAACAGCCAAAGGCGTAGCTAACGCCCAAGCTATACTCCAAGCTTTCATCCATCTTAATAAAAACCCATCGTTTAATCCAGTATTTACGCTTGTTATCACACCTGACATCACAAATGACATGCTGGTACCAATAATCAATCCTGTTAAAATTTGTATACTCATATTTTTAATAGTTTAACTTGTATCGTGGTTTATAATAAAAACAATCAACATTTTAAAGGATATTATATATGAGTAATATAAATGAATTGAACAAATCATTAAATGAAATTTGTGAATCACAACACTTTAATGTGAAATGGTACTTTAAAGATCTCAAAACAGGAGAATCTTTAGATAGAAATGGAGATGAAATAGGACCGTCAGCCAGTACAAGGAAAATATCGATTTTGATGGCCGCAATGAAAGCAATACACGAAGGTAAAATAGCCCTGCTTGATGAAATTATTCCAGAAGAAAAGTATTTTGGTACAAATTCAGGTTGTTTTCAACATTTTTTACCTGGATTTAAAGTGAAATTTCAAGATTTACTTACTATGATGATAATCGTATCTGACAATGTTTCTACAGGCACAGTTACAGAAATGCTAACTTTAGATTATATAAATGATTTTTGTAAAGATATAGGAATGAATAGAACAAATCATAGAGTTGGATTTCCTACAGGAGCTGATCTTACTTCTGATCTTAATAAAGTTAATTCCACAACCCCCAACGATGTTGGATTGTTGTTAGAAATTATTCATAATAGTACTTCTGATCAAGGAGCAGCAAATGAATTAGGATCTACAATGGAACTTTGTAATATAGCAATGGAAATTCTATTATCACAAAAATTAAATAATAGATTACCATTGAAATTAGCTTCTCCTTCTGCAGCAGGACCCAAAGATAATGATGTAAAAGTTGCACACAAAACAGGAAGTTATCAAACAGGATATTCTGATTCAGGGATAATATATCCTTCTAATCACCCGGGAGTGATACTATGTACGTATACTGATGATGTTCCGCAATATTTAACTAATGGAGATGCAGGAATATATGCTGCCAATAATGCAATGGGATCCTTAGCTCTTGAATGTTATAAATATACTCAAAATTAAGAATAGATAACAATATGATTAATTTAAAAATTCTATGTTCAGGTACTCCTACTCCTTCTGAAATCAGATGGGGATCATCTTATGCGTTACAAATGGATAATGAATGGTTTATGTTTGATTGCGGTCCTGCTGCAACGTACAAATTAACTAAAGCAGGAATTAGTCCCCTAGAAGTTACGAATCTTTTTTTCACTCACCACCACTCTGATCATGATGCGGATTATGCATGTTTTCTACTAATGAGATTTGATCAATCTATTGGTAAAGAGAAAACATTAAATGTTTACGGACCACCCCCAACAGAACAGCTTACAAAAAGATTAGTTGGAGAAGATATAGGTGCTTATTGGCATGATTATATTGCTCGCACAAATCATCCCTTAAGCCTTTGGGCTTATCAAGACAGAGGAGGTAACTTACCTAGGCAAATCCCCCTCATTAATTCTAAAGACATTGAACCAGGATTTATACTTAATGGAAAAAATTGGAAAATAACTTGTAAAAGAGTTGAACACGTGCAGCCATATCTGGATTCATTGGCTTATAGAGTTGATCTTAAAAATGAAAGTATAGTTTTTTCAGGAGACACAAGACCATGTGAAGCTTTAGTTGATATTTCAGCCAATGCAGACGCATTAGTTATGGAATGTGCACGACTTGATAGTGAAATGAAAGGTAATGCGACTGCTCAATCAGAAAGTAGTGCTTTAGATGCGGGGAAAGTGGCAAAAGAAGCAAATGTTAAAAATTTAATATTGACACATCAAGTTCATTATTTAGATGAATATAAAGACGAAGTTATCAATGAAGTTAAGTTAAATTTCAAGGGGAACATTATATGGGCAGACGAATTAATGACTATTAATATTTGATACTATTTTTTTCTACAATCCAAATTCCTGTCAAAACTAATACTAAGCTTATTCCATGGAAGATGTGAAAACTTTGGTTTAGAATTATAACTGCTAAAAAAGAACTGAATATGGGAACTATATTTGTGTAAATACCAGCTTTCCCAGGCCCAGCGATATCCACTGCTCTAAGATAAAATATTTGAGCTAATGATGAAGGAAAAATTGCTACTAAAATTGCTATTATCCATCCTTTTAATGTAGGGTAATTTAGACCATTGATAAAATAATCTACAATAAATAATGGTAATGCTAATATATTTGCTATCATAGACATAAGGGTAAAAAACTTAATCCCTGAAATTTCAATCCTACTCTTTAATGCTAACGTATAATATGAATACATTAGACATGCAATTAGCATTAACAGATCTCCCTGATTTAAATCCATAGATATTAATAATTCAATATTTCCTTTTGTTGTTATTATTAATACCCCCAAAATTGATATTAAAACACCAAAACTTTGCAATAAATTAATTTTGTTTTTATAAAATATATAAGCCCCTATTAACACATACACAGGCACTATTGATTGAATAATACCCATGTTAATTGCGGTAGTATAATGAGATGCTGTATAGAATAAAAAATTAAATCCTGTAAACCCCATCAACGCCATAAATGTTATTTTTTTTATTTCTGGTTTGATTATATTCCAATCATTTTTCACATCATTTCCAAACACAACCCACAAAGATGTACTAACAAACAACCAACGTAAGGGTACAATTTGCAGTGGCGAGATTTCATCTATAGCTAATTGTCCAAAAATCGTATTAAAGGCCCAAAAAAGAGTAGTGAATATTAATAGAAGAGACGGTGTATTATAAAATTTTATAAGTAATTTCATTGTGATTTTACTTTTAAGCTTTCAAATAATAAATCGAAAAGCTCGGAATTTAATTCCCATTTGTTTAATGAGCTCTCCATTGAAAGAATTATTAAATTTTTATTGTTTGAAGACATAGTTATAATTTTATGCATTTTATTATCTGAATCTTGTGCTTCAATTATATATCCCGATAATTGATTTAAAACTTTTTTTGAGATTATATCAAAATCCCAAGATTTAATTAAATATGAAGTGAATTCTACAATTTGTGAAGAAGGGGTGTTTGATATATTAAATATGAATTTTGATTCAGTCCCACTTAAAGTTACACTTTTATCACTTTTTGTTATGATTTTCCATTTATTGGAATAATTAAATGTGAAATCATCAATGTTTAAGGACGAATTTATAATTTTGGCTTCATTATCATATTTGATTTTTTCTGATTCTATAAATTTTTTGTCTACATTTTTTTTTCTTTCCGTATCTTGAATAGCTGAATTTCTAGCCATTGCTTCGGAAAGAATTAATGCTTCAGATTTCAAGGCATATGGCGTCGAAATAATCTTAATATTTGAAGTGGTACTTGTGTTTGAAGTGATAGGACTAACATTTTCCGTTTTTTCTTCAGAAACAGTATTACATGACAATATTATTATATGTAATATTGTAATAAGAATGATTTTTTTCATACTTTTATTTTATCCAAAAAATGAAAAGTTTTGTATGTTTATAATAAATAATTTGAATTCATTATGACTAATTTTGATGTAATTATAGTAGGTGCGGGTATCGCGGGGTCTTCTGCGGCATTTCACTTAGCTGAAAATTCTAGTTTAAAAATCCTTCTCATTGATAAAAACAATGTATCATCTGGGGCATCAGGCTTAAATGCAGGTCACATATCTTCGACAGGATTAGGAAACAATCCGGATATGCAATCATATTTGACTCATGGAAGTCTAGAAATTTTTAAATCTTTTCAAATTGATAGAGGATACGATATTGAATTTAGACAATCGGGCTCATTGTCTGTCATACAGACAGAAGAACAATACAAATTCAACCTTACTAATGTTTTATCTTTAAAATCAAAAGATTTAAATGTTGATTTAATATCTGCAAAACAAGCTAAATCTATCGAACCTGATATAAATGACAATATGGAAGGTTATATTTATTATCCTTTGAGAGCACAAGCAGACCCTGTTAAATCAACAAATGCATTTGCGAAAGAAGCAATTAAACTTGGAGCTAAACTTAAAACAAATGAAGAAGTAACTAATATATTATATAAAAACGATAATACTTACGAAGTAATTACAAAGAATAATCAATATAGTTCTAATAAATTAATTATAGCAACTGGAGCATGGAGTAATAAATTATTTCAATCTTTAGAATTAGATATTCCTATAATTCCTGTCAGAGGGCAAATGTGGTCTTCGAAATCATTACCACCAAGTATATTCACTGCAATTTCTGCGACTCAATCTTCTTATGATTGGAGTATTAAAAATACCGATGATGAAAACAATCCACCTGACCTCACTCATATTAAGGGAGAAAGGATAACAAGACATCTTTATGGAAGACAAAGAAAAAATGGAGAAATCATATTTGGAGGTGACAGAGAAAACGTAGGATTTACTGACAAATTAGATTTTAATGGAATTGAATCAAATAAAAATCATGTGTCTGAATTATTTCCATTTATATCTCGAATTGAAATTGATAGAGCTTGGTCAGGCTTTATGCCTTTTTCAATAGACGGGAAACCGATAATAGGTAAAATTCCTAGATACAAAAATCTTTATATCGTTTCAGGCTTAGCATCTTCAGGTTTTGGAAGAGGACCTATGGCAGGGAAGTATATTTCTGAAATAGTGTTGACAGACCATTCCCCTAATATTTTGAAAGATGCAGAACCATCGAGATTTGATCAGTTAAATTAGGGAATTTAACCACTCACAAAATATATTATCCCAATCAAGATTATTTTTATTCATTGCATTCAATTCATGATAATGATCTGTATTATTAAATATAAAATTTTTGTTTTTTATATTTTTGTTTTTGATTTTGTTATAAAAATTTTCTGATTGAGTTATATATACTTTCTCTTCAGCAGAAGAATAAGTTAGTAATATAGGTGTATTTGTATTATATGAATCGAATATAGGGCTTATCGATTTTGCAGTGAATGCACTATCTGTTATCTGTTCTACATATTTCTTTGTATAAGTAGTTAAATCATAAACTCCACTACTTAACATTAATCCATTTACTTTTATTTCTTTACTTGCATAATATGCCAGGTGAGCTCCTGCACTATGCCCTGAAATTACTATTTTTATTTCTTCGCCATACTTTTTTTTTATAAAATTTATACTATCTGTTATATCTTTTATTTGATCAACAAATTTGAATTTTGGTGACAACCTATACCCGGGGGCAATTAGGTTGATATTATAATTTTTAAAATAATCATAAGTAAATAATACCCACTCAGGATATCCAAACTCCCATGCACCTCCATGTATATAAAATATAAAAATATTTTGCTTACTTATATTTTTGGGTAACTCATATATTCTTTGATGTTTATTTTCGCCATAATAAGATAGTTTAGATATTTTTTTATCTATGTATTTTTCAGATTTCTCTAATGCAGAATTAGCCCATTCATCTGCAGCAGGACTCATTGGAGGTTGATCATCAAATCTAATCATTTTTTAATTCTAAATTCAACAAATAATTTTTTCTGTCTAACCCTCCGCCATAACCAACTAGTTTACCTGATTTTCCTATTACTCTATGACAAGGAATAATTATACTTATTGGATTTGCATTGTTAGCGTTTCCTATAGCTCTTATAGCTTTTGGGTTACCTGATATTTTAGCTTGTTCAGAATAACTTACTGTTTGAGCATAAGGAATTTTTATAAGTGCATCCCATGCTTTAAGTTGAAATTGTGTTCCAGATAATTCTACCGGTATGTTGAACTTTTTTCTTTTTCCTTCGAAATACTCAGATAATTGGGTAATAGTTTTTTCAATAATAATATTTTTTTCATTTTTGAAAACCACTTTATTTTTATTCCAATCTTTAAGTCTTTTGAAATTATGATGTATTGCTAAAAGAGCATCTTTAGTCGATGCTAAATGTAGAGGACCAATAGGAGTATCAATTTGATAATAATAACCTTTCATATAAATTATTTATTTCTTTATTAACAGAGATATTATAAACAATTTTTTAAGTATATGAGTTTTTTAGTTTTGTAGTATTATAAATAAATGGATTTTATTATAGATGAGACTGTAATTAGGAGCAAAAATGAATAACAAAGAGATCTTGTATCAATCTCTAGTAGATATAAAAAAATTAATAATAACTAAAGAATTATCACCCGTTGAATTAACCCAAATGTCTTTAGAAAGAATTGATGAAACAAATGATAAAACTAATGCTTTTTTAAATGTTTATCCTGAAATGGCACTAGCAGATGCTAAAAAGATTGAAGAAAAAATAATCAAAGGTGAGCCAGTAGGATTAATGGCAGGTATTCCCACTTCAATAAAAGATTTAGAACCTGTAAAAAATATGATTACTACAAAAGGTTCTCTATTAAATAAAAACGAAATTTCTGATGTAGATCAAATAGGTGTGGAAAGAATAAAAGAGCACGATGGAATAATTTTAGGTAAAACAAATGTGCCTGAAGCAGGATCAAGTGGAACTACTGAAAATAAATTAGGCGATGATTGTAGAAATCCTTGGAATTTGGAATATTCAGCAGGAGGATCTAGTGGAGGAACTGGAGCTTCTGTTGCATCAGGAGTAACACCTGTAGCTCAAGGTTCAGATGGTGGAGGGTCAATAAGAATACCTTCATCATTTTGTGGAATATACGGAATAAAAGGGACACAAGGTAGAATTCCAAGAAGAAAAGCAGGTTTTTCAAGCTGGCATCCAGTCAATTTTTCATGTATGGGGCCAATGAGTAGATATGTGATTGATAGCGCAATAATGATGCAAGTTATGGCAGGACCACATGCAGAAGCAGAATCAGGTACAATTCAAACTAGTCCGCCTGATTTCATATCAAATATTGAGGCAGGTATAACAGGTAAAAAAATCGCTTGGTCACTAGATTTTGGATGTAGACCTATACATCCTGACGTGAAATCTAATACTGAAAGTGCTGTTAAAACTTTTGAAGATTTGGGAGCGAATGTAGAACAGTTTGATTTTACTTTCAACTTGGATGAATTAGAAGAACCTATAATGAAAGTACTTGGATTTGCTGCTAGATATGCTGCTGGTGGTGAAGATTTACTTAAAAAAGATCCCGAAGCTTTTATGCCTCACGTATATAACACGTATTTAAGAGGTAAAGATGTTAGTACAGACGAATACGTTCGCGCCTTAGCAAAATTATATGAATATAGAGCATATGTAGAATCAATATTTGATGAATATGATTTTATAAGCGCACCATCTATGGCTATTCCTGCAAATAAAATAATTGAAAGAGCTTTCTTTGAAAATGGAGAAGTAATATTTAAAGAATGGAATGATGAAATAAAATTTAATAATAATGATCTGGATTTTTCATCATGGAATTATGTATATCATGCAATGACATCCTTGTTTAATTGGAGTGGAAATCCCGCAGCTACTCTTCCTGCAGGTTTTTCCCTAGATGGATTACCTACAGGATTACAGATCATTGGAAAAAAAGAAAATGAAGTAGGAGTATTACAAGCTTCTAGAGCTTATGAAATTGCTAATCCATGGCATGATTTGAAACCTAATATTTAAAATCATACTAAGCTATTCCCCTTTTGATTTCAGGTTCAGGGAGAGTCCCTAATATAGACTCTATCCATTTAGCTGCATTTAGCAATTTTTCTTCTTTAAATGGCGCACTAACTAATTGTAAGGATTGTGGTAATCTATTTTCAGATAAGCCTGCTGGTATAGCAATGCTAGGTAACCCGGTAAAAGTCCAAGGACTTTGAAATCTTGTATCACCAGTACGAGATAAATCCTTGGGTGGAAGTCCACTTGCAGTAGGCATGATGAGTACGTCGAAAGATTTAAAGCTATCTATAAAAACTTTTCGCATATGGTTTCTGAATTCAAGTGCATCGATATATTCTGTAGCTTTCTGAGAAAATCCGGATTTTATATATTCTAAAGTGATTGGTTTATATTTATTTGCGTATTTTGAGTATAGTGGTTCATGCCATTGTGCCATTTCTGATTGCTGAACAATTCTATGGGATTGAAATCCTGCTTTAAAATCTATTTTTAATTCTAATTCGTCAATTATAGCTCCTTGATCAGATAAAGATTTTAAAGCAGATAGCGTTGAATGTTTCACTTGTTCATCAGACTCTTCCATAAAATATTTACTTAAAAATCCTATCTTGGGTATCGAGTCATTTAAATTATTATTTATTTCAAATGAGTTTGCCTCAATTGAACTTTTATTATCATTGGGATCGTAACCTACAATTGATTTTAAGATTAAACCTGCATCATTAACATTTCTGCAAAGTATCCCAATTGTGTCACAACTGTCTGATTGGGGAATTACTCCTGTGCGACTAATAAGTCCATATGTTGGTTTTAAACCAACAATGCCATTATATGCGGCTGGGCGTAAAACAGATCCTACTGTCTGCGTCCCAAGTGCATAAGGTAGCATACGGGTTGCGACTGCGACTGCAGATCCGGTACTTGATCCTCCAGGTGTTCGACTTGGATCCCAGGGGTTCTTTGTTTCGGGCGGATGCCCGTCTGCAAATTCTGTTGTAATTGTTTTTCCTAGTAATACGGCACCATTGTAATTAAGTAGTTTTACTACATGAGCATCAGAATCAGGAATACGTCCCTTGTAAATTTCAGATCCAGCTTCTGTGAGGATATTACGAGTGTCAAATATGTCTTTCAATCCATATGGAATCCCTTCTAGATTAGAATATATTGATTGTTTCTTTTCTTTTCTTCTTTTATCTGATTCAGATGCTTGTTCAAATGCTTTTTCATGTGTGATTAATGCAAACGCATTTACTGATTGTTCTGTGATTTCAATTTTATTTAGAAATTCTTTGGTAAGTTCTACTGATGATATTTTCTTTTCATTCAATAATTCAGATAGTTCAAAAACACTAAGATCATGTAAATTATTATCCATTAAATTATTTCCAAACTCTGGCAGCAATTTCATTAGCTTTGGTAATTATGTATCTTTTTACTAAGTTTAGTTTTGCTTTATCCATAATTTATTATAACTGTTTCAAGCAAATCCACCCCCCGGTTATAGTGTTTCACAATGGTTTTAGTCTGTTAACATCCCTAGTACTTAAATGTATTTTTAAAAATAGAGCATTTTTAGAATAATCTATTAACTTTGTTTTGAATTTCAGAATTATTATTCTTTGTGGAATTTACAAGAGTAGAGATTTCTTTCATTTTAACTTGATGATTATCTAAGGGTTTAGCTAAATGTTCAATATCTCTATACCTTGATTCACTTAACCAATTTTCATCATCTCCTTCTATTATAATTAAAGGCATTCTATGATGAATCTTAGATAATTTTTCATTAGCTTCAGTAGTGATTATTGTAAACGAGTAAATTCCTTCATTATCTATATCAAACAATCCACCAAAAGCCATAATGTTAGATTTAGTAGGTTGAATAAAATATGGGGATTTAGATTTGGTATCCCATTCATAAAATCCATTGGAAAGAATTATACATCTTCTACTATCGACTAAATTTTTAAATGAAGGCTTTTCTAAAAGTGTTTCACTTCTAGCATTAATCAAAGGTCTGAATGATTTATCTTTAACCCATTGTG
This sequence comes from Dehalococcoidia bacterium, assembly GCA_029936815.1. GTDB lineage: Bacteria > Chloroflexota > Dehalococcoidia > Lucifugimonadales. The sequence goes on from JAPYRX010000014.1 coordinate 26,969, forward strand.
GTATTAATCCCCAATTTATATCGATTACATTATTAGTAGTTAATACAGGTAATTTCATTGAGGGGGCAAAATTAAAAATAGAATTCATAGGTGTAATATTATGACTAGGATATCTAGTTTTAACTTCTTCATAATCTATGTCAAATGAGAATCTTCCACACATAATATTATTATATTATAATTTGTGAGGCTTGAGTTTTTATGAATCTTTGCCTCTACGTATAGCTTTACCGGGTAAATTCCCTGTATGAATACTGTCTTTTATAACAAATTGGCCATTTACTATTACTTGCTCAATTCCTTCAGAAAGCTGTCTTGGATTAGATTTTGTTGCCGGCACATGTACATTTGGTAAATCAAAAACAATTACATCAGCATCATAATTATCTAGTATTAATCCTTTGTTTTTCAATCCAAGTCTTTGAGCAGGGAAAGAAGACATTTTCATTATTCCTTTTTCTAAAGTTAGGAATTTATCATCTCTAGCGTACTCAGAAAGAACTTTTGTGAAAGTACCAAAAGTTCTTGGGCTTGGGTGTTCTCCAAATAATATTGAATCGGATGCAATCATTCCTGCGGGGTGTTTTACAAATTCATGTAGGGTTTGTGGGTTGGCACCAAGACCTACAAACGATATTCCCAAATTTTCATCTACTAATAAATCAAATAATACATTAGTTGGTTCCTGGCTAGTCATATCAGCTATTTCATTGATTGATAACCCATCATATTTTTTGTTATGTGGTTGTTTGAAATTTGTTAACCAAGTAGTTCCAAAACTTCTTGTTATTTCTTTTGCGATTTTTTGTCTTGATTTTGTTGATTTCAGATGTTCGATTAATACTTCTGGTCCACCATCTTTACTCCAATTTGGCAAAATTATTGTCAAAGTAGTACCAGAATATGGATAAGTATAGCAATCAAATGTAACATCCATTCCTTTTGCCCTGGCATTTTCTATTAACCCTAAATAATCAGTATATTTCCCATTCACAATATTTTTTTCATGTACATAACTCATTTTTTGATAATAATGAGTCAAATGTAAAGGTAATTCAGACTTGGAAGCAATCTCTAGGGCTTCATCAAATGGAGCTAGAATATTTTGAGGAGTAGCTAGTGAAGCTCTTGTATGAGTATGGTACAAACCACCAAGCTTTCTAGCTTCTTTACTTAATTCAATAAGTTCATCTGTGCTTGCGAAAGCACCAGGTGCGTAATCAAGCCCAGTCGACAATCCCCATGCCCCTTCCTCCATACATTCTCTTAAAACAGATTTCATGTTTTCAATCTGTTTTTTATTTGCTGGCTTATCATTCCATCCCACTCCCCATATTCTAAGCGGACCATTACCGATAATAGCAGCAATATTAATTGCAACTTTGTTATCGATTTTGTTTAGGTATTCTATTGTTGTTAACCAATCTGGGCTCTCAGGAGGATAATCATTTAGCCCTGAATCAAGCCATATATATCTTTCAAGTTCTGATTTGTTTTTAAAAGGGATAGGCGATATGCCATCTATTCCAATTAATTCAGTTGTGACTCCCTGAAATACTTTTGGTTCGTGTTTTGGTTCTCCAAATATTGTTAACCCAGTATGCGAATGTAGATCAATGAATCCTGGAGAAATAATTTTCCCAGAACAATCTATCTCAATATCTGCTTTTATATAATCAGAATGTTGTCTTATAACTGATAATTTTTTTTCTTTTATAAGAACAGATCCATAGAATCCAGGATTTCCTGTGCCGTTAATTATTAAACCATTTTTTAAAATTATAGTTTGAGTCATATTATCGATCATAAAGTAAAATTATTGATAATTACCTATATAGCTTAAATTATTTTACTTACCTATATTAGCTTCCATTACCCTCATGGTATTCAATCCAAGTATTTTTTGTATATCACCATCAGCATATCCTCTTCTCATCAACTCTTCTGTAATACTTGGAAATTTAGTACAATCTTCAAGGCCAACAGGTCCATTGGCAATTCCATCAAAATCTGAACCGAGTCCGACGTGATTTATCCCTGCAACTTTAACCATATGATCTATGTGATCTACTGTATCTGAAAGAGTAGCTTGTTCAAGATCACTAATGATTACCCTATATTTTTTTTGTAAATTGATACTTTCAAGTTTAATATATTCATTTGATTTATCAAAATGTCCACTTGGAGATCGCCTTCCCATCCTTTCAAGATCCTCTATTTCTGACCACATTTGATTTCTTAAATTTTCGGATTCTACTCGTAACCTTTCACTTACAAATGGTGGACAGAAATTAACACAGACAACTCCGTCATTTTTAGCAACTGCTTTAAGCATATCATCTTTCATATTACGAGGATGTTTACATACTTCCCAAGAAGAAGAATGAGATGCCATTAATGGTTTGTTTACAACTTCTATTGTATCCCAGAATGTTTTGTCTGAAACATGAGATACATCTACTACCATTCCAAGTTTGTTCATCTCTTTAACAACCTCAACACCAAAAAGACTTAGTCCGTTATTTTTAGCTGCATCAGTTGAACTGTCAGCCCAATTATTTGTATTAAAATGGGTTAGAGTAATATATCTTACCCCAAGGTCCCAGTATTGGCGTAATATTGCCAAGTTATCATTTATTGCATGGCCACCTTCGATACATGGAACAACTGCATGTTTTCCTTGTTTAACCATATTTCTGCAGTCTTCTGCTGTAAGAGCAATCCCAATCTGTTCGGGATGCATTTTTTCAAATCTTTTTAATGCATCAATCAATACAAGTGATCTGTCAACTGTTTCTTTTTTAGCAATAAATCCAGAATAAACAAAACATGACCACCACTGTACACCCAATCCACCTTCGAATATTCTTGGGAGATCTAGGTGTCCATCTTTAAGCCTAGTGGATAAATCAACGCCCTGATCTTCTATAGGGTAATGCTCTCTAGCTTTATCAGGATCATCAAATAATCTACCGGTTGTATTTTTAGGTGGATCAACCATTCTACTTATGGTATCTGCGTGAGTATCGACAACTAAGGAATTAAAATGTAATTTCCTGGCTTTGTCTTTTAGATCTTGATCTTGCTTGCTAGTCATATTGATTTCCTTTCAATTTGATTTCTAGATTTAATATAAACAAAATTATTTAATTAAATCAAGTAAGTCTTTTCATATTTACAAAACTGGACATCTCGTGTGGTAAATTTACCGGATCAGACTTACATACATGTGATGCATTTAATTCTTTAGTAGAAGTTATTCCTAAAAATCCTAATGCACTAATATATTCTTCTTCAAGTATTTCTAATACTCTAACCAATCCAGTTTCACCTGCAGCAGCTAAACCCCAGCACTGTAACTTCCCAATTGCTATATTGTCAGCTCCCAATGCTATAGCTTTTGCTATATCACTGCCTCTTTGTATTCCACCATCTAATACGATTTCTGCTTTTTTATTTACAGCTTTTGCTATATCAGGAAGCATATCCATTGTTCCTTGCCCAAAATCTAATTGCCTTCCTCCATGATTAGAAACCCATATTACAGATGCCTTGTGCTCTATTGCGATCTCTGCATCTTCACCAGTTGCTATTCCTTTTACTATCAAAGGGAGATCGGACATTTCATTAATTATGTCTAATGTATCCCAAGTGACTGAAGCTGAGAATATTGGATTAAGTGGATCTCTTCTGGATCTAGGATTAAATTTGCTTATCATGGGTCTTTCTCTTCTACTTAATCTTGGAGTGTCGACTGTAATACATAACGCGTTATAACCAGATTTAACAGCTCTTTTTACCATTGTTTCTGTCCATTTTGCATCTCCATGAATATACAATTGAAACACTTTTGGATTATTTGATGATTTTGCTATTGTTTCTAGATCAGGTTCACTAACAGAGCTAATCACATCATATACATTGAATGTGTTTGCTGCATTAGTTGCTGCTACTGCACCATTCTGTGTGAAATGTTCTTGAGATCCTATTGGTGCTAGGATTACTGGAATTCTTGTTTTGTGGTTTAAAAATTCCGATGATGGATCTATATTTGATGTGTCGACGAGTACTCTGGGCCTGAAAGCTAATTTGTCAAATGATAATCTATTTCTTCGCATAGTAGTTTCTGATTCAGTACCACCGACAAGATAGTCCCAAGGACCTTGGTCTAGATTGTTTCTTGCTAATTGAATGATTTCTTGATTTGTTGAAATTTCTTCTATATTAAATTCACTCATAAATTTGCTTTAGTACTTATGAATGAATTAATAACTGAATTAAATTCTTCAGGTTGCTCTCTAAATGCATAATGGCCAGACTTGTTAAATATATACATACTTGAATTTTCTACATTAGGTAATATTAAATTCAAGCAGTTAATTCCTATTGGATTCCAAATTGCAGAAGGATCGTATATAGACCATATAACTAAAGTAGGAACTTTTAATTTTCCTGCCTTTATCCATGAATGAGTTTGAGATTGTTTATTTTCAAGATCATCTAAAAACATTGGATAAAGTTCCGTGGCTTTTGATTGTGCTTCTTTAAATTTAGATGAACTAGTGTAATCTAATATACCAGCAATCCACTCATCAGTTATATGTTCAGTTCCAAAAGAGTTTTGCGTAAGAGAGTAATGTGTTTTTTCTTTTGGATCAGTTATTGATTTTGCTTTTTCAGCTACTTCTTCATAAAAAGATATGTTTTCCATCAAAGTTGCGCTATCTATTATTACTATTGATTTTGCTAGATTAGGATATTCAAGTGCGATTCTAGTTACCATGTAACCACCTCTTGAATGTCCTATTAAATGTGCATTTGAAATACCTAAAGTTTCCATGAAATCGGCTGCATGTTTTACTTGTCCTCCCATGAAATAGTCTTCATTTATTTTTGGATTGTCCGTATGGCCTTGCCCTAATTTATCGAAAGCGTAAACGTGATATTTTTTTGCTAATTCATCAAAATTAGTACTCCATACTTCTGCGCTAGATGAATTTCCAGCAGCAGCACCATGTATTAAAACCATTGGATCACCTGATCCAGATTCGAAATATCTAGTATTTATTCCGTGGACATCGATAAATTTTGCTTTAGTTACATCCATTTTTTACCTCATTATTAATTCAAATATTTTCAATAACTCAATTTTCTTAATTTTAATTTACACAATTTAATAATATGAATTGATGAAAAATTTATAATATGTTTATAATCAAAGTATAAATCTAAAGGTGATATATGAGCAAGACAGGATTATCCGCAATATGGCATGATAGTAGACAAAAATTTGAAGTTACAGAACTTCCAATTATGGAAACTGAAGCAGATGCGATTAACGTTAGAGTTGAAGCTACAAGTGTATGTGGATCTGATCTACATATATGGAGAGGTGATGGCATCCCAGAAGAAAATGGTCCAAGAGACCCTTTTGTATTTGGACATGAAATGATGGGATCTGTAGCGGAATTAGGTAATAAAGTAAAAACCGATTCATTACAACAACCTTTAAAAGAAGGAGATAGAGTAGTTTTCACTTATTATTTTCCTTGTTTAAAATGTTATAACTGTATAAGAGGTGAATTTGGAGGATGTAAATTCAGAAGAACAAACCCTACTATAGAAAATTGTAGTGGTGGCTTTGCTCAATATTATTATTTACGAACCCCTCACTTTGTATTTAAATTACCCGACGAAATAAATAATGCTACTGCTGCTCCAATTAATTGTGCTTTAGCTCAAGTAATGGAAGCTTTTAGGATTTCAGATTTCAGATTTGGTGATAACGTTGTAATTCAAGGAGCAGGTGGATTAGGAATAAATGCAGCAGCAGTTGCTTCTGATATGGGTGCTAATAAAGTAATAGTCATAGATGGACAAAAACCAAGATTAGAATTAGCTAAAAAATGTGGTGCTACAGACATTGTAGATATGAATGAATATACTTCTGTTGAATCAAGAGTTGAAAAAATTATGGAATTAACAAATGGTATAGGTGCTGATATTGTTATTGAATTAGTAGGTTTCCCGTCAGCAGTGGAGGAAGGGATACAGATGTGTAGAATGAGAGGTACATATTTAGAAGTAGGTCATATATCACCCAATAGCATGATTAATGTAGATGTACAAAAATTGGTTGCTAATCAGATAAGATTTTATGGGATTCAACACTATGATCCATGGATATTACCAAATGCTATTGATTTTCTTTTACGTACCAAAGACAAATATCCATTAACTAATATAGTGTCTCACGAATTTCCGATAACAAAAATTGAAGAGGCATTTCAAACTGCTGAATGGTTAGGAAGTACTAGTGGTAGTGAAGTTACAAGAGCTATTGTTACCCCATAATAGAAGGAGAAATTTTAAATGAATGGTTATGACGCAATTGCAAATATATTAAAAAAAGAAGGATTTGAATGGATGGCATGTTTCCCTGCAAATCCTCTTATAGAAGCTGTAGCAAAAGCTGGTATAAGACCAATCGTTTTCAGACAAGAAAGAGGTGGGATTATGGCAGCGGATGGATTTTCAAGAATGTTAGCATCAGAGGGAAAGAGAGGAGTGTTTTGTTGCCAAGGTGGTCCGGGAGTTGAAAATTCTTTTGGAGGAATTGCTCAAGCTTGGGCAGACTCGGTTCCAATCTTGTTTTTACCAGCAGGGGATGGAGATCCACAAATAACTCCTAATTTTTCTGCGACAAAAAATTATTCTAATATAACTAAATGGTCTGCTTCTATTAACTCAGCATCAGAAATTCCTAACCTTATGAGAAGAGCAATGTCAGCTTTAATTAACGGTAGACCAGGACCTGTATTACTAGAAATGAAATCTAATGCTATGAAAGAAGAAATTCAAAATATTGATGATTATGAAAGCCCTTCGATAACTTTATCTGCTCCAAACATTGCAGATATTAAAAATGCAGTGAAAAATATATTAGAAGCTAAAAATCCTGTAATTTGGGTCGGACAAGGTACATTATATTCAGGCGCAACTAATGAATTAAATAAATTGGTTGAATTAATTCAAATTCCTGTATTAACAACCATGCAAGCTAAATCAGCTTTTGATGAAAGACACCCACTTTCATTAGGATCTGCAAATAGAACCGCTCCTAAAACTGTATGGCATTGGTTGGATAAATCAGATTTAATTTTGGGATTAGGAACTAGCTGGACCAAAACTAATTTTGGAATAGATATTCCTGATGGTAAATTTTTGATTCACAACACAAACAATGTTTCAGATATCTCTAAAGAGTACAAAACAGACATTGGATTATTGGGTGATACAAAATTAACAATTCAAATGTTAATTGATGAGATTAAAGTCCAACTTGGAAATTCCAAAAGAGAAAATAACTCAATTATTGAATCAATTGCTATGATAAAAAAAGAATGGTTAGATGAATGGTCAGAATTATTAAACTCAGATCAAACTCCTATTAATCCTTATAGATTAGTTAACGAAATTAATAAAGCTGTTAACCATGAAAACACAATAATCACTCACGATGCAGGGCATCCGAGAGATCAAATTATGCCTTTCTATAAAGCTACAATACCAAATAGTTATATTGGATGGGGGAAAAGTACCCATTTAGGATATGGGATAGGATTAGCTATAGGGGCTAAAATAGCATACCCTGATAAATTCGTAGTTAATTTTATGGGAGATGCAGCATTTGGCATGGCTGGGTTAGATATCGAAACATCAGTAAGATCTGGCTACCCAATTACAACTATTATATTAGATAATGGGACCATGGGTGGATATGATCATCACCAACCAACAGCAATGTCAAAATACGGAGCAGGGAATATGACAGGATCGTACACAACCATTGCTAAAGGATTAGGAGCACAAGGAATTGATGTTGATAAACCTGAAGAAATCGGCCCTGCAATTAAGCAGGCAGAAAAATTAAATATAGAAGGTAAAAGTGTTTTAATAAATGTTAAAACACAACAAGAAAACAAATTTAGTATTTACTGAGGAGTAACATGAGTGTTAAAAAAATTGAAGTAACAGATAAAAGTTTATTTGCTGATGGAAAAGTTTTTGGCTCTTCTGGCCAATTTTATAAAATTGATGGATATATAAACTTTGGTGTTGATCCAAATAATGTAGTTAATGAATCAATAGTAGACTTGAAATTAGCACCAAGTAATAATGATGGATTAGTCGAATTTAAATCAAAATTTACTTTGATCACACCTGCGGATACTACAGATGGTAACTCACGACTGATAGTCGATATAGTAAATAGGGGGCGACCTTTAATACACAGTAATTTTAATCGTAATGATTTATTTGACAATGAAGAAGGTGATGGATTTTTATTTAATAATGGATATTCTGTCTTATCATTAGGATGGCAATGGGACGTAATTGAAACTGATGAATTATACGGTCTTCAAGCACCTTTTGCCCAAATTGATGAAACTGGATTCAGAGGAGAAACTGTAGTAGAAATCAGACCTAATCAAGTACAACAGACTCACCTTTTAGCTAATAGGATACATACTCCAAATATTCCATTGGATATAAATGATCCAAAAGCAAGATTAACTGTAAGAGATTGGGAAGACGGTCCTGACACTGAAATTACGAGATCTGATTGGAGTTTTGCAAATGTAACAGATTCAGGTGTGAAACCAAGTACAGATTATGTATATATGGAAAAGGGTTTTCAGCCTGGAAAGATTTATTATTTAGCTTATACACCTGCAAAAGCACCAGTGGTTGGAGTAGGTATGTTAGCTGTTAGAGATATTGCAGCTTTTTTCAAGAAAAATTCTAATTTAAATCCGATTAATACTCCATTTGAAAAAGTATATGGATTTGGCATATCACAAACAGGACGAATGCAAAGGCACATGCTTTATTTAGGATTGAATCTTGATGAAGAAGGTAACAAAGCTTACGATGGCCATATTGTCCACGTAGCAGGTGCAAGAAGAGGTGAATTTAATAACAGATACGCACAACCATCTCAACAATCTGCTCCCGGGTTTGGACATATGTTCCCTTTTGCAGACGAAGAAATGAAAGATCCATACTCAGACAGTATTGATGGATTGTTTAATAAATTAAAACAAACCAATTGTGTACCAAAAGTGTTTTATACAAATTCATCTGCAGAGTATTGGAGAGGTGATGGAGCAAACATGCATATACACCCAATAGAAGAATATGATCTTAATGAAGCAGATGAATCCAGAATGTATCACTTTGCTGGAACTCAGCACATCGCAGGAACATTAGCTTCTGATTCAGTTGGACCAGATGGATCGATTGGGATGTATAAGTTTAATATTGTTGATTATAGACCGCTATTAAGGGCAAGTTTGATTAACTTAGACAAATGGGAATCAAATGATATCAATCCTCCACCTAGTAGTTGCCCAAGAATAAGTGATGAAACAGCTATTAAACCTGAAGTATTAATAGAGAAAGTGAACGATGTTTTAGATATTAATACACCAGATCCCGCTAAAGTATGGCTTATAAGACGAGTAGATATGGGTGAAAGAGCAAACGAAGGAATTGGAAATTTTCCTGCAGAAGAATTTGAGACTTATCAGAATTTTGTTTCAAATATAGATGACGATGGAAACGAAACAGGAGGTATAAGATTACCTGATTTAACAGTACCTCTTGGTAGTCATTTTGGATGGAACGTAAGGCACCCGGATACAAAAGCTCCCGAACAACAAATTGCTATGCAAGGAATATCTATATTTTTTGAAATTGACGAGCAGAGTAGGGGAGAAAAAGGTGATAATAGATTATCAATTACTGAAAGATATAATTCTAAAAACGAATTTTTAGACAAAGTTAAAGAACAAACACAAATATTACTTGATCAAAATTACATCGTAGAAGACGATTTTGATATCGTAGTGTCTGCATGCGAAGAGAGATACGATGCATTGATTTCAGGTAATTTAAAAAATGAGGTGAAATAATGACAATAGTTGGTTCAGGTGATTTTAAATATGAATTGGTAGATTCTTGGCCTACGATGCCGAAATATTGGGAATTCGGAACAGCTTCAGATGTATATGTTAATTCCAAAGATGAAATCCATGTATTTTCTAGAGGACTGCATCCTCTTACTATATGGGACAAAGATGGAAATTTTATTTCATCATGGGGTGAAGGTACTTTTTCAAATAATGAACATGGTATTTATATCACAAAAGAAGATACTATATGGCTAGTTGATTCATGGTTTCATATTGCAACAGAGCACAATCCTGATGGGAAATTGATAAGAACGATTGGTAACAAATTGGAACCTTCAGAAACTTATAATGGATTACCATTCAATATGCCTACAGGACTTACTATATCTTCCAAAGGAGATATATTTATTTCGGATGGTTATGGAAATAAAAGAGTACACAAATTTAATTC
>JAPYRX010000022.1 GCA_029936815.1 Dehalococcoidia bacterium
ATTCTAGATAGTGATAATAACTTTCTGATACGTCTATTCTTTTTTGTTTTATCCCAAGAATAACTATAAGTTCCGGGACTTCTTCCATACCAGGGCAAAACCAAGATATTTGCTCAACAATCTTTTTATTCCTTATAAAATAGAATTCAATAAATTCATTACCTTGGGATCGAGGTGCTTTTTTTGCGCAATCAAATAGTGTTTCTATAGTTTTGTTGCTGATTCTTTTTTTTATAAATTCTCTGCAACTCTGTCTTGTAAGAATATGTTTGATTGTTTCATTCATCAAATTCTCTTAAATTTTTTGTGATAAATATTGACAAGTCATCTAAACATAATTTTAGTTCCTTGGGTTTATTGAATAAATCTCTTGAGATAATTGGATCAAGCTCAATAATTTTATTTACAATAAGTTTTGTGTTTTGGTCATCCGTATTTTCCAGAAGTCTGCACAAATACTTTGCTGCAGAGAATAACCTCATCGGGCTGTATTCTTTTGGTTCATCAATTATCAATCTTGAACTGGATATGAGATGAATAATTACATTGATAAGATCTTTTTCTTCGATACTATTGTTCATTATATTTTCACAAGTCCTATTCTGAATCCATCTCCATCATCAGTACTTTCAGGCGGGACAGCATCTTCAAATTCTATTTTTAACCTTTTGTTTTCAACAAGAAAAGACCCTCCTTTCATAGCTCTTAGATAATTATTTTCTGTATTTATATTATCTCGATCATCTTCAAACTGTATCACGTTTTTGTACTTACGTTTTTCTAAACTCGGCCCCCATTTTGTTCTCAACCATTCCCATGTATTACCGGATAGGTCAAATAAACCGCTTTCAGAGACTCCATCTATATAACATCCAACTGGACTTGTTTTTTTAATTTTTGATGTTTTATAATTACAGAATTTTGTCGAAACTTTATTACCCCAAGGGTAAGAAATATTTTTTCCTAAAGTAGAAGCATATACCCACTCTTTTTCTGATAGAAGACATATTTGGTAATTACTATCAGCTAACAATTCTTTAAAGTTGTTTGATTGATTTACTGCTGATTGTGTAATCATTTTTGATTTAAATATTTTATTTATCCATTTAGAGTATGCTATTGCGTCATACCATGACACCCATGCAACGGGGTGATTATGCTCATGTATTGGGTATTGATAATCGCATTTATAATTTGAATTATTTAAGAAAGAATTAAATTGTGAGTTTGTAGTCTGGTAACTTGATACGTAAAAAATATATTGCCCAAGACTATTATTCATATTGAATTTTACGAATCCAAAATCATTTTTTCTTGGAAGGTAAAAGATTTTAGGATCGAATCGTTGATCTTCTAAGTGGTCAGCCTCTGAGAAATATTTTATCAAATTTTTATAATCTATTTTATTCTTTTTCAAGTAATCCTTATAGGATTTTAAGTCTTTATTATAGATATTCTTTATATCATCCATTATTACTTCCATAGAAATTTAAGTTTTTATTATACATGTTCTTTATATCATCCATTATTTTCATCTATCAAAATATCTCTTATATTCTCTCCAAATAAATTGAATGAAATTACAACATAACAAATTGCTATCCCTGGAAATGCAGACCACCACCATGATGATAAAATTGTTGCTTGCCCTTCTGCAACTAAAAAACCCCATTCAGATGTTGGTGGCTGAGCTCCAATACCTAGGAAGCTCAGCCCTGATACAGCCAAAATTGCATAACCCATATCCAATGAACACTGTACAATTATTGGACTTATACTATTGGGTAGGATATGTTTAAATATTACTCGTAAGTTAGAGGCGCCCATTGCTTTCGATGACAAAATATACTCCTCATTCTTTAATGACTTAATACTCGTTCTTAGTAATTTTGCATATGATGGCCACATAGCAATGCCTACTGCAAAAATTGCCGAGTTAATTCCGGGCCCCATTGCTGCATTTATTGCTAAAGCAAGGATTAATGATGGAAATGACAGAAATACATCAGTTATCCACATTAATATGTTGTCTATTATTCCTGAAAAATATCCTGAAATAGTTCCAACTATTAACCCAAAAAATAGTGCTATTGAAATTACTGAAAAAGCAATTTTAATTGTTGTTTTAGTACCATCTATAATTCTATAGAAAACATCCCTTCCTGCTGCATCTGTTCCAAAATAGTTTTCTGAGTTGGGTGGATTGAATCTATTTTTGCTGTCTAATTTATTAACGGAATTAGAATCTATGTTTAATGAACAAACAAAAAATATAAAAACTGAAGATATTAACAATAATGGTAATATTCTAAACTTTTTCATGTTAATCTTTTGTCAATGTACTTGTGAATAATCTCTACTGAAAAATTGGTAAGCACAAAACATAAACTGATTACAAGAGTAACCCCCATAATTATTGGAAAATCTCTTTTGTAGATCGCATTATAGGCAAGAGACCCAAGACCTCCCCATGAAAATACGCTTTCAACTAGTAAAGTCCCTCCTAGAATCCATCCTGTTTGCATTCCGAATAAACTAATTGGAACCATCATTGCGTTTTTTAATGCATGAACGAAAAGTATTCTGCTCTGATTCAATCCCTTAGCTTTTGCTGTAATAATGTAGTCTTTGTTTAAAACATTTAATATCGAATTTCTCATGATCCTTGCAGTAACAGCTAATTCCGGTAAAGACATTATAAATGCTGGTAGGATCAAATGATGAAGTGATATTGAAAGAAGGCCTAGATCCCACATAAGAAGGGAATCAATTATATATGATCCAGTTTGATGTTGAGGTGGGTTGACTCCTGCAGGTAATCTTCCACCATATGGAAAGATATCCAAAATATTGTAAAACAACAATTGAGATATTATTCCAACCCAGAAAATTGGCAACCCCATGCCAAGAATTGTGATTAGATTACTTAATTTGTCAATTATTTTTCTGGGTTTGACTGCTGAGTAAATTCCTATTAATACTCCAACAAAAATGTTTATAAACATTGCGGATACAACCAGTTCTATAGAAGCAGGTAAATAAAGAACTAACTCATCCCAGACATCTTTTTTAGTCCTTATTGATTTTCCAAGATCTAAATTTATAACTCTACCAAAATATCTATATACTTGAATATAAACTGGTAGATCCAAACCTAAATCTTTCCTTATCTCAATTAATCGTTCTTTGGATGCGGCAGGACCTGCGGCAGCCCTTGCAGGGTCACCTGGTATACTTTGGACAATAATAAACATTAGAATAATTATTCCAATGAGTACAGTTGTTAGATAAGTTAACTTTTTTAATATATATATTATAAAATTCAAAGTCCTTATCCTTAATATGAAAAAAGCGGATTCCTGTTGTGAAGGGAATCCGCTTTCTTAATTTAATTTGATAAAGTCATATTATACACATCTATAGCTTGATGATGTGCAGGGTTATATTCATAACCAACAACTCTTTTATTTGTTACAATTACGAATGGTGTTTCTGAAACAAAAGCAGATGAGAATCCTTTAACTATTTCATGCTGTAGATTCTTATAAATTTCGCTTCTTTTGTTAATATTTTGTTCTACAATTCCTGAATCAAAAAGTTGGTCAACTTTATCACTACTCCAAAATGGAGCATTATCACCAAAAACTCCTTTATAATCACTGTGATAAAAAGTTCTCAAAGCAATATCTGTTTCTGCAGCAGCGGGCCAGATGTAACCCAAATAAACATCGATATCACTATCTTTGTTCTTCTGCATTTCATCTTGTCCCATCCAATCAGTTCCTACGGGTTCTACTTTAATTCCTAGTAAACCCCAATTTTGTTGAATCATTTCTAGAGCTCGTTGTTTTTCTGCTTGACCTGATTCATAAGCTACCTTTAATGTAAATCCTCCGTTTGGATAGCCCGCCTCTTTAAGGTATTGTTTTGCTTTTTTCATATCAAAATCAACTAATGGGAGATTATCATTGAAAAACATTAATTGACTAGATAGTGGTCCTTTGGCTCTCTTACCAAATCCTTCAAGTGCCACGTTGAGGTGATATTCATAGTCTATAGCGTGTGCCAAAGCCTTCCTTACATTGATATTGTCCAAAGGTTTTCTAATCACCCTAAAATCAATAGTAAAGACCACAGCACTACTTGTGGAATGTATTTGGAGATTACTATTCTTTTTCAAGTCTTTTAATTCGCTTAGGACAGGTTCCATCATAATATCAAGGTCCCCTTTTTCGAGCATCAATCTTTGAGTCGCCGAATCCTTAATCCACAAAAAAGTAACTCCATTTATATTGTCTGTTCTCCACCCCTTCCAATAATTGTCATATTTTTTAAATTCAGCTCTTTGTTCCGCAAGGTGTAAAGAAAGCTTATAAGGCCCACTACCTAAATCATGATCATCTAGATATTTTTTTGCCCAGTCACCATCAACCTCATATTTTTTAGCGGTTTTTGAGTTTATAATCATTATTTGTGGCAGGCTATACAAAAAAGCTGCAGTTGGTCTTTTAAGCAAAATATCAAAAGTGTGATCATCAATAACATTAATACTCCTTACATCTTGAATTAAGTTGGCTACACCGTCTTTAATAGCCATAATTCTTTCAAAAGAATATTTAACATCTTGTGCTTTAAGCTTATTACCATCATGAAAGGTAACGTTTTTATTTAAAATGAATCTATACTTAGATCCTCCATCTAATTTTTTATAGCTCTTTGCTAAATGGGGAACTAATACCTTATTTGTTGGTTCAAACTTTAACAATGCATCATATGCAACAGCACAGATTCTACCAATATCAGACCAATTACAAAAAACAGGATCATAACTGAATGCATATTCACTATGAGCTATTTTAATTGTGTTTGAATTGGCACTTGCTGTCAAAGTTAGTGCCATACTTATAATAAAAGCACCTAATTTAATTTTTAAATTTTTCATATTTCTCCTTTATTTAATCCTATTTAATGAGGGAAATTAATTTATGTTTGATTTATTTTTTGTGAAAGATAATTAATCCATAATACCTCCTTTAATTTATGTAAATATCTTCAAAACTAGCTAAACCATACTGCTCATCAAACTTAATCCCATTTTTAAAAACCATTATTGGATCAAAGACAGTATTTAGGTTATTAAGAGGATTGTCTTCTAAAACAATAAAGTCAGCTATATAATTTTCCTCAATTTTACCGAAAGTATTTGAAACACCACATAATTCAGCTGGGATCGTGGTTCCTGATTTTAATGTGTCCACTGTTGACATTCCTGCTATTTTTAGATGCTTTAATTCTAAGTGTGTAAATTGGCTTAATGGTGGAGAATCACTTCCGCAAGCTATTTTTACACCTGCTTTATATGCTTTTTTGAATCCTTCTAAGTGAACTTCTTTAACACTTAATGCTTTGTCAACCATAAATTGAGGCAGTCCACTTTCTAAAATTGTTTCCAAATCTTGAGTTTGGCATATTGTTGGAACATAAAATGCTTTTTTTTCTAACATTAAATCAACACATTCATCATCTAATATTCCGTGTTCAATTGACCTGACACCACATTTAAGAGCTTTTTTAATACCTTCAGTTCCCCATGCATGCGCAGAAACAATCAGGCCTTTATTTAGAGATAATTCTACAGCAGCATTTATTTCATCATCAGTTAGTTGTGAGTCCTGCATTCCTTCATTTTCAGTCATGATGCCTCCTGATACCATGATCTTTATAAGATCAGCTCCTTTTGCAATATTTTCTCTAACAGCTTTTCTCATTTCATAAGGTCCACTAATTTCGTAAGAACCCAATGTGCCATGACCATGTCCTCCTGTAGCTGAAATAGCCCTCCTTGCAGTATATATATTTGGACCTAGAAACCCCTTCTTTTTAAAAATCTTTTTCCAAGCTAAACATACATCTCCATCTTCTCCTACTATTCTTAAGCTTGTAATTCCTTTTTTTAAACCATCAATCGCATTTCTTCCAGCACGAATTGTATATTCAGGTAATGTTTCAGTTTCTAACAAATTATTTGGGTCAGGTATTAAATCACCTATATGAGTATGTACATCCCATAAACCTGGCATAACATATTTACTTTTTAAATCAATAGTAAATATGTCGGTTCTATTATTTTTAATAGAATTTGCAATTTTTTCAATTTTACCATCTGAAATAATTAAAGATACTTTTTCACATGATTCTTTTTCCAAATTCACTAAATTACAATTATTTATAAGTGTATTCATATCATTTAAATATTAATAATTATATTGTCTTTAACGTGTGTTTCATTATCAAGAATTATTTTTGGTGACATAATTACAACATCTGAATGTAATTTTGCTTCACCAACAGTTCCCTTAAATCCAGGATCCTGATCGCCAAAACCAAAAGTAACTGCTCCAACTACGTGTTCACATTCATGCATATTATTACTCTTTTTTGCCACAGGATTTAGCCCTAAAGTGAAATGGCATAAATGAAAAACTTTTTCATCATTTTCACTTTCTAAATTTTTTAAAAA
>JAPYRX010000003.1 GCA_029936815.1 Dehalococcoidia bacterium
GTGTAGTAGTTGATATGTTTGCATGGCAAGGAACAAGAGTGATAGCACCTTTGATTGCAGGATATGTATTTGCTATATATGGTGGCAGTGCGGCTCTTATTGCTTCGTCTATACTAATTATGATATTTATCGGGATGTTCCTTTCAACTAAGCCAATACAGAAAACAGAAAAATTACAAAAAGGTAACCCGATAACTGATGTTTTAGATGGGTTAAAGTATATCTATCAAAATAAACCAATTTTTATTTTGCTTAGCATGTCATTTGTTGTGTTTTTATCTGGATATCCATATTTAAATATGCTGCCTTACATTGCTGTACAGATTTTTGAAGTCAGTTCTAAAGGAACAGGAATACTTATGACAAGCGCAGGAATTGGATCTGTTCTTCCTACGATTATATTTTCTAAAGCAGGTATCCCAGACAAAAGATTGGGAGTGTGCTTTGCAATGATTTTTTCTGGTTTGTTTTTAATCATATTTACATCGTCATCTTTGTTGATTCAATCAATCCCGCTGGCAATGATTTTAATTATGATTATGGGTTTTTCTAATTCTCTTTATGCTACATCTGTGATGAGTGCAATTCAAATATTTGTTAGTGATCAATATAGAGCAAGAGTTGTTGGTGTATTTGTTATGTCATTTAGTTTTATGTCTTTAGGCAGTTTGTGGGTAGGAACACTTGGAGGTTATATAGATAATTTATTTTCCCTAGAACACACTGGAGTATTGATTTCTCTAATGTTTGGAGGATTAGTTTTACTGATAGTAGGATTGTTAACGTATTTGTTTAATAATTCACTGAAAGAAATTTCATAAATTTTAATTTTAGATGGAAAAGCAAAAAGTTATCTCATTTGGGGATATGATTCATATTTTATTATTATAGACTACCCACATGAAATTCTTGCCAGACGCATTTAACTCTAAACATTTTAAAAATTATTTTGTAGGTAATATTTTATCTTGCCACGGAATTCAAATATTTATGTTTTCTAGTTCATGGATTGTTCATGAATTGAATGAATCTCCCGAAGCTCTTGGTATGCTTGGACTGTATGCTTCTTTACCAACTTTGATGTTTAATGTATTTGGTGGTGCGATAGCTGATAGATACAGTAAAAAATTGATAGTTAGCATATGCCAGTTAATTTTTGCAATTTTGCTTTTCATCTTTGCGTACTTTTATGGCGTTGGCCTTATGGAATATTGGCATGTGTATATAATTGCGGGATTAATTAGTTTTATTATGGCTTTTGAGAATCCAGCCAGAATGTCTTTTTTCCCTTCATTATTAGACAAGAAATATTTGTCGAGTGGTGTAGTAGTCGACTTGTTTGCATGGCAAGGGACAAGAGTTGTTGCTCCTTTAATTGCAGGATTTATATTTGCAGCATATGGAGGAAGTATTGCATTGATTATAGCTGCGATATTTATGATTACTTTTATTTCTATTCTATCTACAACTAAGCCATTGCAAAACAAAGAAATATTACAAAAAGGTAATCCTTTAACTGATGTCGTCGAAGGCCTAAAATATGTATATAGTAATAAACCTATAGTAGTGTTATTAAGTATGTCTTTCTTGGTTTACCTAGCTGGTTATGCATATATGAATATGATTCCTTACATAGGGGTACAAATTTATGGTGTTGGGTCCAAAGAAACTGGATTACTTTTATCAGGGACAGGAATAGGTGCGGTTTTACCAACAATTATATTTGCCAAATCAGGGATTCCTAATAAAAGAGTAGGAGCTTGTTTCAGTTTGGTTTTTTCAGGATTGATGATAATAATATTTACTTTATCATCATTGATATTTCAGTCTATTATTTTAGCTTTTATATTGATTGTTTTTATTGGCTTTTGTAATTCTATTTATGTTACCTCAGTTATGAGTGCTATACAGATTTATGTTAACGATAAATATAGAGCAAGAGTAGTGGGTATTTTTGTTATGTCATTTAGTTTTATGTCATTAGGTAGTTTATGGGTGGGTCTTTTAGGTGGATTTATCGATGAATATTTTTCATTAGAACATGTAGGTGTTTTAGTAACTATTGCTTTTGGTGGATTGATATTGTCCGTGGTTGGGCTGACGCTTTATTACTTTAATAATTCACTTAAAGAAATTTCATAATTTAGATTAAAGATCTTCATCAGTTGTCTGAGTATTGATTTTATAGATTATTTTAGTAGTAAATATTAATATGATTAATAACACACATCCTGTAATTGGTAAAAATCTTAAAGTTAATTGAGCTCCATAAGTTTCAGCGAAAATACCATATATAAACGATCCTATTGGACTTGTACCTATACAAATAGCTAATAATCCCATAGCTAATCCTCTTTCTTTAGGGTTTGTTGAAAGCTGAATTATAGAAGATTGAGTTGATCCAAATCCTGCAATTCCTAATCCAACTAAACTTACGATGAAAAGACTTATAATGTAATTTGATGAAAAAGAATAAATGAACAGAAAAAACATACATAGACTTGAACACACACTAAATACTAAGCCAATTTTTTTAGTATTAAGTGTTAATAACAATAATGATGTTATCAATGCTCCTATTGCTTCAGTTGCTAGTATTATAGAGCTAAAAGTTGATGATTTTCCTAAAATATCCACTGCAACGAAAGGTGCTAGTGATTGTTGAGGAAACATAAACATATTCATTATTACTGTTGTTCCACAAACTGTTAATACAACTTTATTATTAGAAAGTAGATTTATGTAATCTTTTATTTTTATTTTTTGATCAGAATCTTTTGAAGATAATCCTTCATATTTGTAATCTAATGAAATAATAGAAAGTAGATTTATTAATAAAAATACACAGATGAGTAGTAATCCGAATGATTCGTTTAAGTACGACAAAAACATTGCTGCTAATAATGGGCCTATCAACTTACTGAATTGCCAAAAAAATGCTTCGATAGCATTCCCTCTTACAATATAATTTCTTCCTAGAATATCAAGCATTAACTGTCTTTTTGCAGGGAAATCAATTACTACGCCAGACCCGTGTATAAATAGTGTTATATATATAAAAAGTACATTTAGATATCCTAAAAATGAAAGAATTGATAAAGATAACATTGCGCTAAACGATAATAATCGTCCAAAAATCATTATGTTTTTATCATTATATTTAGAGGCAATTGTACCTGCAAAGCCACCAATTATAGACCAAGGTAATGCCCAAAGAATATTTGCAAATGTTACTTGAAGAGGAGATTCTGTTAATTCATACATTATAATTATTATCAATGGGATTTGAATCCAAAATGATATAGATGAAGACAATGATCCAACAGTTAGTTTCACATAATTTTGAGTATAAATTGGGTTGCCAGTTTTCAAATTTTCATTAATATAATTAAAGCTGATCTAATTTATCACAATAGTAATTGAGTTAAATACTAATATTAAGATTAATTTTAAATATTCTAATAAATTGATATTGTTTAATGAATGATATAGACTTTTTAACTAGTTTTGAGAACTGTAGTTTACCATGGGAAGAATGGAACCATTCATCTCATGTAAGAATGGCCTATCTTTCATTAGAAAAATATGGAAATAAAAAGGGCTCTCAAGCAATCATTAATGGTATTAAAAAATATAATAATTTTCATTCAGATAAAAAAATGAAAATAGGGTATCATCAAACAATTACATTATTTTGGATAAACACAGTCAAATCACGAATGGAAAAATTAGATTCTTTTTCAAAATTTAAAATTAATAATCAGGATATATTTGATTTTAGTTTTATATTTGATTTTTATGAAAAAGAAGTGTTATATTCTGATAAAGCAAAGATTGAATTTTTAAATCATACCAAGGAGAAATAAAATGACATTTCAAAAATCAATTGAAGTATGTTTTAAAAAATATGCCATATTTGAGGGTAAAGCTAATAGAGCTGAGTATTGGTGGTTTTTTTTATTTTTAATATTAATGGGAATAGCTTTAGGTGTTATAGATGGAACTATATTTCCTGTTCGTACTGAAAAATGGGGAACTGGCCCTATTGGTATATTATGGAGTCTAGGGACATTGATTCCATCTATTTCTGTTGGGGCACGTAGACTTCATGACACTAACAGATCTGGTTGGTGGCAACTACTTTGGCTTACTGGGATAGGAATACCAATTGTACTTATATTTTATGCGTTACCATCTAGAGATGATTTGAATAATGAAGAAAGCTCACAAATTGAAGATGCAGACGGATTAATTGAATAAGTAAATATTTCATAAATTATTTTTAAATGAGGGTAACATGTCATATAGAGACAAACAATCATTAAGTCAAGATGAAGCATTCAAATTACACCACGAAGCTCTTGTGATAGATTCACAAATTCCTACAATAACAATTGGTGGATTGTATACAGACAATATGAGAAAAAAAATGGATGAGTGCTTTAAGGAAGGTTTTACAAAAGCTGAAACCTCATCAATATTATCATCGATGATACCTTCTGAAATTCAAAATAGTTCAGACTCTAAGGCACAGTACATTGAATTATGGGAAAAATCAGGTGTTAATGTTGCAAGTGGAACGTATGCTGGACCTGCAGCTGGAGTAGAAGCAGCATATCAAAGTTCTGTTACAAGTATGTCCAATGCAATATCGATTATTAATTCAATTCCTGAAAAATTGATGCTCGTGACAAAATCAGATCATATTAAAGAAGCACATGAAACGGGGAAGGGTGGAATTATTTTTGATTTCCAAGATACTTTGTCTTTTGGTACAGATTTGGATAAAGTAGATTTTTTCTATAACCTTGGATTGAGAGTAGTTCAATTGACTTATAATTTAAGAAATCTTGTAGGAGATGGTTGCACTGAATATCATAAATCAGGATTGTCATATTTTGGACGAGAATTAGTTGGTAAATTAAATGATAAAAAAATGATTGTTGATGTGAGTCATTGCTCGGAACAAGTGGGTTGGGATTCAATGGAAATTTCTTCTACTCCCGTAGTTGTAACTCATTCTACTAGTGCAGCTATAGTACAACATGATAGAGGAAAGAGTGATAAATTTGCTGAAGCAATTGCTGATAATGGAGGATTTTTTGGAGTAGTTGTGATCCCTGGTTTTATTCAAGAAACACCAACTGCAACACTAGATGATTGGGCAGTACATATTGAAAATCTTGTAAATGTAATGGGTATTGATCATGTATGCATTGGTACTGACAAACTTGGGCCAGGACCTGGGACTGAAACTTTGTTTGAATTTCCCAAAGAAATGCCTGGGATGAAACCAGGGCATTTTAACTGGAGTGGATTTAGAGAAGAACACAGAGTTAATGATAATGGCTTGGGATTGCCATATCCTCAATATGATGATTACAAGACTGTTGGGTATGAACAATTTACTGATTGGCCTAACCTTACTTTGAAACTTGCTGAAAGAGGATTCAATGAAGAAGAGTTAAGGAAAATTTTAGGCTTAAACTATTTAAGGGTTTTCGAAGATATTGTGGGATGAAAATTAGGATAATTGATTTTTTAGTTTAGAATTGTAAACAGATTAAAATCACCTAAGTTAACATAAATTATTATTGAACTTTATTCGTCATCGTCTTTGTCATCATCATGCCTATCTTCTTCATGTGTATGTTCTGCGTTACCGACATCAATATATTGATGTGCATAACTCGATACAGCTATCCCAAAAATTAAACCTATAAATAAAAATCCTGTTTGCAAGCCATACCTTCTTTCTTCAGAAGAGTGAATAGTTGGAACAATGTCACTCAAAGCAATATAAATGAAAAATCCAGCAATGCCACCATAAATGTATCCCATTGGCAGGTCAATCTGTGATCCAACTTGATAAGCAAATATTGTTCCTAAAAGCATTGTTGATGATGCAAGTAGATTTCTTGTTATAATTTGCCGTTTGGTAAAACCACTTTGAAGTTGTAATCCAAATTCTCCAACCTCAAGCGGTATATCATGTGCCATTAAAGCTATAGCTGCGATGATACCTGTGCCTGGGTCGATTAAAAAAGCAGATCCCAGAGCAATCCCATCTACAGAGTTATGAAAAACATCTCCTATTAAAAATAGCCATCCTTGTGATTTATTCCTGTTATCTGATAAATCTTCTTCATGGTGATGGTGGAAAGTTTTAAATCCTTTTTCAATTAAAAAGAAAAGTAGAATGGCAACTAAAGTTGCATTCAATACAACTGACCCTTGCTCATTCAATCCATGAGGTAATAAGTCTCTGAAAGAAGCTACTAATAGCACCCCAGCTGCAAATGGAGTTCCATATTTGATTAAATATCTAGACCATGAAGCTTTTTGTACTAAAATAACAGCAAAGGATAAAGATAATAAGGCTGCTAATATACTAGCAATTATTGCGAAAACGAAATTATTCATTTTAAAATATTTGTCAAAATATAATACTTAGTTCCAAACATTATATAAGTATGAAATAAATACTTTCAAGTAGTATTAATTATAAGACTAGTATTTACGTAAATACCAAGAATGTAATATCATACTTATAGTTTATATATACAAAATCAGAGAATAATGACTAATAATAAACTAGACTTAACAAACGAAAATTGTAGTGTTTATGATGTGATGAACATAATAGGTGGTAAATGGAAAATTGATATTATATACCATTTGGGTGAAAACACATTAAGGTTTGGAGAATTGAAAAAGTCACTACTACCTATAACCCAACAAATGCTTTCAAAACAACTAAAAGAATTAGAAAAAGATAATATAATTAAACGTAAGGTTTATTCACAAATCCCTCCAAAAGTCGAATATTCGTTAACCGAGATTGGGAAATCACTAGATCCTGTTATACAATCAATACTTAAATGGTCATCATATTATAGTGATCACTTAGAAGGTAAAGTACAAAGTAGATAATAAATTTATACTATTTAAAAACAATTATTTTATATGACGATTAATATTCAACATATTGTTAGGAGATGAAATGGATAAGATAGAAATTAAAAATGCAACAATTGTTGACGGCTTAGGAGGAAATCCTTATGTTGGAAACATTTATTTAAATAATGGGAAAATTATTGCTATAACTCATGGTGAGAGTTTAAGTTACGACATTTCTATTGATGCAACCGGAAAAATTGTTACACCTGGATTTATAGATTTACATACTCATAGCGATGTTTCATTTTTATTAGATTCTACTGCTCAAAGTAAAATAAGACAGGGAGTAACATTAGAACTTATTGGAAATTGTGGAATTAGTTTTTGTGCTCCTTTGATCGGAGATGCTAGAGATATGTTTGATGCTTGGATTAAAGATTATACTGATTCTTACACTCCTGATTGGACAGATTACGAAGGATATATTGATGCTTCTAAAAAAGCAGGAGCAGCATTAAACGTTGCTTTTCAAATTGGGCATGCGACTCTTAGATTGGCTGTAATGGGACAAGACGACAGAGCTCCTAGTGCTGATGAATTAACCGAAATGAAAAGACTTGCAGGAGAATCTTTGGATGCAGGAGCTTTAGGTTTTTCGACCGGATTGTTTTATGCTCCAGGATATTACGCGAGAACAGATGAAGTTATATCAATTGCTGAGGAAGCTGGGAAAAGGAATAAACTTTATTCAACACATCAAAGAGATGAAGGAAGTAGAACTGTAGGGCTTTTTGTATCAATTAATGAAGCTATAGAAATTGGAAGAAGAGCTGATTGTAGAGTTCAGATATCTCATGTTAAACTCGCATCTCCGCAGGTTTGGGGAAAAACTGGAGAGTATTTACAATTATTGGAACAAACTGTTAAAGAAGGATTGGATGTTGCTGGCGATCAATATCCTTATCCTGCTTCAAGTACGTTTATCACGGGAGCATTGTTCCCAAGATGGGCATTGGCTGGTGGCAGAGAAGAGACTTTGAAATATATGGCTGATGAAGATGATAGAGGAAGGATTATTGATAATATTAATGAAACATTTAAACAGGGAAGAGAAGCTGACGGAACGATTATAGCAAGATATGTTCCTGACGAATCATTAGAAGGAAAAAACTTAGAAGAGATAGCAGAATCAATGGGTACAACCCCAGCAGAAGCAGCATTAAGAATATATGAAAAAAGCGAAGCGATGGTAGTTAGTTATGGAATGACCGATGAAGATGTTGAAACATTTGCAGCCCATCCATTAATTGCAGTTGCCTCAGACGGAGACTCTTTATCAACAGAAGGAGTTTTATCAGCAGGAAAACCTCATCCTAGAAGTTATGGTACAAATCCAAGATTTATACAAAAATTTGTAAATGAAAAGAAACTTGTATCAATTCAGGAGGCAATAAGAAAAATGACATCTATGCCAGCTCAAAGGCTTGGTCTTACAAACAGAGGAAGACTTACTCCTGGGTATGCTGCAGATATTGTTATTATGGATCTTCCAAATGTTGAAGAAAAAGCAACTTTTGTTGATCCACACCAATACCCTGAAGGCATAACACATGTCATAGTAAATGGAGAAATTGTAATTAAAGACGAAGAGTTTACTGGAAAAACACCTGGAAAGATGATAACAAAATTCAATTCTTGAAAAGGAGATGAAATGGATAAGATTGAGATAAAAAACGCTACAATAATAGATGGAATTGGAGGAGACCCATATATAGGTAATATATATTTAGATAAAGGGAAAATACTCGCAATTACCCATAGTGAAAGTTTAGATTCAGATATTTCTATTGATGCAACAGGAAAAGTTGTAACTCCTGGGTTTATAGATATACATACACATAGCGACCTATCATTCTTAATAGACTCCACAGCTCAGAGTAAAGTTAGGCAAGGAGTTACTATGGAACTAATAGGAAACTGTGGTATGAGCCCAGCTGCTCCTTTAATTGGAGAATCAAAAGAGTTACTAATGCAAAGATTATCTGCTTATGAAGGTGACACTCCTGGTGCAAATAGTGTCGGATTAGCAGAAAAAATTAACTGGACAGACTATGCTGGATATATCGATGCTTCAAGAAAAGCAGGAGCTACTCTAAATGTTGCTTTTCAGATAGGACATGGTACTTTAAGATCTGCTGTTGTTGGGCAGGAAGACAGGCCACCATCGGCAGATGAATTAACTGAAATGAAAAGGCTTACTGGTGAGGCACTTGATGCCGGTGCACTTGGTTTTTCAACCGGATTATTTTATGCTCCAGGATATTATGCAAGAGCAGATGAAGTTATTTCTATTGCTGAAGAAGTAGGTAAAAGAAACAAACTTTATTCAACGCATCAAAGAGATGAAGGTACAATTTCTGTGGGTTTGTTTACATCATTGAACGAAGCTATTGAAACTGGTAGAAGAGCAGAATGTAAAGTTCAGATATCTCATGTTAAATGTGATTTTCAAAAAGTTTGGGGAAAAGCTAATAAAGTTCTTGAACTTATCGAAAATGCAGTTGATGAAGGCTTGGATGTTGCAGGGGATCAGTATCCTTATCCAAGATCGAGTACTGGAATTACTGGAGCTTTATTTCCAAGATGGTCATTATCCGGAGGAAGAGAGGAAACTCTTAAAATTATGGCTAATGAAGATTCTAGAGGCGAATTAATTGATGGAATTAATGAAATTATAGATCAAGGAACAGGTCCTGAGGCACTTTTAATAGGAAGATATGTTCCTGATGAATCTTTGGAAGGTAAAAATCTCGCAGAAATTTCTGATCTAATGAGAATGCCACCTGCGGAAACAGTTTTAAGTATGTACGAGAAAGGTGAAGCGATGGTTATAGAATATAGTATGAATGAAGATGATGTTGAAACATTTGCAAAACACCCTTTGATTGCAGTAGCATCAGATGGGTCTTCCGTTTCAACAGAAGGAATTTTATCAGCAGGAAAACCTCATCCTAGAAGTTATGGTACAAATCCAAGATTTATACAAAAATTTGTAAATGAAAAGAAACTTGTATCAATTCAGGAGGCAATAAGAAAAATGACATCTATGCCAGCTCAAAGGCTTGGTCTTACAAACAGAGGAAGACTTACTCCTGGGTATGCTGCAGATATTGTTATTATGGATCTTCCAAATGTTGAAGAAAAAGCAACTTTTGTTGATCCACACCAATACCCTGAAGGCATAACACATGTTATAGTAAATGGAGAAATTGTAATTAAAGATGGAAATTATACCGGAAAAACATCAGGCCAAATGATAACGAAATTTAATTCTTGAAAGGAGAATACAATGGATAAGATTGAGATAAAAAATGCAACAATAATTGATGGATTAGGTGGTGATCCATATGTTGGGAATTTATATTTAAATAATGGCAAAATTGTTGCGATGACTCATGGTGAAAGTTTAGATTCAGATATTTCTATTGATGCAACCGGAAAAGTTGTAACTCCTGGGTTTATTGATTTACATACACATAGCGACCTATCATTCTTAATGGACTCTACAGCTCAGAGTAAAGTTAGGCAAGGAGTTACTATGGAACTAATAGGAAACTGTGGTATGAGCCCAGCTGCTCCATTGATTGGTGAATCCAAAGAAATGTTGATGTTAAATTTATCGAGATATGAAAATAATGGAGGTTTGACTGATAAAATAGATTGGACAGACTATGCTGGATATATCGATGCTTCAAGAAAAGCAGGAGCTACTTTAAATATTGCCTTTCAGATAGGGCATGCCACTTTAAGATCCGCTGTTATAGGTCAAGAAGATAGACCTCCTACTGCAGATGAATTAGATAAAATGAAAAAATTGGCAGGAGAATCTTTAGATGCAGGAGCACTTGGATTCTCAACGGGTTTATTTTATGCTCCAGGATATTATGCGAGAACTGATGAAGTTATTGCTATTGCCGAAGAAGCAGGTAAAAGAAACAAACTTTATTCAACTCACCAAAGAGATGAAGGTGCGAGTTCAGTAGGCTTATTTGTATCACTAAATGAAGCTATTGAAATTGGAAGAAGAGCTGAATGCAAAGTACAAATTTCTCACGTGAAATGTGATACCTTTTCAGTTTGGGGGCAAGCTGAAAAATACTTGGAATTATTGGAAAGTACCGTCACAGAAGGATTAAATGTTCGTGGAGATCAGTATCCTTACCCAAGATCAAGTACTTCTATAACAGGAGCTGTTTTTCCTAGATGGGCACTTTCAGGAGGAAGAGATGGAACATTGAAAATAATGGCTGATGAAGATGAAAGAGGAAATTTGATTGATGGCATAAACGAGATTATTGAGAAAGGTAGAACAACAGATGGAATTATGATTGCAAGATATGTTCCTGACGAATCACTTGAAGGAAAGAATATAACTGAAATTGCAGATAGCATGGACACTACTCCATCAGAAGCAGTTTTGAGAATTTATCAAGAAGGTGAAGCAATGGTTGTTATGCAGAGTATGGATGAAAAAGATGTTGATACTTTTGCTAAACATCCTTTAATTGCAGTAGCATCAGATGGATCATCTATGTCTACAGAAGGAGTATTGTCAGTTGGGAAACCACACCCTAGAAGTTATGGTACCAATCCAACATATATTGAACATTTTATTAATGAAAAAAAATTAGTATCTTTGCAGGAAGGTATAAGGAAAATGACATCATTACCTGCGAGCAGATTAGGTCTTACAAATAGAGGCAGGCTTGCTCCTGGATATGCAGCGGATATAGTAATCATGGAAGCTGACAAAGTGAAAGCAAATGCTACATTTAACGATCCACATCAATATCCATCAGGAATTACACATGTGATAGTTAATGGAGAAATTGTTATTGAAGATGAGAAATTTACAGGCAAGACTCCTGGTGCAATGATTACTGATTTTAATTCTTAATTTTTTCTTAACAAAAGTAATATAATGTTTTAATTATCTAATTTATTAAATGTACTGAATTTGAATCTGAGTAGAATGAATGAATAAAATATTTTTATTGTACTCCCGAAAACAAGAGATAAACTTACTCCTAGTATTGAAGATATATACCCTGCTACTCCTGGGCTAAATGTATGCGCAGCTGTTCTTCCTAGGTTGGAAATACTAGCCATCTGTGTTTGATTTTTTTCGTTTACTATACTCATCATAAAAGCTTGCCGAGTGGGTATATCAAGATCATTAAATAATTCTTTGATAAGATAAAGTATTGTAGCTATGATCCAATTAGTTGATAATGCTGCGAATATAATAATTCCATTTGCAATCATTTGGCTTAAAATCATAGTGTTTAAAACTCCAATATTTTTAGCGATTTTTGGAGCTAGTATTAAAGAAATACCATTTAAAACTTGAGCCAAAATAAAAATAAGAGATAATGTGGCTTCATTTAATGAAAACTTTTTGATAAACCAAAATGATATAAAGCTTCTTGCGATGAATCCTCCTCCAAAAGAATCTATAGCAAATAATGATGTGACAATAATTATCAAATATGTTTCATTTTTGTTGGAAAAGTTTATGTTGGAATTTATTTGTTCTTTAGCTTCGATTTTATTATCAAGAAAAATATAAATTAATGTTTGAATTAAATTTATTAAAGTGTATACCCCTAATAAAATCATATAGATTGTTTTGATTTTTAGTTCAGTTATAGATGTTAGTATTGGAACTATTATTAAAACAGATGTACCTATAATTTTGGAAATCATTGGGAAGAAATTATAAACACTATAAGCACTAGTTTGGTTTTTTTGTTCAACTAATTTTGCAATCACAGGAATTTCTACTGAAGATATTCCTGTTCTATCTCCACCGGTAATACTTCCAATAGATAATATTGAAGCAAATAATATTATGTAATAATTTTCAGTGTTTAAAAATATAATTCCGCTTATTACAGAACTGGCTGACATTATTATTAATAAATTTTTTCTTGATAATATGTATTTAAAAAAATAAACAAATAAATTTGATAAAGCCCCACTTAGTGTTATACATGATAACGCTATCCCAAACTTTAATTCTGACAGACCAATGAAATAAAAATATATACCTAAAAATACTCCAAGAAATCCAAGACTATAACCTCTTAAAGTTGTAGCAATGAGTATGGTCATTAAATTTTTGTTTTTATACAAATAGTCATGTTTATTGATGATTTCAAATATGCTAAACATGATTCTTATCTAATAATCCAATCGATAGTAGGCAATATAATTTAATATTATTAATGTAATCTTCTAATGATACCCGCTCATCAGGTTGAGTGTTATATTTCCCACCTGATCCCATTACAAAGCCTGGTATATTTAATTTGTTAACTATATGCCCTGCATCTGTTCCATACAGTGAATATGGGGAAAATTGGCCTATACGAGGATCTTCTTTTTTGATTATTTGATTAGTAATTGTGATTAATTCTAAAGTTTGTGTAGATAATTTGGTTTTAATAGGAGGCATTATTGGATTATTCGACTGAATATTAAATTTGATTTTTGCACTTGTGTATAATTTTTGATACTTTTCGATAATTTTTTCTATTTGATTATTTATACTTTCTATATCATTAAAATTTGTGAATCTAACCGAACCATATATGATAGCGTTATCAGATATTTGAGGTGGTCTGTCAACAGAAAAACTTTCTCCTAACCCCGATTTTACTGCGCCAATATGTACTATGTTTAATTTTTTTTCATCGAGATCTTTTATTGTTTTTGAAATATCTAATATTTGTATTTCATTTAATATTTTATTCATAATTATTGTTGCATCTATTGCTTCATCACGTTTGCTTAGATGCCTTGTTTCACCAATGACATTAATTGTAAATGAGTATGTTCCTGCATGTATCGTCATAAAATTTAAATCAGTTGGTTCTCCATTAATAAAAAAATCTCCTTTTAAGCCTTTTCTTAGTAGCTCTTTTGTTCCTACTCCACCTTGTAGTTCTCCTAAAACTGATGTGAAGATTATTTTGCCATGATGTAAGTCCATTTTTTTTAATATTTTTGCAGAAGTATACATTGCAGCCATTGATGCTTTCATATTTGATACACCAAGCCCATATATATGATTGTTCCTGATCTCAGCTCCAAATGGATCTGTTGTCCACCCACTCCCAATATGATTTGTATCTAAATGACCATTAAATATAATCGTTTTCCCTTTATCAGAAAATTCAAGATTCGAAACTAAATTCAATCGCTTATCATTTGTTTGGTGCAATTTGTTTTCAAATCCTAATTCTGAATATCTACTTTCCCAGTATTCAATAATTCGATTTTCATCTTTTGTATTTGTTCTACTATCTATTTGAATAATAGATTTTAAAGTATTTATTGCATCATTTTCATCTAAATGAGATTCGATTTCTTTAGCATAGTTATTTAATATTTTTATATTCATATTTTTTATTATAACCTTGTATGCTACAATTTTATTTAAATTTTAGTATTTTTTGGAGAGTCGTATGCCTTGGATAAATATGATAAGTGAAAATGAAGCTCAAGGTGAGTTAGCTGATATATATAGTCAAATAATGGAACCATGGGGTGGCGTCGATAATATTATGAAAATTCATAGTTTAAGCATAGATTCATTAAAAGCACATATGTTGCTTTATAAAACAGTTATGTATGGAAAATCCCCCATTTCTAGAGCTGAAAGAGAAATGATAGCTGTTGTATCATCTGTTGCAAATAAATGTGAGTACTGAGTTGTTCATCACGGAAAAGGTCTTTTCCTATTAACAAAAGATGAAATATTAGTTAATCAATTAAAATCAGATTACTCTAAAGCAGATTTAAGTGCGAAACAAAAAGCAATGTTGGATTATTCCTATAAATTAACATTGTTTCCATGGGACATGAAGAAAAAAGATGTCGAAAATATGCAAGCAATAGGATTCTCTGACCGGGAAATATTAGACATAAACCAAGTTGTTTCTTATTATGCATATGTTAATAGAATAGCAGATGGCTTGGGAGTAGAATTAGAAGAAAATTAATAAATTACAATCTGGATTTCCCCCAAAAATTTTCTGGTAATTTAGTAAGGTCTTCAAACTTATTTTCTTTAATCATGATGTTCGATTCTTCCTGAGCAAAATTAAGAATTTCTTCCTCGTTAACCATAGTAGGTTTTCTGTTAAGCATAGCGATTTTTCCATCAACTATTACAGTATCCACATCTGAAGCATTAGCATAATACGTTAGTCTTGATACTGGCATATTCATTGGAAGTAAATGAGGTTTGAACATATCAATAAGTATAATATCTGCAATTTTCCCTTCTTCTATTGATCCAATGGAATCTTCTAGTCCAAATCCTTCGGCTGCATCTATTGTAACCATTTCTAGCACTTTACCTGGAGGCATTATAGAAGTATCTTTGAAAAAAGTTCTATGATAATGCATACATTGACTCATATGTCTAAACATGTCAAACCCTCTATCTGGGGCTGCTCCATCTGATCCAATTACTACTCTTATTCCTTTATCAATTAATTCTGGGGCAGGGCATCTTCCCATAATTGAATAATTTGAACTTGGATTATGTACTATTGTTGGATTCTTTGTGTATATGGAATCTAAATCTTCAGTTGTTAAATCTATAGAATGAGATAGAAGAGACCACTTATCTAATCCGCCGAACTTGTCAGTGACTGAAATAGATCCTTCTTTATGACCATCCTGAGTAAAAATAACATCATATTTTTCCCTTAATTCCATCACAGCATCATATATATATGATATTTTTTTAATATTTTCTTTGTTTTTTATTTCATTTGGAAAAAATTTGGGAGCTGATAAACAAAAGGAAACTTTGTCATCTATTTTAGAATTTCTTTTGGAAATTAATTCCTTAGTGATTTCTATTTGATGATCAACATCGGTATTTATTGTTTTTCGATTCTCTTTACTATAAAATTTTTGAGGATAAGGTGGCCTGTTTGGACCTACAGCTATTTGAGATCTGATCCCACTTTTTTTATACGTATCTGCATATGATTGAGCATAAATTGTATCATCTGATCTTATTAAATCAGTACCTCCTCCAAATAATATTAAAGACGAAGTGACACCTGATTTCAGTTTTTCTAAAGATGAAAGAGCTGCATCAGCTTTCCAAAAATTTATACTTGATCCAGTGGCATATGTTTTTAAACATGCTTTAATCCAATCTTCAGAATTACCTGTACCAAGTGTTTTAATAATTGAGTGGCCTGCGTGACCATGAGAATCAATTAATCCAGGCATGATTACTTTATTTTTAGCATCTAACACGCATGTATCATTATCAATCTTTATATCATTTTTAGATATTTTAGATATTTTATTCCCACTAATCAGGACATTTCCACGCTCTATTATTTCTCTATTTTTATTCATAGTGATTAGAGTTCCGTTTTTTATTAGTATTTTGTTCATTTTAATTCCTATTTTGGAAAGTATTTGTGCTTATATATAAATATTATTATAATTGATTTTAATCATTGATACATTTTATATTTTAAAGTTCAATTAAATAAGTCAGTCAATTAGGAGGATAAAATTGAGTGAAAAAGTAGTTAAATTAGATAATATTGGACCGATTTCAATCCTTACCCTAAACCGTCCCAAAGTATTGAATGCTTTGAGTAGAGAAGTACAACTTACTCTAAACAATTATATCAATGAACTTGAAAATGATGATTCTGTAAAATGTATTGTTATTACAGGCTCTGGTGAAAAAGCTTTCAGTGCAGGAGGAGATATCCATGAAATGGACAAATTATCACAAATGAAAACTCCACCTGATGACCATCCTTCATCAAGATGGTTTTCTTGGAATATATTGAATTGTAAAAAACCAACATTGGGTGCTATTAATGGATTAGCATTTGGAGGAGGAGCACTAATGGCTTCAACATTAGATATTAGAATTGGTACTGAAAATTCTTCTTTCAAATTTTTGGCTGCTACATATGGAAGACTTAATTCTTCTTGGTCATTACCTTCGCAAATCGGTTGGCCAAAAGCTAAAGAATTACTTTTTACAGGACGGCAAGTGTTATCTCAAGAAGCTTATGAAATAGGTTTGTTAAATCATTTGGTTGATAAAGATAAGTTAATGGAAAAATCGATGGAAATTGCTGAATCTATCAGTAAGGGCGACTCAAGAATGATTCAAGGAATCAAGAAATTAATGTTAGAAAATACTGGAGACTCTGTTCGAGAACAATATAATAAAGAAATGAGAGCTGTTAATAGTTGGCTTAAACCAATTACAGTACAGGAAAGTTTTAAAACATTTTTAGATAAAAAAGGGAGTAAATAATGACACAAGCTAAAAAACATCCTTTAGAAGGAATTAGAGTATTAGATTTAGGAAGATATCAAGCTGGCCCTAGATGTGCATTGATGTTTGCGAGAATGGGAGCAGAAGTAATTAAAATTGAATCATTAACAGGAGATGAAAGCCGTAAAAATCCGCCTGTTGTGAGAGGGCAAAGTGCATATTGGGTGCAATACAATAGTGGTAAAAAAAGTCTTTCTATTAATTTGAGAACAGATGAAGGGAAAGAAGTTTTGAGAGATTTAGTAAAAGAATCAGACATATTATTACAAAATTTCCGACCCGGAACTATAGAAAAAATGGGATTTGGATACGAAACATTAAAAGATTTAAATGAAAAAATTATTATGATTAATGTTTCAGCCTATGGTCAAACTGGAAGTTATAGAGATAGAGTTGGATTTGATCCTCTTGGCCAAGCATTAGGAGGAATGATGTCTCTTAATGGAGAACCTGATGGTCCACCTATAAGAAATTTTTTCCCGTTGATAGATCGAATAACAGCTTTGCATGGGTGCATAGGTGCTTTAGCCGCTTTATTTGAGAGACAGTTTTCTGGACAAGGACAAACTATTGATGTTTCTTTGGGTGACACCGGATTCACGGTAAATGAAATACCTATTAGTGCATTTCTTGGAGATGGAATTATCCAAGGTAAAACAGGTAATGGTATGGGAATGGATAATTCATATCAAACATCCGATGGATGGATTTTGATGGCAGCTACGAATAGGAAGATGTGGGAGAGATGTTGTGACGCTCTAGGATGGGATGATTGGATAAATAACCCGAAATTTGAAGGAAGGAATGATAGAAGAGAAAACCATAAAATTATTGAAGAACGTTTAATACCATGGTTTAAAAGCAAAACAACTGAAGAAGCTGTTGATTATTTAAATAAATTTAGCGTTCCGATTGCGCCAATAAATGACGTTGTAGGAGCAAGTATAAATCCATTAATAGAAGAAAGGGAGATGATGATGGAAGTTCCTGATAAAATAGCAGGCAAAATACATGTTACGGGCAAATCTATCAAATTTGGTAGAACTCCAATGACTGTTGGATCAGCTCCTACAATAGGAGAACATACAAAAGAAATCCTTACAGATATATTAGGTTATGACGAAAGTAAAATTGAAAAACTTGAATCTGACAATATAATAAGATGTGATTGATTATGAACAATGAAAATAAACAAACCAGAAAACGAATTAGTCGATCAGGAGTAACATATCATAATAAAAACAAATCTTATGACTGCATAGTTTTATTTGCCCCAATGTATGGATCTGGGGATGTGTATGCTATTGATATGAGGGGTGATATTGTTCATCAATGGAAATTACCGTGGGCACCTGGATTATATGGATACTTACTACCCAATGGTAATTTATTGTATTTAGGAAAAACAGATAAAAAATCAGATGTAGATTTTCCTTTGTGGGAAAGATTTAGAGGAGGAATAATTGCTGAGGTAGATAAAAATTCTAATATAATTTCAAAATACGAAGATATATATCATCATCATGATGCAAGAAGAACTTCAGATGGTGGATTGTTGTATATGGCAGTAGAAGAGTTAGATGAAAATCTTGCAGATGAAGTGAAAGGAGGGATAACTCCTTCAGATTATAGCGGAAAAATGTGGTCTGATACTTTGATTGAATTAGATTCAAGTAATAAAAAGATTTGGGAATGGAAATCAAGCGAACATTTAAATGTTAATAAACACTTTATAACTTTTAATGATCCAAGAGATGAATGGAGTCATGGAAATACAGTTGTTCCTGTTGATAATGATAAGGTTTTAGTTAGTTTCAGAAATATTTCTACTGTAGCTTTAATTGATAAAAATTCTGGTAAATTTATATGGGAAATAGGATCAGAAATTTTAGCTCAACAACATGATCCATCTATACTTGGTAATGGAAATGTATTGGTTTATGATAATGGAGCCCATCGTTTAGATGAGGCTATTCCATATTCAAGAATATTAGAAATAAATCCGTTAACTAAAGAAATAGTTTGGGAATATTTTGACAAACCAAAATATAATTTTTTTAGCCCTTATATTTCAGGAGTATCAAAACTTCCTAATGATAATATATTGATTACAGAAGGTAATTTTGGGAGGATTTTCCAAATTGATACAAATGGAGATATAGTATGGGAATATATTAATCCTTATTACGAACCTGATCATGAAGGAACAGAGAACAATAGTATTTTCAGATCATCGGCTTATACGGTTGATTTTATTCAAGGAATTATATGAATATAAAAATAAAATTTTTCGGCCAACACAAAGAAGAATTGAGCAAATCAGAACTTAACATTGATGTTGACAGTAATTGTAATATTTCTGATTTGATAAAAATATTAATAAAAGGCGAACCGAAATTTTCAAAATTTAATTCGTATGCAGTGGCAGTTAATTTAAATTACGAAAATTTTGAATATATATTAAAAAATGGTGACGAAGTCGCAATTATTCCACCTGTAAGTGGAGGTTAAATGATTGATATTACTAAAAATGAAATCGTTTTAAATGATTATATGAGTTTTAAAAATGAACCAGATTCAGGATCATTACTATTTTTTTGTGGAACTACAAGAGATAACAATTTAAATAAAAAAGTTAAATATTTAGAATATGAAGCATTTGAAGAAATGGCTTTGATTAAATTGAATGAGATAAGAAAACTTGCTATTTCTGAATGGAATTTAAACAAATTAGAGATTATTCATAGAATTGGAATAGTTGATATTTCTGAAATTAGCCTTTTGATAATAGCTTCATCACCACATAGAAATGAAAGTTTTAGAGCAATTGAATATGTAATTGATGAATTGAAAAAATCTGTACCAATATGGAAAAAAGAATTTTACCTTGACGGAGATGCTTGGATAGGAAGTCATGACAATCCAAATTGAATTGATATACAATTAAATGTATAAATATTACTTGAATAAAATAACTGGTTTGATAATATTTTTATTCAAATAAGGAGGGTTGGCTGAGTGGTCGAAAGCACACGGTTGCTAACTGTGCGAATCCTAATAGGATTCCAAGGGTTCGAATCCCTTACCCTCCGCCATTTTATAATATTAGATGTAAGTTATGAAAGAAAAATTTTCAATATGGACAATTGGTTGTCAAATGAATATTGCTGATTCAGAACGAATTAGTTCTGCATTAGGAAGTGTTGGATTTGAAGAATCGGATGATTTGAATAATTCTGATGTTTCTATTGTGAATAGTTGTGTAGTTAGACAAAGCTCGGAAGACAAAGTGAAATCAAAACTAGACAAATTATCAAAACACAAGAAAAATATCCAACAAGATAAAATAATTGTTTTAATGGGTTGTATGGTTGGCCCCATAACAGATGAATTAAAAGAACAATTTCCTGAAGTAGATTTGTTTTTACAACCGCAAAATTACGAGCCCCTAGTTGACTTACTTTATGTACAAAAAGGAATTGATAAAGATGGATGCTTATCCAACTTAGATATAAAACCAAGGATTTCTAGTTTTGTCCCTGTTAGTCATGGGTGCGATAAGTTTTGTTCGTTTTGTATTATTCCATATAGAAGAGGAAGAGAAACTAGTAGAGAAATACCTGTAATTGTAGATGAAGTTAAGAGACTTGCTGATCACGGAGTAAAAGAAATTACATTATTGGGACAAAATGTAGATTCATATGGATATGATTTATCTGAAGATATAACTTTGGGTGATTTGTTTGAATCTCTACATGATATTAATGAAATAAAAAGAATAAGATTTCAAACCTCTCATCCAATTGATATGGATATAAGAATTATTGAATCCATAGCAAATTTGCCAAAAGTTTGTGAAAGTATCAATCTTCCTTTCCAGTCAGGCTCAAATAAAATTTTAGAAACAATGAGAAGAGGATATTCTAGAGAAGAATATATTGAATTAATAAATGTAATACGAGAAAAAATACCGAATGTTGCTATGTCAGCTGATGTTATTGTTGGATTTTGTGGAGAAAACGAATCAGATTTTGAAGATACAATGGATTTGATGCAAACTATCAAATTCGACAAATTACATACTGCGATTTATTCAGAAAGAAAAGGAACAATTTCGCAAAGAAAAATGAAAGATGATGTTCCAATGCTAGATAAGCAAAGAAGATATAAATATTTGAATGATGAACAAGAAATAATACAAGCTGATCTTAATTCTAAGTATGTAGGGAAAATTGATAATATTATGATAGAGGGTAATAAAAGAGGTAAAGTTTTTGGACGCAACAATCAGGATAAAATAATTTATGTAGACAACCCTCATTTAATCGAAGGTACTTTGGTTGATGTTGAAATAGATTATGCTGGCCCGTGGGCAATGAAAGGTAATTTAGTCCATTAATGAATCAAGCATAATTGTTACAGGGCCATCATTTGTTAGATTTATTTTCATATTTGCTCCAAATTCTCCAGTTCTTATGATTAGCCCAGTTTTATTATATTCTTCAACTGTATTGTTATAAAGTAATTCTGCACTATCAGGTAACGCGGATTCAAAAAAACTTGGTCTCCTACCTTTGGATGTATCAGCGTATAATGTGAATTGACTAACAATTAATAACTCAGCTTTTATATCCAAAGCACTGTAATTAAATTTACCGTTATCATCTGAGAAAATTCTCAAGTTTATAGATTTATCTACTATGTATTTCATATCAGTATCAGTGTCATTTTTGTGTATTCCAACCAATATAAGTAAGCCACTATTTATAATTGAATATTTAGATTTATTTATTTCTACACTGGCTTGCTTAACTCTTTGAATTAAGGCTTTCATTTCGATGATTTATTTGAAGGTTTATTTGAAGGTTTAGAATCTTTCTTAGAAGATTTAACATCAGGAGTTTTTTTCTCTGGAGCAGGTTTTGATGTTGAAGAGTCTGATTTTTTTGCATAATCATTTACATACCAACCACTACCTTTAAATACAACAGGTACAACAGAAAATTGTCTTTGGCATTCGTTGTTACATTCTTCGCATTTAGCTATAGGTTTCGAGTCAAAGCTTTGCTTCACATCAAATTTGATTTCACAATTTTTACAATAGTATTCGTAAGTTGGCATTTTATCAAAGAATTTTATTTCAGTATCATAAATTATATCATGGGAAATAATATGTCAATTAGATATATGATTAAGTTTATTCAACCATTTATCTTTCATAGAAGCTAAATTTAAAGAAAATTTTTGAGTGATAATAAAATCATCACTTTTAACTTTTCCTATTTTTATATATGGAAGAATAGATTGATCAAGATGATTTAATAGTTTTTTTTCATTATTTGAGCTTATAGAAATTACTATTCTTGAATTCACTTCTCCAAATAGAGTTGGAATTAGATTATTATTATTTAAATTTATTGTGAATTCAAATCCTTTGCCACCTAAAAAACATTTTTCTAATAAAGTAACTAGTAAACCTCCATCACTGCAATCATTTGCCGAATTGATTAATCCTTTATTAATTAATTCTCTATTAGTATCTTGTAATATTTTTTCTTTATCTAAATCAATTTCTGGAATGCCTGTTACAGATTTATAAAAATAATTTTCATATTCTGATCCATGTAAAGATTCAAGATCAAGTTCTAAATTATCAATTCCTAATAAATACACTATATCATTATCATTTACAAATCCGGATTTCGTAATATTAGTTCCATTTTTCAATATACCCAAAGTACTAATAATTGGAGAAGGTTTTATGGCACCATTATTTGTTTCATTGTATAAACTAACATTACCACTTATAACAGGCGCATTAAAAAATTTACTTGCTTCAGAAAGCGCTGTTGTCGCTTGGTCTAATTGATAGTAGACTTCTGGGTTTTCTGGATTCCCAAAATTCAAACAATTTGTTATAGCCAGAGGTGTTCCTCCAAGCGTACTTATATTCCTACAAGATTCGGCTACAGTTATTAGTGTGCCTTTGTATGGATCAACAGAGCAATACCTTGAGTTACCGTCAGTAGTTAATAATAGTGTGTCTCCTGTTTCTTTGACTCTTATTCCAGCAGAACTATGTCCTGGGATAATAACTGTATTATTTTGAACTTGATGATCATATCTGCGAAAAACTGAATTTCTTGAACTTAAATTATTATTAGAAATGAATTCAGCTACATGGTTTTCAAAATGTTTTATATCAAAATTAAATTGTACATTACTTTTAATTGTCTTAGGTTTTACAGGATTTAGAGTATATGTCGGGCATTCAACTAAAGGAGCTATAGGTAAATCTGCAACCAATTCGTTTTTGTAGTATATATTTATATATGGTTTATTAATAACTTTCCCTATCTGATAAGCTTCTAAATCCCATTTTTTAAATATTTCTATTATTGATTTTTCATTTCCAGGTTTGCATGAAACTAACATTCTCTCTTGAGATTCTGATAGCATTATTTCATATGGAGTCATTGATATATCTCTTAGTTTGATTTGATCCAAGTTTAATTCAACTCCTTTTTTAGATCTTTCAGCCGCTTCAACAACAGAGCTAGTTAGACCAGCTGCACCAAGGTCTTGTAGTCCAACAAATCCATCTTCTTTTATAACTTCTAAGCAAGCTTCTATTAATAATTTTTCTAAAAATGGGTCTCCTACTTGTACTGTGGATTTAGAAGTCGATTCTTCTTCAAGCGTTTGAGAAGCCAGCCCGGATGCTCCATGGATCCCATCTTTACCTGTTCTGGATCCTGCCAGTATTAAAATATTATCTACATCGCCAACTTTTGCTTCAACAATTTCATCATGTTTAACTATTCCTAAGCAAAAAGCATTTACCAATGGATTGTTGTTGTAACTTTCATCAAAAACAATTTCCCCGCCTACATTTGGAATGCCAATACAATTTCCATATTCAGATATTCCTGCAATAACTCCATTGAAAATATGGATATCATTTTTTAATGACATATCTCCAAATCTTAATGAATTCATTAAAGCTACTGGTCTTGCTCCCATAGCTAAAATATCTCTTACTATTCCTCCGATTCCTGTTGCAGCTCCCTGGACAGGTTCGACTGCAGATGGATGGTTATGAGATTCTATTTTAAATACCGCTGCTAATCCGTTACCTATATCAACTGCACCTGCATTTTGACTACCAGCATCTACTAGTATATTATCGTTTGAAAATTTAAATTTTTTTAGTAATGGTTTTGAATGTTGGTAACCACAGTGTTCACTCCACAATGATCCAAACAATCCTAATTCTAGATCATTAGGCTCACGGCCGATTTTTTCTATGATTTGAGTATATTCGGTTTTTTTTAATGCAAGATCGTATAATTTTTGTTCTAAATTCTTCTTCATATTCATTTGGATAATATAATTAACGTTACACCTAAGATTATCATAAGTGCACCAATTAAAGTAGAAAAATTTTGTTTTTCTACTTTTCTTAAGAATATAAAACTAAAAAACATTGCAAAAAGGGGATATGATCCTGTGATTGGAGCAACAATAAATACAGGAGCATTTTTCATAGCATAATATTGGCAACCTACGCCAGTACTGCCTGC
Source organism: Dehalococcoidia bacterium (assembly GCA_029936815.1). Classification (GTDB taxonomy): domain Bacteria; phylum Chloroflexota; class Dehalococcoidia; order Lucifugimonadales. The sequence goes on from JAPYRX010000003.1 coordinate 24,883, forward strand.
CATACCTGCAAGAAACAGAAACAAAAATGTTTTTTTATTTATTTTAACTATATTTACTAATTGCTTGAAATATATTAGAGCGAGGGTTATAAATCCAAACATCAATGCGAAACTTGTAGCAACAAGAGGTTCGGTTACATTGTTGACTATTGATTTCGCTAAATTCGCACTAACTCCATAAGAACATGCTGCACCCAATGATGCGAGATATCCAAATAATATGTTTTTTGATTCGGTTTGTTTATTCATTTTGATTTTGTGATAAATATAATTCCGATTGTTACTAGTAAAACTCCAATACCAATCAGAGGTGAAGGCTTTTCTCCCAATAACAGAATTGCAAATATTGTTGCAAACAAAGTTGATGTTCCTACAAGAGGAGTTGACTTAGATACTCCAACAAAACTTATTCCAGTGTAATTTAAAAGCCTACCCAGTGAAAATGTAAAAACACCTGCAGCGAAAAACCATATCATGTCAGGCATTTTCAATTTACTAAAATGATCAATTTGAGTTGCTAATGAAATAGTAAACATGACAATTGTACTAAAAAATAGTGACACAATTGTTCCTAAACGTGTGTCAATTTTTTCTAATGCAATTTTAGTAAATACTGCGGAAGATCCCCAACCAGAAGCTGCAATCAATGCAAATAATATTCCTGTCATGATTGGGTTATACTTTTCATAATAGATTTGAAAATGTAATTACCGTCAGTACTTCCTAGTATAGATTCACAACTTCTCTCAGGGTGTGGCATCATTCCTAGTACATTTTTATTTTTATTTATAATTCCTGCTATATTATTGATAGATCCATTCGGATTATAGTTTTTTGATATATCTCCACTTTCAGACGAATATCGGAATAAGATACGATCATTACCTTCCAGTTCTTCAAGGGTGTCATTATTTGCATAATAATTACCTTCACCATGAGAAATAGGTATATTTAAAATTTGATTACTATTACATTCATTTGAAAAAGTAGATACATTGTTTTCTACTCTGAGATGAGTCTTGGCGCATCTAAATTCTAAAACATTGTTTGGTAGCAAAATACCTGGTAATAAATTTGCTTCACATAAAATTTGAAATCCATTACATATTCCTATTACAGGCTTCCCACTATTTGCAAATTTAATAATTTCATTCATGATAGGTGAAAATCTTGCGATCGCTCCTGGTCGAAGGTAATCTCCATACGAAAAACCTCCGGGTAAGATGAGGCAATCAATATCTTTTAAATCTGTTTCTTTATGCCATAAAAATACAGATTGATTCCCTAAAATAGTACTTACAGCATGATAGCAATCTTGGTCACTCCAAGTACCAGGAAAAACCACTATTCCAAATTTTGTTTTTTTCATATTCAACTCAGAAGATCAGTGACAATTTTATTTACTATTTTGCCTTGTGCTTTTCCGCCTAGATTTTTCATTAATACAGGCATGATCTTCCCTAAATCTTTAATTGATGTGGCGTTGGTTTCCTTTATCACTTTCTTAGCTAAATCTTTTATTTCATTTTCGTCCATTTGTTTTGGAAGGTACTTAGATATGATCTCAAGCTCGCTAGATTCTTTTTCAACCAAATCATTTCTATCTGCTGATTTAAATGCTTCAATGCTATCTTTTCTTTGTTGAGCTTGCTTGATTAATAATTTTAAAACCATTTCATCATCAAGTTCTTTTCTGATTTTTATTTCTTCGTTATGAATATCAGATAGTATCATTCTGTATACAGATTTTTTAATACTATTTTGAGACTTGATAGCTATTATTAGATTTTCTTTTAAAGAATTAATTATGTTATTCATTTTTGTTTAGAATTATTTTTCACTGAAAGTATATAATTTTTGAAATATGTGTCAAGTATAAACTAAATAAAATCTAAAGCGGATGATATTCTGTTTACTGATTCTTTTTTCCCCAATATAGAAATACAATCAAAAACTGGAGGGCTTATTTTTTGATTGGTAATGACTATCCTTAAGGTTCCAAGAAGGTTTTTAGGTTTTAAATTCAATTCTTCCATTAAGTTTTTCAATTCAAATTGGACTGTTTCTATATTAAAATCATCTATTTTATTTAAGCAATCAATAGTACTTTTGAGTATATAACTACACTGATCAATGTCATCGCACATTGCATATACTTCTTCTTTAGATTTGAATGAAGGAATATTATATATAAATTCAGACAACATTAAGGAATCTTTTAAAGTTTTTGACCGTTCTTTTATCATATTTGCTATATCTACAAAATTATATTTTTTTATTATATTGTAATTTTTAATATTTATTGAATTTTTGAAAAACAAATCCAGTTCTTTTGCTATTTCATCACTTTTTAATTCTCTTATGTATTTACCATTAAACCAATCTAGTTTTTGCTTATTAAAAATCGCAGGTGATTTTGATATTTTTTTTATATTAAATACGTTTATTAATTCTTCTATTGTAAATTGTTCTGTTTTATCATCTAATGCCCAACCCAATAAGACTAAAAAATTAAACATAGCTGGTTTAATATAACCCTCATTAATAAATTCTTGTATAGATGTAGCTCCATGTCTTTTGCTTAATTTTGTTTTATCTGATGCTAGTATCATTGGTAAATGAACAAACAAAGGCATTTCCCAATCTAAAGATTTATAAATATTTACATGTTTTGGAAGACTAGGTAACCATTCCTCTGCTCGCATCACATGACTAATATTCATCAAATGATCATCTACTACATTAGCAAAATGATATGTAGGAAAACCATCTGATTTCATAATTATAAAGTCATCTAATTCTTTATTGTTAAATGTGATTTCTCCTCTGATTTCATCATAACATTTTGTTATACCTTCTTGAGGAGATTTGAATCTTATTACAAATGGGTCTTCCTTGGATCGTTTTTGTGATAGGTCCAAATCATAATTCCTATATCTACCATCATACCTTGTGATTTTCCCAGCTGCTTTTTGTTTATTCCTTAAGTCATCTAATTCTTGTTGAGTTGCAAAACATCTATATGCTTTATCTTCATCGATTAATTTTTCAGCATATTTAGTGTATATTTCAATTCTTTCAGATTGTATATAAACTTCATCCCAATTAAGCCCCATCCAATTAAGTGCATCTTTTTGTTTTTGAATTCCATCATCTACCATTCTTGCCTGGTCAGTGTCTTCGATTCTTAATATGAATTTCCCTTTTTGATTTCGTGCAAATAGCCAATTAAAAATAGCACTTCTTATATTACCCACATGAGGATCACCTGTAGGGCTTGGGGCATATCTGACTCTTGTTTCTTTCATAATATATTTTTATCAGTTGTTAAAATAAAATTCAATGAATTCTTTCATGTCTTTTTCAGGTTCATTTGTAATTGATATTATATTTTTTATCGAATCTGTAAATTCTAATTTGTAGGCATGTAACATTTGGCGATTGGCTAATTTTGATTTTTTACCATATAGTTCATCTCCTACCACAGCATGCCCAATGGCTTGCATGTGAACTCTTATTTGATGAGTTCTACCTGTATGTAATTCTAATTCTAATAATGACATTTTATTTGATGATTGTAATACTTTATAAGTTGTCATCGATTCTCTTCCATCAGGAGATATATTCATTTTTTTTCTTTGCGATTTATTTCTGCTTATAGGAGCATCTATTGTGGCATATTTCTTTTTAGGGATACCGTTAACTACTGCTAAATAATATTTGTTTATCTCTCGTTTTTTTTGGATACCCGATAAATATTTATATGTTCTTTCATTCTTGGCTACTAGAAGTAATCCTGATGTGTCTTTGTCTAATCTGTGGACTAATAATGGTTTTCTTTCTCCTAAAGTAGGTTCGAATTCTATATTCATACCTAGTAATGCATTTACAATAGTGTCATTTAAATGACCTTTAGAAGGATGAACAACAATTCCAAATGGTTTGTTTATTATCAACAAATCAGAATTTTCATAAAGAATTTCTAGCTTTAATTCAGATGGAGTCAAAGTGTTTTTTTGTTCTTGAGGTACAATTATTTTAATCAGGTCATTTCTCTTGATATCTGTAGAAGCTTTTATTGGATAAGAATTGATTGTTATATATTTATTATCAATTAATTTTTTAATTTGTGAACGACTGAATTGAATAAATTTGTTTTTTATAAATAAGTCGGCTCTGCTTAAAATGTCCTCTTCAGAAACATGGTATTCTATTATTTCATTATTAATCATTGTCATTTTTTATTTTTATTATGGAATCTAAAATTAATAGTGCAAGACCGATAACTATAGATGAATCTGCTATGTTAAATAATGGCCACCAACCAACACCTATAAAATCAATCACTCCTGGTTTGTATAATCTGTCTATAAAATTACCTATTGCTCCAGCAATTTGTAATGAAAAAGCATATTTTAAAAGTATATTTTTTTGATAATTAATTAATAAAATAAACAATATTAAGACTGCAAAAGGAATAATAAATTTTAATAAATCATTAATCCCTTCAACGATGCTAAATGCTACCCCAGTATTAAGAACATATTTAATTTTGAAAAACGACAATTCGTAAATTGTTTTATTGAGTTCATAACTAGAGATATAAATTTTAGTGATTTGATCAATTATAAGAATTATTGAAATGGTCAGTATTGCATGATATATATTTTTAGTTATATATTTCATGTTAATTTTTATACATGCTAGATATTATCTTCTTTAACATTGTATTTGATAAATTGATTGGCAAAGGAAGCAATCTTTCCTTTGGTGTTTGATCAACAATTAAATCAATTTCACTTTTATTAATACCAATATTATTTATGTAAGTTTCAAGTCCGCAATTGTTTATCATTTCTTTTAGTTTTACAACTAACGAATCTATGTTGTTTACTTTACATGTTTCTATTAATATTTTTTGCTTATTAGTTGATAATTTGTCAAATACATATGGAAGGAAGAATGGTAAACTGATACACACTGCTTGTCCGTGCGTTATTTTCCAGTTTAAAGTTAGTGGAGTTCCTATTGCGTGGCATAAGTTTGGGCGGGAATTAGAATATCCAATACCTGAAATTGTTGCTCCTAACGCACAATTTTCTCTAGATTCAAATATATTTTTGTTTACAGAATTTTCTAAGTTTTCAAAAAATATTGATATTGATTTTAAAGCATACAAATCTGTAATATCATTTGAATCATTAGACCAAAAAGATTCAAATGAACTTGTTAAAGCATCCCAACCACTTGTTGCTGCTAAATTTTTAGGCATTGACATTGTTAATTCAGGATCAATGATTGCTATGTCAGGAAAAAGTAGAGGGTGATTCATTCCTGAGCTAGTACTTTTATTCCAATCCCATATTGTAGTGAATTTTGTAACTTCACTACTACTTCCAGAAGTCGTCGGGATTGCTATTAGGGGTATCCCCTTATTTTCAATGGTTTTTACCCCTTTGCTAAAATCAATCCAATTGCCATCATTTTGACTTAGTAAGGATGCTGCTTTTGATGCATCCATTACGCTACCTCCTCCAGCTGCTATAACTAGTGAGATTTTATTTTCTTTCATCACATTGCTTACAATTTCAACAGTATCTGGTGAAGGATAGGGGTCGATATCACTGAAATATTGTGTATCATATTCATCTAGATTTTTAATGCTATTCTTAAAATAATTATTTGTTTTGAGATGTGATTTGCCAGTTACAATTAAAATTTTATCAATGTTTGAGAAATTAGATTTAATAATTTTATCAATGTTATTTAATATTGACTTTCCAAAAAACAGTTTTGTTGGATGAAACCATACGTTATCTAAATTGTGATTTGTTAATGTGTTTGACATAAATTAACTAATTTTCAATAAGTAATTTTTGTGGATCTTCTATGAATTCTTTGATTCTCACTAAAAATTGAACTGCTTCTCCTCCATCTACAATTCTATGATCATAAGTTAGTGCCAGATACATCATTGGCCTTATTACTATTTGATCATTTAAAACTACAGGTTTCTTTTTAATTGCGTGCATACCCAATATGCCTACTTGTGGAGGATTAATGATTGGTGTTGAGAACATCGAGCCAAATGTTCCGCCGTTTGTTATTGTAAAAGTCCCACTTGTTAAATCATCAATGGTTAAAGTTTTAGATTGTGTTTTTTTCACCATATCAATAATTCCATTTTCAATACCTGAAAAAGATAAATTGTTAGCGTTTTTTAATACAGGTACTACTAATCCTTCATCTGATGCAACAGCTATTCCTATATTATAATAATGTTTCATTATAATTTCATTTTCTCCCATCTCAGAATTAAGATTAGGGAAATCAATTAAAGAATGTACAACAGACTTAACAAAGAAAGACATAAATCCTAGCCCAACTCCTTTTGTTTCACGAAAACTTTCTTTGTATTTAGTTCTAATATTCATTATTTCACTCATGTCTACTTCATTGTATGTTGTTGTCATAACAGTATTTAAATGAACTTGAGTTAATCTCTTGGCAATAGTTTCCCTACGTTTAGTAATCCTTTTTCTTGTTTCGAGGGTCTCTTTGTTTGGTACTGTAATATTTTCTTGTAGTGGTGTTGAATTACTTACACTAATAATATTGTTAATATCATCTACTGTAATTTTACCTGCTCTTCCAGTTCCCTTTAAGGTACTTAATTCTATATTGTTTTTTTCAGCAAGGTTTTTCGCAAGAGGAGTGATATTAATTTCTACTTCAACTATATTTTCGATAGAATTATTACTAGGTTGAACAGCTTCTTTTTTTACTTCTTTGGGTTCATCTTTGATAGGTTTATTTTCTAAATCAACATCTGTGTTGATAGTTCCTAATATAGTACCCACATTTACTGTTTCTCCTTCAGAAAAATTTACATTTTCTAATTTTCCGGATGCAGGAGCAGTTACTTCAAGGTTAACTTTTTCAGTTTCTAGTTCTAATATTGTTTCTCCTGCTTCAATAATATCTCCCTGATTTTTTATCCATTCGCCGATTGTCGCTTCTACTATTGATTCACCCATCTCTGGGACTTTTATCTCTATGCTCAAAATTAACCTCGTTATTTTATTTCATTAAATTTGTTTTTTATTGATTCAATTTGAATTTTATGTAACTCAGATGTCCCAACAGAAGTACTAGCTCTTTCAGTGGATCCATAATATTCTAATTCATATTCTTTCATTATTGAACTATTATGGATTTGATTTGATACAAAATGCCACGCACCTCTGTTTTTTGGTTCTTCTTGTATCCAAATAATTTTGTTTATATTTTTATTTTTGCTTAAAAAGCCTTCAATATCTTTTGACGGGAACGGGTATAATTCTTCTATTGAAATAATCGCATTATTTTTATTTATTGGTTCTTTGTTTTCATCTAATAAATCGACAATGATTTTTCCTGAACACATAACTAATGTAGTAATTCCACCTGTATTTTTAGGTAAGTAGGCTATGATTTTAGAAAATTCTGTTTCTGTGAATTCTTTTATTGGAGATGCAGCAAAAGGATGTCTTAACAAACTTTTTGGAGTCATAATTATCATAGGTGTTATATTATTTTTTTCGTTTGCTTGCATTTTTAACGCATGAAAATATTGAGATGATTTTGATGGGTATATCACTCTCATATTTGAATCTGCACATAAACTTAGATATCTTTCTAAATGCGCACTAGAATGATTTGGCCCTTGTCCTTCATAACCATGCGGAAGCAACATAACCAAAGATGATGTGATTCCCCATTTAGAGAACCCAGATGAAATATATTCGTCAATTACGGCTTGGGCGTTATTAACAAAATCACCAAATTGTGCTTCCCATAATACGAAATTATTTTCTGAATTTAATGTGTATCCATATTCAAATGCTAATGTGGCCATTTCAGTTAGTGGGCTATTTTTTATTTGTATATTTTTTTGATTAGGTAAAATATAATTTAAGGGAATATATTTTTCTCCATTATTTATATCATGTAAAACTGCATGTCTTTGGCTAAAAGTACCACGTTCAGAGTCTTGCCCTGTTAATCTTAAATTACTACCATTATTAATAATTGAAGCTAGAGCTAGAAGTTCTGCATGAGCCCAATCTAAGTTAGAATTACTATTTAATACATCTTGTTTTCTTTTTAAAATTCGCTCTAATCTATTATTTATCGATACATTACTTGGGATATTAAAAATTGCATGATTAAGTGATTTGAATTCATTTGTTTTTAATTTTGTTCCTTTATATTCATAATCTATAATAATATTTGTATTGTTTTTTATGATACTTTTAGAGATATCCGAAGATTTATTAATGTTTGGATTTTCTAGATCAGCTTCTAATTTTTGATTCCATTTTTCAAAAGACTCATCCGCAATGGTATTGATTTTATCTCCATGTTCAGAAGATAATTTTTCTGTGTAAATTGTCTTTAATGAAGGGTGAGATTTGATTTTTTTATACATTAAAGGTTGAGTAAATGATGGCTCGTCACCTTCATTATGCCCATGTTTTCTGTATCCAACTAAATCAATTATTATATCTTTTTTAAATTTTTTTCTATAATTATAAGCAATAGATGCAACTTTTAAACACGACTCCACATCATCAGCATTAACATGAAAAACAGGAATATTGTATGCCTTTGCAATATCAGTGCAATATCCTTCTGATTTCGATTCTTCTGGGTTAGTAGTAAATCCTATTTGATTATTGACTACAACGTGGATCGTACCTCCAACATTGTATAAATCCAGATCTTTCATATTAAATAGTTCTGATACTATTCCTTGGCCTGCAAAACTTGAATCACCATGAGTCAATACACTTATAGATTTGTCATGTGAATTAGATTGGTCTGACATTAAATTTTCTTGAATTGATTTCAAATATCCATTTACAACCGGGCTTGCTAATTCAAGATGACTAGGATTATCTAACAATTTAATTTTAAGGTTATTTATAGAAATTTCAGAGCCATAGTGATACAAAACGTCTTGCATCCAGCCAGGCGGGTTGATTTCATCTGTTGTTTTATTTAAATTAACTTTTCCTTGTTTCAAATAACTGAACACATCAGAGTAGGGGAGTTTGAATAAGGTTGCCATAACACTTATTCTTCCTCTATGCTGCATTCCTATGGTCATATGCTCCATAGAATCCCTATTTCCAAGCTCGATTATTTTATCCAAAATTGGAATTAATGAATCTTCTCCTTGTATTGAAAACCATTTTTTTGCGGGGAAATGTTTGGATAGGAATTCTTCAAATGTATCAACTTCAATAATACGATCTAGTAATGAATTTTGTTCGTCAAAATTAGGAGGATTAATATCATTTTCGATATTATCAATTAACCAAGTAATTTCTTCTTGGTTATCTAAATGAAAATATTCATATCCAATAGTAGTTGTATAAATATTTTTTATTTTTTCACTAGTTCCATTTGAGTTTAATATATATTCTTTTTTGGCTATTAAATTTAGAGGATCTAGTTTGGCATACTTATGTCCTTCTTTTCTGATTTGATTTAGTATCAATGTTTCATCATTATTATTAGCTATATTATCTCTAGATTTTGGGGCTTCGGAATGATTTTGAGAGTGTGATGATCTTTTGTATTTTTTGAAATCTTCTGAATTAAAAAAAATAACTAAATCTTCTCCTACACTTTCGGGATCTATCAAGTAATCCTCATATAGACCTAAAATGTAAGCTAAATTCAAATCTCCAAATTGATTGTTATTAGACATTGTAAATATATTGTTGTTTTATCAGAAATAGTGAAGTATGTGTATTATCGATTAAAGAAATATTTTTTTCAATATTATATGAAACAATATTATTAAGATTTATGGTCTTAGAGATATTTCTGACAATAGTTTTTTGGTAGAAATTATATGCTTATTTATTCTTAGCTCTTCTGGATCAAGTCCTAAAGCTAGTCCTACTAGCTGTGGAACATGAATTATTGGGAGGTCAATTTCTCTTTTCATCATGCCTGCAGCTCGATTTTGATATTGATCTAAATTAAGATGACACAAAGGACAAGGAGTAACCATAGCATCAGCGCCTAAATCTTTTGCAGAGCTAGTATGATTACCAACCATCTTTAATGCAACTTTTTCATTGATCGTTAGAATCGGAAATCCACAACAAGCTTTGCTTCCAGGAAAATCAGTTACTTTTGCTCCTACCCATTCAGTTAAATCTTCTAAGCAAGTTTCTCTTTCGGGATTTTCATAAAACTTTAAAGCTTTGCTTGGTCTTACTAGGTAGCATCCATAAAAAGGAGCTAGGTTTAAAGTTTCAAGTTTTCTTTTCACTAAAGATTTAAATTTCTTTTCTCCAATTTCTTCGACTATAATCCATAGAAGGTGCCTTGTTGGTGTTTTCCCTGTGTATTCTAAGCCTTCTTCTTTAAGAGTTTCATTTATTTGAGCTCTGTATTCTTCATTTTCTAATCTTTGTTCAGCTTGAGACATAACACCTTGGCAAGTGCTACATATAGTTAAAATAGGTAAATTTTGTTTTTCTGCTAAGGCTATGTTTCTTGCATTGAGTGTATCACCTAGAAGTTGATTTTTCTCTTGCAATACTCCAGCTCCTGTACAGGACGCAGATTCCATAGCTTTTTCATCTAATTCAATGCCTAAAATTTCTGCAACTTTAATTGTTGAAGTGTATAATTCGGGTGCTGCCCCTTTAGCAACACATCCTGGAAAAAAAGCAAATTTCATTATTTATTCTCCAATTTTTTGAATATTTTTTTCAATTTATCTTTGTTTTTTATAGAATGAGATAGAAATGGAGGTCTTTTACCTGCAAGTTGAGCTGAAATAGCAAGAGGTAACAATTTAATTAATTCTATAATATTAAAAAATCCTTTTGTTTTAAGTATCAATAAAGTTTCATTTAAAACGCCTGAACTTTTAATTAAGCTTGTAAATGCATTTGCGTGCCTTGCTCCGTAACTTTTATTCATATTTTTATTTAAAGAATTAGATCGCATAGCCATTATTCTACTCATTGGATCAACATCTTTAGGGCATACTTCTACACATTGCATACATCTAGTGCAGTCCCATATCCCACCGTCATCTAATAATTTTTCTAGTCTTTCATTTTCAGTGTTATCTCTTGGATCTGCAATAAATCTGTAAGATTTTGCAAGGGCTGCAGGCCCAAGGAAATTATCTTTAACTTCTAATACGGTACAATCTGAAACACAGCAACCGCACATTATACAATTCATTACACCAACTAGATGCACCATATCTTCATTAGGTGCAATATATTCAGCTTCAGGAGCTTCACTTCCAGGTCTAAGGTAAGGATCTACAGCATTAAATTTATCCCAAAATGGTTTGAAATCAGCAGTAAGATCTGTAATTACTGGCATATTTCCCACAGGTTCAACCAATATTTTGTTATCTTTTTCAACAGAAGAAAGCTTAGTTTTGCAAACTAATTTAGCTTGCCCATTAACTCTCATTGCACAGGACCCGCATATTGAAGCTCTGCATGCACATCTAAGAGATAAAGTGCCATCTATTTCTTCTCTTATTTTTATTAGAACATCTAGTACTGTAAACCAATCTTCAACTTCGACATTGTAGTCTTGAAAATATGGCTTATTTCCATCTATTTCAGGATCTTGTCTTTTGATTGTGATTTGGACAGTTTTTTTTGCGGTTTGTACCATTTAATATTTCCTAATTTCTGGTTTCCAATTTGTGATAGTTACATCAGATGTATAGAATATTGGTTCTCCATTTTTTTTCTTAACATTAGTATGTTTTAACCAATTTTTGTCATCTCTTTCCGTCATGTCGGTTCTAAAATGAGCACCTCTACTTTCTTTTCTTTCTTCAGCACCAATGCACATTGTAAGAGCTACATCTAACATGTATCCCAATTCAAGATTAAAGATAAGATCAGTATTGAAAACTTTACCTTTATTATCGATTGCAGTGTTTGGATATCTTTTTATTAAATCAACGATTTTATTTTTAGCCATACTAATACTATCAGCATCTCTGTACACTCCAATTCCCTCTGTCATAGAAACACCCATTTCATTTCTTAAAGTTGCGGATCTTTCTCCATTTGTTCGATTTACTAATGATTCAATTCTTTTTGTTTCGTTATTCAGCTCAGTTTTATTTTTAGATAAAGTTTTTACTGTTGAAACATATTCTATTGCAGCTCTTGCTGATCTTCTGCCAAAAACGATAGTATCTAATAGAGAATTTGCCCCTAGCCTGTTACCACCATGAACGCTGACATTGGCACATTCACCAGCTGCATATAAGCCGGGTATATTTGTTCTTCCTGATTCATCAGTTTTAATGCCGCCCATTATATAATGCATCGTAGGTTTTACAGGTATTGGTTGCTCAGCTAAATCTATTCCTCTAAATTCTGTTGCAACTTCTTGTAAATAACCAAGGCGTTCTTCGATTTTTTCTCTACCTAAATGTCTGCAATCAAGCAACACACATCCGTCTACACCTCGCCCCGCGTCAATTTCAGTTTGCTCTGATCTCGAAACTACATCTCTAGAAGCAAGTTCAAGATATTCAGGAGCATAGTCTTCCATAAATCTTTCGCCTTCTGAATTTAATAAATAGGCACCCTCTCCTCTTGCTCCTTCCGAAAGTAATATTCCATTACCTGCAAGACCAGTTGGGTGATATTGGATCATTTCCATATCCATTAGAGATGCACCTGCATTATATGCTAATGCTAATCCGTCTCCTGTACATATAAGAGCGTTAGTAGAAGGTTCGAAAATTCTTCCTGCTCCCCCTGTTGCTAATATTACAGATTTGGCTTTTATAATTTCAAGTTTCCCCGTATGCATGTCCATTGCAATTACTCCCCTACATTCTCCATCCTCAATTATTAATTTTGTTACAAACCATTCTTCGTAGACTTTCGCCTGTTTTTTTACTGTTTGTTCATATAATACGTGGAGCATTGCAGACCCGGTGATTGCCCCAACAAAAAATGTTCTAGCTACAGTTTGACCACCAAAACGCCTTGTACCTAATTTTCCTTCTTCATTTCGGCTGAAAATCACTCCCATGTTTTCAAGTTCAATCAAATTTTCCCCGGCTTCTTGGCACATTATTTCAACTGCATGTTGATCTGCAAGATAGTCACTACCTTTAATAGTGGAGAGTGCATGATCTTTCCAATCATCACCTCTATCTGTTAGTGCGGCATTAATCCCACCTTGTGCTGCACCAGAGTGAGATCTTACGGGGTGTACTTTAGATATCATTGCAGTATTTTTGCCAGCATCTATACTTTCAAGAGCAGCTCTTAGTCCTGCTAATCCGGCACCTACAATTAAAACATCATGCTCGTACATTTGGCCTCACATTAAAATATTTATTAAGAAATATATCGAATAATGTTATCACTTTTTAATATAATTTCAATTTAACAATAGTAACATTCAAATAATAATGTATAAATATTTAGAAATTATCAAAATATTTGACGGAATATATTTTTAAAAAACAGAATTAATTGATGATAATTATCGACTTGTTTTCAATAGATTTAAGCATATTGGAAAAAGCGTCTTGAAACACTTTTACGCCGTCAATTTGAAGTTGATGTGTAATTTTTTCAAGGTCTACATTATATTCATGTAATTTTTCAATTTCTTTTTCTATCGTAGTTTTATTCCATCCTCTATATTTTTCAGGAACGCCGTGATCAATAAATTGATCTATTGTTTCTAATGGGATAGTATTTATTGAATTTGGAGCAATTAGTTTGTCTATATATAGAGTGTCAGAATAATTTTTATTTTTAGTACTGGTACTTCCCCATAGCGGTTTTTGCATAGGCTTAGAATTTTGATTTGGAAATTTGTGTAAAAAATTTGTGTAAGCCAATTGAGAATTTAATATCGCAACTCTTCCTAAAAGATCAGATTTTTTATTTTGTGAACTTATTATTTTATCAACAATTGTATCTACTCTACTTACAAAAAACGAAGCAACTGAAAATGGGAGTTTATTATTCGAACATTTTTTTGCTCCCTTTATAAAAGCATTGGCTACATCGTTGTAATGATTTTGATTGAACATTAATGTTGCATTTATATTTAATCCCATTGAAGTAAGAACTTCTATTGCTTTAACTCCTTCTTGGGTAGCAGGGACTTTGATCATGATATTTGGCATATTGATTTTCTTATTTAAATGTAGAGCTTGATCAATTGTTTTGTTTGATTCATATGCTAAATCTGGAGATACTTCTATACTAACATAACCATCTAATTCATCTGATTGTTCATAAGTTTCAAGTAATAATAAAGCAGCTCCTTTTATATCGGTTATACTCAATTCTTCAAAAATTTCGTAGCTAGTTATAGTAGGTTTTTTTTGTAGAAGAAATTTTATGTCTTCATCATAATCATTAGAATCTGAGATGGCTTTTTCGAATATTGAAGGATTACTTGTTAATCCTGTTATTCCTTTATCAATCAGAACTTCTAATTGGCCTGATTTGATTATTTCCTTACTAATGAAATCTATCCATATAGATTGGTTTTCATGTTTTAATATTTTTATGTTTTTCATTCACATTTTTACTTATATGATTTATTTTAATTTATTTATAATTTGTTTCATATAATAATTTAATGATAGTCCTCTAGATAGTGCAAAAATAATATAAGATACCCATACACCGTAATTACCTATAATTTTAGTTAATGTAAATATTGAAATAAAATATATTAAAGATGCAAATATCATTGTGTTTCTCATTTCTTTTGTCTTTAGCATCCCAGAGAACGCTCCGTCTAACTGAAATGATAATACAGAAGCTATTGGGATTATGCTTACTAAATAGATATATTTGAAACTTTCTAATCTGACTGTTTCTATATCAGTAATAATATTTATTAAATTTTTACCAAAGACAATATAAATCAATGTAAACAATATTGCAGTTAAAATGCCGGAAAAAAATGCGTTGTTATAAATTCTTTTAAATTGATTGATCTTTTTAGCGCCATAGCTTTCTCCAATTAACGGAGCTGAACCTAATGTAGGCCCATCTATGACCATATATGAAACACTTGATAACTGTAAAAATATTCCGTAAGAAGCAAGCGTTGTTGCCCCCAGGTTAGAGGAATAATATGTCCCTACTAGATAGATTGACTGAAGCATTAATGTTCTTATAAACAAATCAAAAAATGATTTGAGTAGTAATGTAATATCTTCTTTGGGTAAGAATTTATAAATAATATTAATATTTAGCTTTTTTAAAATCAATATTGTTTCTATGAATACATATACTAATGTTATCCATTGAGATATTACTACGGCATAGGCAATCCCATTTAATTTCATATTGTAATAATTTGTGAATACAATAAGAAGAAGAATATGAGTAATTCCCATTAAGCTCCATGTTTTAAATATTATATTTGGCTTTTTAATTCCTAAGAACCAAGAAGTTGTAGACATTATAATTAATTGAGGAGCTACTCCGATTATTCTTATGAAAAAGAAATCTTTAGTTAAAATTTCTACACTCTGAGATTGATTGAAAATCAACGAAAATACATTCCATAATTGAAATTGAAATATATAAAGAAATATTGAAATAATTGACATGAAAGAAATGCTTGTTATAAGAATTTTGAAGATTTTACTTTCATCTTTTTGACCAGATTTTTGTGAAGTGAATCCTGTTATTGCCATTCCTATCGAACCAAAAACCCAATAGAAAATATGAACTACATTATTTCCATAAGTAAGTGATGCTAAAAATTCTGCACTTTCCATATGCCCAGCAACAGATGTATCTATCAAATTAATAATAGGGTCCCACAAAGTTCCAAGAATAAATGGAATTGCTATTAACCATATATTCTTTGTATCTATTTTATTTATAGTTTCAATGAAGTTACTGTGCATATTAATTTAAACAATGGTGGAGACGGGGGAGAGTCGAACTCCCCGTCCAAAAAACACTCGGTCTAGAGCATCTACAGGTTTATCTGATTGATAATAAGCTTGAAGACTTCAATCAGAAAGAGTTTATTCAAGCTTTCCGATTTAAATTCTTCTCTGAACTATCGGGTATTCAGAGTTATACCCCGAATTTCGTCATCGTATTATTCTCTCGGGGGAAAAACAATACAATGTAGCAGTAATTAAGCTGCTAAAGCTAACTGTTTATTGTCAGTTAATTTTTTTTCCATAGTTTTACGAGTTATATGGTCCTCGACCTGCAACCCTGCCTCATAAATTTCCTGTCGAGACCACGCGTCCCCATTTATCAGAAAATTATATTATGTTAAAAAATTTAGAAGGTCAATATATATATAACTCTTTAATCTTGCTATTGGTATTGTTTGGAGTTAAATATGATAGTATGGTTTGATAATGCCAAAGGAGGCAAAATGAATAAGCATAATGAGAGCCTTTCAAGTCTTTCGAAAGTGGATTATTTTGCATCTTTGAAATACCCTGATTTTTTCAAAATGTGGTTGGCAAGTTTATTTGCAGGATCTTCATATTGGGCATTGATTGTAGTACGAGGGTGGGTTGTATTTCAAGTCTCTGATAGCCATATGTTGGTTGGACTGGTTACTTTTGCAGCTATGATTCCTAGAGTTGTTGTTACCCCATTTGTTGGATATCTATCGGACAAATTCCAAAGAAGAAGAATTTTGCAAATTATGTTTTTTATTAATTTTGTACATAATTTGGGACTTAGCATACTATATTTTTTGGATTTCATATTACCTTGGCATCTAGTTGCACTTGCTTTTATTCAAGGCTCAGCAAGAGCAGCACAAATGCCATCAGGTCAATCCCTGCTTCCAAATATTGTACCGAAAGATAAATTATTAAATGCTGTGGCACTAAATATGTCTACTGTACATGCCACTAGATTATTAGGCCCTTTAGCAGTGGCTCCTTTTTTAAGTTATGTAGGGTCGGGGGATAATGGAATAAATGGCATAGACCTTGCTTTCTTTATTTGTACTGGATTTTATGCATTAAGTTTTATTTTTGCTTTAATGATAAAAAACCCATCAACTGGCAAGATGAGTTCTCAATCGTTTTTTACAAATTTGGCCGAAGGGCTAAAATTTGTACATAAATCAAAACCCTTTTTGGTTATTATTGGTATCACTACTCTTCATTGTATGCTTACTATGTCCTTTGAATCTGTTTTACCATATTTTTCTGTAAACAAACTTAATGCAGAAGGAGGTGCTGTAAGTTATTTAATGATGTGTGTGGGAGTTGGATCCCTGATTACTTCATTGATATTAGCAGGGACAGCTGATGAAAAATTCAAAGGTAAATTATTTTATATATTTGCTCTGCTAAGCGGCTTGGGCCCAATTATCCTAGCTTTTTCATCACAACTTTATATATCTTTGTTTGCAACAATTTTAATGGGATTTGGACAGACAGGCTTCATGATTATTGTACATACTATAATTCAAATTATGTCTCCTGATTATGTTAGAGGGCGAATTGCTGGGGTTTATTCAATGTATGTGGGCGGAAGTATGGCATTTTTCAATTTTATAAATGGATTGACTGCAGACTACTTTGACCCAGGATATTCCATAGCCATTCAAGGCTTAATATTTATTATTATTATATTAATTTCACAGAAAAAAGAAAAAGTATTAATATCAATATATAATGGAAAATCTAATGAATTATCTAAGTATAAAATATAGTAATTCGTAATATTAAATTAAGGAGTTATTTATGAATCATATTAATTGGCTAAAATACAGAGAGCAATTCAAAACATTTGAAAATTTAAATTATTTGAATACATGTTCTCTTGGATTACTTTCGGATAATGGAAGAAATTCTTTGTTAAATTATATAGATACATGGACAAATATGGGCGCTTCTGCATGGTATTCTGACTGGATATCAAAAACCAATGCATTAAAAGATGAATACGCAAAACTTATTAACGCAGATCCTGATGAAATCGCTATCCTACCTAACGTTTCTAGTGCAATAGCAGTTATATTATCTTGTTTAAACCTTACAGATAAAGATGAAGTTATAACATCAGAATTAGATTTCCCAACTATAGCGCATAACTTTAAAGCTCAAGAGAGTAAAGGAAACGGAAAAGCTATCATAGTTGAATCTGAACAAATGAAATATGTTGATTCAGATAAATTTATATCGAAAATAAATAACCATACCAAATTGGTTGTAACTAGTAGGGTGTTTTATTTAAGCGGATTTATAAATGATTACGAGAAAATTATGAATTCTGCAAAGAAAAATAATGCACTCTTTTTTTTAGACGATTACCAAGCTACCGGACAATTACCTATAGATGTAAAAGAGAAAAATATAGATATTATGATTTCAGGTGGATTGAAATGGTTACTTGGTGGATCTGGAATAGTTTATATGTATGTAAGTAGAGAAATTACTAAACAATTAGAACCTTCTGTGACAGGATGGTTTTCTCATAAAAGACAATTTGAGTTTGATCCTCATACTATTGAATTCTCAGATACTGCATCTCGGTTTGAAACTGGAACTCCTGCAATTAGTTCAATATATCCAGCTGTAGAGGGATTGAAAATGATTAATGAAATTGGGGTTGATAATATTCGTGAGCGTACGCTTAAATTAACATCTTTATTGATAAATGGATTATTAGAATTAGGATTTTCAATAAAAGCACCTGATGATCTACATGACCACGCAAGTATAACTATGATTTCTTGTAGTAATCCTGCTGAAGTAGTAGAAACATTGAGTGCGAATGGCATTATAGTTGATCATAGACCTGGGTCGGTAAGAATTTCGCCTTTCTTTTATAATACTGAAGAAGATATAAATCATTGTATTGAAATATTATCTGAAATCAAAAACCAAAAACCAGATTTATTTTAGAGATTAGTTTGAAATTTGTTTTTCTTAATCCATAAAACTAAAAATAATATCACAGGTATTAAGAGTAATATTGCGAGATAATTAGAAATTGTTAATGATGTTTCAATAATAGATTTTATATTTTCTCCAAAGACATAACATAATATACCTAGAAGTGAATATCTTACTGCTCTTCCTAAAATAGAGAATATGCTAAATTGTGAAAAGTCATATTCTAAAAACCCTGCTACCCAAGCAATTACTTTAAATGGAATAAACGTGATTGCGCAAAGAAGAATTATATAATTTCCTCTAATTGAAAATTCTATATTTATTTTTTCGAATTTTTCTTTATTGATAAATTTATGTATAAACAAAGCGTATTTTGAATAAATTTTGTTTGCTAACAAATAACTTACTATGCCACCAAGATAACTTGCCAAAATACATATAAATATAAACAACCATAGATAATTAGAATGATATGTAGTGGAGATAATTAATAGTGGATCGGGTGGGATGGGACTAAAAATAGAATCCGTGAATGAAATTAAAAATATAGTTATTATCCATACATATATTGGTAGGTTAATTATCCATTCATAAATTAAATTTACATAATCTGATAGTATCATGACAATTTTATTTTCAAAGAATATTTTTTCTTTTTGTACTCTGAGTTTACTTCAAAAGATTTTTGATGATCTATTTTTATATTTTCATATGTTTTGATTTTATTATTATTATTGTCTATTTGAATATTAATATCTTTGGTTTCTAAATCATTTATATTTTTTAGTATTTGATTGTTTGCACGATAGATCGAAATTGCATCTTCTATTTCAATTTTTTTGAATCTTATTTTTTGACCTGGATTAGATTGTGCTAATTTAGGGATATCTATTGAAGAAATAGTTGCAATCTTTGGATATCCGCCAGTAGTACCTCTGTCTTGTAATAGTATAATGGGCTGCCCGTCCCCAGGTATTTGTATTGATCCTAATGCTCCACCTTCAGAAATTATGTTAGATTTTGATTTGTGCTTAATGGAGTCTCCTGACAATCTAAATCCAATTCTATTAGACTGAGTCGAAATTTCATATTCTGATTCTAAAAATTTTTTGATATTGTTTGAATCGAAAAAATCATCATGTGGCCCTAATATTATCCTCAACGTATAAGAATCTTGTTCTTTAATGTAATGCTTTTTTATATCAAAATTATTAGTAAAAGGAGGTAATTTATCATTTTTTTCTAAAAAACTAATTATGTCTTTTTCCAATAACTGTAATCCATTATTGTGACCACCAATGTTTAAATTTGTGTTAGTTGAATAACTGTCCATGGTTTTTTGAAAATTAAATGTATTTTTAAAAAGAATGTAAGATCTGACTCCCCATGTATTTTGTCCAAAACTTAATACTGAATTTCTTTTAACATATACTGGGGTCCACATTTTTATTTCACTTTCATTTATTTTAGGATTACTTTTTGCTCCTGTGACACAAATCCATTCAGACGAGTTGAATTTTATTTTCGGCCCGATCATGGTAGTTTCTATTCCAGGGTTATTTGTATCATTTCCTAAGATTAAATTTCCAATTGTAAATGCAGATTGATCTAAAGCACCACTTGTAGGCACTCCAAATTTTTGATATTTATATCTTCCTAAATCTTGAATAGTGCTAAATATCCCAGGATCTATAATTGATATTGATGGGTTTTTATTTTTTGATTTCATTTGTTTTAATACTATATTTTTTTTGTTTTATTTTATTTTCTATCTCAGCAAATTCTTTTAAGTTTTTTAACGGTTCAAATTTGATCATATCTCCAGGATTTACTAAAACAGGAGGAGTTCTTTCTGGGTCAAATAATTTCACAGGAGTTTTTCCTATGATTTGCCATCCACCTGGCGTCGGAGAAGGGTAAATACCTGTTTGAGTTTCGGCAATGGCAACAGATCCTGCTGGTATTTTTGTTCTAGGGTTATTTAATCTTGGAGTATTGAGTTTTTGAGAAAGTCCGCCAAGATATGGGAATCCAGGGCTAAATCCTATCGCATATACTAAATAATCAGTTGCAGAATGTATATTGATAACTTCTTTTTTTGATAATTTAGTATGATTTATAACATTCTCCATATCTGGACCAAATTTGCCGCCATATAATGTAGGAATAGTAATTAGTGTAGAAGAAGTGTTGTTTGTTGATTTATCCATTGTTTCAAATTCTTTCAGTAAATAATTCTTTAAATTTTCAAATTCTATACTTAGCGGATCATAATAAATCAACATTCCCTTATACGCAGGGATTATTTGAATTAACCACTGAGGGTTATTTTTTTGAATATGTGTTGCAAAAGTATGGACACTAAAATTAATTTCAGGATGAATTATATCTCCTAAATCTACATTTACTGCACTATCACCAGCTAATTTGATGCTTGGTTTGGAAAATGATTTATTCATTTATAATTTCTTTTAGTTTTGTGATTTTAATTCCTTGATTTTCAAATTCGTTTTTAAGCTTTTTTGCCATATCTACTGCACCAGGAGTGTCACCATGTAAACATATTGTATCCGCTTCATATTCAATTATACTTCCATCTATAGCTTCCACTTTACCATCTTTGATCATTTTTATACTTCTTTCCACAACTGTATCTATATCATGTATTACAGATCCTTTTTTTGATCTTGAAACTAGAGTACCATCTGGTTCGACAGCTCGGTCAGCAAAAACTTCTAGAGCTATCTTTAGGCCCATAGATTTAGCAATTTCTGCCCATTTGGATCCAGATAGAAGGACTAATATGAGATTTGGGTTAACATAAAGAATTGCATCACAAATAGCCTTTGCAGTATCTTCGTTAATTAATGCCTGGTTATATAATGCTCCGTGCGGTTTGACGTGTTGTAAAGGATGATTTTGTAGAAATGCTGATATTGCTCCTATTTGATAAATTACATCATTTTTTATTTCACTGTAGGTAGCATTTATAGATCTTCTGCCAAAGCCTACCAAATCATGAAAACTAGGATGCGCTCCTATTTCTACATTGTTAGCAATAGCAAGGTCTACTGTCTTTTTCATCCAATTAGGATCTCCTGAATGAAACCCACATGCAATATTTGCAGAGGTGATATATTTTATTACCTCTTCATCCATTCCAAGCTTATGCATGCCAAAACTTTCTCCCATGTCGCAATTAAAATCGATTCTTTTAGTCATATTTACTCCCCTGATTGTATGGTTGAATTTTTAAATTAAAACAATTAGACTCTTTTGAGATTGTTTAGAATATTTTATATATACTTATTATAATATTAAAATATTAAACATATCAAATAGGAGAAAAAAAATTAATACCGAAACAGTAAATACAGCTATAAACTTAACAATTTTTGGAATAGCTATTTCATTTATTTTGCTAACTGTTTTAATTTTTTGTATTACTTTAATTAAATTTATTGATAAAAAACTCAATTCACGTAACTTGAAAAAAGATGATCCTAATCTTAAAAAAGTTATTGCTGCTTCTGTTGCAGTAAGTATAGTTGAAGCTGAATTGGAAAATTTTAAATAATGGAGACATATTGGATTTATTTTTTGATTGGATAAAAACCACTGGATTCTATAATCTTACCTGGGAAAACCTTGTTATGTTTATACTAGCCTTTTTCTTTATGTTTTTAGCTATAAAGAAAAATATGGAATCATATGAATTATTGCCTATTAGTCTTGGAATAATAATAGCAAACTTACCTTTAACAGGAATGACAATTTTTGATGCTACAACAGGCGTACATCAATCCTCCGGTCTATTTGGAGTTATATTTTATTACACATTGTCTTTTTGGAATATTTTACCACCTATAATATTTCTCGGATTAGGCGCAATTACTGATTTCACTCCACTAATTAACAATCCCAAAACTTTACTTTTAGGTGCGGCTGCTCAAATAGGTATCTTTGTATCATTTTGGGGAGCTTCTTTAACTGGATATTTTTCATTACAAGAAGCTGCTTCTATAGGTATTATTGGGGGAGCGGATGGTCCGACAACAATTTTTTTGACTTCTAGTTTGGCTCCGGATTTATTAGCAATTACTGCCGTAATTGCTTATTCATATATGGCAGCTGTTGCTTTTATTCAGCCTCCTATAATGAAACTTCTTACAACAAAATCAGAACGAAATATAATCATGAAGAATTTAACTCCAGTTAATAATAAATTAAAAATTTTATTTCCTAATATCGCAATGTTTTTGATAATTTTAATTGTTCCACGTTCTGCTCCATTAATCTCAATGTTTATGATAGGAAATATATTGAAAGAAAGTAATGTGGTACCTAGATTAGTTGACGCGGCAAGTAATGAATTGATTAACCTTTCTACGATCTTTTTAATGATTACGATTGGAACTCAACTTAATGGCCCAGATGTAATAAATTTTAAAACTTTGCTTATTTTAGGATTAGGCTTAATTGCTTTTGCTGTAGGATCGGGATCAGGTATTTTACTAGCAAAATTAATGAATTTATTTTTGAAAGATAAAATTAATCCATTAATCGGTTCAGCTGGTGTATCTGCAGTTCCTATGGCAGCCCGTATATCTCATCACATAGGTCAGAAAGAAAATCCTAAAAACTTTCTTCTTGCACACGCTATGGGGCCTAATGTTGCAGGAGTTATTGGTTCAGCTGTTATAGCTGGATTGTTTTTGTCTTTATTAAATTAAAATAATAATAAATTGAAAAAAGAAATTAAAATTAATATTGATGACAAAATATATGTAGTTGAAATAACTATTGATGAAGATCTTGAGATTGAATCAGTAATGGTAAACGAAGAACTTATTGATATAAAAGATATAAATTCAATTTCTAATGAAGATAAAAACAAACATCAGATGCCAACAAAAATTAACACTGTAGATGATTTTACTCAATCAATTGATAATGACATAACTGCTCCTATAGCAGGCCTTTTACTAAGTGTTGAGAAGCAAGTAGGTGACTCTGTTAGTGAAGGAGATTTACTTTTCGTAGTTGAATCTATGAAAATGGAACAGCGGATTGTTTCTGATTACACAGGATTCATATATGAAATTAATGTTAAACCCAACGAACAAATAGCAGCGGGGCAATTAATGTTGAAATTTGAAAATTCTATAAATAAAATATCTGACAATATAGATACTTTTAAACCCATTCCTGCGATTGATTCTAATTTATCAGACTCTCAATCTGCTCAAACTTTAAATCCTTCAATAGAAATCATTGCACCTATGTCAGGAGTAGTTCTTAAAATAGACAAATACATAGGAGATAAAATTGCTAATGGAGATTTACTTTTCGTAGTTGAATCTATGAAAATGGAGCAAATGATTGTATCTGATTCTATAGGAACAGTAAAAGAAATAAATGTAAATTTGAACGATCAAGTTTCGGCCGGGCAGTTAATGATGAAAATAAATTAATGTTTTTAAGATAACAATTCCCATTCTTTTTCTATGATTTTAATTCTTTTATTTATATGAATAAGGTTTTTATTAATTTCCAAAAAATCAGATTCTGTCTTTTGTGTTTCATTTATTAAAGATTTTTGTTGATCATATAAAATATCTAATTCTTTTTCTAAAGTTTTAAGCTTTTCGGTTGTTTTGCTTTTGATTTGTCTTAGTTCAAGATTTTTCTTTCTATTTGATTTTTTAGTCTCTTGGTTAGTTATTTTGTTTTTTTTATTATCTGTTAATTCGTATTCTTGTTTAGTTTTAGATAAAAAATAATCATAATTTCCATGATATCTAGTGATTTTGTTCTTATCTACATGAATGATTTCTGCATTTACGTTTTTAATAAAAGTGATATCGTGACTTACTATGCAAAAAGTACCTTCATATTTTTTTAATAATTGTTCCAATTTTATTCTTCCATCAATATCTAAATGCGTAGTGGGTTCATCAAGTAGTAAGAAATTTGGAGGGTTAGAAAATAATTTCGCAAATGACAATCTGATTTTTTCCCCCCCACTTAATACTTGAGTTTTTTTATAAATATCTTCTTTGTTAAACCCAAAATTTCCTAATATTTTCCTTAAATTACTTTCTGAATCATTATTATTAGTAGCAATAGTTTCAAATACTGACAAATTTGGGTCAAGCACTTCACCAAATTCTTGTGATTGATATCCTCTTATTACATTATGCCCTAATGAAATATCACCATATTCAAGTTTTAATTTTTCACATAATATTTTTAATAAAGTTGTTTTCCCTGCACCATTTGCTCCTATAAATGCAAACTTTTCATTTTTATTTATTTCTAGGTTTAGATCGTTTAATATATTTACGTTAGATTTATAAGAAAAATTTCCATTTTTTATACTTATAATATTCCTTCCCGATTTAGGAGGTTTTGGAATTTGAAAATTAGAAATCTCGGATGTTTTACGAATTTCTACTTCATCCATTTTTTCTAACATTTTTATTCTACTTTGAACCAAAGGTGCTTTTTTACTGTTATATCTAAATCTATCAATGAAATTTTGTATTTCCTCTCTTTTTTTGGACAAATTTCTTTCTTTATTAATAAGGTGAATTGCTCTTTCTTTTTTTTCTATAGAATAGTAATCATAATTCCCTTCATATCTTGTAGCTATACCTTCGTTTATTTCAATCGTTTTTGTTGTTAAAGTATTAAGTAAATATCTATCGTGAGAGATCATTAGCATTGTTCCCTGATAATTTTCTAAATATTTTTTCAACCATTCTATAGCTGGAAGATCTAAATAGTTTGAAGGCTCATCAAGTAGTAGCAATTCAGGATTTGAAATTAACAATCTTGCTAATTCTCCTCTCATTTTCCATCCTCCACTGAAATTCTTAAAAGATTCGTTTAAATCTGATTCTTTAAATCCTAGTCCTGACAATGCAGATTTTGCTAAATGTTCTAAATCATAACCTCCTAATACTAGGTATCTCTCATTTAATATACTTAATTCATCAATTTGTTTTTTATTGCTTGGCATATTTTGTAATGAATTAGTTATAGTATTTATTTTGGATTGAATCAATTCTATTTCATCATTTATCTTTTGAGTATATTCAAGAATTGTTTCATCTTTATAAAACAATTCAACATTTTGATGCATGTAACTTGATTTGATATTTTTTGGAACTATTACTGAACCTTCTGTTGGTTCGATTTCATTGTTAATTAAGTTGAATAGAGTTGATTTTCCTTGACCATTTGGGCCTACGATTCCAATTTTCTCTTGCTTATTTATTTGGATATTAATTTTTTCAAAAACATCTTGTGTGCCAAAATTAATACTTACATTTTTTAAATTAATCATAATTATTATTTTATTTTATTTTCTATAACATTTTACTTAGATTTATATTTATTTTCATATAGTATAATGGGATATGTTATTTTAATTTTTAAGGATAGATAATATGCAAAACTTAAACTTGAAAAAATATGTAGCTGAAATAATAGGAACTTATATATTAGTGTTTGTCGGAACTGCTTCTGTAGCCACAGCGTTATACATAGGAGTTTTAGTAGGTATTTTTCAAGTAGCGATATTATGGGGAATTGGCTTAAGTATTGCTATATTAGCTACTGCTCCACATTCTGGGGCACATCTCAATCCTGCTATCACATTAGCTTTATATTTTTTAAGAAAAAATGACTTAGACTTTTTCCAAGTATTAGGTTATATCGCATCACAGCTTATTGGAGCTATTTTAGCAGGAATTACTGTTTTGTTGATTTTTGGTCCATTTATAAATAGATTTGAAATATTAAATAAAATTACTCGAGGAGGAGATGGCAGTGAACTTTCAGCTATGGCTTTTGGGGAATATTTCCCAAATCCAGATGTCCTTCCTTTAGAGTCAGGCGTAGATTTGATAAATTCTTTTCATGCATTAGGGGTTGAAGCTTTTGGTGCCGCAATATTGGCTTTCGTTATTTTTATGTCCTTAGATCCCAAAAGTGTTTTGTCAAAAACTAACGGATTAGCACCTATTATGATTGGTCTTACTTTAGCATTGTTAATAAGTTTATTCGGATCTATAACCCAAGCAGGATTTAATCCCGCAAGAGATTTTGGACCAAGGCTAGTTTCATTTTTTGCTGGATGGGAAAAAATAGCTTTGCCTGGTCCTAACAATGGTTTCTGGGTTTATATAATTGGCCCAATAATTGGAGCTCCAATTGGTGGTTTGTTATACGAAAAATTATTGAAAATTTCTGATGACGATGGAACAATAAATCCTAAAAAAAAGTGAATAATTTAATATAGCTTAAAAAATTATTTGACTAACGATTTTTTAATGGGTGTAATAGTAAAAATTGTAGTGTAAAACTTTCAATAAAATAAATTAAAAGTTTTATAAATACTCCTAAAAATACAAGTGTAGATATAGCGAGTCCTATGCCAATTATAAAAGGTAAATAAAATTCTCTGATTGACCAAATATTACTTATAATTTTCCTATACATTTTTATACGATTTTCTCAATAAGATTTCAAATTTTTCAGACCCTAAACTCACATTTCTTTCCCAATCATTAATCCCAGTAGAATTTAAATTGTCAGTTATATATTTGAAAGATATAAATGGAATTTTGTATATGAAACATATTTTTGCCAACGCATATGCTTCCATGTCTATTACTGAAATTTTTTCATTATATGTATTCTCAATATCAATTAACCCCTGGTCAAAATTCGTAACAAAACTATCACCAGAAGCACACAAATAATGTTTTTTAATGGGATTGGTAATCTTTGTGTCGTGAAAATTTAGTATAACAGGAGGTTCGTTTTCTTCATATTTAGCAAATTCAAACGCTGTTTCCCCTGGGTTTAATCCAAATTCTTTTAAATACATATCTCTTTGAATAAATTTAGTGCAATCAACTATGTCACCAATAATCAAATCTTTACTTCCAGCTGTTCCGTAATTTATGATTTCGGTCGGTAATTCTTTCATATTTTCAAGTTTCTTAGTTAGAGAATATGATGCATTAACTTTACCAACTCCTGTGTATATGAATTCACAATTTTTAGGAATGAATTTGTCATATTCACTTTTCAAGGCAACTACTATTAATATTTTATCTTTCATTTTCTGTATTTCTTTTTGGCTTATATCCTAAAATTTTTTCAGAATATGAGATATCCCAAAAATTCCATTTATTATTTGACACTCCATAAAATATTTTGAATCCAATATTTTCTTGAGAAATTGATTTTTCAATTAATTGAATTAAATCTTCATGATATAGTAAAGTTGCAAAATACCTTATATCTGATAATGGAGAATTTTCTTTGTTTACAGTACCAATTCTTAAGCATACAGATTCGATATTATGATGTTCATAATAATACCTTGCTGTTGATTCTCCAAAAGCTTTTGAAATTCCATAATACGAATCAGGTCGTATTGATACATTATGATTTATTTTTTTTATTTTTTTTGGATCTATTCCTTCGTACTTACCTTTTACTATGGATCTGTATGGTTCATCAATTTCAAAATTCCCAACAGCATGATTTGAACTAGCAAAAATTATTCTTGAGACTTTATTTAGTCTACTCGCTTCGTATATGTTTTTAGTTAATTCTATGTTGTTATATAAGACTTCATTCCATTCAGAAGATGTTGATATACTTGCTGCAAGATGGATAACTGTGTCAATTCCTTTTAATGATTTTGAAAAGCATTCGATTTGATTTGATTTGATCAAATGAGTTTTCAATCCATTATTTTCAGATGTGTCATATTTATCCAATCCGATAAAAGAGTATTTACTTTTTAGATTATTGTATATTAATTTCCCAATCAGACCTGAAGAACCCGTAATTAGTATTTTTTTCATATTTATATTTTTTCTTTATTGTAATATTAGTATATAAATTTTATTTTAATATAAATGGAGGAAAAAATGCCATATAACATCAATCATATTCATTTAAAATCTGAAGATCCTAAATCAACCGCAGATTGGTTTGTAAAAGCATTTAACGTAGAAATAATTTCTGATACCGTTCGTCATTTTGGAGACAGATTCATTGTTACTAAATCTGAAAATGATATTACAATAAATATTTCAGGAGTGCGAGATGGAGAGAAACTAGGACCATCTGATGGTGATGCTCATTTTGGACTTGAGCATTTTGGCATTGATACTAAAGATATAGAAGCTGATATTAAGAGATTGACTGAGATAGGAGCTTTACTTAAGGAGGGGCCAATAGCGATGCCAGATGGTAGAAAATTAGGATTTATTACAGCTCCAGGTGAAATCAGAATTGAACTAATTGAAACTTCAAAGGAGTAAATATTGAATTTAGAAAAAATATTACTTAAAAATGCTACTGTATACGATGGATTAGGTTCTGACTCATTTATATCAGATATTTTAATTGAATCTGGAATAATTAAAGAAATTGGTAAAATAGAAAATATGGATTGTGAAATCATTGATATCAAAGGAAATGCTATTTCGCCTGGATTTATTGATGTTCATAGTCATGATGATATTGCCTTGATTGTTTATCCTGAAATGGATTTTAAAGTTATGCAAGGTGTCACTACCGTGATTAATGGGAATTGTGGAAACAATGTTATCCCTAGATATGGAACAATTGAAAGATGGCAAACAAGATACCCCAAGTCATCTTTACCTCAATGGAATTCTTATAGAGAGTATATTGATTTAATTAACGATATTAAACCAAGTGTAAATTCTGCATTTATGATCGGTCACGGATCAGTTAGAAATGGTTGTGGTTTAAAAAATGAGGAGCGGAATCCTTCTAATTCTGAATTTGATCAAATGAAAGGTTGGATTAGAGAAGGAATGGAAGCAGGCGCAGTTGGATTTTCTACTGGATTGATTTATGAACCTGGCAGATATTCGAGTACTGATGAAATAATAGAACTAACAAAAGAAATATCTGAATTTTCTGGCGTATATGCAAGTCATATGAGAAATGAAGGAAGTAATTTATTACTATCAATTGAGGAGACACTTAATATTGGAGATAAATCTGAAACTTCAGTTGAAATCTCTCACCATAAAATATCTGGTAAAAATAATTGGGGATTGTCAAATGACTCGATTGAAATGATTCATCATGCTATAGACAAAGGTATGAATGTAAACTCTGACCAATATCCGTATATTGCAGGGCAAAGTGCTTTATTTGCTATTCATCAAAATAATGCTTTCACTGATGGAGATGGAGGATTAGGAAAAGTAGATGGTGATAAAGTTATTATTGCTCATTCTCCATTAACTTCTAATTATGAGGGAAAAAAATTATCACAAATATGTGACGATTTTGACCTTGATGAACAACAAGCTGCAGAAAAATTACTTTCGGAAGATCCACATATCTTAGCAATAATTGAAACTATGTGTGAAGAGGATCTTACCAATATTTTATCCGATCAATACACAATGATTGGATCTGATGGTGTTCCTGCTTCCGGATCAAATCCGCACCCCAGGCTTTATGGATGCTTCCCTAGAGTCTTAGGAAAATATGCTAGAGAAGAAAAGATAATTAGTTTAGAAACTGCTATTTATAAAATGACAGGACTGCCTTCTAAAAAGTTTAATTTAAATGATAGAGGAACAATTGAAGTTGGCAAATCTGCTGATTTAGTAATATTTGATCCCGAAACTATAAATGATGTTGCTACTTATGAGAATCCTAAGCAATATCCAGAAGGAATAATACATGTATTGGTAAATGGTAGTTTTGTTGTCAAAAATTCTAAACATACAGGAAAAAAACCAGGAAAAATAATTCCAAGATCATAATATGAAGTTAAAAATTTTGAAAGATAAATATGCTGTAGTTAAACTACCTACTAATTATGTTGTGTCAGACTCTGTTTTGAAATTAGATTTTTTCAATTTGGTGAGAACATCAGATGAATTATCTTTGATTATCAAGGAAAATATCACATTCAATTACAAAGAATTTAATTATGAAGATAATTGGAAAATATTTAGATTTGTAGATATATTAAATTTTAACCTGAAAGGAATTCTTGATGGAGTTATAAATCCATTGTCTAATAACGATATAAGTATATTTAGTTTTTCTACATATAATACTGATTATGTGATGTTTGAAAGTTATGATGAAAATAAAGTGGTTAATATATTGAATAAAAATAATTATGAATTTGTTTAATGATATGAAAATTAATTTGATTGAAAATGAAATTAAAAATTTTATGGAAATCAATGACGTTCCTGGAATTTCTATATCTTTAGTTATGGAAGGTGAGATTGTTTACCAAAATGGTTTTGGATATAGAGATGTTTTAAATAAAAAACCTGTTACTCCTCAAACAATATGGCCTATTGCTTCAATAACTAAATCTTTTACTGCTATTGCTGCTATGCAATTGGTGGAGCAAAACAAATTAGATTTAAATAAGCCTGTCAAACAATATTTACCATATTTTTCTATTGCTAATAAACAAGCATCTGAAATGTTAAATACTGATCTGTTTTTAAAACATGCTAGTGGATTGGGTAGAACGGGTCATCAGGATAAGTATAGAGAAAAGAATTACAATCCATTAATAATTAATCTGCAACCAAATAGAAAGAAAGATATTTACCCTACTAGGAAAGCTCTTGTAGAAAATTTGTTTGATGCAAAATTACAAAGTAATCCAGGAGAATATTTTTGTTATTGCAATGAAGGTTATGCGACAGTAGGGCATTTAATTGAAGTATTATCTGAAATAAAATTGGAAGATTATTTTGATAAAAATATTTTTACAAATCTAGAAATGAAAAAAACTTTTACAAATTTTGATTCATGGAGAAATGCATCTGATCGAACTTTTATTTATTCGAATTTAAAAAACAGTCCGTTTTACACTGGAATAGATCATGACAAGTATGCAGTATTGGAATTAAGCAAAGATTATCAAACATTTTTATCGGCTGGAGGAATTGCTACAACTACCAATGATTTATCTTTGTATCAAATTCAATCCATGAATATATCTAATTCCAAATTAAATTTGAATTCTGATTCTTTGAATAAAATTCAAAATATTAATATGCCATTTGGGAAATCAGGGTGGGGTTATGGTTATGGTTATTGGATTTCTTATGCAAATAAATTGAAAATTATTAAACACGGAGGTGGTTTGCCAGGAGTAAGTACTTATTCAATGATGATTCCTTCAGAAAAAACTGCTGTGGCCATTTTTGCAAATAAAAATGAAGTTAATACTGGAAGCTTGGCAGAAATTGTGTTAAATAACATAAGAGGAAAAGTCTTTAGAAATAAATTGAATGAACCATTGTCTTTTAAAATTGATACGAGCTTAACATCAAAAAGTAAATTAAATGATTATTTGGGCAATTTTGAATTTAGACAAGGAATATCTAAAACGTATATAGAAAATGGTAAATTATGTATAAATGCGCCTAGCCGACTAGAAGCAACTCCTGAAAAATTAATTCTAGAGCCTGTGAGTAAAGATAGTTTTATGAATTTATACGATGGGAATTCGATTTCATTTGTTAGAAATAACAAGAATGAAATATCACATTTTTTGAACGGTGGATACCAGTATACTAAGATTTAATTGTTGAGCATTTTTTCAAAAAATAATTCTTTATTTGGAGCCCAATGAGCCAATTTGAAATAGCCACATTCATTGTATCCTAGGCTTTTATGAAATTTAATAGCTGATGTATTTTCATTTTCTGTAGAACTTAATATTCTCTCTATTTTTTTCTCGTTTAGTTTGCTTTCAAGAAACTTCATGAGTGTTTTTCCTATTCCATTTCTGTGAAAAGATTTCTTTATTCTAATAAGAGAAATAAATGGTATGTAGCCCCAAAGAAATTCGTACCATAAATACCCTACAACTACAGTTTTGATTTCGGCTATCAAGACGGTTTCGTTTATTAATGCTTTTTTAATTGCTTTTTGTGTTCTTGTTTCATAAATTTCGTCAGTAATAATCAAAAGAGATTGGTCAATATCTTTTATATTACTTAAATCAGATTTGAATCCTATTCTTATTTTTATTGATTTGTCTATAGGCATAATTAGCCGATTACTTCTCTGAAATATCTGAGATAATTTAATCCTAATATCTTTTTTAATTCTTCTTCATTAAATCCTTTTTCAGCTAATTTAACTGTTAAATTAGACCAATCTCCAAAATTTTTAAAATCTTTTATTCTGTATTCATCACTGAGTCTATGTTCTTCTCTAAATCCTGACCAATCGAAAATATCAGGATTTCTTCTTTGTTCCCCAATCGTTCCGGGCATAGATTCTGGGTATTCAATCATTGAGCCAGTTTCAGGTCCGTTTCCACAAATATCACTTCCTATCCCTACATGATCAATTCCCATTATATTCACTAAATGTTCAACTTGTATTGCAAAATCATCTAATGTTCCCAAATGTCCATTTTCTTGCATAAATCCAGGGACTATAGTTACTCCGAAAAACCCACCAGCGTCTGCTACAGCTTTAGCTAAATCATCATCTTTTGCCCGATCATGCTTAGCGATTGTATTACTATTTGAATGAGTTATGATTATTGGTTCTGAAGATATATCAAGTGCATCCCAACCTACCTGCTGACTACAATGACTTACATCTACTGCCATATTTAAAGAGTTTAATTTCTCAACCATTGATTTTCCGAAGTATGTTAGCCCAGATTTAGTAAGTTCAGTGCACCCATCTCCAACAAAATTACTAAGATTATAAGTTAATTGTACGACTCTTAATCCTAAATGGTAAAACATATCAACTCTATCTAGATTTATACCAAAAGCAAGTGTGTCTTGAAAATCTAATATTAATCCTCGTTTACCTTCTTCATATGTTTCTTCTATATCCTTTGCAGTAAGTATAAGTTTAAGTTCACCATCTAAAGAATCGATTATACCTCTAGCTTGAGCTATTCCTTTTACCGAAGATTCGAATGCATCATCTACATCTTTTAAACCCACAGGCGGGCCGGCGTATGTTGCGCTACAAATGTTTACCCCCGCTTTATCCCATAAGTCTAGATATTCTTTTCTGGCATTACTATCTTTATGAATCTCCATAGCAGCCATACTCGCGAGGATTCCTGAAGCTTGATTTCTTTTATATCCTTTTTGCTCTAATTCATTTAATTTTATTTTCATATTATTATTAAATAAAAATCCGTAAGTTGCTGGTGGTTGCTGAGAATCAATAACTAGAGTTTTGTGATGCAGTTCTATTGCTTCTTCTTTTGATAAGACTTGTTTTCTATTCATATTCATTACCTGATCCTTTATTATGTGTAGTATTTAAAACATTTAATTATTAATATATGTTTTAAAATAACATTGTCAATAAGGGAATTTAATGACGATTGATACAAATAAAAATGAATACTTTGAAAAATCAAAGATGTCTGTAGATATTAATGTTATTAATGAAATGAGAGATGGTGTCAAATTATATTCTGATATTTACTATCCAGCTTTAGAGGGTAAATATCCGGTTTTGCTATCTAGAATACCGTATGGCAAACATAAACCCAGATATCATTCTCTTTATATGGATCCTTTAAGAGCAACTCAACGAGGTTATATAGTCATTATTCAAGATGTTAGAGGAAAACATAGATCTGAAGGTGAATTTAATCCTTTTCATAATGAATATGATGATGGATACGATACATTAGAATGGATTTCTCAACAAGATTGGTGTGATGGTAATATTGGTATGTTTGGAATATCTTATCATGGAGCTACTCAATGGTTAGCTGCAGCCACGCAACATCCATCGCTTAAAACAATAATTCCAGGAGTTACATCAGATTCCTATTATGATAGTTGGACATATCTAGGCGGAGTTTTGCAATATTATTGGTTAACTCATTGGACAGTTGGAACTTTAGTCCTAGATGATATACAGAGAAGTAAATTTAATATTACTGAGAGAAATAAACTTTCTAAATGGAGTTTGGATAATAATGATGCAAATAAAATTAATAATCCGATTAAAAATTTTCCACCTTTTGATAAATTAGGAGGGTTTTATAATGATTGGATAAAAAATGACACATACAATGATTTTTGGAAAAAAATTAGTCCAAAAGAGTATTTTGACAAGATAAATATTCCTGTCTTAAATATGGGTGGTTGGTATGATGGTTTTTTAAGAGGGACTGTTAGATGTTTTGAAGGAATGGAAGAAAGTTCTGATAACTATATTTCGCAAAATCAAGGTTTAATTTTAGGCCCATGGACACATGAACCAATGCCGAAGCCACTTGCTGGATCTAAGCATTTTGGAAACAAAGCTTCCGGAGAAGCTATAGATATTCAAGGAATGATGTTAGATTGGTATGATTGTTGGTTGAAAACTAATTTTAATAATTCTTCTAATCATAGAGTTAAGTATTATACTATGCTAGAAAATGAATGGAAAAATTCTTATGATTGGCCACCTGAAGATACTGAAAAAATTACCTACTTTCTACACAGTGATGGAAAAGCTGGTATAAAATCAAATGGTAAATTAAGTTTCATCAAACCTGATGATGAACTACCTGATGAATATGTTTATGATCCTTCCAATCCTGTAATCACTATGGGTGGAGCACATTTAGGAGGAAATCCAGGTAATTTTGATACAGGAGTACAAAATCAAGTTGATGTTGAAAGTAGAGATGATGTACTTGTGTATACTACTGCTACTATAAATCAAAATTTAGAAATTTCAGGAAATGTTTTGATTAACTTGTTCGCAGAGTCATCAGCTGAAGTCACTGATTGGACTGCAAGGCTGTGCTATGTTGATGAAAATGATAAATCTTGGAATATTTGTGATGGAATAATACGTTCTAGCTTTGCTAAGGATCTCGAGCGTAAAAATTACATCGATCCAAATACTATTTATAAATATATTATTGATCTAGGCCCAATAAGTATCAAATTAAAATCTAGTATGAAATTAAGAGTTCAAATTTCTTCAAGTAATTTCCCTGCTTATGATGCAAGCACAAACCTCATAGCATCTAAATTATCTGATGGACAATATATTCTTGCAAATCAAATAATACACCATGATATTAATTATCCTTCAAGTTTGCAATTTGATGGATTAATTTAATATTTCTAAATTCATTTTTTCTTTCAAATTGTTTAGTGGACATATTTCATGTTTTTTAAAAAATTTATATCGATTTTTTGCTGTTAAATTATAAAATATATTAATTATAAAATTTGGAATTATATAAATTATTTTAAGAATTGCTTTAAGTCCAGTAAATGTGCTTACAATTTTTTTAATAGCTTTACTATTTGTATAAAAATAATTTTCATCTATAACAATTATTGTATCGGGCCTATTTTGTATATTAATGCTTTTTAATATTTCTATTCCTTTATTTGATTCCATAGGGCAAATTGTAATTCTAGAATTATTTAAAATCTTGTTAAGTATTCTTATTCCAGTATTACAATTTGTACATAATCCATCAAATAATATTATTATTTTGCCTTTATTTATATTAAATTTATTCATTATAATATCTATTTATATTTATTGTATGATTTGACTTATTAGAACAAATGTTCTAATATTGTATTTTCATTAAAAAGCATAAAAGGAACAACTAAATGTCAGATATCAAAGTAACAATTATTGGAGTAGGTGGGGCGGGTTGCAATACAATTAATAGGCTTAATCGTAAAAACTTTACAAAATATAATTTACTGGCTGTTAATACTGATACTCAAATGCTAGAAACCATTAATACTTCTGGAGTCTTTGCAATTGGGCCTATTACAACTAAGGGTTTTGGTAGCGGTGGAAATCCAAGAATTGGAAGAGCAGCAGCTAAAGAAAGTACAGATCAATTATCAAAAATATTAGAAGGTCAAGATCTGGTAATACTTACAACAGGTCTAGGGGGAGGAACTGGCACGGGAGCCACTCCAGTAATAGCGTCCCTAGCAAGAAAATTAGGAGCTTTAGTAATAGTTGTAGCTACACAACCTTTTACATTTGAAGGTAAATTAAGAAAAGAATATTCTGATAAAGCTGTGAAATCAATATTAAGAGCTAGCGATAGTTTCATAGAAATAAATAATGATGGATTACTTTCTATAAATTCAGATAACAAATCTTTAGATGAATCTTTTAAATATGCAGATAATGCATTGATTGATATAGTAGAAGAAATTACAAGTGTGATTGCTGATTCGGGATTGATTAACATTGATTTTGCAGATGTTAAAAATTTATTATCAAAATCAGGTAAAACTTTTATATCAAAATCTAAAATTGAAAAAAATCAAAAAATTGACGAGATTTATTCTGATTTGAAAAAAAACTTACTTATAAATTATGATTTTAAATCTTCGAGAAGAGTTTTATTATCAATAAAATCTAATCCTGATTTCTCACTTAACGAATTGAATACAATAGCGACAAAGATCTCTTCTTTTTTGTATGATCCTCAAAATATATTAATTGGAGTTAATAACACTTTCCACAAAAAAAACATTGTTGAAGCCACATTGATTGCTTCAGATTTGAAATTTTCTTTTTCTGACCAAATCGACCAAAATGATGACATGAAAACTTTTTCATTTATTGACAATAATCAACCATCATATCATTCACAAAATGAATCTGCTAAAATGAGTCCGTTATTAAGTTTTAAAAAATTAATTCGCCTTCCTATTGGTTTCAATTAATTCTTAAACTTTTTTACATTATTATTAACTTATTTTAAAGGTGAATATGAGTTATTTTAAAGATGTAAATTCAAGGAATTTTTTTGAATTAGCTCCAGGTGCTAATGCTCAAACTTTTTGGGGTGACAAAATGCTAATGTCAATTGTTACAATTGACCCTAATTCTATAGTTCCTAATCATACTCATCCTCATGAACAAGCTGGAATATTACTTGACGGCTCCCTAAACATGACTATTGGCAATGAATCTAAATTACTTTTACCTGGCGATATATATATTATTCCAGGAGAAATTGAACATTACGCTAAATCATCCGATATAGGAGCTAAAGTCTTAGATATTTTCTCACCTGTCAGAGAGGAATTTAAATATTAAATGACTATTAATGACAATTCTTACATCACCATTGGCGATGTAAGCAATCCACCTTTACTTCTTATTCATGGATTGGCTAGTAATAAATATACTTGGAAAGTTATTCTACACTTCCTAAAAAAACATTATTATATTGTTTCTATAGATTTACCTGGACACGGCCAAAATTCTGAATCTTTCACCGATTTTTCATATATTAATATTGTTGATTATATAGCAAATCTACAAATACATTTGAGCATAAATTTTGATTATATCGCAGGTCATTCTTACGGGGCGTCAATCGCAACATCAGTTTCTTTTGATTCCAGATTCAATATAAAAAAAATTGCTTTACTAGATGGAGGTATGATTCCTATGAAATTAATTCCTGAAATGAACCAAGATAACTATAAAACTCGATTATCACCTCCAGATTTCACAAACAGAAAATTTGAAAGTATTTCAGATTTTATTGATAAAAATTTATCTTTAAAATCTAATACTTATAGTGAAGATATTAAATATGCAATACTTAGTAATTTTGACCACACTCAAAAACCTAAATTAGTTCCTTTTTTAAATCGTACTAATCATTTGAATATTGTTGATTACCTTTGGGACTATAATCCTGAAATAATATTATCTCAAATTGATATCCCTGTTTTAGGATTAATGGCATGCAAATTTGATAGCATTGTCGATAGTAATTCATATAGATGTGAATACACTGATTATTTACAATCTATCAATTCTCGTATCAGTATTAATTGGATTTTAAATACTCCTCATGATTTACAATTATATGCTCCTAAATTGGTATCAAGGAAGCTTGTTGATCATTTTTCTTAATTTAACAATTCGATTTCTTTATTGTATTCCATTGTTGTGATTTTTATTTTTGGATATTTTGTATTTACAGATTCAATAATAGGCTTCATATTATAAGCTTTTGTACTCGGAGGCATCCAATCATCATGATGACTAAAAATAATTTCTTTAGGTTTGATTAATTCTATTTCTTTATCTATAAAATCTACTAGTGATCCTTGTATTGGTTCTCCATCTATATTTCCTCTTCCAGCCGAGGGCAAAATAGCCAAATCTGGCTTTATATCATTGATAATACCTCTCCAATGACCAGGACTATCTTTCCATAATATTCTTCCTTTGAGCGTATCTATAACATATGCTAAAGCGCCCCCCTCTCCTCTCACTCCTTGATCTGTTTCTCTTCTATGTTTTTGTGTGTTAGATAACGGACTTTCGTCAGATCCTGACATTTTATTTAAAAACTCATCTACATTTTTCATTCTTTGTCTTATATCTAAATTTAAATCTCCCAAACATATATCATCTGACGAACCACTTTTTGCCCATATACATGAATGTTGACTAGGTAGTACTTTGATTCTTATATCTTTGGAGATTTGTATACTTTCACCGCCTGCAACTGGAATCAATTGTTTTTCATCTACCCCTTCTTCACTCATTATTCTTATTGTTTCATATGAACCGATAATTTCTGCACCTGTGTTTTTTCCTATTATATCTGCTCCCCACATATGATCAAAATGAGAATGTCCTATAAGTATATAGTCTGCTTTTTTCACGTCTTTTGATTTTAATCCAACATCATCTGCCTCAGGAACTCTATCCATATAAGTATCTAAAAATATTGTGTATTGATCGATTTCTAATTTAAACGTTGATACTCCGTACCATG
Source organism: Dehalococcoidia bacterium (assembly GCA_029936815.1). Lineage (GTDB taxonomy): Bacteria > Chloroflexota > Dehalococcoidia > Lucifugimonadales. Next base: position 64,662 of record JAPYRX010000003.1, read on the forward strand.
ATAATGTTATTTTCATTTTAATCCCTTTTTCTGATAATATTATGATTAATTTAACTTTTTAGGATATTTTATGTCTCAATATATAAATCAATTTGACTATAAACAAGAAGATGATTTGCCTGATAGTAAAAAAATTATAGCATATGTAAAATCTATTAGATCGCTTTTAATTTATGTAATTATTTTATTGATTGTAAATGGAATCATTAATTTAGTAGTTTAATTATTCTATTTTTCCAATTCTATTTAAATCTATATTTTTGATTGCAGGTATTAAATCTTTTCTTCTACGAGAAAGGTGAGTTGTGAGAACAATTAAAGACATAACTATACACCATATAGACAATGTTATAGATTTTTCAAAAATTAATGTTGCTAAATTTAAAATAAGTGCACCACAAACAATCCCCCATAAAGGACTTCTAAGGATTAGTGTTATTAATGCTATGGTTATTCCAGCTATAATCGAAGGTATAGTAATTATTATTAATGTTACCCCCGCAACTGTAGAAACTCCTTTCCCTCCTTTAAATCTTAAGTATATTGGATAGTTATGACCTATAACTGACAAGATTGTTCCAACATAAAGTCCGAAATCTGATATTTCTATATTTTTACCTGCTATAGCTATCAATCCTGCTTTAATTAAATCTATGATTAAAACAATCGCACCTGAGTATAGATTCTGAGATCTTAAAATATTGAGTGCTCCTGAATTTCCGCTCCCATAATTTCTGATATCTTTATTTTTTGTAATTTTAAAATAAAGATAAGCTGTAGGGATACTACCTGCAAGGTATGCGAAAATTATATATATATAATCCATTTTTATACATTGTTTCTCAAAGAAGTCATTATATATGATTTCTTGTTCTAAATTAAACATTGAATATTATAGAACATATGTTCTATAATATTCCTATAGAAATTATAAAACACATGCATTATGTACACTCCAATTCCATTTTTAAAATTGATAGCTTCTGCTGGGTTCCCATCTCCTGCAGAAGATTTTTTGGAACCAAATTTAGATTTAAACAAATTTTTGATAAAAAACCCTCCTGCAACTTTTTGTATAAAAGTTAAAGGAGATTCAATGATTGGGACTAGAATTTATTCTGGTGACGTTTTAATTGTAGACAGATCTCTTTCTCCAGAGAATAACAATATTGTTCTTGCTACTTTAAATGGTAGTTTTATTGTTAAAAAAATTATTATTACCCATAGCAAAATATATTTAATGTCTGATGATGGTGAACGATCTGAAAAAATTTATATAAACGATCAAACAGAATTTAATATATGGGGAGTAGTAACCTCTGTGATTAATAAATTGATAGAATGATTGCTTTAGTTGATTGTAATAATTTTTATGCTTCATGTGAAAGGATTTTTCGCCCTGATTTAATTGCTAAACCTGTGATAGTTTTATCTAATAATGACGGATGCGTAATTGCGAGAAGTAACGAAGTTAAAGATATGGGAGTTTCTATGGGAACTCCATTGTTTAAAATCAATGATTTGGTAAGAAATTACGAAATAAATATATTTTCATCTAATTTTGCATTATATGGAGATATATCAAATAGAATAATGCGAATTTTAAAAAATGATATTGCTAATGTTGAAATTTATTCGATTGATGAAGCCTTTCTTGATTTTTCTGATTTTAATAATCATGAAACAATAGCGCTTGATTTAGTGAATAAAATTAATAAATGGACTGGGATTCCTACTTCAATTGGTATTGCTGAAACTAAGACATTAACTAAAATTGCTAATCTGTTTGCTAAACAATCTAAATCAAAAAATATTTTTCACATTGACAATTCTAAAATTAAATTTTTCACACAAAAAACTAAAATCTCCGATGTATGGGGGATAGGTAATAAATATACAAAATTTTTAAATAAAAACAAAATTTATACTGCATATGATTTAACTCAAAAAAATGATAAATGGATTTTGAATAATATATCTATAAATGGTTTGAAAACCATGTATGAACTTAAAGGCATTAAATGTTTTGAATTAGAATTACTTTCATCACCTAAAAAAAATATAAGAACATCTAGGACTTTTAGTAAAGAAACTAGTGACTATTATAAATTACAAAGAATTATTAGTTCTTTTGCTTCTAAATCATCAGAAAAATTAAGAAGACAAAATAGTAAGACTTCATCTATTTCTGTATTTATTAAAACAAATCGATTTAAAACTCGTAATAATAATTTCAAATTGATTAGTAAATCAAATTTTGAATATCCAACTGATGATAATTCTATTATCGTTAAAGAAGCTTTGAAAATTTTAAATAAAATTTTTATTCCAGGTAAACTCTATAAACAAGCTGGAGTTATTATTGGTGATTTTCAACTTTCAGACAAAGTCCAACCTGGATTGTTTGAAAATATGTGCCAAAAAAACGTGAGAAGTAAGCTTATGCAAGCTTTTGATACTATCAATAATGTTTTTGGTTCTGAATCAATCAAATTAGGATCAGAAGAATTTCATAATAAATGGCGAACTAATAGAAACAAATTGTCTCCTTCTTATACTACAAAATGGAATGATATTTTAGATGTAAATATATAATTTTATGGATCGGAACAATCTCGAGTATATCCACAATTCAAATATTTAATCACCCTATATATCTGTATTTTATTTTGCTCTTCACTTTGGATGCCATTATCTGTTTTGTATTTAAATACAACTAACAAATTAATTTTAGTAATTGACTTGTTATGTTTGTATATTGTGGGATTAAGTTCACTTTTACTTACAAAATTTATCATTGATAATAAAATCGAAAACTCTTTGATTTGGAAATTTTCAGTAATAGGTGGCTTACAATTTGTTTTTCACACACTAATAATTGATGCTATATATTGGGGTGTGAATTTTGTTTGAAAAATTAATATATATCTATTTTAAAGCTAGGCATATTATCTACAAGAATAAAATCTAATGAAGCTTTTTCAACTGTTTCTGAAATATGAGCATCTACAGACAAAAGTTCTGATCCTTCCTCGTTTTTGATTATTATGTCAGTATCAAATCTTTCTTGAATAACCATCCCAAAATCACCTTCTCCTTGCCAAAGAGGAAAAGTAACGATTTTTAATGTTTTGGTTGGATCTTTAAGTTTTTCAGATCTTATTTTGAGTAATTCTGATTTTGCTTTATTAGAAATTTTCATTTGTTTGTATGGATGCTTAAAATAGAATATTATTATTATATATTTATAATTTATTTTTTGTAAGTTTAATGGAGAAATAATGTCAATTTATACATGTAATGATTGTTCAATGGAAGTCAAAGGATTAACATGCGGAAAATGTGAAAGTGAATTAGTATTTGCTGAAATTGGAGAAAATTCTGTGGGAGTATCTCAATGTCCGATTTGTCACGGAAAAATCAAATCCCCAATGTGTTGTGGTAAAGATATGGCTTCTTCTTCCTAATTTTTAATAATTACAACTAGTTTTTTTGATGATAAAATACTTTGGTTCTTAATTCTTAATATGAGTGTTAAAGTATGAATCATAAAACTCCAGATAAAATATTATTATTTTTTGCGCATCCAGATGATGAAACATCTTCATGTGGCGGACTTATATCCAAATATTCTCAATTAGGGACAAATATAACTGTGTGTACTGCTACCAATGGGAACAAAGGCGATTTAGGTACAGGTGATTTGGTTTTAAAAAGAGAAGAATTAGGTGATTTCCGAGAGAAAGAAGAATTAGAAGTGTTAAATTTTTTAGGCACTAGTGATGTAATACAACTTGGTTATGATGATCAAGGATTAGAATTACTTGATAACAATGTATTAGAAGAACAATTTTTAGATATTCTTAAACGTGTTAAGCCAAACATTGTAATTACTTTTGGTGAAAGAGGTTTTTCTGGACACACAGATCATATTCAAGTTCATTTAAATGCTAGAAAAGCATTTAATAAGTATTTAGATTTTTCATCTGATAATAATATCAAATTATATTACACTGCTATGCCTAAATTTATAGCAGAAATAAGAGATATGGATTTAAGTGAAGATGAAAAATTACCTACTGTTGGAATTAAAATATCAGATATTTGGACAAATAAAGTAAGCGCTCTTAGACTGTATAAAAGTCAGCAAGATGCCCAAGATGTAGCCAATATGTTTGAATCCATGTATGTTGGAAACAATTTTAATTTTGGAGATTCAAAAGCAAATTTTTCGTCTTTATTTGATTCATTTAAGAAATTTAATTATTCAAATGAGCCTACTGAATATTTTCATCAAGCTTATCCAAAGTTAAAAAATTATAAAAATATAAAACTATTGAATAATTTTTAATTTGTAAACGGATTATTACCTTCGAAAGTATCTCCATAGTATTGAAAAAACTCGATTTTACTTTCCTCAACATATTGATATAACCCTTGGAATAAATCTTTTAAGCCATCTGGTGATTTGTTTTCTTCTCTATATGGGTTTTCTAGCTTTTCTTCTACCCAATCCATATAAATAGTATCTGCAGGACCAGGAGTTGTGGGGCCACTAATATATATCCATACAGGCGTTCTTTGACCTACGCCTTTATATTTAGCACTAATTTGCTTGGCAGCTTCAGCTGCATCTCTTGTTTTACCTTTTTGAATTTTGAATGTTCGCCTTATAAGATACATAGTGACTCCTTGATTTTTTAAATTTCTTTTTTCGTAAATTATTTTATTCCTATTGTTGTAAGAATAATACCAATAAATATTAAAATACTTCCATAAAATCTGAGCTTATGTAATTTTTCACTCAAATAAAAATAACCCATAAAAGAACTGATTATAATGCCTGAATTTCTCATAGGTGAAATATAACTTACTTCAACGAAAGTTAGAGCATAAAGAATTAAAAGATAAGATATTGAATCAGCTAATCCAACATAAGAAAATTCAATAAAATTTTTTTTAGTTAATATTGATGAATAAACATTTTCCTTTTTTATTAAAAGTAACAAATTAAATAAAAACATAGTCAATATAGAGTACATATAAAAATATTGAATAGGATTTAAAGATTCTACGCCTAGTTTATCTACAAACGAATATGATGTGATTGTTAATCCGGTGAGTATTGAATAATTGACACCTTTGTTTTTGAAAATGAGCAACTTACCTGAAATATTATTTTTTATTTCTTTGAAATTTTTTAAATTCAACATTAGTAACCCTGCCAAATTAATAATTATTCCTATTAATGAAATTTTACTTATAATTTCTTGAATTAAAGTTGTTCCGAGAATAGGAGTAAGTAAGTTTCCCAATCCTCTTGATAGAGGATATACTTTCGAAAAATCTTCGTTTTCATACATGAATATTAAAAAATAAAAATATAAGAAATGTATAATTGCTGAAGCAATTATATATATCCATGCACTTGAAGAAATAGGCTCATAGAAAAAAATACACAAAGGAAGTAAGTAAATCGTATTTAATATTCTCGTCCCTGCAAATAATTGGTTACGATTATCTGTTATTTTATACCTTGAATTCCATATCACGTGAATGAATCCTGATATTATTACAATTATAAATGCTGTTAAATTGTTCATAAGAAGATTATATATTCATATTTCATGATTTATGTTTATAAAATGATACAATATAACTATATATTATGTTTGTTTGGAATAAATTTATATGAATAATCGTATGTCATTGTTTGACTCTAATGTTCCTCCATTATCTGAACGTTTACGACCTAAAAAGATAGAAGATTATATTGGGCAATCTCATTTGGTAGATGAACATAAAATTCTTAATTCTTTTATCAACGGAGCAAAATTATTTTCTGTAATTTTATGGGGACCTCCTGGATCTGGTAAAACTACTCTCGCAAGAATCTTGATACTTAAATCTGGGTATGAATTTTTTCAACTGTCTGCAATATCTAGTGGAGTAAAAGATTTGAGAGATATAATTGAAAAATCTAAATTGAATAGAAGTATGGGGAAACAATCTGTTTTATTTATAGATGAGATTCATAGATTTAATAAATCACAACAAGATTCTTTGTTACATGCTGTGGAAAATGGAACTTTAACCTTAATTGGAGCTACTACAGAAAACCCATCTTTTGAAGTTATCCCTCCTTTAATTTCGAGGACAAGAATTCTTAAATTAAATTCGTTAGAAAATTCTGACATGAATAAAATCATTGATAATGCATTTGAAAATGATTTGATTTTGACTCAAAAAAAAATCATAATTTCATTAGAAGCCAAGACGTTTTTGATCAAACAATCTGGAGGTGATGCAAGAAAATTGTTAAATACTATTGATATTGCTTTGACCCTAATTGGAGAAAAAAAAGAAATATCGATAGATATAATTTCAGAATCATTACAGAATAAATATTTGCTTTATGATAAAAAAGGTGACTATCATTATGATACTGTCAGCGCATTTATAAAATCCATGAGAGGCAGTGATCCTGATGCTTCTGTTTATTGGCTAACTATTATGATTGAAGGAGGCGAAAAACTAGAATTTATAGCTAGAAGGATCATAATATTTGCTTCAGAAGATATTGGAAATGCAGATCCTAAAGCATTAGATTTAGCCGTTTCAGGATTTAATGCAATTCATATTATTGGTTATCCGGAAGCGTCAATAATATTAGCTCATTTAACAACCTATATGGCTTCTGCTCCTAAATCTAATGCATCCTATATTGCATTAAAGAATGCAAAAGAACTGATAAGTAATTCGGAAATGCCTGTTGTTCCTCTTCATTTAAGAAATGCACCTACTGAATTAATGAAAGAACAAGGTCATTCTATTAATTATAAATATCCACATGATTTTGAAAATAATTTTGTAAATGAAAATTATTTTCCTTTAAATATGTTGAACAAATTATATAATCCTACCAATAATGGATATGAAAAACATATTAGAGAACGATTGAAATTTTTATGGAGAGAGAGAAATGAATAATTTTGATAATACTTTAAATTTAAAGATTTTAACTTTTGATATTTTTGGTACTTTATTAAATTTGAAAGATAGTTTAATTCCATATTTGGAAAATAACTTACAAAAATCTAATAAAAATACAAACTTCGAAATTGTATGGGATGCGTGGAGAGATCGTCAAAGAATTGAACAATATCAGGATAATATACTTATGCTAGGACATAGTGGATATATGAAAACCTGTGAAAGAGCGTTACTATATACTCTTGATAAACATAAAATTATTTATAATAACGAGCAAATTGAAAATATTATGAGTGGCTGGTATTTTTTAAAACCTTTCGATGATGTTATTGAAAATTTACCTTTGTTACAGAAAAAATTCAAATTAGTTATTTTATCTAATGGTGAACAAAATTTCTTAGAACACTTAGCAAAAAATCAACTTAAATTTGAATTTGATCATATAATATCCGTTGAATTAGCCGGCCAATTTAAACCAAGCCCTGCAGTATATAGAAAGGCATCTCAAATATTAAATGAAAATCCATTGAATATTTCAATGGTTGCTTCTCATTCTTTTGATGTTATTGGAGCAAAAGCATGTGGTTTTAAATCTTCTTATATAGATCGTTACGATCTTCCTTTAGAACATTTGAATTATAAGATTGACATTCATGTTGAAGATTTCATTCAATTTACCGATTTTATTCTATATGGAAAAATACCAAATATTACTAACAATAATAAGAAAATAAATATAGAATAACTCATTATAAGTTTATCAAATAAAGTAGAGAAATTATGAATGTATTAGTAATTGGTGGAACTAGATATATGGGAAGAATTCTTGTTCAAAACTTGTTAAATGAAGGGCACGAGGTATCTGTTTTATCCAGAGGTAATGAAAAACCAATTTGGTGGACTGAAATAAACCATATTAAAGCTGACAGAAATAATATAGATGAATTATCTAAGGCACTAGAAAAATATTCGTTTGATTGGGTATTTGATTTTCAAGCATTTAGAAAAGAACACGTTGAATCATTTGAACAAATTACGCATGGTAGAGTTGGGAAATACTTATTTGTAAGCACTGGGTCAGTATATAGTAAATGGGATTATGGATCATCAGATGATGCCTTACTAGATTTTGAATTAAATATTCCATTTAAAGAAACCCAAGTAAATTGGGAAACTTTAAGTTATGAATACGACCCTAAAGAACTAGAGTATGGAGCAAGAAAACGGCATTGTGAAAAATGGATAATTGAAAATTTTAAAACTCCATATACTATAGTTAGAATTCCTGCAATCATGGGAGAAGATGATCCTACTGGTAGAATTTGGTGGTGGGTACAAAGAATAAATGATGGTAAAGGAATTGTAGTGCCTGAAAATGTAAATAATCCATTCAGGACTTTATATTCAGAAGATGCAGCAAAAGCTTTTTATGATGCAATGAAATCTGATAAAACTATCAATCAAATATATCATGTTGCAACTCATGAAATATTTACTCCTAATAGTTGGATAAGATTATTGTCAGATGTTTTAAATACTGACCCAAACTTATATTTTGTACCATCTTCAATAACTGATAAATACCTTAATAGTGATGATGATAAATATTCTCCTCCATTATTGAGAAATTATCCATATATTGCTGATTTGAATAAATCAGATAATGATTTTAATTTCACTACAACTAGCCCTGAAATTTGGTTGAATAAAGTAGTTGAATATTATTTAAATATCAAAAATATAGAAAATTCTAAAGGTTATGGCAATAGAGAAATCGAACTTGAAATCGGGTTGAATTGGAGGAAAAACATCCAATCTTTAGAATCGAATTTTCAAAATAATTAATTGTTATTTTTTTAAAATTAGTAAGGTATTCCGGCAAGTAATATAGCAGAGTACATACATTTCCAAGCTTCAATATAGTCTTTTGACTCATATGATATAGTTTGCCTTGATATTCTTTTAATTCCTGGCATCATTGAAACTACGTCTGCCATTAAATCGCTCGAGAATTCTATTCCCATTTTTACTGTTCCACTGTATTTAATAGGTTTAAATTCTTTGTGCTTTAAAACTGCTTCGTGAGAATCTTTTTTAATTAAATTGAAGGCATCATTTCCGGATAAATTTTTTGCTGAAAATTTATTTATAGTTTCTTTAACTGACGATCCAATTATATTTGGAACCAAATTTTTAGCATCATTCACTATGTCATTATCTCCTGCAATCATTCCTATAGGAACATTATAATAACCTGCTATTCCTGCATTTATTTCAAATTCTGATGATGGCTTGTCATTTATAAAAAAATGTTGTACCACACTGGAGCCTCTGATTGTATGGCTTAATATTCCTTTTTCTCCTGGCCTTGAATGATAACCAATACACATTGATATATCAGGGGAGTTTTCGACGCCTTGCATCATACCCAAAGGTTTTGGAGATCCACTAATTAATTCTGCTCTTTGATCCAACATATATGGCAAAAGATTTCTCATAGAACCATGACTGTCGTTTACAACAACTATATTCGCTCCTGCATCAAAACTTCCTTCTATAGCTGCATTTGCTTCAAGAGTCATTGCTTTTCTCATCATTTCATAATCATGCCCTTTTTGGTTAGCTTGATCTGAATGAACTACTCCTGCTATCCCTTCCATGTCAATTGATATATGTACTGATACACTCATATAATCCCTCTTTATTTTTTAAATGAATAATAATTTATTTCTTTTTTTTGTTTTCTTGATACTCCTTCTTCTATCGCTTGTGATGCAATGTTTTTTGACACCTCTTCAACTACATTTTTGTCAAAAACACTAGGTATTATGAAATCAGGATTAAGTAAGTTTTTTGGGATGACTGATGCTATTGCTTTCGCGGCAGAAATTTTCATCCCATCACTTATGGTTTTTGCTCTGACATCGAGTAATCCTTTGAAAATCCCTGGGAAAGCCAAAGAATTGTTAACCTGATTTGGATAATCAGATCTGCCTGTAGCCATAATAGTGATATTAGCTGGTATTAATTCAGGCATAATCTCTGGATCAGGATTTGCTAAGGCAAAAACTATACTGTTCTTTTTCATTTTTAATAACATTTGAGGTGAAACTATATTTGGACCAGCTAACCCTATAAAACAATCAGCATTTTTCAGCGCTTTTTGTAAGTCACCTTTAATATTTTCAGGATTTGTCTTTGAAGCAAAATTGGATTTATATATATTATCCTTATAGTCTCTGTCTTTTGTGATTATTCCTGTTGAATCAACGCCAATTATGTTTTTCACACCATAATCCAACAAAATATTTCCACAAGCGATTCCTGCTGCACCGACACCAGCAATTACAACTTTTATATCCTTGGGTTTTTTCTTTACAATTTTGAGAGAATTTATTAATGCAGCCAGTACTACAATTGCAGTTCCATGTTGATCATCATGGAAAACAGGTATATCTAATTCTTGTTTTAATCTTTGTTCAATATAAAAACATCTTGGAGAACTAATGTCTTCAAGATTGATTCCGCCAAAGCCTGGTGATATAGCTTTAACTATATCTATGATTTCATCAGAATCTTTTGTGTTTAAACATATTGGCCATGCGTCAACATTAGCAAAGTTTTTCAATATCATCGCTTTCCCTTCCATAACAGGTAAAGCTGCCTCTGGGCCGATGTCACCCAATCCTAGAACTGCCGTACCATCAGTTACAACAGCAATTGTGTGGCTTTTTCCTGTTAAGGACCATACAGATTCAGGAGTTTGGTTAATATGAGAAGAAATTCTTCCTACACCCGGAGTATATGCTTTTGACATTTCATCTCTAGTACTTATTTCAAAAGAACTTTTGACTTCAATTTTACCTCCTAAGTGCAAAAGAAATGTTTGGTCGGATACATTTTGAATATCTAGATGTTCTATTTTTTTAAGTTTATTAATTATTATTTCGGCATGCTCATTGCCTGAAGTATTAATGGTTAGATCTCTTACAATATTTACATCTGATATTGAAACTACATCAATAGCAGACATATCTCCTTTGTTTTTACTTATTGTATGTAGAATGTTTGCTAGCATCCCTGGTAAGTTAGGGTACTTTGCTCTAATGGTAATACTATTGGCAACCCCTGGTTTGATATTTTTTTCGCTCATCATCTATATCCTAATATTTCTTGCAATTATAATTTCAAGTTGATTAATAGAATCAGTATTTGATATTTTATGGTTCAGATTCTTTGATATATATATGAAATCATCTTTTTCTATATTTTGATGTGAATCTAAGCTTTCATTTGAAATAAACAATCCTTTCCCTTTAACCACAAAAATTGCTGATTCATAATTTGCATGATTATGAGCTGAAGTTGTTTTACTAGGTTCAATTATTAATTTGGTCATAGAAATATTTGTTGTGTCAGCGTTAGTGCTTGTTACCCCATCTGTTTTTTTAGTTGAAGAATTAGATTTGTTTTCAGTAATTAGATTAATGATAGAGCAATCCACAGGATTTTTGATTTTATTTAATTCCTTTTCGTTTGGTATCTCTTTAACTATTTCAGTAGGTTGATTTCTAGAAACAATTAATATTAGAGGCTCATCGTTTTTAGTGTTTACAGGTTTGTGTGGCGCATTCGGAGGAACATATATGAAATCTCCTTCATTGATATTATTATGATTATCAAGTTTTTCTCCTGCAATAAAAATCCCATTACCAGCCAATACATATATAGCGCTTTCACAATTAACATGAAAATGAGCTGAAGATGATTTACCTGGGGGTATTGTAGCAATAGCTAAATGAATATTTTGAGAATTTGTTGTTTCTTTAGATATACCAGCAATTCTAGTCATATCTCCTGATGATATCTCAATATATCTTTCTTTAGGTTTTATTATTGATTTGTGATGATTATTTTTCATAAATAAATCTCCTTAGCAATATTACCAAAAGATTAATATATTTCATATAAATAATCGTAGAAAATCAGTTTTGATTTTTGGAATTTAATGTGAGTAGTAATGTTATAAAAGATAAAATTACTGGTAGAACAAAAGATTTACTTATTGCAGATATGTACCCATTCGAATCAAAATTTTGATTTAGTTTGTCATCAGAAAATTCGGGTAAATAAAGAAGTACAAATGCTGTAGATAAAGATATCCCAATTATGTTACCAGATGTTCTAATTAAAGTTAGTAAAGCATTAACAGATCCATATTCGTTTTGCTTTATTGAAGAGAAAATATAACTTGTATTTGCGGATCCAAAAACCCCCATGCCTAACCCTTGAAATGCATACGCGAACATTACAAATTCTTTGTTTAATGTTCCTGCAAACAAATATATTGAAACTGAAACCAATAAACTTGCAGCACCTAATACTCTAGGATAATAACTTCCAAATTTGTCTGACAATCTACCAGCAATCGGGCCTGAAAATGCCATCATGATTGGGCCAGGCAATATAAATATCCCTGTTTTAGAAGAAGATAATCCATATCCATTTATAAGTAAAAAAGGTGATAAATAATATATTGGAGAATTTGAAATAAATGAAGTAAACCTTGCCAAATTTCCAATTTTAAAAGTATTATTTTTAAATAAATCTAAGCTTATTAAAGGATTCATTGATTTACTATTTTTTTCGTAAAATATAAAAAGAAATAGAAAAATCACTGATAATGGTAGCCCAATTAATATCCAATAGTAATTCCATCCTGAAGATGTGAACATTGAAATACTTATTATTAAGCTAGATATTGTTAGAGTTGAAAATACTGTTCCTCTTAGATCAAAGTCAAATTTATTTTTCAGAATATTTTTTTCAATATTTATAAATGAACCAAAAATAATGGCAACAATTGTTACTAAAGTAACAAAATTAAAAATTCCTCTCCATCCATACGTATCAATTATATACCCACCAATTATAGGGCTAGTTATAGATCCTATTCCAATTATTGACATAAATATTCCCAAAGCTTTACCCCTATCTTTTATATCAAATAATTGAATAATCATTGCCATTCCATTTGATTGTATTGCAGCAGATCCTACTCCTTGTATTGATTTGAAAAGTATAAGAATTAAAATTAATTCTGACTTACCAGTTATGAATACTGCTCCGCAAAAAATTATTAATCCTATTAAATATATTTTTTTTCTACCATAAATATCTGATATTTTTGCGGATGGTAATAATAACGAACTTGTAACAAGAACAAAAGTAATAGGAATCCATTGAACCATAGATAAAGAAATATTCATGTCATTACTAATAGTAGGCAAAGCTATGTTTAACATGGTGTTATCAACAACTTCAGCGTATTGACCGAGTCCTATACCAATTAGGGATAAAAGAAAATTAAGCATCTATTATTTCGGGGTCTATTACTTCTTCATTTAATTTGTTTTTATCAAGATTAATTAAATAACCTTTGGACCCTTGTTTTGGTGTAACTAACTTAATTAATTTTTCATTTATATAGTGCGCTGCTACATAATCATCAAGAGCTATCCCTTGTGGAAGTATTTTTTTCTTTATTAAGTTTTCATATGTTGGCCTTCTGTGAATTTCTCCATCAAAATGAGGACATGCACTGCCTTTTAAAAATTTTAATCCTTGCATTAATTCTTTTAGTGGTCCGAAAGAATCTGTTACACTATTTTCATACCAACAAATCATTCCTGCGCTTGCTCCGGTTAAAATTATCCCTTTCTGCCAAGCTTTTTGTAAAATCTTGTCTATACCGTGGATCTGCCAAATTGAAAGCATATTAGATGTGTTTCCTCCAGATACTTCTATAATATCTTGCTCAAGTAAAAACTTCTCAATATCTCGTTCATCTCTATGGAACAAAGGTAAATGGCTTGGGATTGAAATATTAGTATTAAATGCTCTGTAAAATCTTTCAATCGCAAATGCAGAATCTCCAACAGCTGTTGGAATGAAAGCTATTTTAGGTTTCTTTTTACCTGATGCTTTAATTTTGTAATTATCTAAAGCTCTATTAAGTTTATCAGTTCCAATACCACCACCGCCTAGAGCAATTATTTGTCTTTCTATTTTTTTCATATTTTATTGTTACCTCTTAGGTTCTCTTGTCCAAAAATCACAATTAGGATTTTCACATACTAACCATTTGAAAAGTTTCACATCTTCCGAATTTAAATTAGTTATATCTTTTATTTGATCGAAATTAGTTTCAATTAAATAACTATTATTTTCAGAAGAACAAACAGGACATTTAGTTGATTCGTCTATATTTTTATCCATAATTTTTTAAACTAACAGAACAAAGATAATAAATCAATTTATTGCTTGTATTTAAATATGATTTAAATACAATATAAAATATATTAATGGGGAGCTTCTGCTGAGAGGATGAGATGTCATCGACCCTAAAACTGATCTGGATAATGCCAGCGTAGGGCCTCTCATTAATTTTTAACAAGAGAGGATTTTATGGGATTTTTTTCATATTTTATCATTGTTTTTGTTTCGGTTTTTTTCTTTTTTATTGTTTACAAAAACTTTAAAAATACAAATTATTCATTTGAAAGCTATATTGTTGACAGAAATAATATAAATTCTATTACTTCTATTAGTACACTTACTTCTTCTATGCTAGGGGCTTGGATTTTATTTAGCCCGGCAGAAGCTGGCACATGGTCCGGAATTAATGGTGTTTTAGGTTATTCTATAGGTCAATCGTTACCATTTGTTGCGTTTGCAATAATAGGCACAAAAATTAGAACTTTAATGCCCAATGGTCATTCTGTTACAGAATATGTTAAATTTAGATATGGAAATTTTGCCAATATAATAGTCGGATTTATATCTGTTTTTTATATGATGGTTTTTTTATGTGCTGAACTTACAGGGATTGCATCAGCATCTAACCTGATAGGAAATATCCCGAGTTGGTTTACAGCTTTAATAATAGGATTAAGTGTTGCTACCTATGTTTCTTTTGCAGGAATAAAAGCTTCGATTTTCACTGATAAATATCAATTCAGATTTATTTTTCCTCTTATATTAATTTGCGTTTTAACAATGCTTTTTGATATTGAATTAACTAATTCATTTAATAGAATTGGAAATAATTTATTGTCTTTTTCAAATTCTATTGGAACTAAATTCGGATTAACATTAATGATTGCTATTCTGTCAGCGAATATGTTTCATCAAGGTTTGTGGCAAAGAATTTATAGTGTAAAGAATACTAAATCGTTAACAACTTCATTTTCTATAACTGCGTTAATTGTAATCCCTGTAGTATTTATATTTGGATTTATAGGAATAATTGCAGTGGGTTCTGATACTGCTAATAACCCTTCAATTGCATTGTTTGATACAATTTTAAAACATTCTTCTCAATGGTTAATTATTTTATTTTTACTTTTGGCTGTTATGTTAGTTAGTAGTAGTTTGGATACATTGTTTAATTCTATTTCAAGTATTGTAGGAACAGATTTGCTAAATATATATCCTTCTAGTAAGAATTTTGTAAGCAATGCTATGAGATTTACTCCATTTATTTGCCTGATTCCTGCTGTGTTTGTATCATCTCAAGAATTTAGCGTATTATATTTGTTTTTAATAGCTGACATGGTTTGTTCAGCTATTTTATTTCCTGTGTTTTTTGGCCTTTACACTAATAAATTTAACGGAAACGATGCTGTTATTTCTATGATTGTGGGATTAATTGTTGGTACATTACTTTTTGCAAAGCCAGACATGTCACCAATTTTGCCTTTCATTCCATATTCTGGTGATTTGTTTGCTTCTTTCTATATGGCATTTATTTCTTCAACATTTGTTTCTACATTATTATATTTAAAAAATCGCACGATGGCTAAAAAAGAATTCGAATATTCCTCTTTAAATAAGAATATTACTTCCTTCAAGATTTAAATTACTTTATTATTATGAATTAAACCTAGGCATGTGATTAATTATGGAAAGACCGATTAAAAAAAATATAGGAACTGATTTTCTTGATCTAGACACACCTAGTTTGATTTTGGATTTAGATGCCTTTAAATATAACCTTGATATTATCAATTTCAAGTTGAATTCTGTCAATTTAAGCGTCAGAATTGATGTCAATTCTCATTTGACAAAAGATATATTAAATCTCCAATTAAATGGATTTTCAAATGCGGTAGGTATTTCATCATCTAATGTTAATCAGGCATCAATTTTTTCTCATTTAGCAGATGATATTATAGTGGACGCCGCACTTTTATCTACAGAGAAAATAAATTCTCTTATAAGTATTAATGCTCAAAATTCGTACAATTCATTACTTCAATTACAAAACATTAATCATGAAAATCTGTGTGGAATTTATTTGAAAATTAACGCTGAAAATTTAAGTGAATTTGATAATACTATATTTGAATATACTAGTGAAAACAATCTTAAAATATCTGGAATTATTTTTGAATATTCAAATTTTAACTCATTAAAAAATGATACTGTTGCAAACTTTTCAGCCCTTTTCCCTGATGTTTTGAAGATAACAAACAACTTTGTAGCTTCTGGAAAAATCAAAATAAATGATTATGCAAGCTTAGATTCAAAATTTACTGAAATTATTATTAATAAATTGCCACTAATAGATGTAGAAATTTTAGAATTCAATCCTGAATTAAATGAATCTGTAAAGATTCTATCATCGATACTTAGTATTCCCGATGACGATAGAATAATATTAGACACAGGTAATAAAGCGATGAATATAGACTATGGATTCCCTTTGGTTAAAAATATTAACTCAGCTGTAGTTAAAGGTCTGAGTGCTGAACATACAAGTATCTTAATTAATAAAGACGAACTAAAAGAATATAATATTCAAGATAAAATCGAACTTATTCCTTCCGATATTTCTTCTGTTGTGAATCAATTTGATTTTATATCAGTAATAAAGAATAAAAAACTGGTGTCAGTTTTTAATATTTCAGCAAGAGGAGTTTACAAATGAATTTAGTAGGTCAAAATATATATAAATTAGAAACTCCTGAATTAATAATTGATTTAGATGTTGTAGATGCAAATTTTAATACTGTCTCTAATGCGTATAAAGATTCACATTTGAAAATGCGGACACACACTAAAAATTTAAAAAGTCCATTTTTAGCAAGACAACAAGTTAACGCAGGCGGTAGTAACGGTGGTGTATGTACTGCTAAAGTTTCTGAAGCAGAAATCATGGTTGAAAGTGGATTTGACAATATATTAATAGCCAATCAAGTTGTTTCTAATGACAAAATCGAAAGATTATGTAGCTTAGCTAAAATTGCTGACATGAAAGTTGGAATAGATAATGTAGACAATTTACAAAATTTATCTAAATTCGCTTATAAGCATAATGTGATTTTAGGAGTATTAGTTGAGATTAATACTTCTATGTTTAGATGTGGTGTTAGATCTTCTAAGGATGCAGTTGAATTAGCGAAATTAGCTAATAAGCTCCCTAATATAGAATTTAAAGGTGTAATGAGTCATCAAAGTATTTCTGGATCTCCTACTGAACAAGAACGATGGGAAATTGGTAAAAGTTATATTGATATTTTGCTAGACGCAAAAAAAACAATTGAAGAAGCTGGTATTGATATAAAAATTGTATCCACGGGTGAAACATTTACTTTTGATATAGTTTTAGAGTATCCGGAAATCACAGAAGTCCAAGGAGGAACATATGCTCTTATGGATGTTAATTACCCATATATGCCATTTGATATTGCAGCAAGAGTTATGTCGTCAGTGATTGATATAAATATTTCACTAGACTTGATTACTCTTGATTCAGGTAGTAAATGTATAGCTGCTCCTAATTTTGCTAAACCAATATTGGAAGGACAAGACGCAGAACTTATAGATATGAGATTAGATTACTCTGTGTATAAAGTATCTGATGTAAATAAATATGAATTAGGTCAGAAATTATTTTTACTTACAACTCATCAGGATGGATTGATTAACAGATGGGATAAATTTGTTGGTTACAGAAAAGATGAAGTGCAGGGTGTATGGGATATTTTAGGCAGAGGTTGTCACCATTAATATTTTTATTTACTTCTCTTTCTAATTCTACTTGCTCCGTATATAACTCCGGCTATTAAGATCCATACTGGAGTAAAAACAAACAAGAATACAATAATTCTAATAAGTAACTGCCCAAAGCTTGAAAGAGCTTTTATTGCATCTAGTGCAATATCTCTTGTATTCCATGAAGGATCATTAATAGAGATAGGGTTAGGAATTTCTTCTAGGTAAATTTCTATCAGTGAAGTTACAACTGAATTTTGGATTAAATTAAACCTACTTTTTAGGCTGTCAATTTCTGATCGTAGTCTAGATAGCTCTTTTTCTACTTCTACTATTTCTGAGACTGAATTAGTTCTATCTAATAATTTCACTAGTCTTTGTTCTGATGATTCTAAGCTTTCTATTTTAGCTTTTACATCTATATATTGTTCAGTGATATCTTGTGTATAAATACTTTGTCTAATTGTTTCGTCAGCATGATTTATAAGGTTATTTAAGAAATTATCTAACGAATCTGAGGGTACTCTTACAGAAATTCTTGCCCATTTATTATCATAATCAGTATTTGGAGTATATGATGTAGAGTTAACTATATATCCTTCATGATTTTTTACTGAATCATGTATATAAGTAATAGTTATATTAAGAGATTTAACTACTAAATCAATTTGAGCATTTTTAGAGACTTTCCTTTCAGTTATATTTTTTACAGATTCATTAAATTCTGATTGGCTTATTTCTTGGGCTATTAAAGATTTTGGTGAGGATATTTCCATCGAAGAAATAGATGCATCACGAGGTTCAGGATAATAATTGTCTTCATCATCGCCACAAGACATAATAGATATTATCAAAATAGTTATAAATATGAATTTTGGTATTAATTTATACATATCAAAATTATCACACGATAAATTAATATATAAAATAGATTATCAAGTCAGTTTGTAAATATTTTTCAAATATTTACAGTATTCACTTATTTAAGGATATGAACATACTATATGTCGTAAGTATTATCATACGAATTATAAAAAGTAGTATATTCTCTGAAAAAAACAATAAATTATTGTTGCCATTTTTTTATTAATATATTATTTTTTTTATAAATTATACGTCATCAGTCATTTTAGGAGGTTGGTATGGCAGATAAAATTAAAAAAGGAGATTGGTCGGCGCAGACAACAGGTATATTGCTTATTGTTGGACCAATTCTAACTATTTTATTTAATAGTTTGAATCCTATTAATGCTGCAAATGCTTTTAGTTTTTCATTTAGCCCAGATAAAATAGATGGTGTTATTTCGGCTTTATCTGGTAATGAGAGTAATAGCCAAATTTTCGGATTACTTCTTACTATAAGCTTATTACTCCTTCCATTAGCAATTGGGGGAATATCTAGAATTTGCCAAGATGATCCTGGTAGAAAATGGGCAGCATTTGGATTTGTATTGACTATCATTGCTGTTGCTATATGGGCAGTAGCTAATGGTATAGGACTTTCACTAGCTCAAGCAGTATCAGATATGGGCGGTCTTATGAGTGCAACTATTCAAGCACAAGCAGCAGGCAATGCACAAGCAGCAGGAGAAGCTGCTGCAGGAGCACAAGCACTTGGTTTATCCGCAGGAATTATGAATGGGATAGTACTAGGAGCACATCAAATGGCAACAACCATATTTATGATCGGCACATTGAGTACAGGAATTGGGATGACTATGAGTAGTGCTTTTAATACAAATATATCTAGATTGATTGCCTTAGGAGGATTAGTAGGACTTATATTAGTTCTTATTTATCCTGTTAGCTCAGATCCGGGATTTGGAATTGTAGGAATAATGTTTTTAGTTATTTCTATCAAATTTGTTGCTGCAGGTGTTACCATTTTGCGAGCATCAAGAAAATAAAAAATATATTAAAGCAAGTAACAAAATTTATTTTGTTACTTGCTTTAAAGGTATGCAATGTATTATTTACAAAAAAATAGTAATTTAAATAATAATGATGAAAATGTACATTCAGGTAATGGCTTAATATCAAGAAGATCTATATTTAGAAATCTTTCTAATTTAGATGTTGATATAGAAGAATAGGTTTTAAAACCCGGAGTCTCCGAGGGTGAATACAAACACGGAAATGAAAGACCTTTAGAAGAAATATATTATATTCTTGAAGGATTTGCGAAAGTAATTATTGCTGACGAAAAACTGATATTATATAAAGATGACGCTATAATGATTCCACCTAATATTTCTCATTCCATAGAAAATAAAAGTGATGAAACTCTTAGATTTTTGATTATATGGGGATTTTCAAATCAGATTTCAAATTTGTGAATATTAGAAATCAGACTAGCTAATATAGCAATTTTTTCATGGAATTTATCAATTTCAATATACTCATGTTCTGCATGAGCTCCATCGCCAACACCACCTAATCCATCTAAAACAGGTGTTCCAGTTGAAGCTGCAAAATTCCCGTCAGACCCTCCTCCAACAGGAAATCCTGTTTCTTTAAATGTAACATCCATGTTACTAACATTATCTTTTGCCCATTGATACAATTTTACTATTTTTTCAGTTCTTTCCATTGGAGGTCTATTCATACCACCTGTGATTTCCAAAGTACTTCCACCCACAACAGATTCTAATGATTTTATTTTATTATCTAAATCTATAGCATCTTTGTTAGTGACAACTCTTAAGTCTATTAGAGCTTCTGCATTAGCTGGTACTTGGTTACGGACAACACCTCCTTCCGCTCTTCCTATATTTACAGTCGTACCTGTTTTAGAATTATTGAATGAATTTAATTTCAATATTTGATGAGCAAGCTCAACATTGGCACTTATTCCATTTTCGGGCTCACTCCCTGCGTGTGCGGCTTTTCCGTCAATTGATAAATGATACATCCCGACTCCTTTTCTAGCGGTTTTTATCATCCCCTTGAAACTAGATTCAAGACAAAAAGTAACATGACTTTTTAAAGCTTCTTCCTTTATTAAATCCATAGAATGCTCACTACCTAATTCTTCATCAGAATTGAATAATATTTTGATTTTATTTTGAGGTTTTATTCCTAATTCATTTAGTATTCGGATAGCTTCCAATGTAATTGATATCCCTACTTTCATATCAAAAATTCCTGGCCCTTTTGCTATATTTCCTTCAACTGTAAAGGGTCTTTGTTGAAGAGTACCTATTGGCCAAACTGTATCCATATGACATAAAATTAAAGTTGTTTTATCACCGGAATAAAATTCGGAAGTTAAATTATTTCCAAAAGATTCTTGTTTATGAAAAGTATTTGAACCTCCCAATGATTCACATATTTTTGATAAGTAATCACTTAATTTGTCTACAGATTCTTTAGATCCAGAGAAAGATTCAAAATTTACAATGTTTTCTAAAAGCTTTAAACTTTGACTTTTTTCATTAAGAGCTTTTTCATATATTTTACTATTCATTCTTATTACCTTTAATTAGTTCATGGTATATTCTACATGTGATTATTTATAACATAGATATGGTGATATATGCTAGATATATATAAAAAAATATTTTTAGAATTAGAAAATGAATGGGGATATGTGATTTTTCCTAATGATATTAAAGATGAAATCCCTTTAATATTACATTTTCATGGCAATGGTGGATATGTAAAAAATGGAAAATCAGACTGGTTAGATGAACCTAGAAAGCAAAAGTTTTTTAAACCTATTTTAGATTCAGGCTTTGCTATTGCAGGATGCCATGCTACGGGTGATCATTGGGGTAGGGAATCAGCGTTAGAGAAAAATTATGAATTTTTTGATTTGTTGAAAAATATTGATAACTTAAATATTAATAACATAACTACATGGGGATGTGGTTTGGGAGCATCTGCTGCATGGTTAACAAGTATTGGGAAATTAAATCCTTATGTTAATAATTTCATATCACAACAGGGAGTTTTGAATTTTGAAAGTATAATAAGAAGAGAGAAATTCAAAACACAACTTATAGAAGCTCATTCGCATAATACAAATTTGGATGTTGAAGATGCTTTGAAATTATTTGATGTTATAAACCCTATAACGATTACAAAAAATGCAGCTAAAATTAGAAAAATACAATTTCCTAGAGCTTTATTTATCCATGGTGATTCGGATGAAAATGTTAATTATTTTGAAAACCCTGCAACTTTACACAAAATATTAACCGATACAAACACTTATTCAAAATTGAACCCACTTGAAGGAGTAGGTCATGCTACGTACGAACATGGAGATGATTTAGGAGCTCTAATTGTTGAATTTTTAAAAAAGGGTTGATAGTAAAAATTTACCAAGGTATAGTTTCACCTTTATAATTAACAAAAGAACCGGAATTATCCTTGGAAGCATGAGATATAACTTCAATTATTCCTTTTGCAGATTGTTCTACAGTAATATCAGCATTATCTCCTCCCATGTCTGTTTGAACCCAACCAGGGTGAACTAAAAGAATTATTGAATTTTGTCTTTTGAATTCCATATGTAAATTTCGACCAGCCATATTAACCGCTGCTTTACTTATTCTGTATGACAGGTCTCCTGACGTTGTTTTTAAAATCGAACCCATGCCGGATGTAATGATTGCAATTTTTGCATTTGCGAGAGAAGATTTTAAAGTTTTAAGTAATATTGTAGGTCCTATAGCATTTGTATTAATTGTATCTATCATCACAGTTTGTTTAGGTATTTCAATTAATCCTCTCTCTCCTCTTGCTCCAGCATTATTTATTAGTATATCTATTTTTGAATTGGTTGTGATTTTTATTTCTTTACAGAAACTATCTATTGATTCTTCGTTAGATATATCTAACGGCAAAATGTTTTCCATTCCTATTTCTTCTTGTAAAGTCGTTGAGGATAATGGATTTCTAGACGTTCCAATGACGTTCCAATTTAAATTTTTATACTCTTTTGCTAATTCGAGCCCGATACCTCTATTGGCACCTGTTATTACTATATTCATAATTATTGTTATAATTTAATAATTAGTATTATATATAAATTTTAATGAAAGATAAAAACACAATATTATTTATTTGTACAGGAAATAGTTGCCGATCACAAATGGCTGAAGGGTTTATGAGAAAATATATTAAAAAAGATTTTCACATACTTAGTGCTGGATTGAAACCTTCCAAAGTTAATCCTCTGGCAGTAAAAGTAATGAATGAAAATGGTATAGATATATCATTTCATAAATCTAATCATGTTAAAGAATATATTCATATTAACCATGAATACGTAATTACAGTATGCGATAATGCTAAAGAAACTTGTCCGGGAGAATTAAAAGGAAATAATCATATTCATTGGAGCGTCCCTGACCCTTACATTGATGATAAGAACAATGATGCTCATTTACCGAGGTATAGATCAGCAAGAGATTTATTAGAATTTAATATTAAAGATTTAGCTCAAAAAATTAACCAAGGAGAACAATAATGCCAGATTTACATGGAGATGAATTACATCCAAGTTATATAGGAATGCCTACATATCTAGGCTCCCCATTTGCAGTTGATGCCAAAGAACTAAAATCTATGAAACCTGATATAGCCATTTTAGGCGCGCCTGTTGATATGGGTGTTGGGAACAGACCTGGCGCTAGATTTGGACCTAGAGCAATAAGACAAGCTGATTACTGGCCAAAACCTGGTAAAGCCGCAAATTTATATCATTTAAATCTTGAAGTTTTTCCTCTGAACGAATTGAATGTTGTTGATTTTGGAGATGCAAATTGCCCACCTATGTCTTTGGAAAAATCTCATGAAGCTGTTGAAAATAAAGTTACTGAAGCTTTAGATGCAGGAGCTATCCCAATTGTTTTAGGAGGAGATCATTCTATAACTTGGCCTAGCGCTACCGCTGTTGCCAAGAAGTATGGATACGGTAAAGTTGGAATGGTTCACTTTGATGCTCATGCAGATACCAGAGATAGTTCTTATGGAGATGTGTTAATAGGGCATGGAAGTCCAATGAGAAGATTGATAGATAGTGGAGCAATTCCCGGGAAAAATTTTATTCAAATTGGATTAAGAGGCCCTTGGCCTGGACCAGTAGATTTAGAATGGATGAAAAAACAAGAAATCAGATGGCATTTAATGACTGAAATTGAAGAAAAAGGATTTGACAAAGTTCTTGAGATGGCTGTAAGTGAAGCATTAGATGGGCCAGACCTATTATATGTATCTGTAGATGTAGACGTTATGGATCCAGCTTACGCCCCAGGAACAGGAACTCCTGAACCTGGAGGTATTTCTTCTTTGGAATTAATCCGAGCTATAAGAAAAATAGTATTGAACAAAGGAATGGTAGGAATGGATGTCGTTGAAGTTTCACCAATTTATGATCAACCCGGAGATATAACAGCACAGGCTGCACATAGATGTATATATGAGGCAATTAGTGCATTAGCGAAGAAAAAAAGTATGTAGGGATGAAATATGGTAAGCAAATAAATTCTATATTTAACACAATTGATGATGGCTACTTAATTGACTTGATTTGTGATTTTTCAAGTATTAAAAGTGTATGGGATCCGGAAAATGGATTCAATGAATTAAAAGCAGCTCAATGGTTTGAAAATCAAGCTGAGATTTTCGGATTGAAACATGATTTATATTTGGTTAATGAAATGAGACCAAATGTAATAATTGAATTACCTGGCTCCTTAAATAATAAAAATTCTAAAACCTTATTATTAGAAGGACATACAGATGTTGTTACAGAAGGTGATACATCATTATGGTCATCTGACCCTTTTTCTCCAACCATTATTGATGACAGAATCATAGGCCGTGGTGTAAATGATATGAAATCCGGCTTGATGTGTGCTTTATATGCAATGTATTTGATTAAAGAATCAAATTTAAAACTAAATGGGAACCTATTATGTGCTGCATTATGTGATGAAGAAGGAGAAATGATTGGAGTGAAAAATTTTATTAAAACCAAATATGCAAAAAATTTAACTTCTGTTATTGTTTGCGAACCTGAAGAGAACAGGATTTGTATTGAACAAAAAGGTGTAGCCTGGGTGAAAATAAAAGTAAAAGGCGAAATGTCTCATGGTGCTATGCCATATGCAGGTCAAAACTCTTCTTATCCGATGGCAAATATTCTTATAGAATTAGAAAAACTAAACGACAAATATAAAGAATTTAATTCGAAATATTTAGGCACTCCATCAGTAACTCCAACAATAATACAATCTCCTTCTATTCAAAATGGTGTTCCGCAAAATAATGTTATGCCTGGAGATTCTGAAATGGTACTAGATGTACGATTAATACCTGAACTAAATGTAAGTGATTTTAAAAAATCACTTGATCTTATTATTAAAGATGTAATTGACAAATTTAGTATAGAAATAAATTACGAATTTATAGATTCTAGACCTCCGGTAAAGGTAGATAAAAATACTGATATAGTGCAAATAATGAAAAATGCATATGAATATGTTTCTGGTAAACCAGCTATTTTTGCCGGAGTTCCAGGCTCTACAGATGGGACTATAATATCTGATAAATTAAAAATCCCAGTAGTTGTTTGTGGACCAGGATCTGTTACTGCCCCTCATCAAATTGATGAATATATAGATATCTTTGAAATTAAAGAAAGTATTAGAATTTATATAACTTCGATAATTAATTATTTAGGGATTTCAGATGATAATTAAGAAAATAAACATAATAATCATCATGATTTTTTTAACTCTTTCATGTTCATCTGGTGTGAATAATGATTCATATCCAGAACAAGAAACAAGTGAAATGTATAGTTTATGTTTGAAAACTTTTAGATATGGGTACTGTAAATGTTATGTGGATAATTGGAAGAAAAATATTTCATATGACAAATATTTAGTATTAAAACCTCAAATTGATTCAGGAAAAATAGATGACCCAGAAATAAATGAATTGTTAGAAAATCTCCATCAACAATGCGAACGATTACCTACATCAAAAGAAGGATTTTAATTTAAAATTATTACATTTCAATGAACTTTTTAACTAATGAAGAAATACTTATTTTATTTATACGTACCATTGGTTCATTACCTGTTCTTGTCTTTCCTTTTTTAGGAAGTATATTTGCAATTTTAATTGATTTATCTGACCTTTTTATGATGGATTTTCTCCAATTGGGAGGAGTGTCAGACTATCAGAAGTTAGATAAATTTGCTGATGTATTTTATATGACTTTATTCTTGATTGTATCTTTTCGTTGGAATTCATACGAGAAATTTATTTCTATTTATTTATTCTTATTTAGAATTATTGGATTAGTATTATTTTTTCTATTTAACGAAAGATTTATTTTAGTTTTATTTCCAAATGTTTTTGAATTTTGGTTTGTTCTAATCTCAGGACATAAATATTTCTTTAATTATATAATTTCACGAAAAACTATTATAAAATTATTATTTATATCAATAATTTTTAAATTACCACATGAAATTTTTATTCATTATATAAAAACTTTGGATAAATATACTGTAACTGAATTTTTACAAATTTTTTTCAAGTGAGAATAATATGATACGAAACGCAACTTCCGAACTACTAATTGATAATAATGACGGTAGAATTATGAAATAGTTTTTCCTACCTAATCAATCCACTTGTGTTCATAAACATAATTACGACTATGTTGTAGTTCCTTGTAAATCAGGCCAATTAAAAATTGTTTCTAATAATGTAACTACTATTTCAGACATGGTTATTCATGAACCTTATCACCGAAAAAAAGGCTTAATTCACGAAGTTATATACGAAGGATCATCATCGACGGAATTCATAGAAATTGAAATAAAATCTTAACTACCTGTATTTATTTTTCTTAACCTATATAATGAATTCTAAGCTAAGAATTACTTTTATAGGTAGAATTATGAGAGCACGAGATTTAATAACTTTTAACGGTACCCCTGGAAAATTTAACTCTATTACTGATATTGATGATATTGAAGTAGGTCATTCTACTATTATTAAAGGTCATAATAAATTGATAGTTGGAGAAGGACCAATCAGAACTGGAGTTACAATTATTTTTCCTCGAGGTAAAGCAAATTTTAACACTCCCGTTTTTGCGGCTTATGACGTTCTCAACGGTAATGGTGAAATGACTGGGACAACCTGGGTTGAAGAATCTGGCTTTTTAGAAACTCCTATAGGAATAACTAACACACACAGTGTAGGAATTGTAAGAGATTCATTAATAAAATGGATTACAAATTATTCAACTTCTTCAAATATTCCAAGATTTAGTTTGCCTGTGATTGCTGAAACCTATGATGGTGTACTTAATGATATTAATGGACACCATATATCTGAAGAACATGTGTTGGAAGCTATAAATAACTCTAAACAATTCCCTGTTGAAGAGGGCAATATCGGAGGTGGAACTGGAATGATATGTCATCAATTTAAAGGTGGAATTGGTACTTCATCGCGAACTGTAAATATTAATGGTAATTCTTATAGTGTTGGCACTTTGGTTCAAGCTAATTATGGAATACGTAAACGATTAACTATTAATGGACTTAACATCGGAAATCAATTGTCGTACAACCTTCCCGAAATTCAAGATGATTATACACCTGGAAATGGCTCGATTATTGTTATAGTCGCAACTAATGCTCCATTATTACCTAATCAACTTAAAAGATTGGCAAGAAGGCCAAGCTTGGGAATTGGTAATGTGGGAGGGATTGGATCCAATGGTTCTGGCGATATATTCCTTGCTTTTTCTACGGCTAATATAAATGCATTTAATAGAA
Source organism: Dehalococcoidia bacterium (assembly GCA_029936815.1). Classification (GTDB taxonomy): domain Bacteria; phylum Chloroflexota; class Dehalococcoidia; order Lucifugimonadales. Next base: position 92,528 of record JAPYRX010000003.1, read on the forward strand.
AAGAAAATACTTCAATTGAAATGTTAAGCAATGACATGATTGATCCTTTATTACAATCTGTTGTTGAAAGTACTGAAGAATCAATCATCAATGCATTATTCGCAGCCAAAACCATGATTGGAATTAATGATAATAAGGTTTATGAATTACCTTTAGGCAAATTAAAAACAATTTTAAATTAATTTATTTGATGTTTTTAATTAAATAAATACTTGGAATAGAAAGTATAGTAATAAACTCTTTTATTAAGATGTTACTAAATATAATTGAAATCAATACATTTGATGGAACATCTCCATAAAAAGCTATTAAACAAAACAGTATACTATCTAGAATTAAAGCAAATGTATTGCTAACTAAAATTCTTCCCCATAATAACTTTTCTTTAAATTTTCGTACCCAAAACGAATAAATTTCTGTGTCTAAAAATTCGGAAAATAATTCAGCTGTAATTGAAGCTGCTACTAATCTCCAAATCGGACTTAAAACTACAGAAAATTCTGCCTGCTTGCCAACTTCTAAATCTGAAGGTAATATTCCTATAATAAAAAAGAAAAATGCCATAATCAAATTTAATAGAGCTGATTGAATAATTACCAATTGAGATGTTTTTTTATTTGTTAGCTTATGTATTAAATCTCTTACCGTAAATGTAAATGGATATAAAAATGTACCTCCATCTATACTGAAAGATAATACCTTGATTATCTTCAGAGAGCCAATATCTGAAAATATTTGTAGAGCAAGATAACTGCTTATCAAAATTAATGTTAAATTTGTTGATTTACTATTTGTCGATTTACTCTTGATCATAATAATAATATTTTTTTCAATTTGATATATTGTATTCTAATTATTATTATATTTAAATTATTTAAAAGTAATATTCAAATTAACTATGAAAGCTGTTGTATTAGAAAAACATGGAGATTTAAATTCTTTATTGATTAAGAACATTCCTGATCCTATTTGCAAGGAAAATGAAGTTGTTGTTGAAATTAAAGCTTGCAGCATTAATCATCTTGATATATTTGTAAGAAAAGGAATGCCTGGGCATCCTATAAATCTTCCGATTATCCCAGGAGGTGATGCAAGCGGTAAAGTTATTGAAGTTGGTAGCAATATATCCACTGATTGGATAGGTGAAAAAGTATTAATTGATCCCAATATTAAATTACCTAGTGGAAGAATTGGAATTATGGGCGAGGACGCAGACGGAGTTCTTTGTGAAAAAATATCTGTTGATCCTTCTAGGCTTATCAAATTACATGAGAATATGGATTATTACAAAGCTGCTTGCCTTCCAATCGCTTATGGCGCGGCATGGAGAATGTTAATAACAAATGGCAGAATACAACCAGGTGAACAGATTTTAGTTTTGGGTGCTTCTGGAGGAGTTGGAAATGCATGCGTTCAAATTGCTCGAATGTTTGATTGTTTTGTAATCGCAGGAACTAGTTCTGATGAAAAAGCACAGAAATTAATGGAATTAGGAGCTGATGTGGTTATAAATTATTCTACAGAACCTGATTTTCATAGAACTGTTAGATCCATGACAGGAGATGGCGTTGATGTTGCTGTAAATTATACCGGCGGGGATTCATGGATTAAAACTCTAAAATGTATGAAAACAAATGGAAGAATATTAACTTGTGGAGCTACAGCAGGTTTTGATCCTAAAACTGATATAAGGTTTATTTGGAGAAAAGAATTACAAATATTAGGTTCAAATAGTTGGACCAAACATGATATAGAATCTTTGGTAATTGCAGTCAATGATGGAATTATAAATCCAATTATCCACGAAATCATTCCATTTCAAGATATTTCGAGAGCACATCAAATTATAGAAAGTAGAAATTTTTTTGGTAAAATAGTAATTTCGTTTTAGGATTCGTATTGTTTAAAATAGCTGACATTTTTACCGGAAGGTACACTTTAATTAGATACATTTCCAAACTTCATTTATTTATCCTTACAAACTTCAAAAATAAATATTTAAACGAATTAATAGGAATACCAGTTTTAATCTTAATTACGATTGGGCGAAAATCTAATAAAAAAAGATATGCTCCATTAGTATATTTTCAAATTGATGATTCTTTATTAATTGTTGCTTCAAATGGTGGCAATCCAAAAAATCCTAATTGGTATCAAAATTTAATTTCACAAGAAACAGTTCATATTAATATTAATGGTAAAGTAAATGAATGTAATTATTCAATAATTGAAAATAAATTGAGAGATTATTTTTGGACTGAAATATTGAAAATATATCCTAAATATAATGAATATCAAAATCTATCTGGCCGAACCATTCCTATTGTCAAATTAAAGCAAATTATTGTCTGAATATATTAAATCCATTAATTCCTTTTTATAGTTATGATAACCAAATGGAATCAACTGTGAAAACATAGAAAATACAAAATTATTTTTTTGGTCTATCCACATTATTGTATTTGATGATCCTGCCCAACTAAGAATTTTTTCTGGAGATTTAAATGACATTAATTTAGGATTTTCAATAATTGAAAATCCTGCAGTAAAACCTATTCCTGGGCCAGCGTATGTGAAATCATAAAAATTTAATCCGTCAGATAAATAGCTTAAATCGGTACCTATTTGATTTGTTTTTATCATATCTACAAGTTTTGTATTTAATATAGTCATGTTTGGATTAAGTATGAAATTACAAAACTTATGGTAATCCTCAGGAGTAGAAATTAATCCACCACCTCCAGATTTGAATTTGTTCTCATATTTAATAATATTTGAATCTTTAATAATTTTAAAACCTGTGGGAATGGTTAATTTGAATGTAGGAAATAAATTATTTAAATCTTTTTTTGCAAAATGTGTGTTGTTCATTTCTAAAAGATCAAATAATTCTTCTTTAAAAATAATATTTAAAGGTTTGTTACATATTTTTTCTAAAAGTACTCCAAGTACATCTGATGACATTCCGTAATTCCACCTAGTACCCGGATGATACGCTAGAGGTAATGATGAAATATTATTTATGAACTCATCAGATGTCATATTTGGATTTTGAATTCGAGCTAAAATTTCAACTTTTCTATATTCCTCATCAGCTTCAGTATTTCCTCTTAATATACTTTGATTCGATTTCCTGAATCCATAGGTTATTCCTGATGTATGTGTTAATAAATGATGGAAAGTTATATCTTTATTACTGTTTTCAAGATCACCATTTTTTAAAACTTTTTGATTCGAAAAATTAGATATGAAATTTTGTATGGGTTCATTTACATCTATATTAAATTTATTAAGAATTATTAATGCAACTAAAGATGTAATCGGTTTTGTTAATGATTGTATTTTATATAAATTATTATCATTATATTCATTTGAATTTTTTTCTTTCATTTCTGAAAAAATCATATTATTATTTTGAGATATATTGATTTTAGCAAAAGGTAATTTGTTGTTTCGTATTGAGTCTTCGAGCCATTTGATTAAATTGGAATGTGTATGAGTAGAGATCATTGATTTTGTTTATACAGTTTTTGCTGATTTAGAATATTTTTTAATAAAAGTATTTGCAATTAATGAGCAAGATAAACCAAGCATTAATATTGAAAGATATAGTTTGAAATCGCTGTTAGTAAATATTAATTGTGTAAAAAACAATAATATTAAACTTATAATTATTTTTTTACTAAAATTACCCTTAGTGATTATTGCGATTTGTATTAATGCAAATCCAGAGGTTAATAAAAATTCTATAGATTGAGTATCATTGATAGGAAAACTTACGAATTTATTTGTAGCAAACGCAAATATTCCTCCCATACTGCCAATTAGCAATGACATTTGATTTGCTTGAGATGAAAGAATAATTGCTATTGCCTCTATCGGTTTATTTTTTAATGCAAATAATCCGGCGATTAGTATCTCTGGACTCTCTGAAGCTAATGGAGCTAGCCATTGTATTAGATAATATTCATCAATCCCTAACTTTTCTCCAATATGAATTAATGATTCTACAAAAGGATGTGAAACCATGAATATTGAAAGTGCTGAAAATGCGATTAAGATTATATTAATCAATATCCTAGTGGGTTTATTTAATTCAGTTAAATATTTACTTACTCCAACAAATTCAGATTCATAAGATTCTTTTTTTGAAGAAATATATAGATAAAACATATAACAAACTATCAATATGGCAGATATAAATAATGATTGGAATGATAATATCGAATTCAAAACCATAGATGCTAATCCTATAGATATGATAATAATCTCAAGGTTATTATCTTTCAGTACATTTGTTAATTTTTGTTTTTTATATATATTAATTAACATTATCAACGGCCACCCTAATCCTGACAACAACCTATTTGCGCCAGTTACATTGGCCGATACATAACCAACTCTATCGGTATAAATAAAATTATTGTTTTTAAATGATGTACCTGCTGTATATGCTAATATCGATTCAATTGAATATTCAGGTAATACTGCAATTAAAGCTATAAGTGCAATTACAAATGATCCGGATATATCCTTTTCACTTGATTCTGCACTCCATGAAATTAGAATTGCTGCTCCAAATATTGCTATCCCATATATCATTGGGAGCACTGTAATAGGAATGTTAGACTCATAAAAAGTCGTTACAATTCCGAAACTAGCAAGACAAATATTTATTAGAATAATAGAAATGGGTTTATACTGTAACATGATAAGTTTTATATTTATAAATTCTAAAATTATCTTACATTATAAATAATATAAAAAAATATATATTTTAATTATGAAAAAAATATTAATAGTAGGCATGGATGGCTTACAAATGAGCCAAATAGATCAAATTAACATGCCAAACTTATACAAATTTAAAAACCAATCATTTAGTTTTGAAAATCATCACTCATCTTTTCCAACTGTGACAAGGACTAATGTTTCTACAATTGTCACAGGAGTAAACCCAGGAACACATGGAATAATAGGTAATAATATGATTTTCAGGGATTACAAACCAAATCTTGTTTTGCCTGTAATGTATAAAGAGATGAAAGAAATTTATGAATCAGGTAATAAAATTTTGTTGACTCCAACTCTTTCTGATATTTCCATAGATAATGACATGAAATTAATGATACTTAATTCTGGCACTAGTGGTAATGCGATTATTCAGAACACGAGAATATTCACAGATGAAAACATGACTTTCCATCGAGAAATACCACATAAATCTAATATTTTTAATAATTGGCCAGAGCAACAAATTCCTGATTTGGATTCTAATAATTATATGGTTTCAATTTTGAAAAAACTTGAACCATCAAATATTCCGGATATAAGTATTATTTGGTTTGATGAACCAGATAAAAGCCAGCACAATTTTGGAATAGATTCTAAAGAAAGTACCTCGGCACTTAATTATATAGACAAATTGTTTTCAAAAATTTTAGACTTTCTTTCATCATATGACTACGATCCATATATATTTTTAATTTCTGATCATGGATATTCAAAAATTAAAAGTACTATTGATATTACTAAAGAATTAAGTGAAGATTTTCCTGGATACTTGTTTGCTGAAAACGGAGGTTCTTTTTTGGTTTACACTAAAGAGGATCAAGATTTTGATCCTACAATATTAAATGAAATTATTTCAAAACCATGGACAGGCCCAATAATTGCAGGTAATAACAAAGTTAATTATAAAGGGATTCATAATTATGATTTATTTTTCAAATCAGGCATCAGAAATCCTGAATTGTTTGTGTCTATGAATTGGAATAAATTAATTGGATCTCAAAATATTAAAGGAGAATTGTTTTCTACAAATTTGATTGATGGAAATGGGAATCACGGATCTATAAGTCCGCAAGAAATTAACAATTCTTTAATTATAGGAGGCCCTGGAATAAATAAAGGAGCCAAAACACAAATTCCATCTGGCAATACAGATATCTTGCCAACTATTTTAAAATTTTTAGACTTGGATATTCCAAATTATATCGAAGGTAGGATATTATCCGAAAGTTTCACAGAAAATTTTGATGATAAGTATGATATTTTAAATCTTCCCTTGAGTTCAAAAACTCCTGATGGAGAATACATGCAGGAGATTCAATTATCATTGTACAATAATTACAAATATTTAGATTATGGTTATGTTGAAAAATAAATATGGATTGAATTCCAATGTTAGAAAATTAAAAAATGTTATATTAAAGCACCCTAAAGATGCATTTAAATCTCAAATAAATATTGATGAACAATGGCAAAAATTAAACTTTATTGATAAACCAGATTATAAAATTGTATTAAAACAATATGATCAATTACTAAATATATTAACTGACAATAATGTAAATTTGAATTTTTTACCTTCTGACAAGGAAACATTTTTGGATTCGATCTATACTCATGATCCTATGTTCATGACTCCCGATGGAGCAATAATTGGAAACATGGGTAAAAATTTACGAAAAAAAGAACCTGAAATGATGGAAAAATATTTAATTTGTAATGATATTCCAATTTTAGGTAAAATAAAAAATGAAGGTACAATGGAGGGTGGTGATGTGATATGGATAAACAAATCAACTGTTGCAGCAGGATTGACATATAGAACAAATATGGAAGGTATAAAGCAATTAGAAAATATCCTTTCAGAAATCAATGTCACACTAATTAAAGTTGATTTACCTCACTGGGATGGGCCAACTGATGTATTGCACCTAATGTCCTTAATAAGCCCTTTAAAAGACAGATTATTTTTAATTTATGAAAAATTAATTCCAATATCATTTTTAAATTTTTTAAGATCAATTGATATAAATTTTATACATATAGAAGAATCAGAATATGAGACATTAGCATGTAATATTCTTCCTCTATCCGAAGACAAATGTTTAATAGTAAAAGGAAATCCTCAAACTAGATCTGTAATAGACAAAGCAGGGATAGAAACTATAGAAATAGATGCTAGTGATATATGTTACAAAGGATCAGGAGGGCCAACATGCATTACTCGCCCTATATATAGAGATCTAATTATTTAATTATTGGATCAATAGGGGTTACAAGTGCATTCGAGTTATAATCTTCAAACGATTTACTAAAAGATAACAAATCATACTCATTGTTACATTCAGTTACTAATTGAATTCCAATTGGAAGTCCATCATCTGTAAAACTACAAGGTAAAGATACACAAGGTGAGGATGTTAAAGTTATTGAGTGAGTATAATATAACCAAGTTATATAATCATCAAATTTCACACCTTCTACTTCATCTAAGTATCTTATTTCAACGTCAAATGGAGGGACCATTACCGTAGGGCAAACAAACATATCATATTTGTTAAAAAATTCTGCAGTATCGTTGAATAGCTTTGCTCTAATCAACTCTGCGTTTGCTATTTCTTCCCCAGTTAATTTAAGGCCGGTTTCTATATTCCATATTATTTCAGGCTTAAGGTTTTTTCTATTAGTTTTCAATCGCTCAGCTTGTGCAGCAAATTTTAAAGATCTTAGTACTCTTATCAAATAATGTGCATTACTAAAATCAATACAATCTTCAACGAGTTCAGAGCCCATTGATTCAAATACCTTAAGTCCTTTTTCAAAACTTTCCCTGACTCTAGGGTCTAATGGCTCTCCTCCTAAATCAAAAGAATAAGCTATTTTTTTTGGTATTTTAGATTCTTTGACAGCATTCATATAATTAGGTGTTGATTTTTGACTGAAAGGATCAAACTCATAGTATCCAGACATTGCATTTAACATCAAAGCAGTATCTTCAACGTTTCTTGCCATTGGTCCCGATACTGATAATGAATCAAATGGAGAGTTTCCTGGTCCCGTTGGTACAGTCCCTGGAGATGGGCGAAATCCTACAACGGAACAAAAACTTCCAGGTATTCTTAAACTTCCTCCAGTATCACTTCCTGATGCTAACCAAACTTCTCCACTTACTAAAGACGAAGCTGCTCCTCCAGAAGATCCTCCAACAGTTTTCTTTGTGTTCCAAGGACTTAACGAAGGTCCAAAAACTTCATTGAAAGTATTTGCACCGGCTCCAAATTCAGGAGTGTTTGATTTTCCCACAACAATCCCACCATTTCTTTCTAATCTTTCTACTAAAAAATCTGATTTTTGAGGTATATGATCTTTAAATATTGGTGATCCCCAAGTTGTTCTAACACCTTCGACTGGGACAAGATCTTTTATTGAAAGAGGAATGCCACCTAAATAATTACTATCATTAGAAGTATTATTGTTTTCGATATTTTTTGCATGCTTTATTGCTCTTTCGTAGCAAATTGTTGGCATAGCATTAATTGTTGGATCTACTTCTTTTATTCTATCGATACTTATTTCAACAAGTTCTGATGGTTTAACTTCTTTGCTTAGAAGTTTGTTTCTAATTTCAGTAGCTGACATTTTTATTAATTCATTCATTTTTCACCTCTTATATGATTCGTATATTATTACATTATTTTCATTCTTTTACTATTAGTTGCAATTGGTTTAGAAATAGGAGATATTAATAAGATCAATATCCCAAAAATTAAAATAACTAATTGAATACTATATATTTCTGATAAATATCCTCCAAGCAATCCTGATAGAGCTGAAAATCCCCACGTTACAGTTTGCAATGAAATCACTTTACCTCTCATACTATCTGGCACAGAATTTTGAACTAGAGTTGTGACAGCATTTTCTGATGATGCTCCAAATGCAAACAAAATTGCAAATAGTAACATTCCAGTTAAATAATTTTCAGTAAATGAAAAAATAATTAAAGTAATTCCAATCCCTATCAAACTAAATGTTAAAAGTTTATTTATATTTATATTATTAAAACTTGCAATAGAGAAACTAGCTATAGTTGCACCTAAGCTTCCTAAAGATAATAACACTCCAAATCCCATAGGCCCCAAATTAAATATATCTTTTGCTATAACAGGGGAAAGTGTTTCCAAACCCCAAACAAGTATTGATACTGAAAGCATAGTTATCAGTAAATATTGAACTATATTTAATCTTAGAATAAATTTGTATGATTGGAATATATTTAACTCTTGCTTACTTTTATAAATCATTCCTTTATTTCTCAAGGAAAGTATTAACATATTATGAATCGAATAGGCTATGAATGCTAAATACAATGTGAATTCAATTGAAATTTTTTCTATCATTAATCCAGCTAAAGCTGGAGTGAATGCACCAACTAATGTCATGAATCCAAAGTCTACAGCATTTGCTGATAGTAGTAATTTTTGACCAACAAGTTCTTTGATGAATCCCATTCTACTTGGTATATATAAAGCTGCCATCATACCGTTAAAAAACATTAGAATTATTAAGCTTATTTGTGTTAATTGATCAAGCTGGATAAGAATTCCAGTTAATAGTAAAATTATACTTTCACCGAATTTACTTACAAAAATCAACTTTGGTTTTGAAATTTTATCTGCTAAGACACCACCGAAAATAGATAACAAAGACATTGATAGTCCAGATGAAGTTGCTACAATTCCCACAAATAATGGAGAATCACTTATTTCATATGAAAGCCATCCAATAGTAGTAAGCCTCGCCATGAATGCTAATTCATTTATAGAACTTGCAGTTATAAACAATCTAAAATCTTTTTGTTTTAATAGATGAAATATTGGCATTTTCAGTACAAATTTAGGTGTGTTGTTATATAATATATTAACTAATTTATCCGCATATCATTCTAACTCTATTTATGAAAAATCTTATACATAATTTTCTGTTAATTTGTAAAAATATTTTCAAAAGTTCTTTTTTCATATATTGGGTTATTGCTTGTAGTCTTGTTTTGATTCTTATATACAATGTTGATTTTAAATATTTTTCAGAAGGAGGCCGAGAAGCGCCTTCTAAAGGCGAATTTGGTCACAAAGGTATTGTTGGTGAATTAGAAACCGAGATAAGAAGTGACAATAAATATGATGGGATTGAAGGACAAATATTTAGCTCTAATAAATCATCAAATAATAATATATATATATCTGAACTTGATCGTGACGGATTAGTAGGGTACTCAAATTCTATAACAACTAGTAGAGAAGGATTCCCTGTAATTAGTTATCATCATTTAAATGCCGGAGATTTGAAATTAGCTTATTGCCAAGATATTGATTGCTCCAAAGCAAAAATACACTTATTAGATTGGGCAGGGGATTTTGGATATTATACCGATATTGCAAGTTCAAAGAGTGGGAAATTATATATAAGCTACATAGATAGAAAGAAAGGTGATTTAAGAATTATAAGATGTTTGGATTTTAAATGTGGAAGAGCTGAAATAAATGTTGTTGATAGAGGAGAGGGTAAGGGCGGTTATGTTGGTGAATATAACTCTTTGGAGATCACTAAAGATGGGAGACCTGTAGTATCTTATTTCGATTCTAATAAAAATGATCTTAAATTAGCAGTTTGTAATGATTCTGATTGTACAACATTTGTTGTTAAACCTATTATTTCCGAGGGTATGGTTGGAGAATATACTGATCTGATTTTAGACGTTACATCTGATTTACCTATTATTGCGTATCAAGATAGAACAAATCAAAAAGTAAAATTGATTAAGTGTGAAGATATTATTTGTGAGAAATATATTAATTATGATATTGATGATGTTTCATCAGAAGGTGGAGATATTTCTATCTATCAAAATCTTGAAAATGATTTGTACATTAGTTATTACGATTTTAATAATAATTTTTTAAAATTAGCAATTTGTAAAGACAGTGATTGTGAGAAAAATAAATTAATTATCAAACTTGTTGAAGCTCAAAATTTACCTGGAATATTTTATAGTTGGAATTCTATCGCCTCAAATAATATTGGTAACATTTTGATAACATTTTATGATATGACTTCTAGTTTTTTAGGGATTGTAAATTGTGATGACAAACTTTGCGAACAAAAAGAAATAATATATGTTGATAAGGTAGGCGATTTAGGTACTTATGCATCTATGACATCAGATGAAAATGGTAGAATTTATATATCTTATTATGATTCCAAACAAGGCGCATTAAAAGTGGCTTCTTGTAAGAATAATAAGTGTAATTAATTTAGATGTTTAGGACTTTCTATAAGTCCTTGTGTTTTAGCGAACTCTATATCATTACTAATGTTTTCGGATATGTTTTCTATCATTTTAGATAAAGCTAAATGTAATTGGCTTCCAATGGAATAATCAGCAGGGCACATCACATCTGCTCTTTTAGATTCAACAACTAGTCTATAACATTCATCGAAAGCTTTTTTATCTTCGGGCTCATAAACCGCAAGGGCTTTACCACCATTTTGCATTACTAATGAAAAGCAAGGAACATCAGTTGGCCCATCACCTATGTATATCATGTTTTTGAATGGAACTGGTCGTGATTCGTATGGCATAAAATCATTAACTCTTAGACTGTCTACATTACTTAATAATCCTTTGTTAATTAAAAACAATTTTTGTGTTTTCGTGGTTGATGATATGGTTTCCTTAGGGAAATCAATATTCCCTTTTTCATTTTCATCAAATGTACACCCCCAAAGTTTTTTTAATTTAGGATACACTTGAGAGCCTTTTATCATTTCTTCAAATCCTGAGCTTATGATATAAAAACATACATTTGGGTTGAGTTGATTATTGTTTTTGATTCTTGGTATCTTTTTTAAGTCATCCATTATATTTGGGAATCCTTTATGAAATGAAAGCTCAGATCCCATTATTAGAAGGTCTTTATTAGATAATTTGCTTATCTTATTGTTTCTTATATAATTTATCAAATTTTTTATATAAGCATGCTCATTATCATATCCTAATAATTTTAATTTTTCTGTTTCTGACCAAAAATCCCCTTCATCAATATTGAATTTATCAAATATTATTGATTGCATATACTTAGGTGTTAAAGTTATATCAAAATCAAATATAACAGCAATTTCAGTTTGTGGTAAAAATGTATTTGTGTTTTTATCCAAAAAAATCTCCGTTTAAATATTGTTTTAATTATATGGTTTTCAGAAATAAAATTCTATTTAATGTTCGAAATTTACTATTAATTATTAACTAACTAGTCTAATGTTCAATGATGTTGAATTTTTTATCTAAAACAATTAAACCACTTCATTTCAAAGGATACCGATACTTATGGTTTGGAATGGTAACTGTTGGGATCGGAATGATGATGCAAATGACTGCGCGTGGTTATTTAGCTTATGATTTGACAAATTCTGCATCTAAATTAACTTATGTTAATGTTGCTTTTGCATTTCCTATGCTTTCATTATCACTTTTCGGCGGAGCTATTTCTGACAGATTAGACAAAAAAAGAATAATAGAAATAGGTCAGATAATCACAAGTTTTTTGGGCTTTATGATAGCTGGATCAATTTTTTTAGGAGCAATTGATTGGACACATTTGTTAATGGTCTCATTTATTCAAGGCGGAATTTGGGCGTTTATGGTTCCAGCAAGGCATTCTTTTATTGCGGAACTTGTCCCAAACGAACATTTAAGTAAATCTATCGCGCTGAATTCTGCAGGATTTAATGTCTCAAATTTAATAGCCCCTTCTGTTGCAGGAATTATATATGGTTTAGCAGGACCAGGGGTGGTTTATGCCACTATAGGAACGCTTTCTGTTATCGGAGTTTTATTTACATTTTTAATTTCAAATGAAATGAGATTTACTAATCCAATTGATAAAAATCAGGAAGGGAAAGGAAAAAATAAAATTTTATCAGAAATCAAGATTGGCATAATTTATATGTATAAAGAAAAATTATTGCTCTCTATGCTCATAACATCTTTAATATATAGCTTGTTTGCTGAACCTTTCAGATTTTTATTACCAATATTTGTTAAAGATATTTACTTGAAAGGCCCTGAAGCAATGGGGGTTTTAACTTCGTTAATGGGATTAGGATCAGTAATAGTTTCTGTATTTATTGCCGGAAATGATGCAAACAAAAGAGGGTATATATATATATTTGGAGGATTCTTAACTGCAATTTCTTTATTTGTTCTTTCATTAACTGACTCGTACTATCTTTCAATGGTATTCATGGTTTTTCTCGGTGGATCAGATTCTATAAGACGAACTTTGTCTATGAGTATAGTCATGGAAAAATCCAGGCCTGATTTAAGAGGTAGGATAATGAGTATATATATGCTTAATTGGGGACTTATTCCAATGGGAGCTCTTCCAGCTGGAATACTAGCTGAAAGAATAGGTGCTCAAGATACTATTATGATTTTATCAATTATTCTTTTTATATTTAGTTTTATATTTTTAATGACACAAAAAAATATTAGAGCCGTTGAGTAGGATAGATTATGGAAATAAATAATCTAATTAAATTATCACACGAAATCGCTATAGAAAAAGGATGGTGGGATAAAAATCGAGAAATACCAGAACTAATCGCATTAGCACATAGTGAATTAAGCGAGGCTTTAGAAGAATACAGAGTAAATCATGATTTGACGTTAAGATTTGAAGATAGTAAACCTGAAGGATTTGTAGTTGAACTAGCAGATGTATTGATAAGAATATTCGATCTGTCTGGCAAATATAAATTAGATTTAAATGAAGCAATCAATGAAAAATTGAAATATAACAAATCAAGAAAATACCGACATGGCGGTAAAAACGCTTAATTTGGCCTATTAAGCAATAATAATGGCCTTTACTACTGCTGTAAATAAGCCGTTTTAATTGTTAATATTAAAACGGACCCACCATCGCCCAATAAATACACTCTCTTATATTCACTGCCCCTCGTATTATATATTCTACTTACATGACTAGTTTTTTACATGTTGACTTTGGCCGTTTTGTATGATTAAATAGGCCATATTATATGTAAATAAAGGCCAAATGTACGATACTGATACGATCTTTAAAGCTTTGGATTTAAGAAGCCAGGGATTTACTCAAAAAGAAATTGCATCAACTCTTGGTTGTGGTGAAAGATCTGTTAGAAGATGGCTTTCTGACACTAGCTTTACTCCTACTTATTTTACCGGAGATATAGATGAAGAATTGAATATTGATACCCTGAAAAATATTTTTTCTTCAGAATTAATTCCACAAATTATGTTTTATATATCCTTAGGTTATAAAAATAATTTGAAAATGAGTATTTCTTTTTTAAATGATATGGATAGTAATTTAAATTCTATTTCTAATATCTCTGAACCATGGTTAGCTGCAATTTCTGGGTTTGATTATTTAACAAAAATTACAGGTGTTAGTAAATTTGAAGATATAAACAATATTATAAGGAATGAAAAACCTTACGATTTATCCAAAAACAGAAAGAAATTCCGAAGACGAATAAATAGTATTGTTCCCGATTTGAGATATGAATTAATTGCCTTATTTGATATTTCAAATATCTCTAAAAATGATTTTGAAATAAAAGGTGATGATAATAAAAATAATATTTCTGATCAGTTGTCAGATCATATCTATGTTTCAAATTTGAAAATTGCTGGCACTAATGAAGATATAAACAAATTCATTAATAGTAAATACGGATTGTTACTTGAAATTGAATCCAGATTACCAGATCTTGATCGATCTTCCACAAAAATTTCTGTAAATAAACAAAAACAAATTCCACTGACTTTAATTTTATTAAAATTATTTTTAATTCCTTAAGGAGAAAATATGGATAAGAATGATAGAACAATGGAAAAATCATTACTTGGGTTTGTAGTTGATGAACCTAATAAGAACAATGATGTAGACCATGATAAAAATAACGAGCAATATTTGACAACATTATTGTTCGAATTATATCCTGAATTAAATAATTCAAAGAAAAAATAATATGATTGTAGCTAATATGATATATGTTGGATTAGGTGGATTTATCGGAGCAAATTTAAGGTATGTTTTGAGTGTGATTTTAAATAAGTATTATCATGAGATGTTTGGTACATTACTAGTAAATATAATCGGATCATTTTTGATAGCATTCTTTTACGGATATTTTATTGAGAAGAATTTACTTTCCCCCGAATTGAAATATTTTTTTCCAATAGGATTGTTAGGATCATTCACTACATTTTCATCTTTCAGTTATACAACTATTATTTTGATTAATGAAGGTAATTATACTAGAGCGTTAACAAATATTTTATTAAGTTTTGTATTATGCTTAACTTTTGCGTTCATTGGATTGATAATTAGTAAATTAATTTTTAAAATTTAATCAAAATTTGACCTGTTAATTAATTTTATTATTGATAACACTATGTTAATTTTGATCTTATTCTAAATATATTTGTCAGGGAAATTATGGCTTTATTAACGATTAAAGAAACTTCTGATGTTCTAGGAATGTCATTAAAATCAGTTGAAGATTTAATGAACAGCGATAAAAACGGAACTAAATTCAAATCTAAACTGATTGGTAAAAGACGATATATAGAAATCAAACCTTCTGCTTTAAATCTATACAAATCAGATACAAATCAAGATTATGATAATCTTTTAAAAGAAAATGGAGATCTGAAAATTGATATTAAAAACAAAGAATTTCAAGTCGGTGAATTGATTTCAATTGTTAGGCAACAAACATTAGCTTTACCCAAACCCAAAAAAACATTTTTGGAACGGATAGGATTTCGAAAAAAACAGGATTAAGCAGTTAAATCTCCTAAAATATTTCCTTCCGAATCTATATCTAATTTCCTTGGAGACCGTGGTAATCCTGGCATTGTCATTATTGATCCTGCTACAGGATATATAAAACCGGCGCCAATAGAGGCTCTTATATCAGTTATTTCAAAAGTATAATTTTCAGGTAATCCTTTCAATCTTGGATTATGCGAAATTGAAAGAGGTGTTTTTGCCATGCATATCGGAAGATTTCCCCAACCATTTTCTTCAAATCTCTTAATTTTTTTCTTTGCAATTCCTGACCAAGCAACATCAGAAGCATTATAAATATTTATTGCTAATTTTGTTACCTTGTCATGTATATTGTCATTTAATTCATATATATACTTAGCCTCTATTGGAGTTTTAGTGGCTTCAATTATTGCTTCAGCAAGCTCTATATTACCTTCTCCACCTTTTGAATAACTATCTGACTCCACAACTGCTGCGGATTTAGTGTCTGCTAATAAGTCTTTCACTAAATTAATTTCCTCTTTAGAATCATCTGGGAAAATATTAAGAGCGACTACAGGCTTTATCCCAAACTTGTTAATGTTATTAACATGGTGAATCAAATTGGAAATTCCTTTTTCAATTGCATGACTGTTTTGATCATGCAAATTTTTAAACTTTACTCCACCATGAGATTTTATAGCTCTAATTGTTCCTACTATGACTGCACCTTGTGGTTTTAGATCTGAAGTTCTCGATTTTATATGCATAAATTTTTCAAATCCTAAATCTGCTCCAAATCCAGCTTCTGACAAAACATAATCTGCTACCTGAGTTGCAAATGTATCACCTATAACTGAACTACATCCGTGTGCTATATTTCCAAATGGTCCAGTATGAATCATAGCTGGATTACCTTCTGTTGTTTGTACTATATTTGGCATCAATGCATATCTTAATACTGATAATAATGATCCAATGAAATCAAAATCCTTTACGTATATTGGGTTATTAGAATCATCATATCCTATTACTATATTTTCTAATCTATTTCTTAAATCATCTAAATTCTTTGATAGAGCCATAATTGCCATGATTTCAGATGCTGTAACTATATCAAACCCTGTTTCTCTCAACGGAGCATTACTATCACCACCTAATCCTACTACAATATTTCTTAGGCTTCTATCTAATACATCAGTGACTCTATTCCAAGTTATTCCTGTAGAACTCATTCCTTCAATTTGATTTCGTTGAATAGCGTTTTCCACTAAAGATGCAAGTAAATTATGAGCTGATCCTATAGCATGTGCATCACCAGTAAAGTGGATATTTATTTCGTCTTCTGGTATAACTTTTGACTTTCCTCCACCAGTCCCTCCACCTTTTATGCCAAACACAGGTCCTAATGAAGGCTCTCGGAGACTAGTAATAGCGAGTTTTCCCAATTTGTTTATTCCTTGAGTTAATCCAATAGCTGTTGTTGTTTTCCCTTCACCTGCTTTAGTAGGTGTCATTCCAGTTACTACAATTAATTTTCCATTACCAGGTTTTTCTTTTATAAATTTAAAAGGTATTTTTGCTTTATAATTTCCTACTTGTATAATTTCTTTTTCATCAAGGCCTAGCTTTTTGGATATATTAGATATATGATTCATGATAATATTTCGAATTTTTTAATAGATTATATATTATATCAGTTCAATAAAATTATAAATCGTAATTTTAAAAATAGGATCAAATTAATGAAAGTTTTATCATCAGATAAAAAGAAATCAATCAGAGGTTGGTATATTTATGATTGGGCTCATTCTGCCCATTCCACAAGTGTAATGGTTGCAATTGCTCCTGTTTATTTCGTGTCATTATATGAAAATGTTTTCGGTACTTCAGGCCGTATATTTAATGGTTTTGCATTTACTGCAGATAATGTATGGAGTATTGCCATATCGTTATCAATAATGGCTATTGCTTTTTTAAATCCAATACTAGCTGTCATAGCTGACAAAACTCCTACAAAACTTTCTTTCTTAAAAGCTTTTACTGTATTTGGATGTATTCCAACTTTACTTATGTTTTTCACACCATATTTTGGAAGTGGATGGTTATTCCTGTTAATAATGATTGTTATATCAGTTATGGGATTTTCAGGCGCTTGGACTTTTGCAAATAGTTTTTTACCTCACTTGGCGCCAAAAAAATATTTAGATGAGATAAGTAGTAAAGGATATGCTTATGGATATATTGGTGGCGGATTACTATTAGCTATTCATTTAGCTATTATTACTATCACAGATTCTTCTGAGTTTTCTATACAACTATCTCTTGCTTCTGTGGGATTGTGGTGGGCTGGTTTTTCTTTGATAACTTTTTCAAATTTGAAGGAACCTAAAATAAACTCCGATAAATTAATTAACATAGACTCAAAAATTATTATTCAAGCTATCAATCAGATAAAAACAACATTGTCTGATATTGGTAGATATAAAGTATTATTTATATATTTGATAGTATATTTATTTTTTAATGATGGTATCCAAACGGTCTTGAGTATTGCAGGCGTTTATGGCGCAGCAACTTTGGGAGTTGATTTGATTTTTAATATGGCAACTATATTAATAGTGCAATTTATTGCAGCTCCAGGTGCTTTATTATTTAATAGATTGGCAAATATTTATAGTCCCAAAAATTCTTTGATGATTTCTTTGATAGGATGGATATTTATTGTTATATTAGCTATAGGTTTTGCTCCCTTAGAAGACACTGGAGAATACGCTATAAAATCCGGACTATTTTCTTGGTGGCCAATTTTTATTAGAGATTACTTATGGAGACCTTTAGGATTAGGAGTTAATTATCAATGGTTAATATTAGGTTGCTTAGTAGGTGTGGTTATGGGTGGTAGTCAAGCAATAGCAAGAAGCATTTTTGCTGTGATGACACCTGTAAAACAAAGTGCTGAATTCTTTTCATTCTTAGGATTTATGTCTCGTGGAGCTTCTGTTTTCGGACCATTATTATATGCCTTGGTAGCAGGATACTTTGGAGCTAGAACAGGAATCTTCAGTGTGTTGTTATTTTTAATTGCAGGAACAATTGGTATGCAATTACTTGTTGACGTTAAAAAAGGCGAAAAACAAGTAAATAATTAAGTTTAAGAAATTTGTGATTTCTCTAATATTTGTTATTATTTACTTATCTTTTTTCCTTTTCCGATTTCTTCACCGCCGATTAGCCCTTCTTCGGTTTGATTATGTATATAATCATCTACTTCATCTGGCGAATCAGTAGTCACTACAGATACTCCGATTTTTTTTAGCATAGCTACTTCTTCAGCGTTTTCGATTCCCCAAACTCCTACAAACAATCCTTTTTCTTTAGCATACTTTACTGAATGTTCAGAAGCTAATTTTGCATGAGGAAATATACCCTGTATGCCGAGTTTACTTGCTATATCAATGTCAGTGTCAGTCAATTCTGTTACTAACCATCCGTGCCTGACGACAGGAAGAAGTTCGATCGAACGAAGTACTTGTGCTAAATGAAATGAGATTATTGTTAATCCAGGGACTTGAGATAATGGGTTACCTGCAACCTTTTCCCAACCTTCATTTTCTATTAATGCAGAAACTTGTTTAGTTAATGATGATTGATCAGATTTGAGTTCTAACACCAAATGTATTTTATTTGCATATTTTTTAAGCATTTCAGATAAAGTTGGAATTTTTTCGTCTTTATATTTTTTGTCAAACCAATTCCCAAAATCGTAAGATTTTATTTCATTTAATTTCAAGTCACTAACTTTACCTTTCCCATTTGAAGTTCTATCAATTTTGTCATCATGAATTATGACAGGTATATTATCAGCTGTAAGTTGTACATCTGTTTCTATAAAATTAAAATTGCTTTCTATTGCCAAATCAAATGCTGAAAAAGTATTTTCAGGTGCCTTTGAAGAATATCCTCTGTGAGCTACTGCACCAAATTCGTCTGTTATTATATTTTGTGATTTTGAAGCTTTTATATCAGTAGTAAATCCATTAAATCTTAATTCAACTTCTTTAATAAATTTGGAATTGCCAGGCACATAATTTAATGGGACAACACCGTGTTCTATGGTATCTAACATTAATGTTGTATAACCAAGTGTTTTTCCGAATATTCCAAGTTTTGATTCCGCTTGAGTTATTTTAGTTAACGGTATGTCGTATTTCTGAGACCCTAATAATGATCCTTGTATAATTTCTATTTGATTAGTAGTTAGAGTGTATTTTGTTCTATAAGTAGATATTATTCTTGGAACAACAACAATTGCTGCGAAAATTATTAAAGGACTTTCTAATATGGCTATATCACCACTTATAAGAGGATATACTATTATTACAATTATCCACGGGACTAAAAACCATAACCATCCCCAATAAGATGGTTTTACAGATATTTCTTCATTATTTATTTTATTTTGCGATTCCATTTTATTCCATTTCTTTAATTATGATTTTATTAAATCTGGGGAGTAAGTAAATAAATTAGGTAGTCCACCACTATGAATAAATATCAGATTATTTTCATCTGAATATTTATTGTCTTTTATATACTTTATCATCCCATCCATGCACTTAGCAGTATATATTGGGTCTAAAAATATTGATTCGGTTTTCGCTAATAATTTAAGAGAATTTATTGACGATTGAGTTGGTTCTCGATAATTGCACCCTGAATAGTCGAAATCATAATTAACATCTGATTTATCCAATGTTAAATCTAGTTTCAAAAATTCAGATAATTTTTTAGAGATACTAATATTATTATTTATATATGAATTTAAGTTTTTGATATTTGAATTACACATAGAATCAGGCGAAATAGAATTTATTTCCCAATTTAATTTACAAAATTTATTAACCATAGCCATTCCTAACACAGAATTTCCATCAATTAAAAATATTTTTGTTTTCTTAGATTCCAAATTAGTAAGTTGATAATATAACTCTATTGCGCCAGAGATATATCCAATAATTGATGAATATTGAACAAAGCATTCTTCTTTTGATATGTAAGGCTTAAGCCCTTTTTTTAAATAATTATTTTTAAGTTTGGTTGTATATGTTGAAATTTCATTGTCATCGATACTATTCAGTTTGTGAATATCCACATTCATTAGTTTTTTTAAAAAATAATTTCCTTTATTGTTTTTTTTATCAAGATCTTTATTTGTTATAATCACATATTTTATCCCAGCTTTAATGGAAGCAGCAGCATTGAATCTGGAATTTTCCGAATCTTCATTTTCATTATCAATGAAGACATCGCATTTTTTATCTAAAATATCTCCAATTCGAAACTCCAACCCCCTTACACCATCTCCACCGAATGCTAATCCACTTAAATCATCTCTTTTGATATAAAGATTTTTAACACCTAAAGATTTGTTAAAATTTTTTGTTTTATATAATGGAGTAGGGTAATTTCCTAATTGGAATTTTGGAAATTTGTCAATTTTTGATTTTAATATTTCGATTTGTTTTTGTTTTGTCATTTATGCCACCATAGTTGTGGTTGTTTTCTTTTACCAAAAAATTTATCAAAATAAATTAATATCTTCCTTAATGGTGTATTTGCTATTTTTATACCAATTTTATGTGTTAATTTATCAAAGTCTTTATTATATGGACACACTCTTATACATATACTACAATCACTGCTTTGAGAGGCCCAAAACTTAAAACATTTTTCTGCATTAACAGACCATTTTTTAATTCCCTTGATGTTAGAAACATTAATTTGCTTAATACTTGGATCTTCAAAAGAAATTGCTCTTGGGGGACATTCATTTGCGCATCTTTGGCATATAGAGCAATAATTTTTAACTCCAAATGATATCGGTTTGTCATGTTCAAGTGGCAAATCTGTAAATATTTTTGAGATTCTAACTCGAGGCCCAAATTCCTTGGTGATTAAAAGTCCATTCCTTGCGTATTCCCCTAATCCAGCTTCGATAGCCAGTGGGATTGATAATGCAGTATCATTTTGACTTGCGACAGCTTTATACCCCAAGTTAATAATATATTGAGAGAGTGACAGAGCTGAAGACAGATCATTTGAATATCCCAATCCTGTTGCAGTACCACTTAGAGCAGATGGAGCTGTATCAATTAATTCTTTGTCCATCTGATTTGCAATAATTATTACATTTTTTAATGATGAATCAATAGTGTTCTCAGATGTTCTGTTTTCTGATCGATTATACTTATAGGAATAAATCCATTTAGGATTGAATTTTGTTATTCCGATTAAATCTGCTCCTAATTTTTTACCGACAATTTTTAATTCTTTTGTTAATTCTGTAGTTGATTTAATTTTGTATTTTGTGAAAGTTCCTTGTTTTTGCACTGAAAAAGTATTTGTGAAACCTTCTGATCTGCCTTCATTACGTTTTGAATCTGAGAAATAATCTGACATAAACCATCCAGCATTTCTTAAAGCATAATCTTTGTGATTAAATCCTTCTGGCCTTTTATTATTTTCGGGAGGTTTTATGTAATCTTGATAAAATTTTATTGTCTGATTGTTTTTTACCGATTCATCCCATAATGATCTGTTGAAAATATCATTTTTTTGATTGAATTGTTCAAATTTCTTTTTATCAATAATTTTTTCTTCGTTATATTCCATAGCTACATAAATATTTTTATACAAATCAAACTACATGTTCCTACCATTGTTGCAACGACAATGCCAACTAAAAATGGTTTCAATCCTAAACTTTTAATAGATTTTATATCTGTAGTTAAACCTACTGATGCCATAGCAATGATTAACATAAATTTTGAGATTGAAGTTAATTGAGAAGTGATATCTTTCCAAGATTCTGTGTTTATAAATGTAGAAGATGTGAATAATATATCACCTGTAGTTCGTATCAAACTCATTAAAAAGAATCCAATAATAAACATAGGTATTAATTTAGAAATTTCTTTCAGATTAAAAACTTGGGAATTATTATCTGTTGATTGTTTGTACATAATTGTCATAAATGGGATAACGAATATCATGCTTAAGTTTCTTACCAATTTGACTGTAATTGCACTTTTACCAACATTACTTGTACCAAATGTTTCATCGTAAATAAGTCCAGCTCCACTAACTTGGGCAGTTTCATGTATTGAAGTTCCCAAGAATAAACCAGTAGCTTTCTCTGAAAGCTCTAATATATTTGCTAGGAAAGGGTAAATAATCATAGCTAATATACCAAATATTGTAATGACAGTTATAGAATAAGCAATTTCTTCTTTTTTTGCATTAATACCAGGGGCGGTAGCAACTATTGCTGATGCGCCACATATACTGGTTCCTACGGCAATAAGAACTCCTAATTTACTAGGTAAAGATAAAAATTTTGTCAATAAATAACCGGCTAAAAGTCCAGTTATTATACATGCAATAATAATTGGTAATCCACTCAATCCAATTGAGAAAATTTCAGAAATACTTAACCTGATTCCCAGTATAACTATTCCAATTCTTAATATTTTTTTCACATTGAAATCTAATCCTGTAGAAAATACTTTGTTGACTCCAATAGTATTTTTTATAATAATTCCTATAATAATTCCTAGTAAAATAGAGCTAACTAAAGATTTGTAATCTATTAAATTATTTAGATATTTAGATGCATAATAAGAAAAAACTGCTACTGCTATTCCTAAAAGAAGTCCGGGAATTATATTTTTCATTGATTGATTTGAAATAATTTTACTTTTTATATTAATACTTAATACTCCTATTTAACTATGTAAGAAATTGATTACATCGCCATCTTGGACTATATATTCTTTTCCATTACCCTTTACTTTGCCTTCTTTCTTACATTGGTTCCAAGATCCTAATTTTATAAATGTTTCATACTCTATTACTTCAGCTCTGATAAATCCTTTAGATATATCAGAATGAATTTTAGAAGAGGCTATTAGAGAATCATCTCCGGTTTGGATTTCCCAAGCTCTGATTTCTTGATCTCCTGCTGTTATAAATATAATTTTATCCATTGATTTGAAAAGCGATTGGATAACTTTATAATTTAAATTATTTTCAATATTTAAGCTTTCCCTGAACTCTGATGATTCTGATTCCGATAATTCACATAATTCTATTTCTAATTTGGAAGGATATATAAATTTATTTGCTATTTTATTTATTTCCTGATCATTCGATATTTCTATCATTTCAATGTCTGAATTCAGTAACACAAAAATTGGTTTAAGAGTTATTAAATTGTATCCAGTTAATTTTCTTATATCTCCTGCTTTAAATTCGAATGAATTTAAAGCATAACCACTATCTAAATGTTTTTTAAGATTATCAAGAAGCTCTAATTCAATTTTCACACCATCCACTTCTTGTTTTGTTTTACCTTTTGTAGATTTTTGTCTTCTTTCAATCACATTTTCTATAATAATTGCATCTGATACAATTAATTCTGTTGTGATTTCATCAATATCTCTTGATATCTGAGCTGTGTTTTCTATATCGAAACACTTAATTACTAATAGTATTCCATATGATTTTTGGATTGATTCAATGCCTTTTAATTCTGCACTTTTATTATTTAGAGTAAGAATATCTAATTCATTAAACGAAATTTCTGGGTAAGTTAATTTGTTATGCCCTAATAATTTCCCAATCTCTTCTAATCTTTCATCTTTTACTTTCAATGTGCAAATATCAGGTAAAGAATCTGTTTCCGAGATATTTAATAAAGATTTAAGAAAAGTTGACTTACCAGATTGAGGAAGTCCTAAAACTGAAATATTCATATAATTATTATTTCAAAAGTTTGGCTATATTTTCGCCAACTATTTTATCTTCTCCTGTATTTAATGCCCATGGAACCAATTTAATTATATTTTCCTCATGGTTTGATCCATTTCTTGTCCATATAGGAGTATCTAGAGATTTAAGTTTATCGACTAATTGTTCAGCTGAAATCCCAGTGATTTTCTCATCTATTTCTACTTTTACACCAAAAGGTTGGTTTCCAATTATATTGTCAATTATTTCTGCTTTTACTCCTGCAATATTTTGTAAAGGTGCAAGCATGACACTAGATTGTTGTTCTGCGAACGCTAATCTTTCTTCATGATTCATTGTAACCCATTCGTGAACAGCAACAGTTACACCTATTATTTCTTGCCGATCTACTTTCATTGGCCTGCCAATTCCTCTAATTCTTCTTCCTTCGTACCCGGTAAATGATTGGTTAGCAATTTTTTCAATCATTTCAGTTGATCCAAGAGCTAATCCAACAGATTGCGATGCTCCCATATATTTTGCGGCAACCACTTGTGCATCTGCACCCATACGTACATACTTGCCTAAAATATCTAAAGGATAAATTTGTGCTGCAGCGTCAACTAGAACGTAAATATTATGCTTTTTTGCAATTTCTATTACTTTTTCTAAACTAAGAGGGTTAGTCATAATATTATTACCGACCACAGTCCCTGGAGACATTTCATTAGCTACCCATACAACACCACATGTATTATCATTTATTGCATTTTCGAAATCTGACTCGGTGGCAGTACTCTCATCTCCAAATTCCATTAGTTGAGCACCAGAAACTTCTACGCATCTATCGTACCAATATCTTTGGCATTTTTGGATTAATATTTCTCCTTTCATATTTGAAGTATTAGGAAGTTGTTCTATTAAGTTATCATCATTTCCTGCCATGAATGCAGCACCGGCTAGAGCTAAAGCTGCTCCAGCTCCAGATGTCACATAAGCAGAAGGAACATTACAATAGTCTGCAATTCTTTTTCCAACAACATCTTGTAGGTGCGGTAATGGTACATAAGCTGAATCAGCTTTATCCATAGCAGCTTTTACTTTTTTGTTTGGGGTTGATCCACCAAGTAGAGTTACACTTCCTATTGCATTTATAATTGGGTTTGCACCCATTTCTTTATAAATTTCACCAAATATGTCATCTGCCATTGTATTATCCTATTTTATAAATAATTTGATTAATAATTAATTGTTTATAATTATTAATCAAATCGAAGTAAAATTGAAGTCATTATTGTAATCAATTATATCGATATAAACAAACATAAATTATTATCTTATATTTTAGTGTGAAATATTAAGATTATTTAAGACTTCTTTAACTGATCTTGTTTTGTTAAGCGAATAAAAATGAATTCCAGGAACATCATTTTCTAATAATGTATTTGTTTGCTCAGTTGCGAACTCAATACCAATTTTTATAGTTTCTTCATCATTGTCGATAGATTTCTCAAGTTTTTGGTTTAATGATTCAGGTATTTTAGCTCCGCAAAGTTCTGTCAATCTACGAATTTGTTTTGTACTCCTGATTGGCATTATTGCTGGAATAATTGGTATCTCAATCCCCGATTTTATAGCTCTTTCTCTGTATCGAAAAAAATCATCATTATTAAAAAACAGTTGTGTGACTAAAAAATCTGTGCCTTTATCTTGTTTTAATTTAGTATGTTTCAAATCAATTTCAGAATTAATTGATTCAGGATGATCTTCAGGATAGCATGCTCCCGCTATACAAAAATCATCAAATTGAGATTTTATAATTTCGATTAAATCTGTAGCATGTTTCAATTCTCCATTAAGCTCTGATTGATTTTCAGGCATATCTCCACGAAGAGCAATTATATTTTCTATCCCTGAGTTTTTGAATTTACTTAATATTTCTATGATTTCTGATTTAGAATGGGCTAAACAAGTTAAATGAGACATTACTTCCGAATCATTATTTTGTTTTGTATTTTTTGATATTTCCAGTGTTAATTTTCTTGTACTTCCTCCGGCGCCATAAGTAAAAGAAACAAAATCGGGATTATATTTAGATAGTTCTGCGATTGTTTTATGAAGGCTAGGCAAATTAATTTCATTCTTTGGAGGAAAAAATTCAAATGATAACGTTCTCTTTTTTTTTATAATATCAATAATTTTCATGATTTATTATTTTCGGGATTAATCAAATAATTATATTTTAGGTTTTGAGTTTTGCCAGGGTTTCTCTAATTCTATAACTCTAGAAGCTTGGAGTACTCCAACTTCATTTTCTTTTGCTCCAATAAGTTGTAATCCAACAGGCATATTATTTTTTGAGAATCCACTAGGAATACTTGCCCCTGGATGCCCCGTCCAATTAAATAATGCTGTAAATTGTTTGCAAGCAAAATTCCAAGAGGAATAGTTTAAATTATTTTCAACATACTTATCTTCTTGAGTCATTTTCAAAATTTTTAATTTTCCGTTTTCTACAATATGTTTTTCATTAATTTTATTCGCAGTAAATGCAATTGTAGGAGTTGCTATAAAATCATATTTTTTAAATATTGAAGATATATAGTCTCTTAATTCATATAATTTTGTTAGCGCTTGAATATATTGGTCTGAACTTATCTTTTTCCCACTTTCAATACTATTTCTTACATGAGGCATTAATTTGGACGGATCTTCGTTATAAAAACTTTTATTATTCGAATAGTTAAGTGCAAGAGTTAAAATTGAATCTAATTCTTCATAATCATTGAGATTTATATCGAAATTAAGATCTTCTACAATTGCACCATGTTTTTCAAAAATCTTCATTGTATTTTTATTTATATCGACTACCTCAGGATCCACACTTCTACAATTTAAATTTGAGGACCATGCAATTTTTTTCCCTTTTATGCCGTTATCTATGTTTTTTAAAAAATCTGGAGCCGCAGTATTTATAGTTCCAGGTTCAGCTTCACTATGTGGTCCAGACATTGCTTGTAACAAAAGTGCACTATCTTTAACAAACCAACTCATTGGCCCCATGCAAGAATAATTAACTGGATGCCAACTCATTCTTCCAGAATGTCTTCTTGGAACGCGGCCTTGAGTTCCTTTTATTCCATAAATTCCAGAAAATGATGAAGGGATTCTAATAGATCCACCGCCATCTGACCCTTGTCCAAAAGGGTGAATTCCTGATGCTACTGCTGCTGCTGTCCCTCCGCTAGAACCTCCTGGAGTGTGATTTAAATTCCAAGGATTTCTACAATCATCTCCTAATTTGTTTTCAGTGCTACCACTTGCTCCAAACTCAGGTACATTTGTTTTCCCAAGGATTATTCCATCTTCATATTTAATCCTTTCTACCCCTAATTGATCGGTATCTGATATATTATTCTCTAAAAATAAAGATCCTTTTGTAGTTCTATATCCTTTTACAGGTTCAAGATCTTTGATAGAAGTTGGCACTCCGCCGAGTAATCCTATTTCTAAATTATTTTTGATTTTATCATCTACATTTTTTGCTGAGGATATTGCTAGTTCTTCAGTTATTGTTAGAAATGCATTAGTTTTATGATTCGTTTCTTTGATTTTGGCAAGTGCAAGTTTCGTTAATTCCAGAGAAGATATCTCTTTCTTTATAATTAACGATTTAAGTTCTATTGCAGATTTGTATAATAGATCAAATTTTCTCATATTTATATTATATACTCCCTTCAAAATTTAATTGCTTCCAAGATTCATAAGCAATGATTGATACAGCATTTGATAAATTCAAACTTCTACTGTTTTGAATCATTGGTAATTTAAATATATTATTTGTTGAAATAATATCAATAACACTTTTGTTTAAGCCTTTTGATTCAGGGCCAAACAATATTGCATCATTTTTATTAAACTTAATATCTGTATACAATTTTTTGGTGTGAGCAGTAGTAGCTAATATTCTGTTTGGACGGATATCTTGGATAAATATTTCTAGTGTTTCGTGTACTTTTAACAGTACCAGATCGTGATAATCTAACCCAGCTCTAACTAAATTACGATTGTCTAAGTCGAACCCAAGTGGCTTTATCAGATGTAGATAATAACCTGTGTTTGCACAAAGCCTTATGATATTGCCAGTGTTAGGGGGAATTTCTGGATTTACTAAAACTAAATGAATCATAAAATAATTTTA
>JAPYRX010000004.1:0-11757 GCA_029936815.1 Dehalococcoidia bacterium
TACCTATCCATAATACTAATAAAATTAGTAATGCTTGAATGATTCCTCTTATAATGTGGGCTTCACCAGATAGTTTGTTACCACCAATAGCTATATCATTAATCCACATATTTATGTTTGCCCAATAAATTAAGACAAGCATTATTACAAAACATATACTTGCAAATTTTCTTGATTTATTAAATATTACTAATACTCCCAAAAAGATTTCACAAATCCCACTAAAATATACCCAAAACATTGTGTATATTAATATGGAGGGAACTATTGGTTTAAACCATTCTGGATCAATAAGGTGACTTATGCCTATATATATAAACCAACACCCATAAACCAATGCTAATATTGATCTTATTTTTTGTATGTTTTTATAGATAAAATTCAAATTGTCCCTAATTATAATAATTTACATTAATTTCTTTTACATGGATTTCCATTTCTTTTTATATATACATGATATAAGATGCTTTTTATCTAAGTATATATAATGATGTGATTTATGTTAAAACTATCCACAGCAATTTTGATTAGCTATTTTATAGGCGCTATTCCTTTTTCATATATGATCGGTTCAAAATACAAACAAAATTTGTTTACTAAAGGGAATAAAAAATCCGGATCAGCGAACGTTCTTAAAACTTCAGGTATAAAACCAGCAGTATTAGCTTTCACAGGAGATTTCGCAAAAGGATCAGGTACTATTGTGGTGGCTAGAGCTTTAGGTTTTGATAGTTCTATCGTACTAGTATTAGCAATGAGTACTATTATTGGACATTGGAAATCAATCTTTATCAGACTTAAGGGAGGCGACGGATTTGCCACATTAGGAGGCATAACATTAGCTATTTTTAGTGTTGCAGGATTTGTTGCGATTTTTATTGGAGCAACAATTTCTTATCTTTCAAGATTTTTTAAATATTCATCCACATTGTGTATCCCTGGCAGCTACATAATTCTATTGATTTCCACAAGAAATATGAATCTCCAGATAACTGGCGTAGGAGTTATGTACTTTTTAGTATTTATGAAATCTCATACAGGATTATTAAAACAAAAATATTTAAAATAAATTATAATTTTTGTAATATTTATCCATTCTTAAAATTATTTAATAAATAAGAATATGAAAGAAACTAATTGTATGATCGGAATTGATCTCGGGGGAACAAAAATTGAAATAATTCTTTTAGACTTGTCAGGGAAGGAATTATTAAGGAAAAGAATTAAAACTCCTATAAACGACTATCCTAATACTTTGACATCTATTTCAAATTTGATTTTCGAATTCGAAAAAACAGGTGACTATTATGCATCTGTTGGGATTGGAATACCTGGTAAAATTTCACAAAATACAAACCTGATTGAATATGCAAATAGTACTTATTTGATTGGCAAGCCTTTAATAAAAGACTTAGAAAAAAATATAAATAGAAAAATAAAAGTTGAAAATGACGCAAATTGCTTTGCTCTATCGGAATATGTTGATGGATCAGCTAATAATGCAAATTCTTTATTTGCTGCAATTTTAGGAACCGGTGTTGGAGGTGGAATAATTATTAATGGCGATTTAGTACAAGGAATCAATTCTTCTACAGGAGAATGGGGGCATAACAGATTGCCGTGGTCAAATGACTTAGAAATTGCAGGCCAACATTGTTACTGTGGTTTATTAGGTTGTATTGAAACATTCTTATCAGGAGCGGGGTTGCAAAAATCATTTTTTAAATTTTCTAAAATACATTTGTCAGTCGAAGAGATAGTTGATTTATCTCTAAAAAACAATGACCTTGCACTAAAAACGTTAAAATTATATGAAATAAGATTAGCAAAAAGTTTGTCTATGGTAATTAATGTACTTGATCCTGAAATAATTGTATTGGGAGGTGGACTGTCAAATATTGACAGAATTTATGACAATGTACCTCCTTTATTGAATAAATATGTGATTTCTGATTCTGTAGCTACAAAACTCGTTAAAGCAAAATATGGAGATTCCAGCGGCGTACGTGGTGCAGCATGGTTGTAATTTGAAAACTAAATATAACAAATTCTAACAACTTCTTATCAATAAATATCATACTGTAACAAACTGCAATATTGGTGTTATAATCAAAATTAATGGCTGAAATAATAGAACTAGACAATGGAATATACGCAAGAATAGTTGAAGGATTAACCAACTCTGGAATTATTGTTGGTCCCTCAGAAATTTTGATAATAGACTCATTAAGAGTCCCCAGCCATGCCAGAGATTTAATTGATGATGTTAAGCGTATTTCAAACAAGCCAATTAAATACCTGATAGACACTCATTCACATTGGGATCATAGTTGGGGAAATGAAGAATTTATTGATATGTTAATCATTGGTCATGAGAATTGTTATAAAGAAATGATAGATGGAAATTGGAATAAAAGATGGAAAGAAAAAATTCTCAATGCAAATGACCCTTGGTCTGATGAAGCCCAGCTTGTAAATATCACTCCGCCAAATTTGACATTTAGTAATGAAATGAATCTACATTTTGAAGATAAGCAAATCATTCTAAAATATTTTGGCAAAGCACATACTAGTGGAGATGTTTTTATTCACTTAGTAAATGAAAATGTATTGTTCACGGGAGATGTTACTCAGAATAAAGGAATACCTTTCTTTGGAGATAGTTATCCAATTGATTGGCTAGATACAGCAAGTGGAATAATAAATGTCCAACCCAATATATTTGTAGGTGGACATGGCCCTATAGGTAATTATAAAGATATGGTAGATTCAATAGAATTTGTTGATGAAATCATTAATGAAAGTATTAAAATAAAATCTTTTTCTACTGAAGAAAGAGATAAAATGGTAAAAGATTTAACATCTAAATTAAAAAATAAATATCAAGAGTGGAGAAAAATCGACACTGTCGAATCTTCTATTTCGGATATTTTATCTAGATTATAAAAAATATTACTATGATTGAATTTCGCAAGGGCAGTGCTAGCTCAAATATTGATAAACTTGTTAATCAAGGACATGAAGAATATGAAAGATCAAATGGTATTTCTGACAAATATTTTGAGTTTTATATAACTGCTAGTTCAAATAATCGAATTGTAGGAGTGTTATCAGGTTACACAGTTTTCGCTGAAATATATATTGATGATTTATGGGTAGATCAAAATCATAGAGGACAAGGACATGGAAGAAATTTAATAAAATTTTTGGAGAACAAGTTCGAAGGTGAAGGGTATAACAACATAAACCTATGTACTAGCGTATTTCAAGCACCAGAATTTTATAAAAAATGTGGTTATGAATTGGAGTTCATTAGAAAAAATAAAATTAATCCTAAATTAGATAAATATTTCTTTGTAAAGTTCTTTAGCGATAAAAATCAAACAATGGGAAGCCTAAATTAACATATTAAACTTCATATTTTCTACATAATATTATAATATTGTTTTTCTGAGGCAAAATATTATTTATATATAACATTGTTTCAATGGATAACATAATAACTAGATTTCTATCTAACAAGCCCATTTTCTTGATTATTATTACATTGATGCTTACAAGTGTTTTCTCTTATGTTGCATCATCAGATAATACAGTTGACGAAGTCAGCTTTGATACAGGCGGAAAAGTATTCGATTTAAATGAAAAAATTACTGAAAATTTCCAATCCCCTTATCATGTCATCAGTGTCATTCTTGAATCTAAAACTGAAGATATATTACTTCCAAAAACTTTTATAGAAATATTAGATAATCAAGAAAAATTAATCAAATTAGATAATTCTAGACAATTATCTGTACTTGCTGGATTAGAAGAAAAAGAATTATTGTATAAATATTTTGATTTATCACATGAAATTGAAATATCAGGAATATCAACCATTGTAAATTTGTCTGATAATTTTCTGAAACAAAATATGATGATTTCTGGTGGAATCAGAGATGCTAGTTATGATCAATTGAAATTTGCTATTTCACAATTGATACAATTTTCCGACTCTAATTCTGTTTTAGAAGCATTGCCAAGAGACATCAAATATACAAATTTTATTGAAGTGAAAAATGAATATGGTCAATATAAAGAATGGTCATCAAACGCCATCATTATTGCTGTCATAACTGACAATGAAAAATTAGGAGGAGGCAATGTTAATTATGGATTAGGTGCAGATCCAATAACTATAGATAAAGAACGTGTTGGGAGACAAATTGTCAAAATCTTGGCAGGTAATGAAATGAATTATAAGCTCTGGCCTATTGCAGTAGATGTTAATTTGTATTCTGAGGAACAAGGTGGAGTATCAGGGACATATCTTGTACTTACTGTGATTGCTGCAATACTTGTTGCGGGATTTAGCTTGAGATCTTATTACACCGTGGCAATAATAGGTTTTGGGATAGCTGCTTTAATAATTTGGCTTAAAGGACTAAGTAGTATCATGGGACTCAAAGGAGGATTGATAGTTGATTTTATTGTTCCGATTTCTATGGTTTCATTAGGTGTAGATTTTGCAATTCATGCGATTAGAAGATACCAAGAATCAAAAGAAGCATTTGGTACAAATGTTAGTAAAGCTTTATCCGTTGGTTTGATGGCTGTGTCTGGGGCATTAATATTGGCTGTACTTAGTGATAGCTTAGCATTTTTATCTAATTCTGTTACAGGTATCGAATCTTTAATTCACTTCGGATTTGCAGCAGCGATAGCAACTATTTCATCATTCTTATTACTTGGAATAATGGCTCCAATTACTTATATGAAAATCGACCAATTATTAATCAAGCACGATCAAAAAAATGAAGATATTAACGTATATTTAAAAATATTATTTGGAGCTCTTGCCGCCAGTATTGCAGGAACTTCTGTTATTTTGTCAGTTGCTGTGGACCCTGGTTTTGGAGGACTTGTCTTATTGGGTTATGTTTTACTGTTTTTAATATTACCTATGAGTATTCTTGGAAAATTCGGAAAAATAAGATTACTTCCTACTAAAGACAATAAAACTAGTAATAGTAGGAGAATCAAATTATTTTCAAATTTTGATATAGTTTCTTTTTTGTCAAATATAACAGACTTTAAATATACTGTTGTTTTGTCAACTGTATTTATAACGATTTTCGCAGGATATTATGCCCTTAAATTAGAACCAACTTTTGATGTGAAAGATTTTTTCGACCCTAATTCTGAATTTGTTATAGGATTAGACAAACTTGATGAATATTATACTGAATCTGCTGGAGAACCTGCTGAAATATATTTTGAAGGAAATCTTTATTCGAAGAATTTTATTACTACACTTTATGATTTCACAACTAAACTAGATCAAAACAAATATGTAGGTAAACGAAACGATGGATCCATACAATATTATGAATTTACAATCTTTGATCTGATGAACAATATCCTGGGTAACGAATTTGCCTTAAATATTTATTCATCTCATGAAAAAGGCACGGGTGAAAAAATAACTGATTTAGATAATGATTTAATTTTCGATAATTCAAAACAATTAGAATCACTTTTTAAATTAGCACCCATTATTGGGATACCTAAAAATGAATCTGAATTTATCCTCGCGCCTAATGTGGTTAGAAATTTCTTGAGGTATGACGAAGATAAAAACATATCTTTTATGAGGCAACAAGTTGGTATTCCTGGGACAGGTAATTTTGAAACTATTGTTGGCGCATATGAACAATTAAATAAAGATATTGAAATATTTCAAAATTTAGAAAATAAAATATTATTTGATTATGGTATAACTGGCTCTCCATTTGTTAGAGAAGCTCAAACTTCAGCTGCTACAGATTCTTTAAGACAATCAATTCCTATTGCTGCTATTGGCGCATTAATACTATTACTTGTTACTACTCGAAGTGTGTTTTATTCTTTAGTTACAGTATTCCCATTGCTACTCATTGTAGTTTGGTTGTATGCGATCATGTACTTTTTTGGTTTTGGATTAAATTTTGTAACTGCTACTATAGGTGCTGTTTCAATAGGTGTGGGATTAGATTTTTCTATTCATATGACAGAAAGATTTAAACAAGAATTAAAAATTCAAAAAAATGACAAAGAAGCAATTAAAGTATCTATGAGAGGCACAGGATTAGCTTTACTAGGAGCAGGATCATCAAGTATTGCAGGATTCAGTATTTTATCTTTTGCACCGATGCCCTTATTTGCAACATATGGAATTTTGTCTGCATTTATGATTACTTTTGCTATGCTCGCATCTATATTGATAGTTCCTTCACTATTATTAATAGTAAGGAAATTTAATTAGAAATATATTTTATTGCCTAAAGTACTAGTTCGGTATCAGTTCTGTTAGCATATTCACCCATCGAGGCATCATACACACTAACATTAGAATAATCGAGTAATTTCAAAACAAAAAATACATGCGACGCACGTATACCTCCCTGTCAGTAAGTATTAATTTGTTTTTCAGGAGTTATATTTTTATCGTTCAATATTTTCAGTATATCCATTTGAGATTTGAATTTATTATTGTTTTTGTTGTCAACAAATTCTAACCATTCTATATTAATTGCTCCAGGGATATGGCCTATGTTAGAATTACCTCTTGAATTTGTACCATTGAATTCAGATATATTTCTTGTGTCGAAAATTATTGTATTTGGGTCATTAATAGAGTTCTTCATATCATTTAAATTACATATGATATTTTTATTTTCAACTATATTTATATCTGTATTAGTTTTTTTATTTGCATTTTCATCAGTATTAAAAGCATAGTTAAAACCTGATTCAATCGGAAGTTGATTTGCTATCCAATTTTTCCAGCCTCCATTTAAAATCTTTACATTAGTAATCCCAAAATAATTAAGTGCCCACCAAAATCTACTTGCATATAAACTTGCAGAATTATCATAAGTTATAATTTCAGACTTTGAATTGATATTTAATGAATTAATCAAATTTGTAAATTCAATGTTGTTCATTATATGAGGGTAATCAATTGCATTCTCTTCATACCCTTTTTGTTTTATATAGTGATGGACTGGCAAAGATATTGAACCTTTGATATGAGCTCTTTGATAGAGTGAATTGATATCACAATCTATAATAATTAAATTTTCATTGCCTAATTTGTCAAAAAGTTCATTTGATTCTATCAAGATCGAATTATTTGTGTATTCCATTGCCTATTTAACTTATAATTTAATTTATAGTTTAATGATTATAGATCAAGTTTATATATAATTAAATAAGGAATTTGCATGAAAGTAGCTGATAATATTGATGTACTATCTAATCAATCAGTAACTATTATAACAGGAGCCTCCTCAGGAATAGGACTTGATCTACTTGATTTAATTGCTAAAGATTACCAAAATATTTTAGTTATTAATAGAAATGAAAATAAAACCAAACCTATTTTAGATGAATTATTAATAAAATATCCCTCAACTCGAATCTCTTATTTGATATCTGATTTGTCTGATCAAAATGAAATTTTAAATATTACTAATGTTATAAAAAATAATCATATTAAAATTAATACATTAATAAATAATGCAGGAATGTTTCCGATTAAAAATGGAATATCTAAACAAGGTGTAGAAATAACTTTCGCGTTAAATCATTTAGCACCATTTTTATTGTCAACTCAAATATTTAATATCAATGCATTTGATAAAAATGCATTGATATTAAATATAAATTCTATCGCCCATTATAAAGCCACGGGAAATTTTGAAATATACGAATCTACCGAATATCAATTATTATCTAGAATGCAATTATATAGAGAATCAAAATTGGCAAATCTTTGTATGACTTATAAATTAGCAGAACTTTTCAAGGAAAATGATATATTAGTCAACGCTACTCATCCCGGAGTCGTATCAACAGGTTTATTAGCAAATTATGGTTGGCGTTCATTTATTAATTATGGACTTAAATTATATGGTAAAAGTTCAAAAATATCAGCGAAAGAATTATTTAGTGTGATTAATAAGTGCAAAACAGAACAACTTACTTCTTTATATTTTTCAGAAGCAAAGATTGTTAAATCTTCAGAAAATTCATATGATGAATATATACAAAATAAAATTTACAACATTTCAATTGAGATGACTAATTCCATTACAATGGATAATAAATAAATATGTTTAAAAAACCTTTCATCAATACAAAAAATCTCATTTTAAATTCAATTTCTTATTTCAATGCTTCTTTGTTGAATATTTTTATGCCAGCAGTAAAAAAATCAAATTGGAAATTTCTTGGAAATATAACATATCAACATGTGTCAAGAATGGTTTTAACTGGATTCTTGATTATGATTCCTCTTATTGTAACCTATACAATTGTTGTTTTTTTACTAGATATTATTGACGGTGTTTTAGCTCCATATGTATCATTGTTTTTCGGAGGTAAAAGAATATATGGATTAGGTGCATTAGTATTACTAATTGTTGTTTATTCAGTTGGATTATTAAGTACCAGGTACTTTGGTCAAAAAATTGGTGATATAATTCAAAATTTTGTAATGAGAATGCCAGTTGTTGGCTCTTTATATTCTTCAGCAAGAAGATTGATTGAATCTTTAGCAGGATCAAAAGATTCTTCCACTGGATTTAAAAGAGTTGTTATGATTGAACACCCTAGGAAAGGAATATGGTGCATAGGATTTCTAACTTCGATTATTGATATTTCTAACACGCATACTATGGCAACAATTTATATACCAACAGCTCCTACACCCAACTCTGGTTTTGTAGTGATGGTTCCTTATACAGAAGTTCAAGACACTGATCTTACTGTTCAAGAAGCTATGAGTATGGTGTTGTCTGGCGGAATTATTGCCCCTGATTCATTTAATAGAAAATCAATCACATCAAAAGATGTTGAAAAATTAGATTCTGAAAACCAACAAAGTGAATAATTATGATAGAAAATTTAATCTCTTCTTTTTTAATCAAATATAAAATTGATTATGAATTAATGCCTTGTGATCCTGATTTTGCTGATACTGATGCTTTTTGCGAAAATTATAATATTCCAAAAGAAAATTCAGGTAATACAATAATTGTTGCATCAAAAAAAGAACCGTATAAATACAGTGCCTGTATTGTCACTGCTAAATACAAATTGGATGTTAATAAGACTGTAAGAAAATTGATGGGTGTAAAACGCTTGTCTTTTGCATCTGCTGATCAGACTAAATCATTAACAAATATGATGATTGGCGGAGTAACTGTAGTAGCTTTACCTGGGAATCTTGATATTTATATAGATCAAAATATCTTGGATTTAGATTATATAATTATAGGTGGTGGAAGTAGATCGCAAAAATTAAAATTACCCACCAAAGAATTATCTAAAATACCAAATACTCAATTTATACAAGGATTAGGAATTCCCTTGACTATTTGAAACTATCTTTAGGAGGAATCCATCCACCTAATTCTTTTTCTAATACTTGTCCTACCCTTAAAGCTACATGATCATTAGAAGGTGCTGTAATTATTTGTAATCCTATTGGATATCCTTTTGAGCTTGTTCCGCACCTTAAAGTTAGAATTGGCCACCCTGTCACATTATATGCTCTTAAGAAAGTACCTTTTGTAACATAATTCCAATCTCCTTCTCTAGCATCCATTATTTCTCCGTGCGGGAATCCTGATTTATGAAGTACTGGTGCGATCAAAACATCATAATCATTAAAATAAGACAATGATTCGCTTTGATAATTATTTAAATCTTGGATTAATTCCGACATTTCAATTGCTGTTTTATTATCATATTCTTTTGCAATATCAAATCTTGCTTGTGTCCATTTATGAGGAGTATTAGTGTTTGATTTTTCAAGTAATTGTTTAAGATAATTTCTTTTGTCATAATTTGCAATATTACCTGCTATGCTATCGCCTTTACTAATAATTTCAGTATTAATTTCAGATATAGATTTCACTTTTGAGTTTAAAGCGTCACATACATTTTTAATTACTTTTATTGTGTCTTCATCAGCAGAGATAGAATCTGTCGAATGATAATATCCTATTCTTAGATCTTTAGTATTAATCAAGGATGGATCAGATATTTTGTTTAATAATACTGTTGGATCAACATTGTCAGGGCCAGAAAGTATATTTATTAAAGGAATTAAATCATCAACATATCGTGCCAAAGGACCAATAGATGTTAAAAGATCACTAGGCCCTGCATCAAAAGAAATAGCATGACCAGTTCTAGGAACTCTCCCAAAGGTTGGTTTTAACCCAGCTATACCACAATGGTGAGCAGGCATTCGTATACTTCCTCCAGTGTCAGTTCCTACGTCGAATACGGACCCACATGAAGCAATTATTGCTGCAGCTCCACCACTACTTCCCCCAGGAGTTATATTTAAATCATAAGGGTTGTTTGTTCTTCCGTATATAACATTATCTGTTTCACCACCCATAGTGAATTCAGGTGTATTAGTTTTACCTAGTAAAATTGCACCTGCATTTATCAATCTTTCAGCTACCGAAGAATTTTCTTTAGGTTTGAAATCTTTTCTTCCCTCTGTACCCCATGTACTAATTAGGTTTTTAGTATCAAATGAATCTTTCAAAGTAAAAGGGATACCAAACAATGGCAAAGATTTATGATTATTAAAATCATTGTCCATACTTTTAGCTTGGGTTATTGCTGTGTTAAATGATTCTTGTACTACGGCATTCAATGAATCATTTACATTTTGAATTTGTTTTATGTGAACATT
Source organism: Dehalococcoidia bacterium (assembly GCA_029936815.1). Taxonomy (GTDB): domain Bacteria; phylum Chloroflexota; class Dehalococcoidia; order Lucifugimonadales. The sequence continues at coordinate 10,742 of JAPYRX010000004.1, forward strand.
TACTAATTCTTCAACAGATATAGTTTTATTTTTGATGATTTTTAATAAATCTTCTAATGGGTATGTGATGATTTCTTTAATTGACATAAAAGTAACTTTAAATTTAATTGTTAAAATATTAATATTATAATTAATAATAATAATAATTCAATGATGGTAAATTTTTTGGAATTATATTGGATAAATTGGACCAAAGGTATAAAACTAATTCTTTCTGATGGTGATAATAGGGAAGAGATTGGTGGTGTACGAAAAACTAAAAATGGGTATGATGCTTGGGCAAAAACTTTTGGATATGATCCTGGACGTTCTGTTAAGGGACTTGAATCTATAGATGAAGGTAGAGAATTTGTTGAAAGCTTTCAACCGTGGGATTTGTATGATCTAGGCAGAGGGCTTGTGGTAGATGCAAAAGTTAGAGACGATTAATTTTGTAATATTATAATTTGTGAATTTCATTTATGGTTTCAATCCATAAATTATTTTTATATTGTATTTCTGATTCATAATAATACTTCTTTTTAATATCAGACTCGCTTATTCCTTTCACATTTTTTATTTTCTTTAATATTTCTTCCTGTGCTTTATAAGCTTTTGCAGGTTTTTCTTGCCACTTATACTTTATTTGGTTGTCTTTGTTTAAAATTAATACTGCTGGAATTCTGTCTAATCCATTAGAAATAAATTCTTTATTCAGATAATCATTTTCAGATCTCTTGAAAATGTTTAACTCTATGGATGGAATTAATTCGGCTATTAATATAAAAATAGGTAAATTAAACAATGAATCTGGGCAAAAATCTTCAGTTAAGATCATGATACTACTGTTTTCTAATTTTTTCTTTAATTCAGTTACTTTATTTTTTAAATTAATATCTGATAGTACTTTATTTGAAATCCTTTTTAAATTATCTTGGTTTTCCTTCATCACTGCTATATATTGATTCCATTTCATAGGATTATTTATTTCATTGATATTTATTTTATTCATTAATATTTCTCCAAAAAAAACCCCC
>JAPYRX010000004.1:11857-115817 GCA_029936815.1 Dehalococcoidia bacterium
AAAAAAACCCCCATTATGTGCATGGACAACAATAGTTATTATTTATGTTTATTAATTTATACATTTTCATTTTTAATTATATACTATCTTTTATACGTTAAGTTTAGATTTCATTTGTTATTTAACTAGTAATTGTTTGCTTTTTTAAAGATACTTTTAAAGTAATAGAATTTTAGGAGATACATATGTCAACAAGTATAAATGAAAAAATTTATTTAAATAAACTAACAATAAAAATTGAAGAACTAATAACAAATTTTAATGGCCTTGCTGGCATTTCTATAAAAGATCTGAATTCCGGATGGCATTACGGATTGAATGATGATTTGATTTTTCCAACTGCATCTAGTATTAAGATTCCGATACTATTAAAACTAATACAAGAATCTCAAAATAACAATTTAGATTTATCTCGAATTATTACCATAACTGATGACATGAAATCTAGAGGTAGTGGAATAATTCATAAAATGCAAGGTACTGTTAATATGTCAATTGAAAACCTTGCTATTCTAATGATAAATTTATCTGATAATACGGCTACTAATTTATGTATTGATTTAGCAAATATGGAAGAAATAAACCAAATGCTAGAAGATTATGAATTCAAAAATATGAGATTAAACCGAAAAATGCAAGATTATGACGCAATTAACTCTGGTAAAGAAAATCTATCTTCTGTAAAGGAAATGAATTTTATAATGGAAATGCTTGATTCTTCTAGTGCTATTACTCCAGAAGTTTCTAATAAAACCTTAGAAATATTAGCTCTTAATAAAAGCACTCCTATTTCACAATTATTACCTGAACATATTAAAATTGCTGGCAAAACTGGAGGTATGCCAGGTGTTAGATGTGAAACGGCTATTATTTATTTGAATAATACAAAATATGCTTTAACTGTTATGACTTCACTTTCAAACACAGAAAAATCATCAAGCAAAGATAATGTTTTAGAATTAAATGGAACAGAGTTAATATCTAAGATAAGTTATGAGGTTTTTAACTTTTTTAATGTGTTAGACAATTCATCAAAGTTTGGGCAAGGACTTACTCAAACAATTAACAACTAACCCATAAAAAATGGAAAAAATAAAATCAAATTCTAACTCTTTTGCATTTATAACCAAAGATTTTACAAGGCTTTGGTTTGCAGTTTTAGTTTTTGCTATAGGTACCTGGAGCGAGCATGTGACTGTGAGTTATCTTATTTACGACCTTACTAATTCAGAATTGAAATTAACATTTGCCTTTGCTATAAGATTTATACCTTTTTTATTTGTTTCTAATTATATAGGCTACATATCGGATTTAGTTAGTCGAAAATATTTAATGATGATGATAATGATATTGGGTTCTTTATCAATGTTCATTATGTCTTTGATCATTTCATTAGATATTTACAATTATCCTATCATCCTGATTTATATATTTATTAGTGGATCTTTGTGGTCTTCAATTATGTTGACGACACAATCCTATTCATATGATATTACAGGCCCTGATCATGCATCATATGGAACAGCAATTACCAAAGGCGGTGATAGAATAGGTGGCGCAATTGCTGGAATATTTTCTGGTCGATTAATATCAAAAAGCTTTACTTATCCTTTTTTATTAGCTGGATTATTTCAATTAATTGCATCAATTTTGTTAATTCCAAACTTGAAAAAAAGTAAATTTTCTCCCACAACAACAACAAAACCAAAACTTACTGAAATATTAAATATATTGAAGACGAATAAAGTATTATTAACAGTAATTCTTTTAACCTGTGGAACTGAAATTTTTGGATTTTCTCACAACAGTATTATACCTGTACTTGTAAAAGATGTATTAAATGGAAATTCTGATGACTTAGCATTTATGATGATTTTGAGACAATTCGGTGGCATTATAGGATTAGCATCTATTGTGGTATTTGGTTATATTCATCGGAAAGGCTTATGGCTGTTAAATGCAGTTTTAGGATTCGGATTGTGTGTTCTCTTCCTGGGATTTGCCAATAATTATTATATATTTATAATTATTATATTATTTTTAAATATATTTGCATCAAGTTGCGATTCTTTATATAAAATTATTGCTCAAAAATCTGTTGAAAATCATGATAGAGGCAAAGCAATGGGAGCGTACGTTTTCGCTATAGGATCAGGCCCACTTGGATATATGTTAATAGGGTTTATAATTAGTATTGTTAAAGCAAATAAAATACCTTGGCTACTATTAAATATTTATAATTCCCCCGGCCCTCAATTTGCTTTGAATTTTAATGGATTTATTCTTGTTGTTATAGCTGTGGTTGGAACATACTATTCTCAAAAATTAAAAAAGTTTAGAGGTTAAAGTAAACTATTTGTTTCGTTTTTCGATCCATCTGGGTTGATCACAGATCTGACCTAAAAATTCCATTATGGTATGTGCACCCATGTATGAGGTGATACCTGTTCCTACATCTAATTGTGGATTGACCTCTACTAAATCAAATCCAATGATATTGGAGTGTTTTGCTAATACAGCCAATGAATCTCGAAGTTCAGCATAAGTCATGCCGTTAGGTTCTGCGGATACGCATCCTGGAACCAACGGTAGATCAAGTACATCAATGTCGATACTGACATAAACAGGGGCATCTTTCGGTACAAGCCCTGTCATCCCATCTGGCCCCATCTCTCCAAACTCTTTCATACCAACTACACGGTTACCGTCGTTGAGAGAGTCGTCTACCTGAGCTTTATCGTTCCGGATACTACGAATTCCAACTTGTGTAAGGCTTTTAACATGATCCATGTGGTGAATGTGACGAAAAGCATGTGAGTTCGTATATTGATACCCATGAATGAAAGGAGAGTAATCTATATGAGCATCAAAGTGGACTACATGGAGAGGTTCATTGTAAGCACGAACGATTGGGAAAGTAATTGCATGGTCGCCGCCTAATACCACTGGTATTGCTCCAGAGTCTAGCACCATGCGTGTCAGGTCAGTTATATTCTTGAAAGTGCCTTCTACATCAGCGGGAATAACATTTGCATCACCCACATCAACAATTCGTTTGTTATTAAGCTCATATTTCAGGAACACTTTGTCTGAGTCATGGTCGAAATAACCATCATCACCAAACCTTAAAGAATGCTCTCTTATCGATCGGGGTCCTAAGCGTGAACCTGGTAGAAATGGAGATCCTTCATCCGTTGGAGCTCCCATCACAGCGATATCTGCGTTTAAATTCTCTAAATCATGACAAACTGGAGCTCTTAGAAAAGAGACTAGTCCTGCAAACGCATGAGATCTGCTATTATTTGATAGGGGTTGAGATCGATCTTTTGCCATTTATAAAATCCTTATTTTAACTCTGATAGATAATTTTTCATCCCGGATTGTAGCATGTTTGTAACTCCTGAACAAAACCACTGAAAGCCTGCTTCCTTGTAAAACTTGAAATCATCAGCATCTCTTGCTATAGTACCACATGCCTTCCCATTAGCAATTGCAATTTTACTTAATTTTGCAATTGTATCCCTAACTTTTGGGTCACTTATTTGCCCATGCATCCCAAAAGATGAAGAAATATCTGAAGGGCCAAAAAATAATACGTCAACTTCATTTAAAGAACAAATTTCTTCTACGTTCTCCATTGCTTCTGTAGTTTCAATTTGAATAGCAACTAACGTTTCAGCATTAGCAGAATCAACATGTTCTTTAACAGTTTGCGGTATTCCGTAGGATGAACCTCTTCCACTGGCTAATCCTCTTTTTCCTATTGGAGGGTATTTGACTGAATCAACAACAGACGTCGCATCAGTTATATTGTTTATTAATGGCATCAAAACACCTTCTGAACCCGCGTCTAGAAATTTTTGAATTACTTGTTGGTCATTTTGGCCAATTCTAGTAACAGATGATATATTTCTTAATTCTGCTGCTCTAAAATGTTCCTCTGCTAAATTTGGATTAAATGTTGTGTGTTCTCCATCTACTATTACAAAATCAAAACCTAACAATCCCATTATTTCAGTTATATTTGGATTGATTACATTTTGAAATAATCCAATAACATTTTTACCGGATACAAGTTTTTCTTTCATTTCATTTTTATTCATAATTATCTCCTATTATAAATTTTTCATAACTTTAACAGTTTCATTAACAGCTTCAGCTGATTTTTTTAATTCCTCTCTCTCGTATTCTGAGAGGTCATATTCTATTATTTCTTCTATTCCATTAGATCCTAATTTAGCAGGTACTCCAAAATAAAGATTCTTTATACCGTACTCGCCTTGTAAGTAAGCTGTAGTAGGTAATATTATTTTAGAATTTGTTGAAATCGCATCAACCATTTTTACTATAGAAGCTGATGGGGCGTAAAAAGCACTACCTGTTTTAAGGTAGTTAACAATTTCAGCTCCTCCATTTTTAGTTCTCTCAACTAGTTGATCGAGTGTTTCTTTATTGATTGATTCAGATAAACTTTTACCACCTATATAACTGTTGTTTAACAGAGGAACCATTGTATCCCCATGCCCACCTAATACATTAGATGAAATTGAATTGACTGATGTATTTTCGCTTTGAGAAATAAATGTGGTGAATCGTGCGGAATCTAATACTCCTGCCATTCCAAATACTTCGTTAGGTTTTTTTCCACTAACTTTATATGCTTGCATCGCCATAGCATCTAATGGATTTGTTACAACTAAAATTAAAGCATCTGGTGATTTTTCTAAAGATTTTTGTGTTACTTCTGAAACTATATTCATATTAATTTTAAGTAAGTCATCTCTGGACATGCCAGGTTTTCTTGCTATTCCTGATGTTATTACAACTATATCTGAATTTTTAGTAATATTATAATCTGATGATCCCGATATATAATTATCCAATCCTAATATAGGACCGGATTGTAATATGTCTAATGCTTTTCCTTCTGCTATCCCTTCTGCTATATCTATAAGAGCTATTTCAGAATAATTTTTATCAAATAATCTTTGAGCAGTAGTTGCGCCAACATTACCTGCTCCAATAACTGAAATCTTTTTGTTCATTTTATATCCTTTACCTATATTTAATAATTTGTGATCATCCTAAGTGATAAATATTTATTTACCCCATGGTTTAATAGCGTTTTTCAGAGATTTGTATCCATCTATAAATCCTGGTCTGTCACCACTATATACTTCATCGAATATACCTAAAGCATTATCTAGCCACTTATGAAGATCTTTATTATTTGGATTTGCATCTATATATGCAGCTCTGATCAGTACAAAATGTATTCTAGGATCATACGGTTGTTTTGTTCCGCCGACCCATTCATCGCCATCTAATAATCTTAATAACATAGCATCAGCAGATCCAAGAGTTTGTTCGTGTATAGGTGGCCCATCCATTCGATGCATAACAGAAGTCATATCTCTTCCATTTCCGGTGGTGTATCCCATTTCTTTCCATACTTCATTCATGTTTATGTTTTTACCTACATGTTTTGCTACCATGCTTCCAAATTCTCTTAAAGGATCAGAAATATCTGCTAAGAGATCAGTTAACCGGTCACCATCTAAATCTGTAGATAGAACAATAGTGTTTTGTTTTTGAATTAAATCCCAAATCATCAAACCATAATTAGTGTCTGATATGTGTTGCTCAATTCTCCCTGACCAATTTTCCATACCATCTTTAAAATCTGAAGGTAATAATTTTATTATCTTATCAATTCGGTCCTTATGTTCAGTGTAAGGATCAACGGCATATTTTCTTCCAACTTCAAATTTTGTTCCTTGTAATAACCAAGAGTGAAGACCTGCATTTATTCCATCTTCCATTGCTTGAGTTGGTTTTGTTGCTACTCTACCAATGTGACCTGAATCATTTACCATCTGTAAAAACAATCTATTTGCGTATGCCATTTGTACACCAGGAGTATTCATTTCTGAGTGAACAATCCCGTTATTATCTACATTGAAAACATCTTTATTTTGAGAATATGGTAAACAAGGCATACTTCTAACGACAGTAATTGGGCCATATGGCCTGACGTTACAATATACACCAGCTTGAGTTCTTAGTGGCGCATTTCCAGATTTACCCATCACTACAACTTTATTACCATTGCCATCATTAACATATGCATCTCCTGCAGTTGACCATTTAATTGAAGTGCATGGCATATTTCCAAACCAGGATAATGATTCTAATTTGGTATCGTGTCTGTATTGAGACCACATTGGGACAGCATAAAATGGCAATCCTAATATATCTACAGCAGCTATGGTTCCAAGTAGAGCATAAGCATCGGTTAAAGAGTGAGCTACGGGATTTACATTTGGATCATGATTGCCACCTTTCCAAACAACAGCATCTGGATAGCCTTCAGGCTTGATATCCCCGCTTTCAAAAAGCTCAGATAGGCTTTTAAACAAATCTCCTCCGCTAGCTTCAGTTTTTGCTATTTTAATCAGGTCAATCATTTTTTCTCCTGTTATTTTAAATTAATAATTGGGTCGTTAGAATTAACTGTATCACCACTTTTAAAGTTGATAGAAAGCACAAAACCATCTGAATCTGATTTTATGGTGTTTTCCATTTTCATTGATTCTATTATTGCTACAGGTTGATCTTTTAAAATTTTATCATTCTTATTTATTAAAATTTTCATTATTGTTCCTGAAAGTGGAGCCAATATTGCATTTGTTTTATTGTTATTTATATTGACATTATTACTTTTAATTACTTTTTCTGATTTTGTAATGGAATCTTCCTCATTAGAGTTTTTTATATCTAATATATTTGTGATTATTTCATTATTAGATAACTCGGCAGCAATATTATATTCTTTGCCTTCAAAATTTAATTTGAAATCAAACATATTATTAATACTCTGATTATCCAATGTATTATTTGTAGATTTAGTTTCTTCTACATCATCATGAATTAATGTTTTGTGTTCTAAGAATTTTTTACCTACTTCTTCAAACATTGCATAAGTTATTACATCAGGTTTGTAATTTGTTAGATGTTTTATTTCCTGAGAATATTCATTTATAGATTTGTTAGATTTTTTTTCATTGTTCTGCTTGATATGCTCTTTAAATAATTTACTATTTATCTTTCCTGGAGGGGTTCCATAACCTCCATTTACGTACTCTATTATCTGTTGAGAAATATTGTTGTATCGACCTAATAGTACATTGTTCACAGCTTGTGCGCCGACCATCTGACTTATAGGAGTAACTAAAGGAGGCATTCCCAAATCTTTTCTAACATTTGGGATCTCAGTCAAAACATCATTTAATTTTTCAAGATTATTATTTTCTTTTAATTGGGACGTAAGATTAGATATCATTCCACCTGGAATCTGATGAGATAATACATTTGCATCTATTGGTGAAAATTTTGCACTGATCGCATAATTTAAATACTTATTAACTTCGTCTTCTAATTTTTGCGCTATTTCATTTATCATATTTAAATTAACATTGGCTTTATAAATACTATTAATTGATTCAAAAGTTTTGATTATGGGTTCAATAGCTGGTTGAGATGTTTTTTGAGAGACAGTTGAAATACATGTATCAATACCATCTATACCAGATTCAATAGCTTTAATTTGTGTCATAGATGCTAATCCACTCGTATAATGATTGTGTAATTGAAGAGGTATCTTTATAACATTCTTAAGTTCGGAAATTAGAATTGACGCATCATATGGAGATAACAATCCAGCCATATCTTTAATACATAATGAATCAGCGCCCATATCTACAAACTTGTTTGCTAAATCTAAGTAATATTTAAGAGTATATATTTCTTTATCAGAAGTTTCTAAGTTCCCTGATTCTCCGACGCTATAACATATTGTCATTTGCAAATGCTTCCCGCTATCTTTGATGGCTTTAGCTACTGTTGTTAAGTTACTTGTATCATTTAGTGCGTCAAACACTCTGAATATATCTATCCCAAAATCAGCAGATAATGCGATGAATTCATTTATAATTTCAGAAGAATAGTGTTTATATCCAACTAAATTCGCCCCTCTTATTAACATAGATAATTTAGTATTGGGCGTTAATCGATTAATCATTTTCAATCTATCCCAAGGATCTTCATTAAGATATCTTATACAACTATCAAAAGTTGCTCCACCCCATACTTCTAATACGTCATATCCTACTTTGTCTAGCATTGGGGCTAATTCTGATATGGTTTCATTATTAAACCTTGTGGCAAATAAACTTTGATGTGCATCCCTAAGTGTTGTATCAGTAATTCCGATTATTTTTTTTGTGGCCATAAAATTCCCTATTTATAAATGTTCCATGATTGAGTCTTCCACTTATTTAATTTTTTGTTTTTGTTATCTAAAGGTTTAGTTAATTGAATATTAAAAATTTTTTTGATACTTAATTCTATCAATGATATTTCTTTATCTTCGAGTTTTATACTTGTTTTATTGTTAATTTTAATTTTATTCATAATATTTATTATAAAGGTATATTGCCATGTTTTTTTGGCGGGAGAACTTCTCTTTTGTTTTCTAATATATTTAATGATTTGATAATTATATCTCTACTTTCGTTTGGAGAAATAAGATCATCTATGTAACCTTTTTCAGCTAACACGTAAGGTGACATCACTTCGTCCTTATATTTTTTTAATAACTCTTCTTGAAGTTTTTTTGAGTTTTTCGATTTTGAAAGCTCTTTTTTGTGAATTAATTTAATTGCAGCTTCTGGTCCCATTACAGCAACTTCAGCAGTTGGCCATGCATAATTCAAATCACTTAATAAATTTTTACTGCTCATCACTATATAAGCCCCACCATATGCTTTCCTTATTATGATAGAAATTTTCGGAACCGTAGCTTCGGCATAAGCATATAATAACTTTGCACCTCTTCTAATTATCCCGTTATGCTCCTGGTCAGTTCCTGGTAAAAATCCTGGTACATCAACTAAGCTTAAGATAGGAATATTAAAGGCATCACAAAACCTGATATATCTAGCGGCTTTTTCTGAAGCTTTTATATCTAATGCTCCAGCCAAATGATTTGGTTGTTGTGCGATAATTCCTAAGTTTTTACCATTCAATTTCGAAAATCCTATAATTATATTTTTTGCATACTCATTTTGCACTTCTAAGAATGATTGATTATCTACAATATTTTTAATTATATTTTTCATATCGTATGACATGTTTGGATTTTCAGGGAGAATAGTAGAGAGATCATCCTTGTATTCTGGGTTTTTGGAATCAATGTCAGAAACAATTTCACTGTTATTTTGTGGAATATAATTTAATAATTTTCTGACATTTTCGTAACATTCTTTCTCAGTGTTATATACAAAATGTGCTACTCCACTTTTAGTCATGTGAGATATACTTCCGCCTAATTCTTCGTGTGTTGTTTCTTCTCCTGTAACTTCTCTTACTACATCTGGTCCGGTAATGTACATTTGTCCAATATCTTTAACCATAAATATAAAATCGGTAATTGCAGGAGAATATGTGGCACCACCTGCTGATGGGCCAACAATAATTGATATTTGTGGAACAACACCAGAGCTTCTAACATTTTTTGTGAATATTTTTCCATATCCAGCTAAGCTGTTAACTCCTTCTTGAATTCTTGCTCCTCCAGAGTCTATTATTCCTATTACCGGACATCCTGTGGAAATAGCAATATCCATGATTTTACAAATCTTGTTAGCAGAAGTAAGAGATAAAGATCCACCCATAACTGTGAAGTTCTGAGAATAAACACAAATGTTTTTACCATTGATTTTTCCTGTTCCTGTTACAACTGAATCTCCATGGATGTTTACATTTTCATCCATGGTAAATCTATCGATTTCATTAAATGAATCACCATCTAAAAGTAATTTTATCCTTTCTAGCGAAGTTAGTTTTCCTTTTTTATGCTGAGCCTCAATTTTCTCTTTACCTCCACCTAATGAAGCTTTGTCTCGCAAATCATTTAATTTATTTATATTTTCTTGCATATAATTATTTAGGAGGAAGTAAGTTGGGTATTCCGTCTTTTATAGGAAATTTCAGATTACACGTTTTGTTTTGACATATTAATTCACCATCTATAACATCATCTTTTTCTTCAAGATTTATTGTTAGCAACAAATCTGATTTGCAAATAGGACAGGCTAAAATGTCATTTAATTCTTTTTTCATTTAGATTCTTAAAATATTTAATAATTCTGATAACAAAAATATAATTATAGTCATTGGAAAAATCAATTTAGATTGTAGCACTAATTTAAAGATTTTATGATAAATAGTAGGTTTATTTAAATATATTGTTTTAAACCTACTCAAATATATTATTAACATTATCCAAATAAAAAGAAATAATTTTATTAATAATACACATATGTAAAACATTGAATTATCATTAATTTGTGCAAGATTGTTGAGAATTAAAATAACGCCTGTGATTACCAAGCTAGAAATTATAATATTTGTCCAATCAATAAATTGTTTTGAGATTAAAGAAAAACCTTCATTGATTTTTACCAAATGGTTTATGTTTAATGATATTAATGATCCTGCAAACCAAGTGGATGCTGCGATTATGTGAATGAAACTAATTAAAAATTTTGTGATTTCAAGAATTTGATTAGTCATTATATTCAGAATCTTCTATAAGTTTGATGGTGTTTTCAACCAAATCTTCATATTTTATATAACCGTCCCAAATAATGATTTCATCATTGATTTTTGAAACGAATAATGTGGTTGGAAATGAATTGATATTATATTTCCTTATTGTTGAATTATCAGCATTGTATCCAAGTTTAAAAGACAAATTTAATTTTTTTGAAAATTTGATTCCTTCATCTATGTCGTCTATACCGATCATTTGTATACCTATTATTTCCACATTGTCTTGATATTCTTTATATAATTTTTCAAAATGCGGAAGTTCTTTTGCACAAGGAGCACAAGAAGGAAACCAGAAGTTCAAAATATAAAAATCTTCAGTTATATCTTTACTTGTATAATTTTTTTGATCTGGTTGATATAGATCGATGTTAAAATTAATTTCCTTGCCAATATTAGTACACATGATAAGAGATAAGGAGATGCAAGTTGTTATTATTATCAATTTTATATGTTTAATCATTTTCTAATTCGTATTCACTAATAATTTCTTTACCAAATTCTAATAAATCTTTTTTTCGTTTATCATCAATATCTTTGAAATTTTCTAAATATTTTTCAAATGTTTCAATGATTCCTAGATCTTCAGATAATTTCACTTCATGTGTTTCTTTTTCTGTTATAAATGAGGGAATTATTGAAACTACGTTTTTAGCAGTAGATAATATTTTGTTGATCTCGGTGTTATTTATACTTTCGAAATGTTCTCTTGTAGCTTCTATTTCAATTCTAATTATAGAATCTTTAATATATTCAGAAGATAATTTTTCTTGAATATATTTGTCAGGATATATTTCGTTTTTAGGGATATGAATTTTTATTTCATTGAACGTACGAGCAGAGACTTTGATCTTTTTGTAATTAATCAATCTTTCTCCTTGTTTTTTATTTGTATCTAATTCACATATATAAAATCCTTTTTCATCGTCTTTTTCACCGAAATCAACTCTTTCTAAACTTCCTGAATAAATCACTGGAGGGTTTTCATTAAGAATTTGATCTTTATGTATGTGTCCAAGTCCTACATATTCAAATTCAGGTCTTATAAAAAACTGAGTTGATAATAGTGGATCATTTGTAATAGACATTAATGTTTCAGTACTTGTTTTTGCTTCCATCACACTTAAATGCCCTGAAAATATGCATGGTATATCTTTATTTAATTTTTCTAATTCGATTTTAATGCTAGAATCAAACATATTTACAATTGTTTGTGTGATTTCCTCTACTTTCATATTGGGATCATTTTTTCTAATACTTGAAGTGAAAGTTCCAAATCTGGGCCATGGCAACCCAATGATTTGTATTGGCCCACTATTTTTAGTATCAATTGTATAAAGTTTCAATTTATCTATTACTGTAACCTTATCTATATTCATAGTAGGGAAAATGTCTAGTGATGTTGCCCTTTGTTTTACCGCAGGAATATCATGATTACCCACTACTAATACAACAGGAATATTATTGTTTGTTAATTTTAATAACCTTTTGGAAAATTCTCTCAAATGAGTAGGAGTTGGGTTTCTCGTCTTGAATGCATCTCCAGCAAATAAAACTAAATCTACATCTTCTTCTATAGCGTAATTAATTAATTCATCGAATACATTTAGAAAGTCTACAATCCTATCATCTAATCCAGTTTCTAAATCAGTCGTTTTAGAATATCTTTCATACCCAATATGTAAATCGGAAAAGTGTAATACTTTCAAAAATGATTACCTTTTAAAATTGAAATTAATAATCCTTTATTTCTTTAATAAGAGTGGAATGTAGTGAGTCTAAATTTACTCTTTCTTGAAGCATAGTATCTCTATTTCTTATAGTTACTTTATTATCTTCTAAAGAATCGAAATCTATAGTAATACATAAAGGTGTACCGATTTCATCTTGCCTACGATATCTTCTTCCTATACTTTGAGTTTCATCATACTCAATTTTCCCTAAATCCCCTTTGGACAATAAATCCCTTTGTATTTTTTTTGATAATTCTGAAAGTTTTTGATCTTTGCTTAAAGGCAGTATTGCAACTTTTACAGGTGATATTTTAGGAGATAATTTCAATACAGTTCTAGTTTCATTATTAGACTCAACTTTTTCTTCATTGTAAGCATCTAGTAATGTTATTAATAATAGTCTGTCAACGCCAATTGATGGCTCTATAACATAAGGAGTATATCTTGTCTTTGTTGGTTCTTCAAATATACTAAAATTTTTCGAAGCAGATTTTGAATGTGAATCTAAATCAAAACTCCCACGATTTGCTATGCCTTGTAATTCTGCCCAACTCCAAGGGAATTTGTATTCGATATCAGTAGTACCTTTGGAATAATGAGAAAGATCTTCTTGTTCATGTTCTCTCAATCTAAGATTAGACTTATCAATATTTAAACTCAGAATAAATTCCATACTATTATTAATCCATTCTTTATAATATTTTTCACTATCTTGAGGTTTAACAAAATACTCTATTTCCATCATTTCAAATTCTCGAGTTCTAAAAATGAAATTACCTGTGGTTATTTCATTTCTAAAAACTTTACCTATCTGAGCAACTCCAAAAGGAATTTTTTTTCTCGAAGTATTAATGATATTTTCGAAATTAACAAATATTCCTTGAGCTGTTTCAGGTCTTAAATATATTTCACTACTATCTGATACGACGGGGCCTATATTTGTTTTGAACATCATATTAAATTCTCTTGGGTCATCAAATGAAGTATTTGAACATTTAAGGGTAGGGCATACACCCTTTGATATTTCTAGAGCATCTGATCTGAATCTAGCATTACAATCTTTACATTCTATTAAAGGATCCGAAAAATTTTGTACGTGCCCACTAGTTTCCCAAACTTTATTTAAAGACAAGATAGATGAATCTAGAGCTACAATGTCGTCTCTCATGTGAACATAATGATTCCACCAATAGTCTTTAATATTTTTTTTTAACTCTGCTCCTATTGGGCCATAATCCCAAGTGCTTGCTAATCCGCCGTATATTTCACTGTTTTGAAATATAAAGCCTCGCCTTTTTGAAAGAGATGTTAGTTTATCTATTATTGATTCCAATATTAATCCTTACAAGAATAAAGGAGCAAAAACTACAGAAATAATAGTCATAAGTTTTATTAAAATATTAAGAGCAGGGCCTGAAGTGTCTTTGAAGGGGTCTCCTACAGTATCACCAACAACTGCAGCAGAATGTGCATCAGATCCTTTTCCGCCTAACTTTCCTGATTCTATATATTTTTTAGCATTATCCCAAGCACCACCAGAGTTAGCCATCATTATCGCTAATAAAAATCCTGATGCTATTGCGCCAGCTAGCATTGCCCCAAGAGCTTCTTTCCCTATGATAAATCCAGTTGCTATAGGAACTATAATTGCCAGTAATCCTGGAAGAATCATTGCTTTTAGTGAACCATCTGTACTTATCTCAACGGCTCTTGCATAATCAGCAACCGCTTTACCTTCCAGTAATCCTTCAATTTCTCTGAATTGGCGTCTTACTTCATTAACCATATCTATAGCCGCAGATCCTACAGCTTGCATTGTTAGGGCAGAAAAAATAAATGGCATAAGAGCTCCAATTATTAACCCAATTAAAACTTTTATTTCTAATAAATTAATGGCCTTAATGTCTGCAATGAGTGCATAAGAAAACAATAGCGCTCCAGCAGTTAGTACCGCTGAACCAATTGCAAATCCCTTTCCTGTTGCAGCTGTGGTATTACCTAAAGAATCTAATGCATCAGTTCTTTCTCTTACTTCAGGATTTAGTTTTGCTTGCTCAGCAATTCCTCCTGCATTATCTGCCACAGGTCCATACGCATCTGTAGCAAGAGTTATTCCTAGTGTAGATAACATTCCTACAGCGGCAAGGGCTATTCCATAATAACCACCAAGCATATGTGCGATAAACATGGAAATAATAATAACAATTGTTGGAATTATTGTGCTTATCATCCCTAGTCCTAATCCCCCTATTATTATGGTTGCTGCACCAGTTTTAGCTTGTTCTGCGAGGTTTCTAGTGTACTTATATTCATATGAAGTAGTTATTTCTGAAGCAGTACCGATAATCACTCCTGCAATTAAACCTGTAAGAATAATTAAAAATACTTCCATAGGAAACACATCAGTTATCGACATTACTAATGTACTAGCCAATACAATTAGTCCTGCTGAAAAAATTCCCGTTCTAAGTGACCATAATAAACTTCCCATACTAGCGCCATCTTTGGTTCTTACTAAAAATGTGCCGATAATTGAACTTATTATCCCTACAGATGCTATAAAGAAAGGTAGTAATGTAGCTGATTGATCTGAAATAGTAAAAGTGACCGCAGATACTAAGGTCATGGTAGCAATTATAGAACCTACATAAGATTCAAACAAATCAGCTCCCATGCCAGCAACATCGCCAACATTGTCACCAACATTGTCTGCTATGGTTGCTGGGTTTCTTGGATCATCTTCAGGAATCCCTGCTTCTAGTTTCCCCACTAAATCTGCACCTACATCAGCTGCTTTTGTATAAATGCCTCCTCCAACTCTAGCAAATAAAGCTATTGTTGAAGCACCAAATCCAAATCCTGCGGCAGCACTTGGATTATCAAATAATAAATGTATTAAAGTAATTCCTAATAATCCGATTGATACAACAGAAATTCCCATTACCGCACCACTGTTAAAAGCTATTCTCAGTGCAGGGTTTAATCCCTTCATTGCTTGTACGGTCGTTCTATAGTTCGCTCTTACGGCTATTGACATACCTACAAATCCTGCAATGGCTGAACCCACTGCCCCGATAACATAAGATATAGCAATTGGGGTTACTGCACTTGATTCTGTGGAAGAATCTATCTTATTTAATAAATCAAGATCTAAAACTAAAGCTATAATTGTTGATACTAATAAAACAACAACACTTAAGACTCTATACTCTTTAGAAATAAATGCCATAGCGCCTTCCTTGATGGCATTTCCAATAAATTGTACATCTTTATTCCCTTCATCCTGTTTTATTATTTTGTATGATAAATAGCATGCAAATATTAATCCAATTACAGGAATGATTATAGACATCATTAATATTATATTTTCATTCATGTTTATTACCTCGGTATTATTTTTTTTTATTATATTACTAAATTAAAATTCAATTGTTCAATATTTCGTTAAATTTATTCAATGAATCTATAGGGTTTTGTGATTTAATTATTGCAGAAACAACACATATTGAATCAGCTCCTGAATCTATCACAGATGAAGCGTTATCAATATTTATTCCACCTATGCCAACAATTGGAATATCAGATAATTTGTGAGCTTCTTTAATCAGATTTAACCCTACAATATTTCTATCTAATTTACCCATTGTGCTTGTTTCAAAAACTTTACCTATAGCCATATAATTTACTCCTTGAGTAATTGAAGCATTGATTTCATTAATATTATTATTTGAAGTTCCAATTATTTGATTTGTATTCATTATTGTCTTGCAGTATTCAATTGAATTATCATTTTGTCCAATATGGACTCCATCTGCTTTTACTTCTTTGGCTAAAATTGGAGAATCATTAACGATAAATGTAATATTATATTTATCACATATTAATTTAATATTTTTAGATATAGTCACTTTATCTTCGAAATTATTTTTCTTATCTCTATATTGGATTATACTTATGCCTGATTTTGCTAGGTCAGAGCATAATTTAAATATATTATTTGTTTCACCAGGGTCAACAATTGTATAAATCCCTTTTATTATTTTATCATTCATTTATATAGTCAACTCCCTTGATTTTAAAACTTTTTCTGTGGTGATTTGTTTTACCATGTAATTTTATAGATTCAATATGTTTTTTTGTACCATATCCTTTATTGTTTTTCAAATCATATATCTCATTGTTTTTATTTAAATTTATCATATAGTTATCACGTTCTACTTTAGCAATTATGGACCCAGAAGCTATAGATAATGACTTTTGATCCCCTTTGATTATATTTGTTTGTTCATATTTGGAATCTTTTAACGTTATTGCATCTATTAATAAATGATCAGGATCAGTTATTAAATCTCCTAATGACCTTTTTATCGCTAATTCGATCGATTGATTAATCCCTAATTTATCTATTTCTTCAACAGATGCCCATCCAGTACTATAGGAAACTGCAATTTTGACTAATATTTCATATAAATATAATCGTTTTTTCCCTGACAATTTTTTACTGTCATTTATTCCAATATCAATTAAATATTGTTCTGTTTTGTTATTTATATCAAATATAATTGACCCTACTACTACAGGGCCTGCTAATGTTCCTCTTCCTACCTCGTCGATGCCAACAATATACTTGGCTCCTTGATTCGATATTGATTTCTCATAACGAAAATCAGGATGAGACATTGACTGGTTTTAGATTTGTACTCATAACTTCATCTATAATCCCACCACCAATAACTTCTTCCCCTTCTGATTTTATGTCATAAAAAACAACTGCTTGCCCAGGAGTAATAGCTCTTTGTGGTTCCTCAAATATAATATTAGCAGTATTATTAGAAGTTAATTTTACTTTAGCTTTAAACAACTTTGATTTATATCTGATTTTTACATATGCAGAAAAGTCTTTCTTTATCATCGCAGTGTCTTGAATGTTTATATATATTACACTAAATTCGTTTTGAAAAAGAAAATCATGTGGCCCAACAATTACTGAATTATCCTCTTTAGAAATTTTAATAACAAAATATGGAATTTTCCCGTTTGAATCTAAACCAAGTTTTCGTCTTTGACCTATTGTAAAAGACTGAATTCCGTCATGGTTTCCCAAAAAATTACCATTAATATCTATTATTTTACCTGGAGTAGGATTGGTTCTTTCCATTATGAATTGCCTATAATTTCCATTTGGGATGAAACATATGTCTTGACTATCAGGTTTGTTGGCAACAGGTAAATTGTACTTCTCCGCAATTTCTCTTATTTTATCTTTTCCGTATTCCCCTACAGGAAGTAATAAATTCTTTAATTCTTTTTGTTTTAATGTAAAAAGAACATAAGATTGATCTTTATTCCCATCTAAGCCTTTTAGTAGTTTATATGTATCATTTTGTTTTTTTATTCTTGCATAATGCCCAGTAGCAATCAGTTCTGAACCCAAATTCTGTGCTCTACCAAACAAAAAATCAAATTTAATTTTATCGTTACAAGCTAGGCATGGATGAGGAGTTTTGCCTTCTACATAAGAATTGACAAAATAATCTACAACATATTTTTGAAATTCTTCTTCAAAATTCAAATGATAATGTTTGATTCCTAGAATATCACATACTCTTCTTGCATCTTCTACATCCTCTACTGAACAACATCTTTTATTATTCTTTGGAGCATTACCATCATCTTTAGACCATAATCTCATAGTAACACCTACAACGTCATAACCTTGTTCTTTTAACAAAACTGCAGCAACAGATGAATCAACACCTCCACTCATTGCCACTACTACTCTTTTTTTCATAATTTTTCTTATTTAAAGGGATTTACAATTTCAGATTACGATCATATCATTATATTGATAATACTTTAAACATATTTATTATCTGTTTTTATTAAATTATTTTAATGATTCTAAAAATTAATTATTATGTTGAAAATTAACAACCCTGCAGTAGAATCGATTTTGGATGTGGCTGATGCTAAACAAGCTTCAGACATAATTGTACTCGATGTTAGTAATGAATGTGATTTCACAGATCTATTTATTATTATGTCTGCAGAGACCAAAAGGCAAATAAAATCCATAGTAAACGAATTGATATCAGAACTTAAATTGGAAGGTTATGAAAAAATTCGTGTAGATGGAAATGATAATTTGGAATGGGTAGTTGTAGATTATGGAGACTTTATAGTTCATGTTTTTGATGAACAAAACAGAGAAAAATATTTATTAGAGCATGTCTGGGGAAACTCAAAACAAATTATAAGAATTCACTAAGTTTTTAAAGGAAAAAATTATGGCTTCAGGTAAAGTAAAATGGTTCAATAGTACAAAAGGTTATGGTTTCATCGATCAGGATGATTCTGACAAAGATATCTTTGTTCATATAACTGCATTAAAAGATGCAGGTATTGATAATCTAGAAGATGGAGAATCAGTTTCTTACGACGTTGGCGAAAACAACGGTAAAGAGAATGCAATTAATATTAAGAAAGGTTAATTTCTTAATATTAAATTAATATTATAGTATCCAATTATCTATAATTACAGTATCCAATTATCAATATCTTTTTCGTACGAATATAATTCGGTTTCGTTAAAAAATATTTTTAATTCTCTACTTGCAGAATCTACAGAATCAGATCCGTGTATTAAATTCATTGATAAAGAGACTCCATAGTCTCCTCTGATAGTACCAGGATCTGATTCTGAAGGATTTGTTTTACCCATTATTGATCTCATTTTCGAAACACAGTTTGGCCCTTCTATAGCTAAAGCTATTAGCGGCCCTGAAGTGATAAATGATACTAAGTCATTGAAAAATGGCTTGGAAACATGTTCTTTATAATGCTCTTTTGCTTTAGATTCAGTCAAAATCATAAATTTCATACCTATGATTTTATATCCTGTTTGTTCTATTTTATTTATTATTTGTCCTGATAAATTACGTTGAATACTATCAGGTTTTAACAATATTAATGTTTTTTCCAATTTTTAACTCCTTTGTTTTTAAGTTTTATTGCTGATGAAATTTGCCCTGAATTTGCATATATAGGATTAATATTTGTTGGTTTGTTAAAATTGTATTTCTCATCAAATATTTTACCTATATGCATTATAGATTCTATTTTATTTGTAGTCTTAATTATATTTTTATCTAGTTTTATATCATTATTATTATAAATAAGATCATAGTCATAAGAAATTATCATATAATTTTGATCTATATATGAATGTATTTTATTTATTTCTACAACTTCGAACGACGAATATTCTTTTTCAGAAATAATTTTATTTATTGTTAAATTCGAATAATCTTTCAAATAATA
Source organism: Dehalococcoidia bacterium (assembly GCA_029936815.1). GTDB lineage: Bacteria > Chloroflexota > Dehalococcoidia > Lucifugimonadales. The sequence continues at coordinate 31,582 of JAPYRX010000004.1, forward strand.
TGTCGATTTTGAGCATTTAATAATTGATACGTATTTTTTGCTAGACTTTATTAATTCATAAGCCGCTACTAACAAAGAAGGAATTGGAATTAGTTTTATTGATTTCGTTATCGCAATACTTTTTGCCGTACTTAATCCTATTCTAAGTGAACTAAATCCCCCTGGTCCTATAGTTGTCAAAATACAATTTATTGAATCTAAGTTCAAATTATTTTTGATTAGTAATTTATCTAAATTTAAAAGCAATGTTTTAGATTCATTTTTATTTGAAACCCATGAATGATCATCAATAATCTTGTCTTCATTACTTATAGCTAATAATGTCTCAGCAGTAGATGTATCAATGATTAAATTATGTGTTGGATTTTTCATAGATTATTAATTATATATGAATTATTTATGTTGTTGAATTTTATTTCTATTTCTCTCTCGATTTTATTAATTTTATTTATTGTTATTAATATATGGTTATTACCATATAAATCCATTCCAATTTCTGGCCATTCTATAATTTTAATTGAGTCATCATCTAAATATTCTTCAATCCCTAAACTAATTAGCTCAGTAATATCATTTAATCTGTAAAAATCCATGTGTTTCACATTATGTATCAATGAATATTCATTGATTAATACAAATGTTGGACTACGCCCCCATCCTTTGTAACCTAATCCTTTTAAAATTCCTTGAGTAAAAGTTGTTTTACCAGCTCCTAATTCTCCAATTAATAAAATTAATTCTAACCCTTTTAAATTTTCGGATATAATTTGCCCAATTTTTAAAGTTTCTTTTTCGGATTTACTTTTGATTTTAAACGAATTCATTTATTATAATTTAAATATTAGTATTAAAATTATATTTTATGAATAATTTGTTATATATCCAAGACACCGAAGTGTTAATTTGCAATCTTGATTCGAATAATGACTCTAAACAAGATATAGTTATTTTTCTTCATGGATTTGGTGCTAATAAAGAAGATTTAACATTTGTAAATACAATGCATCCATTTAAAAATACTATTAATATTTTCCCTCAAGGTTTTATAAAACTAAACAATCCTTATTCTAGTAATTCATATGGTTGGGGAAATTATTCTAACCAAGATAATAAAGAATATTGTGATGAAATGTCCTTAAGTGCTAAAAAAATCAAATTACTAATTGATGATTTGATATCTACAAACCAAAATCTTGAGAACAAACAAATTTCAATTGTTGGTTTTTCACAAGGCGGCATGATTGCTCAATTACTTGCTTTCAAACATTTTTCAAATATTAACAACTTAATTTTATTATCTACAACACTACCTCCTACTACAAAAAATCATTCTCTAAATACATATATTAATAAAATTTTTATTGGGCACGGGATTCATGATGATATTATAAAGATCTCTTCTGCTGACGAAATTTATGAGTTATATAAAAAACATAATTATAATATTGATTTAATTAAATATAATATTAATCATACTATTGATATTAAATTATTTGAAGATTTATCAACTTATATATTTAAAAGAGATTGAAATGAGAAATTATATAAAAAAATTAAATTCAGAAAATAAAATTGCCAAAGGCTGTACATTGGTTTACCCCTCTCCTGATGTAGTTGAAATGCTTGGTATGTCTGGATATGATTACATAAGACTTGATGGTGAACACGGTGCATTTAGCCCTGAATCGATTGATGATATGGTTAGAGTTGCTGAAAGTGTCGGATTATATGTATTAGCAAGAGTTCCTAGCATTGAGCCTCATGTTATCAATAATTATTTAGATCGTGGTATAAAAGGAATCATGGGCCCTCACATTGAAAATGCAGAAAATGCACAACAATTAGTTGATTCATGTAGATTTTATCCTAATGGCAAAAGAAGTTGGGGAGGAGGAAGAGGAAATTTTTATCATAATATTACAATTTTAGATAAAAAATTTGGAGGAAAATCTAAATTTGTTGATATAGCTTCAGATAGTATATTTATCGAAGCTCAAATCGAGACACAAGCATCTATTAATAACTTAAATGAAATATTATCTGTGGATGGGATAGATGCGTTTACATTTGGCCCTAATGATCTTGCTCAATCCATTAAATTACCAGGCCAACCCGAACATAAAGATGTACAAAAACTAATGAATCATGCAACTCAAACAATTGAAGAATCAGGGAAATTTATGTCTTCTAAATTTTTAACCTCGATAACTCTTGCTGACTTAATCATTGATGGATCAAAAAATTATTTAAAGGAATAAATTTATGAAAGCTGGTATCTATAACGGATCTAACATTGAATTAAAAGAAATTGTTCAACCAAAATTAGAAAAACCTGATGATGTTTTGATTGAAGTAAAGACAACCGGAATTTGCGGAAGTGATTTGCGAATATTACATGGAATTGATGAACCTCAAGTTTTACCTATTGGACATGAATTATCAGGATTGGTTGTTGAAGTAAATGATTCTAGATTTGAAAATTTACTAGGAAAAAAAGTTGCTGTTGATACTGTTTCAGCCGGAAAAGCTTGTGGTACTTGCCGACATTGCATGAATGGGCAATACACTTACTGTATAAATAAAGATCTTGATTCGGGAGGAGCGTATGCAGAATATATAAAAAGAAGAGTAAAAGGCTGTTTTGAAATTAGAGATGATATGAATTTTGATGATGGTGCTTTAGTTGAACCATTAGCAGTTGCAGTTCATGCTTTACGTAAACTTAGCCCTTCTATAGGTGACAATTTACTTATTTTAGGTTCAGGAACCATTGGCTTGATGTGCTTATATGTCTCTAGACAAATGAATTTTAATAAAATTTTTATTACCTCCAAATATAAACATCAAAAAAATATGGCAAATTATTTAGGAGCAGATTATATATTGGATTATAAGGATCCGGATATTCATGACATTATATTATCAAATACTGATGGATATGGATTTGATATGTCTTTAGAAACTGTTGGATCTTATTCGTCTCAAATTCAAACATTGACTGACGCAGTTCAGATGACAAAAAATGGGGGGAAAATTGGAGTTGTTGGAGGATTTAGAGTTCCAGTTGAATTTGACTTTTTAGTACCCTATATGAAAGGTCAATCATTGATTTTTCCTATATGTTACAATCTTTCAGAAAACAAACATGATTTTGAGGTCGCTATAAATTTATATAATAAAACTAACATAGATATCTCAAAACTTGTAACCAAAACTTTTAAATTCAATGATATAGAAAATGCTTTTAATTATGTTGTGAACGAACGAGAAGAAGCAATTAAAGTACACTTGAAAAAATAATGATATCTAGATAATATATTCAAGTGAATTTACTCAGATCCAAAAACAAGACTAAAATACCTCCTTTAATTGTAAGAAATACTCTGTTGTTTGCTATTTCGCAAGCTTTTCAAGGTATTCCAATGCAAATGGCAGTAACAACAGGTGCGTCTATGGTTGCGTATTTAACAGGATCTAAAGCTTTAGCAGGTATCCCAGGTATGCTAATTAGTGGTAGTAGATTTATTGTTGCTTTTCCAACAGGATTCATAACTGATAAGTATGGTCGAAAGAAAGGTATGTATATAAGCCTAACACTTGGATTGATTGCTTGTTCTATTTTATCTTTTTCTACCTCAGCATCTTCTATACCTTTGATGTTTTTTGGATTCGTCTTACTTGGACTAGGATTTGGAGCAAATACTCAATTGAGAGTAGCTGCTGGTGATATGTATCCAGTTAAACTAAGAGCGTCAGGTATAGGAACTGTATTAACTTTTTCAGTTTTCGGAGCATTTTTATCTCCATTACTGATATCTCTTGTTAATTTAGATTGTATAAATTTATTCGTTTTCGATATTTGTTTAACAGATCTTAACTTGGAAAAATTTGATGAATTGACTATGATTTGGGGATTCATTCCATTTTTTCTATTACCTATATTTCTTTTTATTTTCTATATTAAGCCTGATCCCATAGATATAGCTAAAAATATAGATAAATATTGGGGCAACGAATTTAAAACAAATGAAAAACTAAAACAATCAAGTGACACAACTTTTCAATTAAAAAAAATCATTACTGACAAAGTAAATTTAGCTGCGTTTTTTAGTTATAGTATTGCTCAAAGTATGATGGTAATGGTTATGTTTTTAACTTCATTAATTATGGTTGATAAAGGATATGACTATTTAGCTGTATCACTTACTGTATCAATTCATGTCGTAGGTATGTTTGCTTTCTCAAGTTTGATTGGTATATTCACAGATATGCTAGGCAGAAAACGTGTTTTGATTTTTGGAATGATAACCTTAGCACTTGGATGTTTTATAACTCCATTAACATCAAATTATTTTGTTATAACACTTGGACTGTTTCTTATTGGATTAGGATGGTCAGGAGCTAATGTGGCATCTTCATCTATTATTGCTGACAGAAATCCTGTAGAACAGAGGGGAAGAGTCACCGGATTAAATGATATGACATCAGGTGCTTTTTCCGTTATTTTCACACTGTTTGGGCCTATAATTGCTAATCTTACCAGTTTGTCTATTGTCTGTTATATTGCTACAATTATATCTTTAGTTCCAATAATTTTATTGCTTTCATTAAATGAAATTAAACCTGGACAATTCAAATAAAAAGGAAAAATATGAAAGTTAATTTTTGGTTCGATCCAACCTGTCCTTGGTGTTATATTACATCTAGATGGTATACCAAAGTATCCGACGAATTAAATATACCTACTACTTGGGAAATATTTTCTTTATCAATTAAAAATAGTTCTCAAAATCTATCTGATGAAATGAAAGCGAAACATTATCGTTCACTAAGAGTAATAAGAGTTATACAAGCTGTGAAAAACAATTTAACTAATGAACATGTATATAGTATGTATGCTTCTATTGGTAAACAATTTCATTCAGATAAACTACCGATAGACCACAATTTAGAAACAATATTAGATAATTGTGATATAGATAAATCTTTTATGAAATATATGGACGATGATTCATTAGATAAAGAAATTAAATTGTCTACCGATAATGCCGTTAAGGTTTGTGGTAATGATGTAGGAGTGCCTATTATTCTTTTGGATAATGGAACTAAACAGAAAGCAATATTTGGCCCTGTTATAAGCGAAATTCCTAACCTTAAAGATTCTTTAGAAATGTGGGAGCATTTCAAATATATTTGTTTTAATGAAAATATATCAGAATTAAAAAGACATAGAACTATCCCTTATAATCCAGTGGAACTTTAAGGATTTGTCGTTGTAGGATTCATAAGGCTATTGAGTTCTTCGCCTAACCAATTTTTCAGTTCATTTATAATTTTTGTAGAAACATAAAAAACTTCTACATCTTTTGAAAATTGTAGCCCATGGTCTTCTCTCATGAGTAATATTCCATTAGATCCTGATTTTAATTCATCGTTAATTTTGCTTACCAAATGATCGTTTCGTTTTTGAATACTTGACGAATATTCTTTTCTACTTATCTCATTTGCATTTTGAGAAAGAAGGCCGATTGATGATATTCTTTGCCAATCCATAGTTTCAGCTATAAGTTCATCATCTTCAAATTCAGATATTTTAGATCCAGAATTATGTAAGATTTTAATGTAATCTATTCCTGATGGATTTAAACTTTCTATAATATCGACGCCTTCTTGATTCTCTTTAGAGTTCATTTCATGAAAAACAATATCAATTTTTCCTAATGATAATTCTAATTTTCCTATAGCTTCAGAGACTTCACTCCAATATTGCTTAAATAAATGTTGAGTGTCTTTTTCATATAATGATGAAGGGATAATAAATATTGGTACAAAAATAAGTTTCTTTTTGTTTTCGTATCTTTCTTTGGAAGGTTTTGTTATTTTTCCTAATTCTGGCATAGTTTTATTTTGATTTATTACTAATATATATATATAATTTTACATTATGGGAATTATTGATAATCCACTATTTGTAGGCTTCTTTGATTTAATACCAGTTATTATCATATTATCTGCGATAGTTTATATTGTTAGAAAAAAATCTAAACAAAATAAATAATATAATTTATTTTGTTATTTTAAATATTTATGCTTGTCAAATTTTTTATTTTTCTGATCATAATTTATTAGGATAGGCTTGCCAGTTGGTATCTCAATCTTTGATATATCATCATCAGAAATATTTTCAGTTATCTTTAGCAAAGCTCTTATACTATTGCCATGTGCTGCAATAATTATATTATTATTATTGTTTAAGTTTTTTATTAATGAATGTTCAATGAATGGTTGAATTCTAATAACGGTGTCTTCTAATGACTCAGATCTCGGTAATGAATTAATTTCAGCATATTTTTTATTGGCTTTCAATGACAAATCAAATTCATTATTAGATTCAGGAGGTCTTGTTTTATAACTTCGTCTCCATTTTTGGACTTGATCTATACCATGTATATTTGCTGTCTCTTCTTTATTTAGTCCTGTTAAACCACCATAATGTCTTTCATTTAGTCTAAAAGTTTTGTGAACTGGAATCCACATCAAATCATTTTGCTCTAGGATATACCACATAGTTTTAATTGCGCGTTTCAAAACTGATGTGAAAGCAATATTGAAAACTATATTTTGGTTTTTAATTAATTCACCTGCAGTCATTGCTTCTTTTATTCCATCTGCAGTTAAATCTATATCTTTCCATCCTGTAAATCTATTTTCAAGATTCCATTTACTTTGGCCATGTCTTACGAGTACTATTTTTTGCATAATATATTGTAATTGTTTGTATTAATTCAGATTTTAGTTTTTTATAATATTTGATGCAATAGATTTGTTAAAATTAAATATAGATTTACAAGGAAATTAATTATGTCTCAAAATAATTACAATTTAAAAATATCTGATGATATGAATTTATTAGAACTTTCCACTAAACATTTAAGTGGCAATTTGTATTTTGTTAAAACTGATAAAAACTGGGTTTCTGATAATGACTCTATTTATTTACATTCTTTAATCGGATTTTTTTCAGAAATAAATGACCTTGATGATTCAGAGTCAAAAGATATTATGAATAAATGGGGAATTTCTTTTAGACCAAATACTTTAAATCCTGATTATAATGAGGGTGTAAATGATTAATATATCTCAAAATGAATTTTCGAAAAGAAGAAATCAACTCTCCAAATATATAGATAACGGAGTACTGATATTACCTGGAAATAAATCATTTGTGCGAAATCATGATGTTAATTTTGATTTCAGACAAAATTCAGACTTTTGGTACCTTTCAGGATTTAATGAACCTAACTCAATATTAATAATACTTTTCAAACCCGAAATTGAATACATAATATTTGTCGAACCATATGACGTTCACCACCATATATGGGAAGGTTATAGGGCAGGAATAGAAGGTGCAGAAAATACTTTCAAAGCTAATAAATCTTATCCAATAAGTGAGATTCAAAATATACTTCCAGAAATAATGTCTGAATATGATGATATATATTATAGAATTGGTTCTGATGATATAGTAGATGATATTATAACTTCCTTTTATTCAACACAACTTAGACAAGTGACTGGTAAAAGGGGCAATTATAATATTAATTCAAATTTGAATCATGGATCTGTAAGCATAATAGACCCAATCCCATTTATTTCAAATTTGAGAATGATTAAAAGTGAAAATGAAATTAAATTAATTGATGAAGCAATTAATATTACTTCTAAAGGGTTTAATCATATTCATTCTCTATTAGATACTTCAATGACTGAATATGAAGTTCAAGTTGAAATAGAATATTTGTTTAGAAAAAATGGCTCAAGATATAATGCCTATCCATCTATCGTGGCCGGAGGAAAAAATGCTTGTGTTTTACATTATATTGACAACAATCAAAATTTAAATAACGCTGACTTTTTATTGATAGATGCTGGCGCTGAATTCGAATATTATGCCTCTGATATAACAAGGACATACAAAGTATCTAAAAATATTCACTCATTGAAACTTGAAGCTTATAATATTGTTTTAGACGCGCAACAAAATGCAATAAAATCTGTAAGACCAGGTAGAACGCTCAAAGATATTCATAAAACTGCGTTAGATATTCTGATTGATGGATTAAAAGATTTGAAATTTCTTGATGCTTCTTATCAGGATATTATAGAAAACAACTTATATTCCGAATACTATATGCATGGGACATCACATTGGTTAGGATTAGATGTACATGATTCTTCTCCGTACACCATAAATAAAACCGATGTTATTCTTGAACCTGGAATGATATTTACTGTAGAACCTGGCTTGTATTTTTCTAGCAGATCTTCATTTACTACTCATAATAAAAATCTTGAAGGCACCGGAATAAGAATTGAAGATAATATACTAGTTACGAAAGATGGTTATAGAAATATGTCTGATCAAATTAAATATTAAATTAATTTTATTTGACGGCATTTTTAACTAAATCATCTACAACTTCAGGTTCTGCAAGAGTAGATGTATCTCCGATATTGTCCAAATCTTTTTCGGCTATTTTTCTAAGAATTCTTCTCATAATTTTACCACTTCGAGTTTTAGGAAGTCCTGGAGCCCATTGTACTGTGTCTATTGTTGCTATTGGGCCAATTTGAGTTCTAACTTGTTGAATCAACTCTTTTTTTAATTTATCAGAAGCTTCTACTCCTTGATTAAGTGTAATATAAGCATAAATTCCTTGACCTTTAATTTCATGAGGAAATCCTACAACTGCTGATTCTGCTACATTTTTATGAAGAACTAATGCAGACTCTATCTCTGCTGTCCCTAATCTATGCCCAGAAACATTGATAACATCGTCAACTCTACCAGTTATCCAATAATATCCGTCCTCATCTCTTCTGCATCCATCTCCAGTAAAGTAATATCCTTTATAGGTTGTAAAATATGTATTGTAAAACCTATCTGTATCACCATATACTCCTCTCATTTGACCAGGCCATGATGATTTGATACATAAATTACCACTCGTTGCACCTTCTAGTTCATTTCCTTCATTATCAACTAATACAGGTTCAATCCCGAATAAAGGTTTTGTTGCTGAACCCGGTTTTAGTTTAGTTGCTCCGGGTAAAGGTGATATAAGGATTCCTCCAGTCTCTGTTTGCCACCATGTATCTACAATAGGTAATTTGCCTTTACCAATGACATTATAATACCAAAGCCATGCTTCAGGGTTAATTGGTTCACCTACAGTACCTAATAGCTTTAAAGAATCTAATTTTCTTTTGGAAACATGGTGATCACCCATCCTAGCTATAGCTCTGATTGCAGTAGGAGCAGTGTAAAAAATATTTACTTTATGCTTATCTATAACATCCCAAAATCGTCCCCAATCCGGATATTGTGGAACACCTTCAAACATTACTGTAGTAGCTCCGTTTGCTAGTGGACCATAAATTATATAAGAATGTCCAGTAATCCATCCTATATCGGCAGTGCACCAAAATATATCACCATCTTTATAATCAAATACATATTTATGAGTTAGTGATGTGTAAACAATATAACCTCCGGTAGTATGAAGAACTCCTTTAGGTTTTCCTGTAGAACCTGAGGTATAAAGTATAAAAAGTGGATCTTCAGCATCCATTTCTTCTGGAGGGCACTCATCGCTTATTGAAGAGTCATTTACTTCTTCATCCCACCAAAAATCTCTTCCTGATAACATGTATGTTTCTTCTCCTGTTCTTTTTACCACAATACATTTTTCAACGTCTGTTCCGTCCATAGCAATATCTGCATTAGATTTAGACGGTACTGATTTACTACCTCTAACACCTCTATCAGCACAAATTATAAGCTTTGGTTTACAATCTAAAATTCGGCTATTTAATGAATCTGAACTAAATCCCCCAAATACTACTGAATGGATTGCCCCTATTCGAGCACATGCCAAAACAGCTATAGCAAGTTCAGGAATCATTGGCATGTAAATGATTACAACATCACCTTTTACAACACCATGCTTTTTTAATACGTTAGAAAACCTTGATACTTCCTTATGGAGTTCATTGTATGTATATTTTTTTTCAAGATTTGGATCATCTGATTCCCAAATAATTGCTGTTTGATCACCTCTTTTTTCTAAATGTCTATCAATACAATTGTATGAAACATTTAGTTTTCCCCCAGTATACCAACTTATATCTGCAGTATTGAAATCGTAATCCATGACTTTATCCCATTTTTTAAACCAATCAATATCATTTGCTTGATCAGCCCAAAATTTCTCGGGATTATCAATTGATTCTTTGTACATTTCATCATATCTTTTCGGATTTATATAAGCATTTGTTTTAAATTCGTCTTTTATATCAATTATTTCACTCATATATCACTCCATTATTATTAATCAGATAAATTACAATAAGTTTAAGCTATACTTTTTATCATGACAACTTTATAAGGAAGTAATTTATGAAATATACTATGATTAGCTGGAATGTTAATGGAATTCGAGCGATATATAAAAAAGGATTTTCAGATTGGTTATTAAAAGAAAACCCGGATGTTTTTTGTGCTCAAGAAACAAAAGCTCAAAAAGCGCAGCTATCAGATGAAATAATTAATATTGGAGACTATAAATCTTATTTTCATTCCGCAGAAAAAAAAGGTTATAGTGGCGTCGCTACTTATACAAAAATCAAACCTAAATCTGTTAACTATGGTTTTGGAGATGATTATTTCAATAATGAAGGAAGAACAATTTTAACCGATTTTGAAGATTTCAAATTATTTAATATATATTTCCCCAATGGACAACGATCGGAAGAAAGACTTCAATACAAATTACATTTTTACGACTCTTTTTTAAAAATATTAAAAAAATTAAATGATAATAATGAAAAAATTATTATTTGTGGAGACGTCAATACCGCTCATAAAGAAATTGATTTAGCAAGACCAAAAGAAAACTCCAAAGTATCAGGATTTCTTGATATAGAAAGAGAGTGGGTAGGCCAATTAATTGATAATAGTTTTATCGATTCATTTAGACTTTTTAACTTGTCACCTGATAATTATACTTGGTGGAATATGAGAACTAGAGCTAGAGATAGAAATGTTGGATGGAGGATTGATTACTTTTTTGTTTCTGAAAATTTAATTGAAAATATTGAACATGCGACTATCTTAAATGAGATTACGGGTTCGGACCATTGTCCAATTAAATTAGAAATGAATTTTTAACCAAGGGATTTTATTTTATTTAATACTTCATTTGGTTTTGGATTTACTTGATGATCATTGTCAGAATATACAAGCATTGGAATTGTTCTTCCTCCATTCTGATATTTATATAAATCATCAATATACTGAGGATCTTGATCGATATTGATAGATTCGTATTCAATATTACTTCTATCCATAAACGATTTCAAACTGTGACAATAGCCACACCAAGCTGCTGTATAAAATTGTATTTTAGTTTTATCCATATAATTATTATAATGACTTAATACTTATTAGTAAATCAGTAAGTATTAGGTTAAAATAATTTATTATAAATATTTATTTTTAACTTATGACATTTCGAAATAAAATAGCTATTGTGACTGGTGGTTCATCTGGGATAGGTGAATCAACAATTAGTCAATTGTTATCTCAAAATACCACTGTAATAAACTTAGACATTTCTAGCCCTAATATTACGAACAAACTTTTAAAGTTTATTGAAATAGATGTTACAGATGAAGAATCAGTTATTGAAACTATAAAAAATTTATATAAAGAATTTGATCAGATTGATTTTTTAATTAACAGTGCTGGTGTAACAGCAAGAAATGCTTTGGCAAATGAATTTTCCGATTATGAATTATGGAAACGTGTTTTAGACGTAAATCTAAATGGAACATATTTAGTAAGTAGAGAAGTTGTTAAATATATGATTTTGAAAAAATCAGGAAGTATAGTTAATTTGTCTTCTATAATGGGTAGGGTAGTTTATCCTCAAATTCTTAATTCACTGACAAGTCCATATCCAATTTCAAAAGGTGGAATTGTCCAATACACAAAAAATTTGGCTTCATATGTTGCTGATAAAGGAATACGTGTAAATTGTGTTTCCCCTGCATTTATTATTACTGATTTAACAAAAAATATACTTGAAGACGAAGTTATTGGAAATGAATTGAAATCTAGAACACCTATGAAAAGATTTGGAACACCTGAAGAAGTTGCAAATGTCATAAATTTTTTGTGCTCTGATAAATCATCATATATAACAGGGATTGATATACCGGTTGACGGAGGTTATTTAATATTATAATGGCTAGTAGAAGAACTCCTATTGTATTATTCAATTTTATTAAATCTTTTGGAAAAAGTATTTTTGATATTACCCATATAGATGAAAATATATACCTTTCAGGAGAATATAATAAATATGATTTGTTACACATAAAAAAATTAGGTATCAAATGTGTTTTAGATATGCGAAGTGAAATCAAATTTGAAAAACATGAATTTGATTCTATAGGAATTGACTACTTTAATATTCCCGTAGATAATTTTTATCCTCCAAATAAAAAACAAACACTTGATGCAATAAATATTATTGATACATACATTAAATCTAATCAAAAAATCTTAATTCACTGTAAGGAAGGCGTAGGAAGAAGCCCATTTATTCTAATCGCTTATTACATAACAAAAAGGGAAGATTTATATGAAAGTATTAAATTGATCAAATCAAAAAGATGGGGAGTCAATTTAAATAAGATTCAATTAACACATATAAAAAAATTTTACGAAAAGTTCACTTTTAATTAAATTAAATATTTTTATTTATATATTCTGTAATTTGAGCACTAAGATTTGATTTTACATCATATCCTCCTGGATTCATATTTGTATCTAATTTAGAGACAGAAATATAACCTTTTTGAATCGCTTCCATATCTGATTCTTCAGGATAATTAGCTTCTTCTTTGAGATCCAACCTTAGAAAATAATAATCTCCTCTAGGTCGAGTTTCTTTAATTAAAACTTCATCTTCTACTCTTGGTCCTATAAAAGTATTTTTGGCACCATTAAATTTAGAGCTTTCTATATTTGGAAAATTAATATTGATAACTTCTGGTTTTGATATTTTATTATCACTTATAAATTTACATATCATGCCAGAATATTTAACAGCTTTTGTTATATCAGTTTGAACGGCATCAAGGGATGCTATAGATAGAGCAATAGACAATGTTCCGCCTAAATAACCATGAATCGCAGCACCTACTGTACCTGAAACAAATACATCAGCTCCCATATTTGCGCCATAATTTATACCAGATACTACTAAATCAAATGGTTTGTCAGCTATTTCTTTTCTGGCCATAATCACACTATCTGCAGGAGTTCCTTCTACAGCATAAAAATCAATATTTGTTCCAAAATCAATTTTATTAAATCTCAAAACATCCCTTAGAGTTATGCTTGCACCTTTGCCTGAACTATCTCTATCAGGAGCAACTACAGTTACATTTCCATATTTGTTTAATTCTTTTGCTAATTTGACTAGAGCGGGTGAGTTAATCCCATCATCGTTAGTTAATAATATTTCCATATAATTTCCTTAATAAATAAATAAAAGGGGGTTAATTTGAATTATACTTTAGATATAATACTTCAGCAATTTATTATCAAACTTTAAAGTTAAAGGTTAATATTATGAATTCTCAAAGAGAAATGTTTCACATTCCACGAGATATTGCCTATTTGAATACTGCTTATTTTGGTTGTTTTACTAACAAAACGACTGAAGAGGCAATTAAAGGTGCAAAAATCAAATCTAACCCTTGGAATATTACAATCCCAGATTTTTTTAAGGAAGCTGATATTGCTAGAAACCTGTTTGCTAAATTAATTAATACAGAATCAAATAATATAGCACTTATACCTTCTGCAAGTTATGGATTTGCTTTGGCTGCTAAAAATATAACTATTTCTAAAACCGATACTATTATGATTTTATCCGAACAATTTCCTTCTAACTATTATGTATGGGAAGAAATTTCAAAAGATACTGGTGCTACATTATCTATTGTTCCAAGACCTGAAGACGATGACTGGACAACTAATATTATTAATCAAATAGACAATGATAAATCCATAAAAGTTATATCCTTGGAAAACATTCATTGGACTGACGGTGGAATGATTGATTTGAAAACAATTTCAAATCATATAAAAGATAAAAATATTAAATTACTTATAGACGGAACTCAATCTGTTGGAGCGTTCCCAACTGATATAAAGGAAATCAATCCTGATTTCTTAATTGTATCTGGGTATAAGTGGTTGTTGGGGCCATATAATTTAGGTTTTTGTTATATATCTCCAGATTATCATGAATCTGGATCGCCATTAGAATATTGGTGGGGAGGTAGAGTAGGCTCTGATAATGTCACATCATTAACAAATTACCCACAAGAATTTCTTCCAGGTGCCTCGAAATTCGATTTTGCTCATAAAGGAAATTTTCATTTATTACCCCCTATGATTAAAGCTCTTGAACAATTACTTGAATGGGGAATTGATAATATTTATGAATATATTAACTCTGTTAATAATAAAATTATTGATTCTGTATCATCACTAGGTATTATACCCATAGAAAAACAATATAGAGCAAAACATTATTTAGGATTAAGATTTCCAAGAGAAATTCCAAAAGATTTTACTCAATATTTAGCAGATAATGACGTACATGTAAGTGTAAGAGGTAAAAATTCAGTTAGAGTTACTCCTCATGTTTGGGTTGATGATAATGACATAGATAAATTCATCGATAGTATCAAATCATATTTAAGTAAATAATATTGAATACAGATTATATTCATCATAATAGTTACAGGATTGCATATCGTACATGGAATGAATACGATCCAAAAAAACCGACTTTAGTTTTTGCACATGCATCTGGATTTCATTCAATGATATGGAATGAAATAATTCAAAATCTTTCACCCTATCATTGTATTGCAATAGATTTTTCAGCTCACGGATTAAGTGACAATCCTGATGTAGATTATAAATGGAATCAGTTTTCAAATGAACTTAAAGCATTAATTACAGAATTGAATTTAAGTAATATTATTGGAATTGGGCATTCATTAGGTGCTTACGCTATAACACATAGTACTGCCACATTGAATGAAAGATATGATGGATTAATTTTATTTGATCCTTCGATTTTCACGAAAGATAAATATTTAAACAAAATAAGTAAAAATATTAGTGCACAAGGCATTGATAAATCTAAGCCGCATCCAATAAGTAAAAGAAATAATGTTTGGGAATCTAAAAGTGAAATGTTTAATCGATTTAAAGATCGATATCCATTCATATACTGGGATAAATCTGTACTCTTAGATTATTGCGAATATGGATTGAATTATAATTCTGTAGATAAAGTATTTAATTTGTCATGTCCTCCTTGGGCAGAAGGGAGAATGATGTACGGAAGTGCAGAATACGGAATATTCGACATTATTAACTCTTTCAAAAAAGATGTATTAATAATCCGATCTGGCGGAATAAAAGCAAATAAAAACGATGATTTATTTTCTAGATCAGTTACGGATCCTGATTTGCACAAAATATTTTTAAAATCTAAAGATATACTTATAGATGAAGTGACACATTTTATTCCTCAAGAAAAAACAGAGCTATGTGCTAAAATAATAAATAATTATCTGAAAACTTTAATTAAAGGAATTACATATTGAAATATGATGCAATTATATTTGATTTAGATGGAACATTAATTGATTATGATCACTCTCAATATTTAACTTTAAACAAATTATTGGAATCATTATCTTGGAAATCTAATACTAAGCCTTCAATTATAGAAGCTTTTCAGCTTTGGTATAAAGAAAAACTTGAAATTTATAATCGCCCAGATTCCAATGATATTGGTTTTTATGATCAACAAAAAATTATATTAGAAAACTTTCTCGCTCATTATGGTATTATTACTAATTCAACCAAATTAGCTGAAAACCTTATTGAACATTATAAATCTTCTTGGAGATTGTATCCCGATGTATTAGAGTGTTTGTTTCAATACGAAGATATACCGATGCATATAATTTCTAATGGTAATAGTGAATTTCAAAGATTGAAATTAACAAATACTGGGATAGATAAATATTTTGACGAAGTTCTTATTTCTGGAGATATAGGAATAAAAAAACCCGATATTAGAATTTTTCAAACTCTATCTGAAAAAATCAATGTAAATACAGACAAGCTCATATATATTGGAGATAGAATTGAAGTCGATGCTAAAGCTTCTTCAGATTCTGGCATGTTAGGTATATGGATAAATAGAAAACGAATTTCTGTTGATAAGGCACCAAAATTGATCAAACAAATTTTTTCTTTAAATGAGTTGGATGAAATAATAAAATAATGAATTGATCTTTTTATATTATCAATATATATTAATTCAGTTATCATCAATAATTAAATTCACTTGAAACAATCTGAAATAGATCGAACGTCCAACAACGATAGATGGATTCTCGCTACGTTGATTTTAATTGGACACACTGTTAAACATATCTACATATCAGCCTTGTCAGTTATATTATTACCTAATATCAAACAATCATTAAATTTATCTTCCACTACCTATGGTAGTTTATCTTTAGCAGGAAGAATCACAGGTACTATCACTACTTTCTTCTCAGGCTTTTTAGGAGATAAATATGCAAGAAGATCTGGTACATTATTAGGTATATCTTTACTTATAACTGGGATCTCTTATTTATTCTTAAGTTATTCAGATACTATATTTTTGTTAACAATTTCAATGTTAATCACTGGAATTGGACCATCTATGTATCATGCCCCAGCTTTAGCTACTTTAGCCAAAAAATTTCCTGAAAAACAAGCTTTTGCATTGTCTTTGCACGGAACAGGAGGTAGCCTAGGTGAAACTTTAGGCCCATTAATTTTCGGCTCCTTTTTGATAGCAACACTTGCTGTAGGTTGGGAACAAGCTATGCGTGTCTCTTCTATAATTCCTATTTTGATAGGAGTTATCGGAGGATTTGGTATAAATTATTTTTTAAGAAATGATATATCAAAAAAAGTTAGTCTTACTAATTATTATTCTGGATTACAAATTATATTCACAAACAAACCCTTATTGATTCTTATAACTGCCGCTGCAATAAGAGGTATGGGAGAATCTGCACTAGAAGCATTTTTACCAGTATTTTTTCTTGAGAATTGGAAATATTCTGTTAACAGAATTGCGATTTATAAATCTTTGATGAGAGCTAGTGGTACAATCACACAACCTCTACTTGGAATATTTACTGACAAATATTCACCCTTAACATTATTAATCCCAAGCTTATTATTTCTAGGGCTTTTGTGTCTTACTATTCCTTTCTCTAATGATATTACAATATTTTCTATTCCTCTCATTCCAATTACATTGTTAGTAATGGGGATATTTGAATTTTCTTTACAAACTATTTTTGTTTCACTAGGCTTAGACTTAACTAAAATCAACAAAAAAGAATCTGAAGATATGAAATCAACTATTGTTGCATTAATGTGGGGTGCAATGTCATTAGGATTAGTCTCACCTGTCATTGGAGGCATTATTGCTGATACCATAGGAATGAATTATACAATTATTTATTCTGGTATTTTAATTTTGATATCCGCATTAGCTCTGATTTTTCTTAAACTTAATATATCAAAACAAGTTTAAATTCATATTCTTTATGTTAAAATATTAACGCGTGATGGAGAGTAGAATTAAACTCGGCAACCTTTTACCTTTCAAGGTGCTTTGTACGTGGCTTTAAATAGCAAAGAGGTATTGCATTTATTCTTCCTCAATTTATTAATTAAATAGTTTGTATATTGATAAATAATAATAAAATTACAATTATTGATGGAGCAATGGGTACATCAATACAAAACCTCAATTTAGAATCTGCAGACTTTAATGGTGATGAATATGAAGGGTGTAACGAATACCTTAATATCACAAGTCCTCAAAATATAGAATTAGTTCATCAATCTTTCATTAACGTCGGAGCGGATATTATTGAAACCAATTCATTTGGTGGAACTCCTATGGTTTTGGATGAATATGGATTGTCCGATAAAGCTGAAGAAATTAATTACCTAGCTTCCAAAATTGCTAAACGAGTCGCAAACAAATCTTCGAATATATTAGTTGCTGGAAGTATGGGGCCTACAACTAAATTATTAGGACTAACACAAATTAAAACTGCAGATATTACATTTGATTATTTAATTGAAAACTACAGAGTCCAGGCTAGAGGATTAATAGATGGAGGTGCTGACTTATTATTGATTGAAACATCTCAAGACATATTAAATGTTAAAGCGGCAATAGAAGGTATTAATCACGCTAAATCTGATTTATCTATTAAATCCATTCCCTTTGCTGTTCAATGTACTATAGAAAATATGGGAACAACATTGTCTGGGCAAGATATTGAAACTTTTTATTTAACTATTAGACATCATGACATGTTATGGGTAGGAATGAATTGTGCAACAGGCCCTAAATTTATGCGAGAGCACCTTAGAACTTTAAACCAAATTTCTACGCACCCTATAGCCCTAATTCCAAATGCTGGATTACCTGATGAAACAGGTACTTATAATGAATTACCAAAGGAATTTTCTAAAACAATTAAAGAATACATAGATTATGGATGGGTAAATATCATTGGAGGTTGTTGTGGGACAGAACCTGCTCATATAAACGAGTTGAAAAATATTACTAAAGACAGTAATTCTGTTTTTGACGTTAATACCAATATTGATAAAATGAAAACCTCTCATTACACTACAGGGTTAGATACTTTATATGTTGATGAAGATTCAAAACCAATTTTAGTTGGTGAAAGAACTAATGTATTAGGATCAAGAAAATTTAAAAGATTAATTGAAAATGATGATTTTGATCAAGCATCAGAAATTGGGAAATTACAAATAACTTCAGGCGCTAATGTACTTGATGTATGTTTGCAAAATACTGACCGGAATGAGATTGAGGATATTAGAATTTTCCTTGAAAAATTAACATCTAAAATTAAAGCACCTATAATGATTGACTCCACTGACCCTGAAGTTATAAAAGAATCATTAAAACTATGCCCAGGGAAAATCATAATTAATAGTATTAACTTAGAAGATGGAGAAGAAAAATTTCAAAATATTATTCCATATGCTAAAAAATTTGGAGCTTTAATAATTATAGGCTGTATAGATGAAGATAAAGAACAGGCACAAGCTATTACTAAGCAAAGAAAACTAGAAATTGCGAAACGATCTTATGATTTATTAGTGAACAAATATCAATTCCCAGGGAATCATATTATATTTGATCCATTAACTTTCCCAATTGGAACTGGAGATGTGAATTATATGGATTCTGCGAAAGAAACAATTGAAGGAATCAGGCTAATTAATGAACAATTACCCTTAGCAAAAACTATCCTTGGTATTTCAAATGTTTCTTTTGGATTGCCAAGTAATGGAAGAGAAGTTTTAAACTCTGTTATGTTAAATCATTGTTTGAATGCCGGATTAGACTATGCAATTGTAAATACACAAAGTTTAAAGAGATTTAATAGCTTGTCTAAAGATGAGATCGATTTCTCTAATAACTTAATCTATAAAAATTCACAAAATTCTTTAGATATATTTGTAGATCACTTTAGAACTAAACCTAAACAAGTTATCACTAAAAAAAATATCCCATGGGATCAATTTCTCACTGAATCTATAATCACTGGATCTAAAAATGAAATAATTCAAAATTTAGATAAAGGATTAAAGGAATACAAACCTCTAGAAATTATTAACGACGCATTAATGAAAGGTATGGATGTTGTATCTGAACTATTTGGAAATAATGAACTCATAGTTGCTGAAGTTTTACAATCTGCTGAAGTGATGAAAGCCTCTGTAACTTATCTTGAACAATTTATGGAAAAATCAGATAGTTTTAACAAAGGAACTGTGATTCTTGCTACAGTTAAAGGTGACGTACATGATATTGGTAAAAATCTTGTTGATATAATTCTTTCAAATAATGGTTATAAAATTATTAATCTAGGTATCAAAATCACATCTCAAGAATTGATTCAATCATACAAAGAGCATAAACCTGATTTCATTGGTTTGTCTGGCCTTTTAGTCAAATCTGCTCAAATGATGGTAGAAACAGTAGAAGACCTTAATAAAGAACAAATATCAATTCCTATATTAGTAGGGGGAGCAGCTCTTACTGAAAAATTTACATACTTGAAAATTTTCCCTTCATACAAAAATACTGTAATTTATGCTACTGATGCAATGTCGGGATTAAATATTATTAATTCCCTTAATGATAATGATAAAAAAGATGCCTTATTTGAAAGAATTGATAATAAAATTAAATCATTTAAAGATAATATGATTATCAACAAAATAAAAACTAATAAATCCACTTCTTCAAAACCTAAAACTAAATTATCTGCTATATCTAATGTCCCACAACCCCCAGATTTAAAAGTAAATACATTAAAATTACCATTAGAACAAGTTTGGGACCTAATTAATCCTGTCATGTTATTTAATCGCCATCTCGGATACAGAGGCAATTTCACAAATGATTTGAATGATAAAAATGAAAAAGCTATGAATTTGAATGATAGTGTTAAAAATGTTAAAAAAAATCTATTAGAGTCTAATGATTTTAGTGCAAATGTCGTATATAAATTTTTCAAAGCACAATCTGATAATGATGATATTGTTATATTTGAATCTGATAAAGAAATCGAAAGATTTAAATTCGGTAGGCAATCGGAGAAAGATCAACTTTGCTTATCAGATTATCTTAATCCGATTGATTCTAAAACAGATGATTACATTTCTATGTTTGTGACAACATTTGGCCCAAATATTAGAGAATTATCTGATTTTCACTCAAATAAAGGCGAATTTTTAACTTCACATATAATTTTATCTTTAGCTTTAGAAACTGCAGAATCATCAGCCGAATATATTCACAAAAATATCAGAAAAATGTGGGGAATTCCTGATCCCATAAATATTCCAAATACAGATATCTTTAAAGCAAAATATATTGGCAAAAGATTTTCGTTTGGATATCCAGCATGCCCTAGATTAGAGGATCAATCTAAATTATGGAAATTATTAAAGCCTGATGAAAATATTGGTGTTAATTTGACTGAAGAATATATGATGGATCCAGAAGGTTCAGTAAGTGCAATTGTTTTCCATCATCCTGAAGCTAAGTATTTCAACTTAGACTCAGAAAGTATTTATAATTTAAATAACAAATTAAATGTTTAATATAAATAATAATATATTAAACGTTGACTCTCCTCCTATCGACTATTTCAATAATTTACTTTCAAAAAACTCTAACCCAAATTATAATCCAATATCTTTTGGGCATGGTATTCCCAGGTTTACTCCAATTGATTATTTTGATTTTAATAATAACCCCATTTTCGAACCTTCTTCTTATAAATATAGTGAAATTAGAGGACACGTAAAAATACGTCAATTTATATCAAACAAATTAAATTTGAAATTAAATGTCAAAGCTGACTTGGATAATTTTATTATTACATCAGGTGCGAACAGTGCATTATTTAAAGCCCTGTTTTTAAAATTAGAACAAGGAGATGAAGTTATTGTTCCTAGCCCTGTATATTTTAATCATATTATGGCAATTCAAATGATTGGCGCTATCACAGTTGAAATTGATTCCATTGAAAAAAATGGGTTTCAACTAAATATTCCTGGAATAATCAATCAAATTAATGATAAAACTAAAGTTATCATTTTAAACTCCCCGAATAATCCTACAGGAGCTATTTATGATATTAATGACATTAAACATTTGTCAGAAATTTGTTTAAAGAAAAACATTACAATTATTCTTGATTATACTTATGAAGATTATATTTATGGAACAGATTATAACCCTCTTCAAATTTTCAATTCTTTTGAAAATTTGATTATAGTAGGAAGCTTTTCAAAAACATTCGGTATTACTGGCTTAAGAATCGGTTACATATGTGCTGATCCACACCTAATCGATAATCTTTGCAAAATTCAAGATACTATTTCAATTTGCGCTCCTGTGATTTCTCAAAATATATTATTAGAGTTAATTCAATCTGAATCTAAGGCTATAAATAAAAACAAATTATCAGCAGAATTTTCCCGTAATAAATTGATTGAATTAATCAAAACCATCCCACAACTAGAATGGATCACAACTAAGGGGGCATTTTATGCATTCCTTAAACTACCAAAAGAAATGAATTCTTGGGAATTTACTAGAGACTTAATTGTTAATAAATCTGTTTTAGTATTACCAGGTACTATATTTGGAGAAACGTGGAAATCATATATTAGAATTGCTTATGGAGCTGTAGACTCAGATGAAATTGATGAAGGTATTCATCGTATTAAAAACTATTTAGAGGAAACTACATAATTCCTTAATTATTTATTATGATAATTAGATCATGTCAAAAAACATTTTAGTAGTAGAAGACGACGAAAATGTTGCTAATTTAGTAACAACATATTTTAAAAATGAAAAATGGAATGTTTCCAAAGTTTTCAATGGTGAAGAAGCTTTAGAAATCGCATATGAAAATTCGTATGATTTAATAATTTTAGATTTGATGCTCCCAAAATTATCTGGATTAGAATTTATTAAAGAATATAGAAAAGAATTTAATACGCCTGTGATAATGCTAACTGCTAAAATTACTGAACAAGATATAATTCAAGGATTAGATTTGGGTGCAGACGATTATGTCACCAAACCTTTTAGTCCCAAAGAGCTTGTTTCACGAGCTAAAGCTGTTTTCCGCAGAATTGATAAACAAAATATTTTTGCAGAAAAGAAGATTTTATCCATCAAAAATCTTCAAATCGATGTTAATCTTAAAATAGTATTGATAGATAATAAGAACGTGAAATTAACGCCTAAAGAGTTTTCAATTTTACAAAACTTGTGTTCTTATCCTGGTAAAATATATTCTCGTCAAGAAATCATAGATACTGTGTTCGGATTCGATTTCGATGGTTTTGATAGAACAATAGATACTCATATTGCAAATTTAAGAAAAAAACTTAAAATTGCTGATCCTCAGAATGAATATGTTGAATCTGTATATGGTTTAGGGTACAGGTTGGTTGATGCATAAACATATTGTTAAATTTGTTAAATTTGTTAATAGTCTTATTTTCAAAATTACATTTTCTTTTACCATTGTTTTAGTAGGTTGCTTATTATCTCTAGGATTTTATGTTCGATATATTGCCAATGTCGAATCTCAAAATTTGCAAAATGAATATAATACTATCAAAGTGAAAAGGATTGAAAATTTGATAGATTCTATATCTTTGGACCCTAATACTAATTTAAATGCAGTTCAAAGAAAATTAATGGATTACTCACAAATATCCGGTACATTCATTACCTTGTATGATCAAAACAATAAAAAAATATTTGACTCCTCAAAAGGTTTTTATTATAACAAGTCTATTGCTAATCCCGTTTTTCAAGTTATTCCAACAAGAAATGGAAATATGGTAGTAGAAGTTGATTTGAAATCTACTAATAATTCTTCTAATAGTGTTCTAGCTATACAATCATTGTCTGTTACTGATTCTGAGTCTAACCAATTACTAATTGATCCACCAATTACAAATATTGCTACACAAATCATTAAATCTTTAACGCTCATTGGTCTTCTTGCATTAATAACATCTGTGTTTATTACCTGGATGATATCAAAAACTACTTTAACACCTCTTATTAGTGTGATTGATAGATCTAAGAGATTAAGTAGAGGTGATTTTTCGAATAGAATTACTGTTAAGGCTCAAGGAGAGGTAGGTGAACTTATAGAAGCATTTAATTATATGGCAGATGAATTAGAAAGTATTGATAAACAAAGAAAAATTATGATAGCTGATATTGCCCATGAATTGAGAACTCCTATAACAAACCTTAAAGGTTATATTGAAGGATGGTCTGATGGAGTAATTAAACCTAACAATGAAACTTTAGAGATTCTTAATTTACAAGTAGTTAATCTCTCTAAACTGATTGAAGACTTAAGTACCTTATCTTTGGCTGAATCAGGGATGTTAAAAATGGATATTACGGAATTTAATTTATATTTTGAAATCAATAATATTGTTAATTTATTTAAACCAAGATTTTATGATAATGATATTACGGTAATTAATAAGGTAGGCAAAACAGTAGCTATAAAATATGACCTGCAACGTTTCACACAAATTATCACAAATCTTTTGAATAATTCTTTGTTAGCAATGGATGAAAACAAAGGAAGTATTTCTTTTGAATCAGATATAAAATATAGTAAGGTTTACCTTACTATAACTGATACTGGGAAAGGAATTTCAAGTGATCATTTACCACATATCTTCGAAAGATTTTATAGAGTAGATAATTCTAGAGATAGGAAATCAGGAGGTAGTGGGTTGGGACTTTCTATTGTTAAAAATCTTATTGAATCTCATAGTGGGAAAATCAATATTACTAGTGAAATAAATGAAGGCACATCAGTTATTATAGAAATCAAGTAATTTCATTAAATTACTTGATGTAATAAATTGTCATCGTTGTTTTTCAAACGTTTAATATTTTCAACAATTATCTCAGGCACAACTGTCTCATAATTTGGAGTTTCACCAGCAGTATGTGGAGTTATTATTACATTTTCGTAATTCCATAGAGGATTGTTAATATCTAAAGGTTCTGTAGAGAGATGATCTAATGCGGCGCCCTTAATTTGTTTGTTCTCTAAAGCCTGAATTAAATCTTCTTCATTTACACAACCACCTCTTGCAACATTAATTAAATAGGATTCATCTTTCATATTATCAAAGATGTTTTTATTAATGACTTTTTCAGTTTCGTTGTTTAAAGATGAACTGATGATTAAATAATCAGCTTCTTTAGCAGCATTTACCAACTCACTTGTATGAACTAATGAATCAGTGTATTCCGATTTGACATCCAAGTTTCTTTTAACACCAATTACGTACATATCAAAACTTTTACAAAATTTTGCTATCGTATTTCCTATATCACCTAATCCAAAAATTACTGCAGTTTTACCATTTATTTCAGCTTGTCTTTCTTTTGGATCTGAAATGAAAGGGGCCCAAAACTTTTTACTTTGGTTATCTCTAGCTATATGAAGGAATCTTGATAGTGAAAGAATTAAACTCATTGTGTGTTCTGCTACAACTATTTTATTTAACCCAACTGCATTACATAATTTGATATTTCTATCTTTTAATTTATTTAAATCAAACGCGTCATATCCTACGCCTGTTAATTGAATGTAGTTCAAATTTGTAGCTAAATCTATTAGGTCATTATTCCATATCCCCGAAACACACAACACATCAACATTGGAAATATTTTTTCTTAAATCTTCATATGTATAAACCTGGTTAGATTTCTGTAATTGATTAAGAGCTTTAAATCCTTTATCTAATTGATAACTCCCGTGTGCAAATAATATAGAAATATCTTTATCGTTAATGTATTTATTCATAATTTTCTTTGAAAACCTTTTTTAAATTTAGATAAACTGGTAGATCTATTATATTATTTTTAAATATAAATGAACCAACACCTTTCTTGGATAATGATTCATATTTTATTATAATTTTTATTATATCTTTTTCATCGTATATAACTTTATTAAAAACATCATTTATTATTTCTAATTGATCAGGATGAACCGCTAGTTTAGCTTTAAATCCCATTGATTTCGAAGTCAAACATGATTCTTTAAATAATTTTGTGTTGTTTAAATTTAATTCGGGAGTATCGATTGGATAGCATTTATTAATCAGAGCATTTAGAACAAATTTTTGTTTTATATGATTTATAAGATAATTTTGTTCCTCAGGATCAATATTCAATTCTAAACTAAAATCATATTTACCAAATGAAATAAATTTTAAATCGTTTTGTTTTATTAAATTTTGCATGTTATCTATTCCATTCATAGATTCAATAAGAGGAATAATTTCTAAAGTATCATTAATTGATTTAATATATTGGATTAACTTTGAAAAATAGTTGAAATCATTAGTAAATGGGATCATAAGACCATGAATGTTTAGCTTGCTTAGTTCATCAACCTGTGTGTTATTCCATTCATAATTAGAAGAATTATGAATTCTAGGATAAATATACTTATTATTGGAATTATTATTGTTAATTATATTAATTATATTTTGTAGAGCACCTGATTTACTTTTGTCAGGGACTGAATCTTCAAGATCAGGAATTATGGCGTAAGCTTTGCTATTTAATCCATTAATTAAGTATTTACTTACATTGGCAGGACAGAATAAATATGAACTCATAATGTTATAATATTTGTGTTTAAATTAGGTGTACTTTGTATAGTAGTAGAATTTCCAACATTGATCAAATAATAAAACTATATTCTAAACAAAACCCAAATAAAATTTGTTTAATATATGAAAATATAGATTTAGGTTATTCAGAGCAATTAACCTACAAAGAATTTGATAAATATATATCGAAAGCTTCTAATTTTTTAATTGCAAAAAAATTGAAATTAAAATCTAAGTTGATGATTTCTTTACCTAATTCATTGGTACATTTGATATTTTTGTTTGCATGCTTCAGATCTGGAATCATTGCTGTTACAGTAAACCCAAATTTAACTGACCGTGAATTAAAATATCAATTTAACAAATCAAAATCAGATTTGATTATTTCGATTGATGATAAATCTCAAATTACTAAGAATAATATTTTACTAAATGATATTTCTCTAAATTATTTAGACGATTTTTTAGATCGATTTGATTCAACTTATCCTGAAATTAAATTAAAAGGTGAAGATGAGGCATCAATTCTATTCACTTCTGGTACTACTAATTTACCCAAAGGTGTTATATCCACTCAATATTCATACTTAAATAAAATTTTAAATGTGACAGCGCATTTGAAAATGAATTCAGAGGATAGGCATTATTTAACGTTACCAATTTTTCATACTAATGGCCAATATTCATTGTTAGCTATCATGTCTGTAGGTGGATCAGCTTTAATCACATCTAAATTTTCAACCAGTAATTATTTTAAACTTGCTAGAAAACATAAAGTTACTTTGAGCACATTGTTTGCTTCTACTATTCGTATGCTTCTTATGTATAAAAAATCAAAATATGATAAAGAACATAACATTAGGCTTATTATGTATGCTCAATCTGTTTCTCAACTAGAATTAGATGAATGGAATTCCAAATTTAATATAAATATAATTCAAATTTATGGTATGAGTGAAACTACTGGAATGATTTCAGCAAATCCTCTCACTAACAATAGAAATTTGAGCATGGGAAAAGTTTTACCTATGTATGATTATAAAATTCTAAATAACCAAAGACAATTAACTAAATCTTATGAAATTGGAGAATTATTAATAAAAGGAGAAAAAGGAATTTCATTTATGAAAGGATATATAGACGATAAGGCGTCAACTAATGATGTAATTATAAATAATTATTTACATACAGGTGATATGGTTTACAAAGATGATGATGATTATATTTATTTTGTCGACAGAAAAAATGATGTTATAAAGAGAAGCGGAGAAAATATCTCAACTGTTGAAATTGAAAATGTATTAATTAATTGTAAACATGTTAAAAATGTTTCTGTAGTGGGAATCCCAGATAAAATTATGGATTACACAATAGTTGCTTTTATTATTCCAAATGATACAAATATTGATATAAATGATATTAAAGAATTTTGTAGAATAAATTTAATTCCATATAAAATACCAGAAAAGTTTTTGATTGTTGATTCATTTCCTACAACTTCAGTTGGAAAGATTCAAAAATATAAATTGATAGAGGAGTATTTGTAGATGTATTACGAAGTAAATGATGAAAATAAATGGTTAAAACATTATAAAAGCATAATTGTCCCGCGACCTATTGGTTGGATTACATCAAAAAACAAAAATGGAATAATTAATTTAGCTCCATATAGTTTCTATAATGCAATTTCTACAAACCCTCCAATGGTTGTAATTGGACCTGGAGGTTATAGTAAATCAGGTTCAAATAAAGATACGTTACTCAATATTGAATTAAATAAAGAATTTGTGTGTAATTTTGTAAATTGGGATTTACGTGACATCATGAACTTATCTTCATACTCATATAAAAATAATGAAAGTGAGGCTGACGAATTAAATATTGAATTAGAGGATTCTATTAATGTTGATATCCCTCGAGTAAAGTTATCACCTGCTCACTTTGAATGCAAACTATATAAAATTGTAGAATTACCACCAGATTCAAGAGGACATCCAAATCATATTATTATTGGCTCGATTATGGGTATAAATATAAAAGATGAGATAATGAATGATGGAAAAGTAGACATATCAAAATTGAAACCAATCTCAAGAATGGGATACGACGATTATGCGTTGATCAATACTATTTTTAAAATGGATAGACCAAGATGAACGATGAATATAACTACAATAAACTTTTTGACTTAACAGGTAAAACTATAATAGTAATTGGTGCTGCTAACGGAATTGGAATGGAATCTTCAAAAGCAATTGCCGCACATAATGCGAATTTAATTTGTGCTGATATAAATTTTGATAAAACAAAATTATTGGCGACTAAATTATCTGATTTATATGATTCTAAAATCATATCCCATCAAATTGATATAACTGACAGAAATCAAATAGTTGATCTTATAAACTCAGTTGATACGCTAGATGGAATCGTATGTACTCCATCTATAAATGTACGAAAATTAATTAAAGATTATACAGAATCTGATTTCGATAAAGTTTTAAATTTAAATTTGAAATCTACTTTCAATGTATTACAATTGGCTGCAAATAAAATGATTCCAAATAATAAAGGTAGTATTATTGCGTTTTCAAGTATTAGAGGCACAGTTGTAGAACCAGGGCAATCAGTATATGCAGCATCTAAAGCTGCTACAGAAAAAATTATAAATACTCTTGCCTCAGAAATTGGTGAATACAATGTAAGAGCCAACACAATTTCTCCAGGCCCTGTGAAAACTGATCTGACAAATCAATTAAGATCAGATAAAAAATGGAATAATGCATATACAAATAAACCAGCATTAAAAAGATGGGCCGAACCATATGAATTAGCTGGTGGAATAGTTTATCTTTTATCAGATGCGTCTTCTTATGTTACGGGCAGTAATTTAAGAATTGATGGTGGTTGGACTTCGCACGATGGAAGATTTGATCCTAAAATATAGAGGTTTTATGAAACAATTAAAAATCGGTTTTTTTGTAAATCCTGTCTCTGGAGTTGGAGGCCCATTAGGACTTAAAGGTTCTGATTCAGAAAATATATGGTCATATATTAATTCTGTTTCTGAATTATCATCTTTTCACCGAACATCTGATATGTTAGACAGAATTGATAGTAAGATATTTGATAAATTTACATTAATTACATCTTCGGGCTATTTAGGTGAATATGTTATTAAGGACAAAAATTATGATTATGATATTGTTTATACACCTGAAATTAATCAAACCACTAAAAATGATACTGTAAATTTATTACATAAATTTATCGAACACAATGTAGATTTAATTTTATATGCTGGAGGAGACGGGACTAGTGTTGTTGTTCAAAGTGTTATTAAAGATACAATACCTGTGATTGCTATTCCAGTTGGAGTTAAAATGTACTCAGGAATTTTCCCTCTTAGTCCTATTCATTCCGCAAATATTTTTAATGAATATATTAATTCTTCAAATCGTGAATATATTTTAAGAGAAATATCTGATTTGGATGACACCTTAATATCTGAAGGACAACCAGGCACAAAATTTACGGGTTATTTGAAGACGCCATTGAATACCAATTTAGATTCAACATTACAAGAATCCAAAGGTGGAAGCATAGCTAGCGAAAAAGATGAATTAGAAAATTTGATTGAAGATTTCAACGATAAATATGATATGGATTCAGTCTATTTAATGGGTCCAGGGTCAACAATCAATAGTATTACAACTTCTAGAAATTTACCTGGGACATTACTTGGATTTGATATCTTACACAAAAATAAAATAATTAAAAATGATTGTTCGGAAAATGATATATTTAAATATATAAACCATCATAAAAACAACATTTATTTAGTTGTTACAATTATAGGTAATCAAGGATTTTTATTTGGTAGAGGAAATCAACAAATAAGTCCACGAATCCTAGATTTGATCGACAATAATAACATTCTTATTTACGCTACAAAATCAAAACTAGACTCCCTAGAATCTGATATTCTTATAGACATAGGTAACCGTGACACAAATAATCGGTTTGGTAAATATATTAATGTTATAAGCGGTTATAAATTTAGTGAATTAAAAAAGTGTAAATCAGTTTATTTTTAATTTCCTAGAATTTCATTTACTTCATTTACTTCTATTTTTGACAATTTCCATTTATGAGTTCGTGCATTTGAAACAACTTGCTCTTGCTTCGTTGCTCCAGCTATTACTGAACTCACTAGAGGATTTGCTAATAACCACGCAAATGCCAAATCTAAAAGAGATTTATTCCTAGCTTTTGCAAAAATTTCTAATCTTTCTAATATAGAATAGGTTTCACTAGTTAGAATTTCATCCGCTCTTTCTTTATTTTCACTTAATCTTGTTCCTTCTGGCATATTTTCACCACGTTTGTATTTACCTGTAAGTACACCACTTGCTAATGGGAAATAAGGTAATATTCCAACATTGTAATATTCACAAGCTGGAATTAATTCT
This sequence comes from Dehalococcoidia bacterium, assembly GCA_029936815.1. GTDB lineage: Bacteria > Chloroflexota > Dehalococcoidia > Lucifugimonadales. The sequence continues at coordinate 62,548 of JAPYRX010000004.1, forward strand.
TTTTCAATGTCTCTATTAAGCAAACTATATTCAGGTTGTACAGTAATAAATTTCTCCATATTTAAAGATTTTGCAATTTCTTGGGACATAGAGAGTTGCCATGAAGTGAAATTTGAACAACCTATATAACGTACTTTTCCACTATCAATCAAATAATTCAAAGTTCTTAGAGTTTCTTCTATTGGAGTAGAATTGTCCCAAAAATGAATTTGATATAAATCTATATAATCTGTCTGTAATCTTTTAAGACTATTTTCTACCTCTCTTATGATATGAATTTTTCCTGCTCCCATATCATTTGGTCTATCTCCAATTTTTGAATATACCTTAGTTGCAAGTATAATATCTGATCTTTTGTTTTTTATTGCATTACCAATATATTCTTCTGATAAAGTATCTCCATAACTATTACTTGTATCTAAAAAATTTATACCTTCATCTAGAGCAGTGTCAATAACTTTTTTTGTTTCAGAGGTATTTAATCTTCTTCCAAAATTATTTGTACCTAATCCAATTACAGAAACTTTTGTTCCTGACGATCCTAAATTTCTATATTCCATTATTCTACCTTTAGTTCAAATGTTTATTAAAAAAATTAACAGCTCTTGTCCAAAAATCTATTACCAACTTTGGAGGAGAACCACCTAGCATGCCATGATTACCACCGGGATATCTGATTAATTGAACATCATTCCCCATTCTTTTCAAGGTTACAAAATATTGTTCAGCTTGTTCTATAGGACATCTGTAATCTCGATCTCCAACTAAGATAATTGCCGGTGTTTTGACATTTTTAACATAAGTAAGTGGTGAATTGAATTGGTATTTTTCTATACTATCATATCTTAAGCCTCCCCATTGCTCTTCGCCAAATTTGATTCCTATATCTGAGGTACCTGACATTGAATTTAAATTTATACAGGGTGCTCCTATGACAGCAGCTTTAAATTTGTTTGTATGACCAATAATCCAAGATGACATGAATCCGCCATAGCTATAACCATAAAGTCCAATTCTATCATTATCAATATATTTTTCTTCAGACAATTTGTTTACTGATTCTAATATATCTAAATAATCTTCGCCGCCCCAATCATTATTTACTTCCATTCCAAAATCAGATCCATACGATGATGATCCACGTGGATTTACGGCTATTACTATAAATCCAGATTTAGTAAAAATTTCTTGATTTACAGCAATCTGATCTTCAAATCTGCCATGTGGTCCACCATGTATATCAACTATTAAAGGATAAGAATTGTTTTCATTGAAATTAGAAGGATAATACACTCGAGATTCTATTTCATATTTATTTCGTTCTATAGTAATTTTTTTCATTAAGGAAGGTGAGTTTTCTTTGAAAAAAATTTTGTTTGGAGCAACTAATTCAATTGTTTTATTATTTGATTTGTCTAACATTTTAATTACATCATGACTATTTCTATTGTTTTCTATAAAAAATGTTTTAGAATTAGAATCAAATATTTGAATAATTTTAGATTGATTTTCGTAAATTGAAGATTCATTTGTATTAGATAATTCAATGATTGCAGAAACTCCTTTTGAAGTAACAGAAATTCTCAATGAATCATCTATAAATTTGAGATTAGATTGATCATTGTAAGCAGCGCCAGATGAATTTAAATTTGATATTGATTTATTGCTTACATTGACTGAATACAATGACGAGTTTCTAGTGTCTCCTTCTTTATTGTCTGAAGTACCTATCACATATATTATTTCATCTGAGAGAGACCATGTTATTGAACCTACGTTATTGAAAGAAGTAGATAGATGTGATCTGTTGTTAGTATTCATATTATATAGATGGAGGTTTTGTCTCCAATGATCATCTCTTGTAGGTCCTTCATCAGAAACAAATGCCAAAAACCTTCCGTCATTAGAAAACACAGGATGCGTGTCATCCCCACCAGTGTTTTCAATATTCAATGATTTTTTGCTTGTTAGTGAATAAATGTCTATTTGATTTAAATCATCACCCAACCAACCTATAACGTCTTGTCTATATCTTATTCTATTTACCACATATGGTTCAGATTCATCGTCTCTTTCTTTTACATATCTAAATGTATATGCAATTTTGTTTGAATCAGAGTTCCAATTAAAAGATCCAGTCGAATCATATGCTGTTATGATTGTTTTATCATTTGTTGTAATTTGAATATCTTCATTTGTTTTTATATTTTTTATGTGTAACGAATTAAGAGTGATTTTGTCATTAATCTTACTTTTTTTAATGTATGCTAAATTTTCACCGTTTGGTGATATTTTAGGGATGGAATTATGTTCACCATCTATAGATAAAGATGTTTTATTATTATTCATATCTAATTCGTAAATATGAGACAATCTATTGTTTTTATTTGCGTCAATGCTATTTTGTTGATAAAACAATTTGTTGTTAATCTCATCGTATGAAATCCAAGAAATGTTTTTCAAGTCATTTATGTAATTACTAATTATTTGCATTTATTAATCCTTTAATTTATTTAAATTTCATATATTACAGGTTGTATACCTTCTTCTATAGCTCTTCTACCTAATTCTGGTAAATTTGTAGTATCTTTGATTGTTGCAAAATGATTTCCAGGATGTAGTCCTGCTTTACTTGCAAATACTACATGATCATATGGAATCAATAATTCTTTCATTGATTCAAAACCAGGATAAAACATTAATTCACCTCTTGAAAAATGTATTGTGTTATTTTCAAATGGAACATCTTCAACCTCAATTTCTCCTAAATCTGAGAACACTCCAAATCCACTCCATTTGACGTGTACTAAATTAATTTCTAAAGGCATAAAGTTAATTAAAGCTTGGCAGGTTTTGGGTGCTAAATCCCAAAATAATTCTGCTTCAAATTTTAAATCATTACTTGATATTCTCATTATTTTTTTGTTACTCATAATTACACCTCGCTAATAATTGTTTTATAGTATAATAATTAACATGAATGAGTCTATAATAAAATCCAAATTATCTAAATCAGCTTTAAATATTGGAGCCGGATCTCCAACGGATGCTGGTTTAAGTTTTAAAGGGAATTCATCTCATACTAATCCTATACAACTCGCAGGTGGTATTCCAGATGAACCAAGTTTACCCATCAATGAATTTACAAATATGTTAAATATTGCTTCTAAAGAACAATCTGCAGGAAGTTACAACTATGGTGGTTGGCTTGGATACGAAGGTCTTAGAGAAAATCTGGCTGTAAGGCAATCTAAATTTGACAAAAAAAATCTAACTCTTGAAAATTTTATAATTCATAACGGAAGTTCTGGTGCATTAGAAAATGTTTGTAGAACTTTATTAGATCCTGATGATGTTGTTATTGTAGAACAACCATCTTACTCTGGAACTGTTCGTGCTATACGAGGATTTAATTGCGATGTTGTAGAAGTTGAAATGGATGAAAATGGAATTGATATAGCTAAATTAAAACTAACAATTGAAGATTTGAAAATCAAAGGTAAAAATATCAAATTTATTTATACAATCCCAGATTTTCATAATCCAACAGGCTTTTTAACTTCTGATGAAGTTAAAAATGAATTATGCAATATTGCCGAAAAAGAAGACATATTATTAGTAGAAGATGCAACATATTCTGAAATATATTTTGAAGACAAACAACCAACTCCTCTTTTTTCTTTAGACAACAATGACAGAGTTATCAAATTGGGAACTTTTAGTAAGATAATATCAACTGGGATTAGAGTAGGGTGGATTCAAGCACATAAGGATTTAATAAAAGCATTTTCTATCACAAGATTTGATATGGGTAATAGTCCTTTAATTCAGAGAGCACTTAGTTTATATATGTCCGAAGGTTTTATAGATCCACACGTTGATATTGTTAGAAATATATATAAAAAGAAAATGGAAACACTAACGTCTAATTTAATTAAAAATTGTGAACCATATGTTGAATTTTACAAACCTAAAGGTGGCTTTTTTCTTTGGGTACGAATTAAAGGTGTTTCAAACAAAGAATTAACAAAAGAAGCATCTATAGACGGAGTATTGTTTCCTACAGGATCTTTGTTTTATGCTGACAGAGATGAATCAAAATGGACAACTCATGTAAGAATGGCATTTAGCAAATCTTCTGTTGATGAACTTGTTGAATCTACAGAAAGATTGAAAGATACTTTTTTAAGAATTGTAGATTGAAATTAATTTGGAAATATAATAATTCCTCTTCCATCTTGTCCTTTAATTAAATCATCAAACACTTTGTTGATTTAATCTAATTTATATGTTCTTTCTATTAAACCTCTTATATCTATTTCACCTTTTTGATAATGTTTGATTACTTGATTAAAGCTTTCATGTGGTGAAATAGAACTATAAAAACTTCCGACTAATGTTTTTTGATTCCTGCATAAATCAATCATATCAACATTTACAGTATCTCCTGTTGATGATAAACCTACTATTACAGTTGTATCTTTTCGTTTTGTTGAATTTATTGCTTGATTAGTGACAGTCCCTCTTCCAAATGTATCTAGTGCCATATCTGCACCAGTATCTGTGATTTTTTTGATTTCTTCTATTGGGTCCACTTTTGAAGAATTTATAGAATGTGTTGCACCGAATTTCATTGCGAATTCTAATTTGTGATCCATTATATCTACAGCTATAATTTTATTGCTGTTTAATATTTTCGCACCCATTATTGCACTTAGTCCAACACCTCCTAATCCAAAAACAACGATATCAAGACCTGGTTTAGAAATTTCCTGATTAATTACAGCACCAGTAGAAACACAACAGCCAATAAGAGCAGCTACATCTAAAGGAATATCGTCTGGAATTTTATATAATGACTGCTGTGGACAAATAAGATATTCAGAAAACAATCCCAATTTTTGCATTTGATGAATTTGTTCTTTATTATTATTTAATCTTAGTGTTCCATCATACTGTTTTGCCCCCAAATTTAAACTTGTTGTACATAAATTAATGTAACCACTAAGGCAATAAGTACAATTATTACAATCTGATATAAATGCGCAAATAACTCTGTCGCCTGGTATGAAATCAATTACTTCTGGACCATTGATTCCACAATTCCTGAACCATCATGATCTAATACAACGGGCATTGGCATAGGAAGATCTCCAACCATATAATGTAAATCGGATGCACAAATTCCTGCTACGGAAACTTTAATTCGCACTTCATCATGTTTTGGTTCTTCCTGATTTAGAGTTTCTATTTGTAGAGGTTCATTAGATTTATAAAGAATAGCTGATTTTGTCTGGAACATATTAATCTGCAATATTTATGAATTTATAATAAACTTTATTTTTATCAATATGTACTTCATAGTATCCAGATGGATCATTCCCTAATGGGACTCCAACACTAGAAACAGAAATATTAAAAATATTTTGAAATTTAACAACTCTATTTTTATGTATATGCCCAGAAAATATATATACTTCATTCTGATGTTTTGTTAAAAGCTGGACAATAGTATTTCTTATATCTTTGTTAATATTCCATCCATTCAAATCTTCATCAATATTTTTATAAAACAATGAATGATGCATAAATATAAATAATTTTTGTTCATAATTAATTAATGAATTTTTTAGTAAATCAATTTGATTTATACAATCTGATAAAAGGTTTTGATTATTACGTAGAATTGTAGAATTTAAAAATAAAAATTTATATTTTAGATGTTTTTTTTCATAATAGTCTAATCCGAATCTTTTATTGTAAATAGATTTGGATTTAAGGTCAGGTGGTTCATTCATGTCATGGTTACCTGGAATCAAATAGATATTATCCTTGTATTTACTTTCACTTATTAAACTACTGAATTTGAGATATTGATCTTCTGAATTATAATCGTTGATTAAATCTCCTAAGATTGTCATGAATGTGTATTCGTTATTATCAAATGAGGTGATTATTTTATCAAGATTATTTATCTCATAATCATAGGATTTCGATGGTTTCATATTTTTGAAATCAAATTGACCAAGTATTTTTGAATTCCATCTTTTAGCAAGTGCGTCATTTGTAGTTTCACTAAATTTGGAATATAAACCTAACTGTGTATCTGCTGCTACCAAAAATTTCATAACAATTATGAACTCCAAATATATTGTATTTGTCGTATTTAAAGTTTAGCATTTCATTAAAATTAAAGTAAGGATATATATGTTAGATTTCGAATTTGATCGACCCAAGTATAGAGTTATTGCTATAGGACCAATGTATGATGATGATGACTATCCGGAAGAGAGATTTGACAAAAAACTAGAACACTTACTTAATTGTGGTGATGATGCTGGTTATTCTTTAGATAAATTGATTACAGCAGATTTTCCTGAAGGCCCTTTTGGATACGCTATTTTGCAGAAAGAATCTGTCTAAAATTATTTCTTTTTGTTATATTAATTATACAAATTTATAATTAATATAATGAATGTTAAATTATTAGAATCAATACAAGACAGAGTATTATGGCTTTCCATCCAATTGGTAAACCACGCTAATTCTGTAAGAACAAACAGAAGTGATTTAAAAGTAGGTGGCCACCAAACTTCTAGCAGTTCTGTAGTAACAATACTTACTTATTTGTATTTTGAATTCTTAGAAAAATATGATTTTGTATCAATAAAGCCACATGCATCTCCCGTCTTTCACGCAATTCAATATTTATTAGGTAATTTAGATAAGAAATATCTGACAACATTAAGGCAATTACATGGACTACAGTCCTATCCAAGTAGAACAAAAGATCCTGACTTAGTAGACTTTTCAGGAGGATCAGTAGGAATTGGATCAATAGCTCCAAATTTCGCTGCTATGGCTCATCAGTATATGTCAGATCATTCCATGTTTGATAATAATGAACTAAATAATGCACGATTTATAAGCTTATTAGGCGATGCTGAGCTTGATGAAGGGACAATTTGGGAAGCGATTGCTGATCCAACTATGCAAGGTATTAATAATTTAATTTGGATTGTAGATTTAAATAGACAAAGTTTAGATCGAATAATTCCAAACATTAGAGTCAAAACTTGGAGACAAATGTTTGAGGCCAATGATTGGAATGTTGTAGATGCTAAATATGGAAAAAAATTAGATAATGTTTTCAATTTACCTAACGGAGAATTGATGAAAAATGCCATTGATGATATGCCAAATGAATTGTACCAAAGATTGTTAAGAAAATCTGAAGCTTTAAGAGAATGGTTACCAAAAAGTGTAAAAAACTCATCTGATATGGAAAAACTTATATCAGACTTTGATGAAAATGAATTGTATGATATTTTTAGCAACTTAGGTGGCCATGATTTTTATTCTTTAGATAAGGCTTTTAAAACCGCAATAAATTCGGATAAACCAACAGTTATATTTGCATATACATTAAAAGGATGGAATTTACCGTCAGTTGGAGATCCTCAAAATCATTCGGTTATACTTTCCGATTCTCAAATTGACGAACTATCCGAGAATTTAAATATTGACAAACATAATATATGGGAAGGTTTCCCCGACGAATCACCTGAAAATGATAAATGTAATCAGATACAAATCAAATTAAAAAGAGATGTTTCAAAATTTTTATTAGATGACAATATACCAAATTCATTTGAATATGATTATAAAAACTTAATGTCAACTCAACAGATATTTGGATTGATGATGACTGAAAACTCCAGGCTAGATAAGAATTTAAGAGATAGATTTGTTTCAATAAGCCCGGATGTTGCTAGTTCTACTAATTTAGGTGGATGGATAAATAAAATGAGTATTTGGCAATCTACTCAATCTACAGAATTACCGGAAGAAGACTTGATTCGAGCATTAAATTGGAAAAATTCAAAAACAGGTCAGCACATAGAGCTCGGTATATCTGAAAATAATCTATTCATGGCTTTGGGACAACTTGGATTAACTGAAGAATTATTTGGAAAAACTTTAATCCCTATAGGCACATTATATGATCCATTTGTTAGAAGAGGTTTAGACGCTTTGTTTTTCGGAATTTATTCCGGAGCAAAATTTATAATGATTGGAACCCCTTCGGGAGTGTCACTGAGTCCTGAGGGAGGATTACACCAAAGTATGATCACTCCGTCAATTGGTATGGAAATGCCTGAATTAGATTATTTCGAACCTGCTTTTGGTAAAGAATTAGAATGGATATTTCTTAGTGGAATGAAAAATGTTATATCTAGAAAATCTTCTTTGTATTTAAGATTAACAACTTCTAAACTTGATCAAAATATATTTAATAAATATAATCTTAAAAAAGATTCTTCAAAATTACGAAGCGATGTATTAAAAGGAGCATATTTATTTAATTCAAATATATCTGATAACTCAATCCATAAAATTAATTTGTTCTCTCTTGGTGCTATTTTTAATGAAGTTTTAATTGCTCAAGAAGAATTATTTAAAGAAGGTATTTCATCAAATTTGATAAATATAACTGGACCAGGCCCTTTGTATAGAGATTTTCAAATCAATGGCTCTAATAGCCATTTACATTCAATTTTACATGATTATCATGACCTACCATCTCTTGGTATAATCGATGGACATCCACACTCAATCAGTTGGCTTGGCTCAGCTTTAGGTAATACATCTAATTCCATTGGTATTTCTGAATTTGGGCAATCAGGAGACCAAAAAGATTTGTATGAATATTATGGTATTGATAGCAATTCTATTCAAGAACAAGTTTATAAAATATTAAATCTATAAGAAAAAAAATGAATAATACAATTAAAGTGATTTTAACTAGTTTTGAACCATTTGGAAAATACAAATATAATCCTACAATTTCAGTAATGAATAACGTTCAATCATTTTTTGAAAACTCTGCAAATATCCAAATAACAACTAATATATTACAATGTAAATATTCAACTATTAAGAACGAAGTATATGATATATATATGGATAATCCTGACATTATTATTAGCTTAGGATTACGTGCTAATACTTCTTATTTAAATTTGGAATCCATTGCGCAAAATGAGTATAGCTCGATCACTCCTGACAATGATGGAATAACATTAAGCGGAAATAAGATAATAAATTCTAGTGAAAATTTAATCAGTACTTTAGATTTGGATAAATTACAAATATTGTCAGATAAATATGTTGATTCTATTGTTTCAAAGAATGCAGGTAAATTTATGTGTAATGCAAATTTTTTTTGGAATCAATATAAACTTAACTCGGATAAAATAACTACTAAATATTTATTTATTCATATCCCATTCACTGATAAATATATTGATTTAGAGCAAGAAATATCTAATAATAATTTACCTGTATTAAAAGAAGACAATATTGTACAGTCAATAATTTCAATTATTAAAAATTTATCCAAAAGTGAGGAGAACAAACTTGAAATTTAATTCTAGAAGATCAAATGTATTATCTACACGTGGAACTGTAGCAACTAGCCAACCTTTAGCAGCAGAAGCTGGAGCAAATATATTACGTAAAGGAGGTACAGCGGCCGATGCCGCCGTAGCCGCTGCAGCTGTTTTGAATGTTGTTGAACCAATGTCAACAGGGATAGGAGGAGATGTATTTGCATTATATTACCAGGCATCGGATAAAAAAATGTATGCTTTAAATTCAAGTGGACGAGCTCCACAAAAAGCTGATCCTGAACAATTGATCAACATGGGATATGACAAAATTCCTCCTACATCTCCGTTTTCTGTATCCATACCAGGTGCAGTAATGGGTTGGGATGAAATTGTAAACAAGTTTGGAAAATTGGATTTAAAAACAATAATTGAACCTGCATATGATTATGCTTCGAATGGCTTTCCTGTTAGTGAAGTAATTGCTGATGGGTGGAAATCTTCTACATCGAAAATTAAAGAAGACCCCAACTACCCTGAATTTCTAAATCCTGATGCTCCAAAATTCGGATCAATAAAAAAATTACCCAATTTAGCAAATTCTTTGAAATTAATAATGGATAATGGCGTAGATGGTTTTTACAAGAGTGATATTGCAACTAAAATTTCAAGTCATATTCAAAAACTCGGCGGTTGGATAGAAAAAAGTGATATCGAGAATCATAAGGCAGATTGGGTAGAACCTATAAATACGAATTATAGGGGACATACTGTGTGGCAATGCCCGCCAAACACCTGGGGATTAGTGGTACTGATGGCTTTAAATATATATGAAGGATTTTCAAAATCTGAAATTGGTGATCCAACAAAAGAATTACATTTGAAAATCGAAACTATAAAAGCAGCATTTTCAGATGGATTATTTAATATTACGGATTTTGATGTTACTAAAAATGTTTTACCAAATTTATTATCCGATGAATATGCTAAAAATAAACGTGAACAAATCAACCATAATAAAGCTATAAGTTATGAACCAACAATCAGAGTTGATTCTAATAACACTGTATATATAACAACAGCAGATAAATACGGAAATGCTTGTTCATTTATAAATAGTTTGTACATGGGATTTGGATCTGGAATTGTGGTTCCAAAAACCGGAATCGCTTTACAAAATAGAGGTGCCGGTTTTAGTTTAGATAAAAATCATCCGAATTACTTAGCTCCTAACAAACGTCCATTCCATACATTAATTCCTGGAATGGTAACAAAGAATGGTGAATTAAAATATTCATATGGAGTTATGGGTGGAATGCAACAAGCGCAGGGACACTTTCAGGTTCTATCTAATCTCATAGATAAAAATCTCACACCACAAGAAGCTTTAAATGAACCTAGATTTAGTGTTGTACCATGGGATGATGATGAAAAAGATCAAAAAAAAGACTCAGTATTATTAGAAAGTATTTTTGATACTAAAGTTCTTTCACAAATTAAAAATTATGGACATAACATCATAATAAATGACCCATCACCAATGTTTGGAGGTGGTCAAGTTATTGAAATAAATGGTAAGATGATGATAGCTGGATCTGAGCCTAGAAAAGATGGTCAGGCTGTAGGATTATAATATTCAAATGCGATAGGAGAAATTTATGCAAAATCAAATAAAAGAACAAATTGTAAATAATCTTAACTGGAGAAATATTGGCCCTCCAAGAGGTGGTAGAACTGTAGCCGTTGCTGGGCATCCGACAAATATTAATGAATATTATTTTGGAGCATGTGCAGGTGGCGTTTGGAAAACTGAGGATACAGGATTGAGTTGGAAAAATGTATCAGATGGATTTTTGAATACATCTTCTATTGGAGCTATAGCAATAGCTGAATCGGATCCAAATGTTATTTATGTTGGAACAGGAGAAGCATGTATTCGTGGAAACGTATCTCCTGGAGATGGTGTATATAAATCAACTGACGCTGGTAGAACATGGAGCCATGTTGGATTAACTGAAACTAAACATATATCAAGAGTTAGAATTGATCCTACAGATCACAATATTGTTTATGTTGCAGCACTTGGACATGCTTTCGGTCCAAATGAAGAACGTGGAATATATAAATCGATTGATGGTGGCGAAAACTGGGAACATGTTTTATTTGTTAGTAAAGGAGCTGGAGCTGCTGACTTATCAATGGATACTGGTAATCCAAGAATATTAATTGCAACAATTTGGGAAGCACAAAGAACTTTTTGGAATTTAGAAAGTGGTGGCCCTGATTCCGGTATTTATATAACATTTGACGGTGGTGAAAACTGGGAAAACATTACCAAAAATCCTGGGTTACCTGATGGATTAAAAGGTAGAATGGGAGTTTCTATTTCACCTGCTAAAGAAGGAAGAATGTGGGCTACTTTAGAATCTGAAATAGACACCGGAGTTTATAGAACTGAAGATTACGGTAAAACTTGGAACTTAGTTTCTGATAACCAAGATTTACAAGGCAGACCTTGGTATTATCAACATATTTTTGCTGATCCCTCAGATGAAAATACTGTATGGATTATGAATTATAGTTGTTTTAAATCGACTGACGGTGGAAAAACTTTTGAATTAGTAAATACACCACACGGTGATAACCATGATATATGGATAGATCCTAGTGATAGTAATCGTTTAATTCAAGGTAATGACGGTGGCGCAAACGTATCATTAAATGGTGGGAATACTTGGTCATCAATATATAATCAAAAAACAGCACAATTTTATCATGTGCATACAGACAATCAATTCCCATATAGAGTCTATGGTACACAACAAGATAACTCAGCCATAAGCGTCCCATACAGAACTGAAAAAGGAGCAATAACTTGGGCTGATTGTTATATTACGGGGACATCAGAAAGTGGATATATTGTAACTGATCCTAATGATCCTAATATTGTTTATTCTGGCGCTATCGGAAGTTCTCCAGGTGGTGGCGGAAATATGTTGAGATATGACCATTCCACGGGGCAAGTTAGGATAGTAACAGTATGGCCTGTTGCTAATACAGGGAAAGGAGCTGATTCAATGAAATATAGATTTCAATGGACATATCCCATCCAATTTTCACCTCATGATTCTAAGACTTTGTATGTTGCTGGTAATGTTGTGTTCAAATCAACAAACGAAGGGCAAACATGGGAAGAAATTAGCCCAGATTTAACCAGAAATGACAAAACAAAACAAACTGTTTCAGGAGGTAAAATTACCAAAGATACTTCTGCGGCAGAAACTTATTGTACTATATATTCATTTTTAGAGTCACCTCACGTAAAGGGATTAATGTGGGCTGGTAGTGATGATGGATTAATTCATATATCTACAGATAATGCAGCAAATTGGTCAAATGTTACTCCTAAAGATTTTCCTGAATGGGCTAGAGTTCATATGATTGAACTTTCACCGCATGATAAATCAACAGCTTATATTGCTGCGACCAAAAATATGTTAGATGATTACAGGCCAATTTTGTATAAAACTACCGATAATGGTAATTCGTGGACAAGAATTGATAAATCATTCCCAACTGATGAAATTACAAGGGCAATTAGAGTAGATAAAAACGATCCGAATATCTTGTACGTTGGAACTGAAACAGGTTTGTATGTTTCATTTGATGATGGTTCTAATTGGACTAAAATCAATTCGAATTTACCAGTAGTACCGATTTACGACATTGATATTAAAGATAGTAATATGATTTTAGCCACGCATGGAAGAGCATTTTGGATTCTAGATGATATTTCAGCCATATCACAATTAAACAATGATATACATGATAAAAATTTCATATTAGACCCTGCTCCAACTTTCAGAATTCTACCTCCTTTTGGCTTTAGATTATTTGGAACTGGTCCAGATAATGGTAAATCTTATATGGCATCATTGGGTTCTCCTGTTTTGATTGAAAAATCAAAAGATCCTTCTGGCGAAATTAAAACAGAATATTTAGATTCGGGTGAAAATCCTCCTATGGGAGTAACAATAAGTTTCTATCTTGATAATAAACCTGAAAGTGCTGAATTAATTATTAAAGATACAGATGGTGAAATAATAAGAACATTTAATACTGAAGAAATTGAAGTTAAAGAAACAAATGTAGTCAAAGCTTCTCTCCCATCAAAATCTACTTCTGTATTAAAGGTTAACAAAGGATATAATAAATTCTTGTGGGATATGTATAGTGAATCACCTTATAAGTTAGAAGGTGAGAAACTCACAGCAGGACTATCCGGGCCAATGGTTGTACCTGGTAATTATAATGTAGAATTACAAATTACTAATAAATCTAAAACTACAACACTTAATACCTCTGTAAAACTTTTGAAAGATCCAAGAGTTTCAGCTACAGAGAATGATTTTGATGCTCAATATTCATTATTACAAAAAGTTAATGATAAGATTTCAGAATTACATAAGTCTGTAGAAACAATACGGAAAAACCAAACTGAAATTTCTGACTGGATATCTAGATCTGATAATTCAAGTAATTATGAAGAAATCAATGAAATTGGTACAAATTTAATTACTAAATTAAATGAAATTGAGAAACTACTTGTATTCACAGATTATAAAGGCGCAAGAGATAGATTAAATAATCCAGTTGTATTAAATGTCAAACTTGCCAGTCTTATTCCCGTAATTGACAGCGCAGACTTTAAACCTACAGATCAATCTTATGGTGTATATACTGAAGTTAGCGAAGAAATTGATCAACAACTTGATAAACTAAAATCTATGCAGGAATCTGACTTAGTAGACTTTCAAGATTTAGTTTCTAAAAATAATATTCCAGGACTAAAAAGCTTGTAATTAAAATTAATTATTAATTAATTTTAATAATTCATTAAGTTGTGGAACTCTGTTCCAACGGTTTATGATTGTACCCTTATGATTTAATAAGAACATACTAGGTACAGATTTATAATTAAATTTTTCTATAAAGTCAGTTCCTTCATTGGTGCTGATTTCATATTGGATGAAGTTAATAGGATAATTATTAACCGCTATACTTAACTGCTTCACGAGCGGTTTATATGCCATGCAAGCCACTCAGTAATTACTATATAGATATACAATTGTATTATCATATTTATTTAATTCAACTGAAATATAATCATATGATGAATCAGTAACTTTGTTTAATTTTGTGTATGATACAAAAGCGATATTCACTATTAATAACGATATTGAGATGAATATAAGAAATTTACTTCTATATAGAAATGAAAATAAAAATAATGAGATTAAAATCAGTAAAACACAAATTATTAAGCTATTGTAATTTATAATCTGAAATAATTTCATATTAAACTTTATATACTGATCCGCCACCTCTAGGATCACTACCACCGTCTAAAGTGTTATTTTCAGGATTATATGAAACAACTTGCGCTCTAGCCATCATAGGATTATAAGGATAATCTTCTTGTACTACATCAAAACCCAAATCAATTAGTTTATCTTTAAAATCAGTTCTGATTCTAGATTCCAAATAAACTTTTCCACTTTCTGTATGTATTCTTGGAGCAGATACTGCCTCAGTTGGGCTCATGTCATAGTTAATCATATTTAATAACGATTGAAATACTGCACTCACTATTACAGCGCCTCCTGGTGCACCACATATAATGACCGGGTTACCTTCTTTTAAAACAATAGTGGGTACCATATTTGATCCTCTGGCTTTTCCTGGAGCTATAGAATTCAAATTTCCTGGTCTAGGATCGGCTAAATTCATGCCATTATTATAAATAAAACCTAACCCAGGTGTAATCACACCTGACGCCCAACCCAAAGTATGTGTGATTCCAATCCAGTTACCTTCAGTGTCTACTGAATTCACATGTGTTGTATGGCCAGATGATGAATTACCAATTTCAGGTATGATATTATTTCTAATGTCATTAATTTTATTATTAATACGATCCTCATTTAACACAATTTCATCTACTGGAATATCAACAAATTTAGGATCAGCATTATAATCTAATCTGTCTTGGTGTGATATTGACATAACATTTGCAATAATCTTTAAATATTCATAAGAAGAATGATTTTTGATTTCGGTTTGAAAAGGTTCAATCAATTTAAACATTTGTAAAACAGACATACCAGTATTTGGTGGAGGAGGAGAAGAAATTTGATAATTCAAATAATTTGTTATTAATGGATCTACAAAATCAGGTTTAGAATTTTTCAAATCATCTTGTGTTACAAATCCACCATTTTTTTGAATATCATTGATAATAATTTTAGACAAATCACCTTCGTAGAATTCTTTCGCGCCGTTTTTTGCAATTATTTCTAGAGTATCTGCGTAATCTTTCATATTAATTATTTCACCAGTATCATAAACTGATCCATCAGATTTTAGGTATTTTTCTTTACAACCATCAGATGCAGAAATTCTTTGATAAGTATTCGGCTGAAGTGGATTAATATTAGACCTTAATGCGTATCCAGTTTTGAAATATTCACCCAAACGGGAATCTACAGTTAATCCTTTTTTGGCATGTTCTATACTTGGTTGAATTAATTCAGCCCAAGGCATACTACAATATCTTTTATGAATTTCATTAAATGCAGACAAAGTATTTGGAGTCATTATTGATTTATAACCAATCTCACTTCTGTAATCATCAAATTGAAATAGATTTGATACATCACTTCTTGTCACTTTATCATTAGCCCACATTTCTTCTGTACATTTACTACCAGCGGTACCAGCAAAATTAATTGCAATAGTTTTATTTAATTTTTTATCATAAATTTGAGCTATGCCCATTCCTCCTAATCCAGTCATAAAAGGATCTACAATCCATTGCATAAATGCTACTGCCAACGCTGCATCAAACGCATTTCCACCCTCTTCGAATATTCTTGCCCCAGCTTCTCCGGCAATTGTTTGAGGGCAGGTGATAATACCTTTGTTGACAGACATATTGTTACCTCTAAATTTCTAAAAATTGATTATTATAATGTTTTCTCAATTCTATAAACTAAATTTCTTGTTGAATCTATACTGTCAGGACTAACTGATACAGATGTAATACCCCATTTGACTAATTTTTCTGTAAGATCGGGGAAAAAAGAAGGAGCTTGCCCGCATATTGAAGATGTTATACCTTGTTTATTAGCTGCTGTAATAACTCTTTCTAAAGCCCACAAGATAGATGGGTCACGTTCATCAAAAGATGATTCTAATCTTTCGTTATCTCTGTCGACACCTAAAGTTAATTCAGTTAAATCGTTTGATCCTATTGAAACTCCAGTTATGCCTTCATTAATAAATTGATTGATTAAAATAACGTTGGAAGGTATTTCAACCATCATCCAAATCTTATGTCCTTTGGTTGCTGATATTTCATATCGTTCTAGTATATTCAAAACTTGTCTTAATTCATGAGGTGTTCTTACAAATGGGACCATTATAATTAGATTGTCATATTTCTTTAAAACATCCTTAATAGCATTAATTTCCATTTCGAAAACCTCAGGATCGTTTATATATCTTATAGCTCCTCTGTATCCCATCATAGGATTACTTTCAACATCTTCAAATTGTTCACCGCCTCTCAAGTTTTTGTATTCATTAGTTTTGAAATCAGTTAATCTGTAGACGACAGGTCTATTCGCAAAACTTTCGCAAAAAATAGAAATATTATCTGATAATTGTTTAGACCATTCATCAGAGGTATTATTTTTAATTGCATGTTTTGGGTGTTCGCCAATGTTAGCAATGATAAATTCAGCTCTTAATAATCCAATTCCATCTACATTTCTTTGAGATATTTTTGGCGCTGAGATTGGGTCAGCAAGGTTTACATAAACTTTAGTATTTGTTGAAAATTGTGATTCTTCAACTACAGGTTTTTCAGGGATTTTAATTATACCTTCATACACATGCCCACTGGTTCCATCTATTGTTACTTCATCATTTGAAATAATTTCAGTTGTTGCTGATTTCCCACTTTTAGGATCATAAGTTCCAACAACGCATGGTACTCCTAATTCTCTACTTACTATTGCAGCATGGCAAGTACGACCACCTTTATCCGTAATAATACCAGAAACCATTCTCATTATCGGAACAAAATCTGGGGTTGTCATTTCGGTAATTAGAACATCACCTTCTTTAACTTTATCTAAATCATTAAGATCTTTAATTATTATTGCATTACCAGATCCAAATCCTGGGCTAGCGCCTGATCCTTTTATAATCATTGTTGCATTTGAAATATCAAGGTTAACTTGGTTAGTATCTAAAACTCCTCGTGAATAATTTGTTACAGGTCTACTTTGTAATAGATATATAATTCCATCTTTTACTGCAAATTCTATATCCTGAGGATAATCATAGTGTTCTTCAATTAGTAAACCTTGTTCAGTTAATTTTTTCAAATCATTAATATTAAGTTTTGGTCTAATACTTTCTTCTGGTGTAAGTGGAATATTAATGTTTTGATTTTCAATATCAGTAGGGAATATGCCTTCATTATTGGTTTCCTCATTAAGAGCGATTTTATAAACCTGTTGGACATTTTTTTGTCTTAATACAGTTTGTGTAGATTTATCAATAACATAATAATCAGGAGTAACTATGCCAGAAACAACAGCTTCTCCAAGGCCAAAAGCTGCCTCGATTACAATTTTTTCAGCATCAAGTGTGGTTGGTTCTAAAGTAAACATAACGCCACTCACATCTGGTTGAACCATTGTTTGTATGACTACTGACATCCCTGAGTCAAAATGAGGAAGATTTTGACTGTTTCTATAAAAAATTGCCCTAGCTTCAAAAACGGAAGCCCAACAGGATTTAACAGCTTCTAGTAATGAAGAGAGTCCAATTATATTTAAATACGTATTTTGTTGCCCGGCAAAAGACGCTTCCATTGAATCTTCAGATGTTGCAGAAGATCGAACAGCTACTCTAGGTGATCCTAATTCTTTGTAAAATGTTGATATATCTTGTATGACTGTAATGTCAATATCGGCTTTATCGATTAAATTTTTGATTTTGATAGAGGTTTTTTGTAATTCAGATATTCCCATTTGGTCGGAATTTTCTAAAAAATTTAATATTGTATCTTTCATATTTGCATTATTTATAAAATCAAAATATATATTAGTGCTTAATGCAAAACCTGGTGGAACATTAATTCCAGATTGGATTAATTCACCTAAATTGGCGGCTTTTCCGCCAAATTCAGAAGTGGAATTAGAATTTAAATTAGAAAGTTTATTAACAAATAGATTATTGGAACTCATAAAAGAAATTCTATATTAAACATAACTAATCTGTAAAGAATAAAAACTGATTGATGATGTTGATTTGATACGTTATTATCATATTTATTTATCAATAAATATAATATGAACATTTATAACGTATCAATACAACAAAATATTAAAATTAAAACTAGAGACGGAATTAATTTATATACAGATATTTACTTTCCTTCAGATGATAAATATCAATACATAAAAGATTTGCCAATACTATTAGAAAGAACCCCGTATGATAAAAAAGCATTAAATTTAACCCAAAGATATAATTATTTTTGCGAAAGAGGTTACATAGTTGTAGCTCAAGATTGCAGAGGTTGTTATGCATCTGAAGGTGAAATATATTTTCTTACACAAGAAGCAGAAGATGGTTTTGACACATTGCAATGGTTAGAAAATCAAAATTGGTACTCTGATAATATTGGTACATTTGGAACATCTTATCAAGCATGGACACAGAGTGCTGCTGCAACACAAAACCCGAAATCTTTAAGTGCTATGATCGTTAATATGGGAGGAAGTAATGCTTTCACATCTTCTGTAAGACAGGGTGGGGCAATGGAATTAAGATTTATTGCTTGGGCATATTGGCATTCCTCTCTCAATACTAATTCAGATTTAAAGGATTTGAATTCAGATTTTGTTTTAAATAATTTTAGTTTTGAAAAAACATTAAGTAATTGGCCAATCAAAAAAGGATTAACACCATTAAGTTTAGTTCCTAATTATGAACAATGGGCATTCGATATATTGACGAATTCTAAATACGATGAATATTGGAAGCACCCAGGATTTGCAATTGATGAATATTATGACGATCATCCTGATATACCTATGATTTATGTTGGCGGGTGGTATGATTCGTATACAAGAGCAACTATTGAAAATTTTGACAATTTATCTAAATTAAAAAAGTCAGAAGTTAAATTGATGATTGGCCCATGGACTCATGGAACAGCACAGCCTGAATTAACTTACTCTGGTGATTTAGAATTTGGCCCCGATGCTACGATTGGTAGTTTTAGTGACTTTCATTTGGCTTGGTATGATAAATGGTTCAAAAACCAAAAATCTGATAATTATTTATTTGAATCTCCAATTAAAATTTTTGTTATGGGAACAGGAGATGGTTCGAAAACAAAAGATGGAAGGCTATTTCATGGAGGATATTGGAGAGAGGAAGATACTTGGCCATTAAAAGATACTAAATTTATAAATTATTATTTTTCATCTGATAATCAATTGCTAGATGAATCAAACAAACAACAATTAATTGATAATTTTTCACTTACTTATATTTATGATCCATCCAATCCAGTTCCTACTATTGGTGCAAACATATCATCATTGTCAGGTTTGAAACCAGTCCCAACTACTATCAAATCACCTTCTGATGTTCCTGCTCAAAGTAGAAGATATAATATTGTGGAACCGGGTGGTTTTAATCAAGTACAAGAAAAACGATTTTATGGAACTAGGGAGCCATACGCACCTTTATCTGCAAGAAACGATATACTTTCATTCCAATCAGAAATTATAAATAATGACACTGAAGTAACCGGCCCTATTACTGTAAATTTGTTTGTTTCTTCCGACTCTCCTGATACTGATTTTACTGCAAAATTAATTGATGTATATCCAGCTTCAAA
Organism: Dehalococcoidia bacterium; assembly: GCA_029936815.1. Classification (GTDB taxonomy): domain Bacteria; phylum Chloroflexota; class Dehalococcoidia; order Lucifugimonadales. The sequence goes on from JAPYRX010000004.1 coordinate 82,924, forward strand.
GGATTTTCCACAAGGATTTGCATTCAATTTAACTGACGGTATATTGCGAATGAGATTCAGAGAAAGTTTCACTGAAGAAAAATTTATGAATGAAAATGAAATATATCGAATAGAAGTAGTATTATATCCTACAAGTAATGTATTTAAGAAAGGACACAGAATAAGAGTGGATTTATCCAGTTCGAATTTTCCTAAATTTGATTATAACCCAAACACTGGTGAACCTATTGGCTTAAATACAACGGAACAAGTGGCCAAAAACACTATCCATTTATCAAATGAATATCAATCTTTTATAACATTACCGATTATTAACAGACAAAAATAAAGGGAATTATTATGCCATATAGATCAAAACCAGAATTAAGTAAAGAAGAAGCAATTGAATTGCATAATTCATCTTTAGTAATTGATGCTCAACAACCACCGATAACGTCTGGAGGATTATTTACTGATAATATGAGAAAAGCATTGGATGATTGGTTCAAAGAAGGAGTTACAAGAGGTGAAGCCAAGGGTTTGTTATCTAACATGATGGCTGATGAAATCCAAAATAACCAGGATGCAAGAAATGAATATGTAGAACTATGGGAAAAATCTGGAGTAAATGTTGCCAGTGGAACTTATGCTGGTCCTTCGAAAATCGAAGAAGCATACGAAATATCAGTTAACAGTATATCCAATGCATTAGCAATAATTAATGCCATACCAGAAAAATTAATGTTAGTTACCAAAGGTGAACATATAAAAGAAACTCATGAAAGTAATAAACATGGAGTTATATTTGATTTTCAAGACACTCTATCGTTTGGTACTGATTTGTCAAAAGTTGATTTTTTCTATAATTTAGGACTTAGAGTAGTACAATTAACTTATAATCTAAGGAACTTAGTAGGTGATGGGTGTACAGAATATTATCAAAGTGGTTTAACTTACTTTGGAAGAGAATTGGTTTCCAAGCTTAATGAATCAAATATATTAGTTGATGTTAGTCATTGTAGTGAACAAGTAGGGTGGGATGCTATAGAAACTTCAAAATCACCTGTTGTTATAACTCATTCAGCTAGCTCATCTGTATTTGCACATGATAGAGGTAAATCCGATCAATTAGCAAAAGATATTGCAGATAATGGAGGCTTTTTTGGAGTCGTAATAATTCCAGGATTTATTCAAAGTACCAACACTGGAAATCTAGATCATTGGGCAGAACATATCGAACATTTAGTAAATGTAATGGGTATTGATCATGTATGTATAGGTACGGATAAAATGGGCCCCGGACCTGGGACTGAATCATTATTTGAATATCCTACTGAAATGCTTTTTTATAAAAAATCTGAATTCTCATGGCAAGGTTGGCAAGATAAACATAGGGTGAATGGACCTTCTGCGAAACATATTAAATTAGAAGGATATAATGATTTTGCAGATTGGCCTAACTTAACTATTAAATTGGCTGAAAGAGGTTTCAATGATGTTGAAATAAAGAAAATGTTAGGTTTGAATTATTTGAGAGTCTTTGAGGAAGTTGTCGGTTAAAGCATTAATCAATAATTACTTCAGAAACCATTTCATGATTTTTATGCACATTAATTATATTTTGAGCTGCCATTAAAGCCATTTTATTAAATGTTTCTCTACTACCGCTACCTAAATGAGGTGTAATAAGTATTTTAGGATGATTTACAAGTTCCGAATTATAATCTGGTGGTTCGGGATCTGTGACATCAAGAGCTGCAGATTCAACATTTCCATTATTAAGAGCAATTAATAATTCATCTTGATTGATAGTAGGTCCTCTAGACGTATTTATCAATTTTACATTCTTCATTAACATGAATTGTTCTTTATCAATTATTCTGTAAGTTTCTGGAGTTAACGAGCAATGTATAGATAAATAATCGCAAGAACTAATCAAATCATTTATATTGTCAATGTACTGCAACCCTAATTCATTATCCAAATTGATTTTTCTATTTCTTGACCAATAAGAAACATCCATCTGAAATCCATGTATAGCTCGCCTTGAAAATGCAGTTGCTATTTGTCCTAATCCAATAATAGCTAATTTCTTTTTATAAACGTCTGTACCTAAATAAGGAGTTTGATTAAAAGATTTCCAATTTCCTTTTAAAACTGCTCGATTTGAATAAGTTATATTTCTAGCTAAATCTAACAATAGCCCCATAGTAAAATCAGCGCATGTTTCAACTAAAACTCCAGGAGTGTTTCCTACTCTGATTTTATTTAGTTTTGCAGTATTAATATCTATATTTTCATATCCAACAGCTCTGTTAGAAATTATTTTGAGCTGATCAGAAGAATCTATAATATTTTTAGTAATTATATCATCAAATTCTGAAAACACACCAAAACAACCTTTAGAATATTTAATAATGTCGTCTTCAGTTGGCGAATTGGAGTTATTCCATACAATCACTTCAAAGTGATTTTCTAATAATTTCACTGCATCAACATGCCAATTTCTTGTAATAAATATCTTATCCATAATTTAGAATCTATTAAAAATAATTTGTTAAAATTGAATATTAGTTTAAAACAGAATATATGTTATCATAAATTCGACCAAAATATTTGGAGGCAAATCAATGGATTATAATAATAAATTCACCACCCATAAGATTCCAGAAATTACCTGGCCTGATGGATTACAAGATGAAACAAAATATACATTTTCTATTACCTATACTGATCAACACAGCATGGATTATAAACAATTTGCTGAAACTACCAAAGATATCATTTTAAAAGATGGAAATTCACTTGCTCCATATCCAGATCCGCAAGGTTATCCTGAGCTAAGAAATACTATAGCTGAAAGATTGTCAACATTACGTGGATTAAATACAGATCCCGACTCAATTGTCTTAACTGCAGGAGCCGGCGGTTCAATATCAAGTTTACTAAATGTGTTTTTAGAACCTGGTGATACTGTTCTAATAGAAGAATTTAGTTATCTTGGGACACTAGCAATGCTAATGGGAAGATCTGCTAATATAGTCCATATTGATTGTGACGAAGAAGGGATTATTCCAGAAAGTTTAGAAGAAAATTTAGCCAAATTAAAAAAACAAAATATAACTCCCAAATTTATGTACCTTATTTCTGTATATCAAAATCCAACGGGTATAACAATTCCCCTAGAAAGAAGAAAATCAATTATACAAATTGCTCAAAAATATAATGTACCTATTTTTGAAAATGAAAGTTATGCAGATTTTAGAATAGACGGAGATCCATTACCTCCTACAATGTTTGAACTAGATGATCAAGATTCTGTAACATATATATCTGCTTACACAAAATTTTTAGGCTGTGGATTACGTATTGGGTATTCTGTTGTTCCACCAAGTGTAAAAGAAGCATTACAAAAAATTAGATTTGGTGATAGCCCAAGCCAATTAGCAACAATGGCCACTTTTAATTATTTAGAAAAACACGGTTATGAACACGGTATAGAAGTTGAAAAATCATTACTTAACAAACGAGATGCAATGTTATCAGCATTAAGTGAAAATTTTCCTGATACTTGTGAATGGACAAAACCTAATGGTGGGATGATGCTTTGGATGAAATTACCAGAAGGATCAAATTCATGGGATATATTGCAAACAGCTGCCGATAGAGGAGTGAAGTATAACCCTGGTGGTCTATTCAGAGCTGATAGAAAGAGAAATAATTATCTTAGATTAACATATAGTTATAATTCACCTGAGGAAATACATGAAGGAGTCAAATTACTAGCTGATGTATTCGAAAAAGAAAAACTTATATGATTCCTGACCAATTATCAGTATCATTTTCTGGAGATGGATTACCAAATTCCACGAAAATAATTGCCGAACAAATTAATCAACTAAAAGATTTAGATAAAATTGAACCTGATATATATTCTGTGGGTGGAATAGTAGAACAATTAGAAACAAAATTCTCTGCTATTCTAAATAAAGAAAAATCGATATTTTTGCCTACAGGGACTATGGCTAATCATTTTGCTATAAGAGAATTATCAGGGCAAAATTCTAAAACTATTGTTCAAGAACAAAGCCATATATACCAAGACTCTGGAGATACATTACAAACATTAAGTGGGATATCTCTCATACCTCTTGGATTAAATAAACCGTACTTTAATATTGGTGAATTAGAAGAAATAATTTTTAAAAATTCTATTTCTCGCGTTCCCAAAAATATTGGATGTATATCTATAGAATCTCCTGTTAGGAGACAAAAAGGACAAATAATACCTATAGAAAATATTAAAATATTATATGATTTTGCGAAATCATATAATATAAAATTACATTTAGATGCTGCTAGGCTTTATATGATGAGTTCGGCTACAAAAATACCTATTCATGAGTACACTCAATATTTTGATACCGTGTATTGCTCTCTTTGGAAATATTTTGGAGCACCTTGGGGCGCTATTTTATCAGGCCCTAATAAACTTGTTGAGAATATGTTTAATACAAGAAGAATGTTTGGCGGCAGCATTCCAAACAGCAGCCTAAATGCTGCGTTAATATTAAACAATCTAGATGGATTTGAATCAAAAATGAATAATGCATATGACCAAGGAATAGACTTAATCAAAAAATTAAATAATTCAGAAAAATTCAATATTATTATTAATGAAAACCATAGTAATGTTTTTGAGTTTCAATATAATGATGCAAATGAATACAATGTTTTCAGAAATAAATTAATTAATAATAATATCTTTTTACCTGATTTGAATTCTGAAAACTACGGTATAATTAATAGCAAAAATTTTGTCGATATACGTATTAATATTTCATTGTTAAACAAATCAAATGAAGACATATTCAAAGTTTTTGTTGAATCCGTATAACAATATTGACTACAACAGTTATAAAACTTATAATTTGATGGTGAGAAGATTATGAAATTACAATGTACACAAGAAAATCTAGACAAAGCTTTAAGTAATATTTCACGAGCTGTATCAACTCGTACAACATTACCGATAACACAAAATGTATTATTGAAAGCTAATGACGGAAAATTACAACTATCATCAACAAATTTGGAAATGGCGTTAAACACTTGGATTGGCGCTGATATATCTCAAGATGGAGAAACAACTATTCCCGCACGATTATTTACAGATTTAATCAAAACATTTCCAAATGACAATATAAATCTTGTACATGATAATGAAACTAATAATATAAATATTAAGTGTGGACCTTTCAATTCAAATTTGATAACTCAATCGTCAGAAGAATTTCCACCAATACCAGAATCAACAAAATTAGACCCAAATATATCAATGTCATCAAAAACATTACTAAAATTACTTAATAGTGTTATATTTTCTGCGGCACAAGATCAATCTAGACCTGTGCTAACAGGAATCAAATTTACTTTGAATAACAATATATTAACTCTTGCATCTGCTGACGGATTCAGACTTTCCATAATACATCACAAATTAGAAAATGATGCAACTGACCTAGATTTTATAGTTCCTTCGAAATCATTATCTGAACTTTCTAGGATTTTACCTATGATTGAGAACGATGTTGATATTTATCTTACACCATCTGCTAATCAAGTTATATTTAAGATGGATAATTACCAATTAACTACATCCCTAACCCAAGGTACTTTTCCAGATTTTAATTCTTTGATCCCAGATAATAGTACTACTCAATGCACAATCCCTAAAACAGCATTTAAATCTGCTGTTCGTAGTTTGGGTGTTTTAGCTAAAGATGGAAGTGGTATTATTAAAATAGAAATAAATGATCAGTCAAAAGAACAATTATTAATGTCGTCACGAACTGATGAATTAGGTGAGAATTCTGTTATTATTCCTGTTACCACTGTAGGTGAGAATTCTAAAATTGCATTCAATAGTAAATATTTATCTGAAGTCTTAGAGGTCATAGATACTGAAAATGTAATCCTTGAACTTAATGGTGATTCCAATCCAGGTCTAATCAAACCAGATAATGATACTCAATATACACATATAGTAATGCCAATGTTTGTACAAAATTGGTAATTACGTATGGATTCAGTATTTGATTCTATTTTCAATCATGATCTTCAAATAATGATTGAAAATAAAGTTATACAATCAAAAATTACTGCATATGCTAATAAGCTTAACAATAAGTATAGAAATCGTAGTTTACTTATTATTTGTATACTAAAAGGTGCTGTCCCATTTTTAGAAGATTTATGTAGTAATCTGACATTTACATATGAAACTGAATATATAAAAATACATTCTTATGAAGGAATGAATAGAACAACTATTAATTCACCCGCAAATAAAATAATTAAATTCAATCCTAGAGATAAAAATATTCTAATTATTGATGATATATGTGACAGTGGTCATACTTTAAAATTCATTGTAAACTCACTAAATAAATATCATCCAAAATCTATTGCAACTACTGTTTTATTAAATAAATCAATAAATTCTAAAGTTTTTAATGCTGATACTTCGTTATTTGATATCCCCGATAAATTTGTAGTAGGTTATGGATTAGATTATCAAGATAACTACCGTTCTTCAAAAAATATATATACTCTTAATTTAATATCAAAAACTTAAATATTTATATTAAAGTTGGTTGGATTCAAGAGTGAATAAATTTCTATCTAAATTATCATCCCATTGATTTTTTGTAAAGAAGTTAGCAGAAATATAACCTATATAATCAGATGATTTAGCAGCAGATCCGTTACCACCTACTGAAACATATATATTGTTTTCAATTTCATCAATGATTGGATATAGGGTTTTGGTCCAAGTAGTTACACATGTATCAGTGTGATATGTTGTGAATAATTTTTCATCATAAATTGCATTCAGCTCATTAGTAACTGCATCAATTTCCATAGAATTAGTTTTCCCTTTAAACCAATCTATTGCTTCATCATATGTGTCTATATGAGTAAAATGTTTTGATCCGCCAATTTTTACATATGTTTTGCCGTTAGGGTAGGTAATAGCAGGTAAACAATAAGTATATTCACGATTATTATTATTTTGATTTGGTTTATGAATAAAACTAGGATATTTTTTTAACTCGCTTATATGCTCTGGGTTAACTTCACCTAAAACTATAGTTCGACCCCTAATCTTGGTAGGAAGGTTTGTTGTTAAAATATTTGTAAAATTAGTAAATCCACCAGTTGCAATTAAAATTTTATCCACTTGAATTTCAATGTTAGTGTTGGTTTTAATTACAAATATGCCATTTGATTTTTTAATATTTATGGCAAAATCATCAATATAAGTTCCATTATTAGCTTTAAAGATAATTTTTTGAGCTTCTACCAATTTCCTTGGGCTTATATGGCCCGCTTTTGTAGTTTCAAGTATAAATTTTGAATTTCCTGGGAAATTTAAATATTGATAATTATGGTACAAATCAAAATTTTCATCTGTAACATATTCGAAATCAATTTTCGTTGACATTTCAGTTAATTCATTAATATAATCAATCGTGCCAATAGAAAGATTTCCAACTTCATCATAAAATTCTATTTTTGATTTAGATTTTATTGAACTATAATTTTCTATAGATTTTTTTGCTAAATAGGACCATCCATAATGACAATCAGAAACTCGAGTTATTCTGCCTTCATCATAATGACTTCCAAATATACCTTTATGATTTATTTTGTCCTCAGGTTCACTTGGACCGATAAGTACAGTATTAGAAGTTAATTCTGAAATATATTTAGCCGCAGCAGATCCCGTTAAACCTGCTCCAATAACTGCATATTCAAATATTGATTTTGTCAAGAAAGAATTTCTTTAATTCGATCCCCAATTTGTTTTACATGATCATCGTTAATTTCAGTTACGCCAATCATGAAGTGAGGGTGAGTATCTTTTTGAGTCCCATAGCCAGAAGCGGTAATATCTGATTTTTTCAATTTCAAATGAGCATTAGGATCTTCTGGAGGTGCAACCATTATTCTTGGACTACCATTTGCTAATTCGTCAACTAATTTATCAACTGAACTTACACTAGGATCAACTGATACTTTTAATGAATATCCATGAAAAGTTGGGATTTCGACTATTTCTGCTGTAATTCCATTTACAGATCCAATAATATTTTTGATAGTTTCTTGTTTAGTAACATATTCATTAATTCTGTCTTCATGATTCATGTTAACCCATTGTTCTAGAGCAACTGTGGCACCTATTACTTCTTGTCTATCTAGTTTCATTGGTCTCCCCATAGCGTTTCTACCTTCTAGTTGGTAGGCTATAAAGCTTTGTGCTTTAACTTTGTCTATATATTCCTTTTTGCCTACAACTAATCCACTTGAATGAGGAGCTCCAAAGTATTTAGCACCAAAACATACTAAATCAGCTGATTGTGCAGTTTCTAACATATAATCAATAGGGTAGATTTGGGATGCAGCGTCAGCAATTACAGGAATATTATTATTATGTGCAATTTCTAAAGTTTTCTTTAATGATACCGCCTTATCCTTCCAATCATCTGGTTGAACATAATACGCAATAGCAACTGTATTTTCATTAATTGCATTTTGCAGGTCAGTTTCAGTACATAATTCAGAAGATCCTACCTCAATTAATTTGGCACCTGATAATTCAAAACATCTATCATATGTATATCTTTGAGGTTTTTGAAGTAAAATTTCATTTTTCATTCCATTTGTTCTTGGGAGGGTAGCAATTTTTTCGGGATCAGTTCCTGCCATGCATCCTGCGACACTTAATGTTATTGCAGCTGCTGCTCCTGATGTAACATAACCAGCTTCAGTTCCTAATAATTTAGATATATATTCGCCAGTTTTTTCAAATAATTCTTCCATAACAATATAATTAGATTCAGATGATTCCATCGCATCTTTCACTACTCCCGTTGGGGTAGATCCGCCAAATATTGTTTGGTTCCCAACAGCATTAATAACAGGTGTTATACCAAGTTTAGAATAATAATCGTTCTTGTTCATAATGATCTCTCTAAAAATATTTTAATTAGTATAGTATATTTTATTTTTCTAATTTGTCCAATATCCTAATAAGCCCGGGAATAATATTGTCGTAGTTGGATTAGAATCTAGATTAGATATTTTTATTATATTAAAATTATTATCAGATCCATTAATCCCTGTTTCACTTACTGTTTTGTCAAATTCAATTGATCCTGAAATTATTAATTCTGTACTATCAGATGACCATAAATTATGTGAAGCAGAAAATTGATCAGAAAAAACTATCATTTCTAATTGTTCATCTGAAAGTTTTATAGATTGTAATTTTCTTACTGATAAATCATTTGTATATACGATATTTATATCATAAACATTTGTATTCCTTGGCTTTGTAATTAGTAGTATTTTACTTGAGTCCGGGGACCAAAAATACCCTATAGGAGAATTTTCATAATTTAATATAGTTTCATTAGAATTCAAGTTAAAAAGTTTGAAATTATTATATATTGACGATGGATATGTTTCAGAAGATAAAACTGATAAAAAGTTTTTATCAGGAGAAATGTTTATCATAGAGTACTCATTTACATCAGTTATTAGAATATTATTATTTTTCTGAATATCAGACTTGAAAATACTTACAACATCGTAGTTTTGATATATAGAAATGATTTGATCAATATTATTATTTTGATTAAACCATGGATCTATTCTGTAAAACATACTTACACTTTCAGTATCAATCAACTTAGTATGCTGTTGATTGACCTCAAATACAAATCTTTTATCTCTTCTATGCACAGATAACAAATCATTTACTCCCCAGTTTACCCATAAGGGTCCAAAATCAATGATTTTTTCAGATGTGTCACTAGCATATTTGTATACATATAGGGAAGGATAGTTATTTGTTGGGGTAGTGAAATTCAAAATATTATTAGAAGGAGACCATCCCATATAATGAGGAATATTATTTGATAATAGATTCTTTGTTGAATCTGAAGATGAATATATTTCATTGTTATCTAAATTTTGTAAATTTAACAGATTAATCCCTATTTTATAATCTGTTTGTTGCTCTTTTATATAACTATAAGCTAGTAAAGAATTATCAGAAGATATTGTAGGCCAATACAATTTTGTATATTCATCAGATTTTAAAATTTCATAATGTTCGTCATTTTTATAAATTTTAATATCATCAGTAAGAGATTTATATATAATTGATTTACTTATATTATCAGGTAAATCAGAAACAGATAAATTAAGGTCTGAATCATTTTGGGAACAAGAAAAAAGAAATATTAATAATAGTATATTTATAAGTAGAATTTTAGTTATAAAATTAAAATTCAACAATCCCTCTTCCAGTTATTTTCCCAGATTGCAGATCATCGCAAGCAATAGCAATATCTTCAAGAGTATATCTATCAGTTACAAGATAATTCAAAACAAATTTCCATTCTTTATGCCATCTTAAATACATTTCGAAATCTCTCTCGGGATACGTTGCACCTAAGCTTCCAATGTATTGTTTATGAAAATACATAAAGTTTTCAGGATTTACTAAAATAGAATTTTGCGAAGGTATTCCTATCAATACTGCTTTACCACCTATATTATCAGCACCAGAACCACCTTTTCTAACGGAAGGTAAAATCTGTTCCATAGTTTGTTTCACTCCTATAGCATCAAATGCATAGTCAGCTCCGCCGTTTGTAATTTCACTGATCTTTTGAATGGGGTCTTCATTTAAAGAATTAATTGTATGAGTAGCACCAAATTTTTTTGCAAATTCTAATTTGGAATCAATAATATCAACAGCGATAATGGGGTATGCATTAAGTAAAGAAGCCATTTTAAGTGCAGACAAACCAACGCCTCCCATTCCATAAATAGCTACTGAGTCTTCTGGTTTCACATTAGCTGTATGTAAAACAGCACCTCCTCCTGTTAAAACAGCACATCCTACAATACAACTTACATCATCTGGGTATTCGTCTTTGATTTTTACTACTAAATTTTCATCAACAATAGTATATTGGCTCCAAGTAAAGGTTACTCCTGATAATTCAGTTCCATTAAATGTTGCTGTTGTATTGGGTACATTAAGAGATCCTCTATATGGATTTTTACCCACCCAAGTCACAATAACTTTATCTCCTTCTTTTAATCCTTTAACATTTTTACCAAGTTTTTCAACATAACCTGTGCCTTCATGACCGAGTGATAAAGGTCTTTTGGTTTTCTCAGGAGAAGCAGTCATATGGTGTAGTTGCGAGTGACAAACACCTGTTGATTTTAATTTAACAATAACTTGAGTATTTGATGGATCTGGAATATCAATTTCTTCAACTTGAACTCCTCTCCCATATTCTGTTTGAATACCTGCCATTGATTTCATAGAAACTCCATTTAATTAGATAAAGTAATTATAAATTTACGACATTGTAAGTCCGCCGTCAACAATCATATTTGTACCTGTAACAAATCGTGATTCATCTGAGGCCAAATAAAGAGCTGCATATGCAATCTCTTCAGGATTCCCTAATCGTCCCATAGGTTGTCTTTGTCTCATTAATTCTCTTGCATTCGCAGGATTATCATAATCTTGTGTTATTCTTTCAACCCATGGAGTATCAACTGTACCAGGGCAAATTGAATTTGCTCTTATGTTTTCATTCACATAATCTAAAGCTATAGATTTAGTTAATGAAATAACACCACCTTTACTAGTACTGTAAGCAAATCTGTCTTTAACTGCCACTAAACCTGCAACAGAAGCTATATTTACGATTGATGCACTATTAGACTTCAACAAGTATGACATCGAATGTTTAGACATCAAATATGTACCCGTCAAATTGACTTTCATTATGTCATTCCAATCTGTCATTGTTGTAGTTTGAATATTTCCGGGTCTTCCTATACCAGCATTATTAACTAAGATATCTATCCCTTCCATATATTTAACTGAAGAATCAATTGACTTTTGAATCGATTCTTCATTAGCAATATCGCATTTAAAATATTTAAATTTAGGCATTGCGGATTCTTTACTATCAAAATTATTTTCTGGTATGTTCAAATCAAATAAACAAACATTACATCCTTCATTTAAAAATAAACGAACTATTTGTTCACCTATGCCGGCAGCACCACCAGTAATAATTGCATTTTTACCGCTAAGTCTTTTACTTGTAATGATTAAATTCCTTTAATAATTATTAATAATATTGCACAAATTATTATAGAAAAAATAAATATTCTACTTTTATTCTTCATATAGATTCCGTTAATTTTAAAAAATTCCATATTTTTTATATGCATCATATGGGTCCATACCGCCAAGTATAGATTGTCGCATAGCATTTTCTTTTACAGATTTATCATTAGCTAATTTGACAACTTCAGTATAAAGATTAGAAGGTATTACCACAATTCCATCTCTGTCATATAGAAATATATCACCATTATTAATTTCAACTTTAGTTGAATAAGATTCGTCAGGTACCGGGGATGAATTGATTGTTATTTTTTCAGCCATTTTAGTTATTTTCCAATTGCCGACTATATCCTTAGGGGTTTCATAACTACAAAAGATAGGAAGTTGAATAGCTTCTAAAAATTCTACATCTCTTGTACCTCCGTCTGTAATAAAACCAAGTATACCTTTGTTCTTTAATACTTCTGCTGACAATTCACCCATATGAGAAATCTTAGGAGAGTAATTCAAATTTTTATCCATAGAATTGTTAGCAGAGCAAATTATTATATTATTTGAAGGTGCAGTACTTAACATTTTAGCCCAGCTAGATAATGAATCTTCCATAGATACATTTGAATCGTATTGTCCTTCACAAGTCCATATCTGTCCATATAATTTTTTCACTGGATATATTGGTTTAATATCATACGAGATCACACAATTAGTCACGCCCATATCACGAAGAGTATCGTATACAACACCTGTATATATATTTTCTAATTCTTCAAACATAATTTATGTAAATAATTATTAATAATCATTTTAATACAATTCACTTTTGTAATTCTATTAAAATATGATTAGCTAATGATTTATTTATACCTTTTACTGTAATTAATTCATCAAATTTAATATTCTTCAAAATTTCTAGAGATTTATATTTAATTAATAGTCTATTTAATATAATTGGACCTATACCCTTAATATTTTGAAGAGGATGTTCTAGTGAATTCTTTGATCTAAGTTTTCTATGATATTCAATTGCAAATCTATGAGCTTCATTTCTTAATTTTTGTAATAATATACCTTCTTTAGATAATTTTGTAATATCTAAAGGTTCGTTTATATAGGGGATATATATATATTCAAATTTTTTTGCTATTGATGCGATCGGAATATTTTCCATTTCTAAATCTTTTAATACTTGAAATGAAGCTGATAAATGACCTTTCCCGCCATCAATTAAAATCAAATCAGGTGGTTTATTATCTCTTTCTGATTTGAGTCTTAATAATCTTCTATGTAGCATTTCTTGCATCATCATATAATCATTTATTTGATTAACAGATTTGATTTTAAATCTTCTATATTCTGTTTTGGATGGAAGTCCATCTTCGAATACAACCATGCTACCAACGGGATTTGAGCCTTGGATATTACTGATGTCATAACATTCAATTCTTTTAGGAATATTGTTCAATAATAATTTCTCTTTCAAAATTTCTAATGTTTTTTTATTATCTGATACAGTTTGTTTTTTATGATCTATATTATATTTCGAATTTTCTATTGCTAGGTTTAGTATTCGTTTTTTTTCTCCTATCATTGGAATTTTAAATTTTATTTTTTTATTATTTGATTTTAAAAAATCAGAATTGAGTTGCTTAAAATTCGGGAAAATAGGTAATATTATAATATTTGGTTTGTCATGTTTCTGTAAATAATATTGGTTTATAAATGCAGAAATAATGTCTTTATGAGTGTAATTACTTACTCCTTCCATTATAAATTTAAATGTATTCGTAATATGTGTATATTTTGATTCGAAAAGTTGAAAACTAGCAATATCTTTTTTTATTGTGAATCCAATGTAATCAATCCTATTTATATCCTTAATTTTAGAATTAGACAAATTATAAAATTCATTGATTGAATTAATTTGATCTCTTAATCTTACGGCTCTCTCAAACATTAAATTTTTTGATGCAGTATTCATTTCTTCATTAAGTTCTGAAATTATATAATCATGGTCACCACCAAGAAATGAAATGATTTGGTTTATAATTTGGTCGTACTCATCTTTTGTACACGCGTTTACACAAGGTTGTACGCATCTCTTAACATGAGTTGTACAGTACGGGAACAATTTACTCAATACATCAATAGTTTTGCGTACATCTTTTACTTTTGAGAAAGGGCCAAATATTTTTATGTTACTTTTGTTTTGAATAACAATATTTCTTGTAAATTTAATTTTTGGGAAATCTTCATTCAAATCTATTAATATGTACGGATAAGATTTGTCATCCTTCAACCTTATATTATATTTAGGTTGGAATTTTTTTATTAATGATGATTCTAGAAGTAATGCGTTATTTTGATTACTGGTTATATTAATATCAAAATCATTTATATTGTGCTTTAAATGTTCAATCCTAGAATCAACTGAATTTGTATGGAAGTAACTTGAAACTCTTTTTTTTAAATTCGTTGCCTTACCAATATATATGACAACATCATTTAGATCTTTGAAAATATATACACCAGGAAGTGAAGGTAATAATTCTAGCCTGTTTTTAAAATTTTTTCTAATTGTTGAAATTTTTTCCAATATAATTAGAGAAGAAATATCAATCCTAATAAAATTATAAAAATGACTGAAAATGTTGAAAATATTTGTAATATTTCGCGTTTTAAATAAGGATAGGACAAAGTTGAATCTACATTGACGTTAGGTTGTTCATGGTTATCAATATCGGGTATATCAATAGATTCAATATTATCATTCTGAATTAATAATTTGGATGAATCTTTAGTGTAATTTTTTTTACGGGATATTCCCAAGCTATTTTTAGCTTTTAATTTATTTTTGGTTTTTTTTCTTTTTGAACTCATAATTTATTTTAACATTAATTTACAAATTAACTCTAGGACTAAATTTATTATATTCATCTTTTATAAAACTATCAGATAAATGTGTGTAAATTTGTGTGGTGGAAATACTTGAATGGCCTAACATTTCTTGTAAATGCCTTAAAGGAACTCCATTAAATAACAAATGTGTTGCGAATGTGTGACGTAAAATATGCGGACTTAGGCTTTTAGGATCTATTCCCAATTTTTTTGATATAATTTTTAATATATACCATAATCCCTGCCGTGTTAGTCTTTCTGATTTTTTATTTACAAACAAGAATTCACGAATAAATAAATTTCGAGATTTTTTTATGATTTTATTATGAGATTCTATTTCTATATCCCAATATAATTTGATTAATTCTAGAGCTTCTTCGTGAATAGGAATAATTCGCTCTTTGGAACCTTTACCAGTAACTCTAATAGTATTTTGATTAAATTGAATATCTGATATTTTAAGATTTATTAATTCTGAAGCTCTAATCCCTGTAGCATATATTAATTCGATCAATGTTTTCTCTCTGATTGATAAAGTATTTTCTCTATTTAAAAGAATGTTAATATCATGATCATTTATTGTTTTAGGAATGTTTCTAGTGGATTTAGGTAATTTTAGAAATTTTAATGGGTTATTAGAAATCAACTTTTCTTCCTCTATGAAGTTTACATAATTTTTCACAGATGATAATTTACGGTTTAACGTTGAAGATTTATAAAGTTTATTCCTAATAAATTCAATATATTTATCAAATATATCAATATTTATGAAATCATTGATATCATAAATATCCTGAGATTTGAATTTATATAAAAAATCACAAAATTGAATAACATCAATTCTATAACTATCAACAGTATTAGTTGATAAGTTTTTTTCTAAAACTATATAATTAATAAATTCATCAATATAAAAATTTATTGTATATTTTGGTGCCATATAATATTCTTATTTACAATTAATGATTATTATTTAATATTAATAAAAGTATAATCTATATAATTAAAGTTCAAGTTTGAAGTAAAATCATGGAAAATATAATTCAAGTTAATATAGATCCAATCTTAATAAGTTTTGGTAGTTGGATTGTCAGTTGGCATGGATTTTTCAGTTTCTTAGGCGTTCTTTTTGCAGTATCTCTTGTAGGTCAGTGGGCAAAGGATTACAAAGTAGAAAAGGAGGATGTTTTACATGTAGCTGTATGGGGGATTATTGCAGGTGTTATTGGAGCAAGAATAGTACATGTCATTGATTATTGGTGGTATTATGGTGATTTACCTTTAGAAATATTTAAAATATGGAAAGGCGGTATAGGAGTATGGGGTGGAGTTATAGGAGGTTTTGCTGGTGGAGTATTATGCGCTCATATAAATAAATACCCGAAATTTGTTATAACAGATATAGCAGCTCCAGCATTATTATTTGCTATGGTTATTGGCAGGTTAGGAGATATAGTGAATGGCGAACATTGTGCCAAGGTATATGAAGGAATGTTTGCTTTTAGTTGGGATCATCCGAATTCTGATGTTGCAAATTGTAAAATGAAAGGATCAGGGATAGGAGTAAGTGTACAACCTGCAATAATGTTTGAAATGATTTGGAATTTACTTTCTATTTATGTAATCTGGTATTTAAGATATAAATTATATCCATCAGGAATGACTTGGGTATTATTTATCCTTTTATATTCATTAGGTCGGTTCGTAATTACTTTTACAAGGTATGACAGAATATGGGCTATAGGATTAACAGAAGCTCAATGGATAGCAGTGGTTTGCATTATAATATCATTGCCAATTTTAATTATTAAATTAAGTTATAAAAATTTCGACTCTTTTCATTTTATAAATGATGAAGGCAAAACAAGATCAGAAAGAAGAAGATCTGCCAAAAAAAACACTAAATGACAAACAAATCTGAAATATCGATTATAAATAGCAATGGAAGTAGGTTTTATTTAATTCCTGGTGTTTCTGAACCCATGCCTAGTGTTACCTCAATATTATCAATGATTTCTAAACCTGGATTAATAAAATGGGAAAAAAATGTAGCCTTAGATTATGTAAGATCAAAATTAATAAATAAAACGGAACATGCCACAACTAATGATATTCAATCTATTATAGAAAATGCAAACAAACATCCTGAATTCATAAAAAACAAAGCCGGGGAATTTGGTACTGAAGCTCATAAATATATCGAAAATTTATTAAAACTAAATACACCTAATGAAATTCCTAAAAACATGAATTGGATTCATAAAAATTTTAATAAATGGTTAGATGATTATAATTTTAAAAGTATAGAATTAGAAAAATCTTTACACTCTACAAAATACGGATATGCTGGGACTGCTGATGCAGTAGGTTATATTAATGATTCACTTATAGTGTTAGATTGGAAAACATCGACAAGCCTTTATTATGAAAACCTCTTGCAAGCATCTGCTTACGCTAGCGCCTATGGAGAATCAACTGGAAATAAAGTGAAGAAAGCTGGAGTTCTTAGACTAGAGAAAAGAAAGTCTGGATATGAATTTAAACAAATAGATGATATTTCCAAACATTTTATTACATTTAGAGCCGTATTGTGGCTTTGGAGATCTGTTAATGACCCTGAATCATCTTATCTAAATAATTAATCAAACTAAATCTGAGAAAATCAAAGAACAATTATGCCCTCCAAACCCAAATGAATTACTCATAACATTATTAATCTTTTTATTAATTGATTTATTAGGTGTGTAATTAAGATCACATTCAGGGTCTGGTGTTTTCAAATTAATAGTAGGAGGTATAAGATTGGACATTAAAGATTTAATTGATATTGCTGCTTCAATTGCGCCACTTGCTCCTAGTAAATGACCTGTCATCGATTTAGTGGAACTTATATTCAAATCAGAATAATTATTTGAAAAAACAGTTTTCATTGCCATTGTTTCAAATTTATCATTAATTGGAGTAGATGTTCCATGAGCATTTATATAATCAATATCTGAAGAGCTTATATTCGCATTTAATAATGCTTCATTCATTGCTCTTACTCCGCCTTCACCACCTGGTGCTGGCTGAGTAATGTGATTGGCATCTGCAGACGATCCATATCCAGAAAGTTTAGCAAGTATAGTTGCATTCCTAGAAATTGCACTTTGTTCTGATTCTAAAACTAGTATAGCCGCGCCTTCTCCTAAAACAAATCCATCTCTATTTGCATCAAATGGTTTTGAAGCTTCTTTTGGGTTGTCGTTATTTTTTGATAATGCATGACAAGCGTTAAAACCAGCAATCCCAATAGGGCATACAGCTGCTTCCGTGCCACCTGCTAAAACAATTTCAGCTCTATTTGATTTTATAAATTCAGAAGCTACTCCAATACTATCACCACCACTAGCGCATGCAGATACAACAGCAAAGTTTGGTCCTTTAGCTCCGATTCTCATAGATACTTGCGCGGAAGCCATATCAGGTAACATCATAGGAACTAAAAATGGGCTTACTCTTGAAGAACCTTTTTCATTTAATACATTTATTTGCTCTGATAAAGTTATAATCCCACCAATACCACTAGTAATCATTACTGAAATTTTATTTTCATTTGTACTATTAATATTTAAGTTTGCATGATCTAAGGCTTCAAGAGATGCAACTAATGCTAATTGTGAAAATCTATCCATTCTTCTAGATTCTTTTTTACCAATTATGGCTACAGGGTCAAAGTTTTTAATTTCACCAGCGATTTTTGTTTCCAAATCAGAAGGATCGAAAGATTGGATATAATCAATTCCTGAGTTTCCATTGGTCAGATTATTCCATGATTCATTTATATTATTCCCAACAGGTGATATCATTCCTATACCTGTTACAACAACTTCTCTTGACATTATAATCTCCTAAATTTTAAACTAGTTTAACCAAAACATAACTAAATAACAAATTATTATATAGGTATGTTTTCAGAATTAAATATATACAATTTTTGGAATATCTATATACATTTGTACTTCTTCTTTTTCAGGTTGACTTTGTATTCCTCCTCTACCTGAAACTTTTAATCCGGCAGAAACAATACCGTATCTCAAATTAGATTCCAAATCATGATTAGATAAAAATGAATACAAAAACCCTCCCATAAAAGCATCTCCCGCGCCGGTAGTATCTAGAACACCTTTAGGTGAGTAAGTATCAGATCGTATGATTTCATCCTTAGTTCCTACATAGGCACCTAATTCACCACATTTAACAACAACAATTTTACTACCTTTATCAAGTCCGTATTTAATCATATCTACAGGTGTCTCGAGTCCGAAAACATTATTGACTTCTTCAGGATAAGAAGGAGCAAGAATATCTATATGTTTTATTACTTCATCAACTGCAAATTTAGCATCAATGGCAGACCACATATTCGATCTGAAGTTAGTATCAAAAGAAGTGATTAAATTTAACTTTTTAGCAGTTTTAATAAATTTATGTACAGCTAATCTTGAACTTGCAGATATAGATTGAGTTAGAGAGCTAGTATGAAATAATCTAGTTGATGACAAATAATTTACATCAATCATATTTTCATCTATTTGAGAAGCAGCGCTATTTTTTCTGTAATATACAAATTGCCTATTATTATCCTCTTGTAATACAGTAAAATGGATAGCATTATAACCTTCTACAGTTATAACCTGACTTAAATCAATATTATTATCCTTCCATTCATGTATTAAGTAATCTTTAAAAGGATCGTTCCCTATTTTGGTAATATACCCACACTTCAATCCTAATTTTGAAGCCATACTAATGATATTCATAGTGTCACCAGCGTAAGATTTTTTAAAAGATGTTGTATTAGATAGGGATCCTTCTTCAGAATATAGCTCAATCATAGTCTCTCCCAAGCTAAGAATGTCTAATTTTTTCATATCGTTAAATCCTCATTATTCCATCAAAAATTATTACAGCTTCTCCTGAAATATTTATTCTATCATTAATTATTTCCAAATCTAAATATCCTCCTCTTTTAGAAGCTTGGAATGCTTTAAGATGTTTTTTGTTTAATTGAAAAGACCAGTAAGGAGTGAGTGTACAGTGAGCTGATCCAGTTACTGGATCTTCCGATATTCCATCAGAAGCACAAAAAAATCTTGATATAAAGTCATAGTCTACAGATTTTGACTTTGCAGTTACAATAATAAAACCATCATAATTCATTAACTCATTGAAATTTGGATTCATGTTTAAAATGGTTTCTTCATCTTTATATACCAACATTAAATCTCGTGATTTTCGAGCATAAATCGGGTCAACATCTGATAAGTTTTTCATTACATGATCAGGGACAGATAGTAAATCTATTTCTTTTCCTGGTCTACTTGGAAAATCCATAGTTAAATAATTATTATTTTTATCTACTGTTAATGGGCCTGCAAATTTGGTATCAAAAATAACTTGATCTACAGATGGCATGATTTGAGAAAAATAAACATGAGCACTAGCTAATGTGGCATGACCACATAAATCGATTTCAAACATTGGTGTAAACCATCGTAAATATGGATTTTGATTAGGTCGTAAAAGTATGAACGCAGTTTCAGAAAGATTCATTTCTACTGCTATGTTTTGCATTAAATGATCATTTAATTCTTCTTCTAGTATGAATACAGCTGCAGGATTTCCTTTGAATGCTACATTTGTAAATGCATCTACTTGCCAAAATTTTAATTCGTTCAATTTTTTTTGCCTTAATATTAAATGAATACTTTAATTATCATTAATTATAAAAGAAAGTACTATAAATATGATCAAATAAATAAATACTTTTAGTAAAATAATATGAATACAAATATAACACTAATATGATATCAGTAAAAATTGACACACATGGATGTAAATTAAATCAAGCAGATAGTATACAGTTGCAAAAAAAATTCACAGAAAATGGTTATTATGTAGATTCCGAAGTGTTAAATCCTGATATTTATATACTAAACTCTTGTACTGTCACTCATGTAGCAGATAAAAAAGCGAGACAAGCTCTAAGAAAATATAAAAAAGAAAATCCAAATTCTTTAGTTGTTTTAACTGGTTGTTATGCACAAAGAGATAAAGAAAATCTTATCAAAACTAATATAGCAGACTTAATATTTGATAATACTGAAAAAAATGACATTGTAAACAAGTTGTCATTTCATTTAGATTATCAAGTCCCTCAAATAACTCAGGATAAAATCATGCCCGGCACTTTAATTGATCGCACTAGAGCATCAGTTAAAATTCAAGAAGGGTGTAATCAAATATGTGCTTATTGTATTGTTCCTAAAGTTAGAGGTAGGGAAAAAAGTATAGATAAAAATATTATTGTAAAAGAGATCAATTATCTTCATGAAAGCGGATTTAAAGAAATTATCTTAACGGGAACTCAATTGGGAACTTATGGGTACGAAACAGGAAAAGAAAATTTATCTAAACTTATTCAATATATACTAGATAATACAAAAATTGATAGACTTAGAATATCATCAATTCAAGCTCATGAAATTACCTTTGAATTATTAAAAATTTATAAGGAAAACAGTAATAGAATATGTAATCATTTTCACCTTTCTTTACAAAGTGGAAGCAACAAAATTTTAAAATCAATGAGAAGAAAGTATACGCAATCTGAATTCATGCAATCCGTTATTTTAATTAGAGATAATTTGGTAAATCCTTCAATATCCACAGATGTAATAATAGGATTCCCCGATGAAAATGAAGATGATTTTAAAGAAACTATAAAAGTTATTAACCATTCAGATTTTTCAAAAATTCATTTATTTCCATATTCTGACAGACCAGGGACATCTTCGTTTTACTTCAAGGATAAAATTAACGCACAAATTAAAAATTCTAGAATGAAATTTTCTTTGGAATTAGTTAAAAATATAGAATATGAATATAGAAACAAAATGCTCAACCAAGACAGAGATGTATTATGGGAAAAATCTAATAGAAATGATACAGAAACATATTTTGGATATACAGAAGATTATTTAAAAGTAATGATTAAATCTTCTGATCAATTATTTAATACAATCACTAATGTAAAATTGAAAGAGATCAAAAATGATTTGATTTTAGTTACTCAATAAATAATATAGTTTATTATAATTCTATTGATTGAATTGCAAGATTACCTGAATTAGATGAAAGATACCCAGCTGAAGACCCTACTTCATTTCCAAATACTAAGAGCCATCCTTCATTTACGGCCATATCAACAAGTTTTTGCTTCCATGCTAACGTCTCATATGGATACACATCGTACGCTGCAACATTTTGAGGGTATATATGAAGTCTAGTAGGTATAATTCCTCCTACATATACTATTCTTTCACTTCCCCATTCTATAAATACAATTTGATGGCCTTTTGAAGGTCCTCCAGTCAATTCAGTTTTTATTCCAGGTATAATTTCTGTAGTACCGTCTAATTCTTCAATAAGATCTTTTTCAATTAAAGGTAAAAAATCATCTTCATTTACAAATGATTTTTCAATTTCGGATGGTTGCTTACTTTCTTCTAAGCATACTTTTTGAACCAAATGTTTTGCCTTAGGAAATACAGGTACTAATTTTCCTGAGCGGTCTAATTTAGTACATCCTCCAGCTCGATCAAATTGAAGATGAGATAAAATAATCAAATTAATATCTTTAGGGCTTAAATTTAATTGTTTTAATCCTTTAGCAAGTTTATTACCATTCAGTGAATATGTATCTTTAATAGTTCCTGTGGATTTTGAACCAAGTCCAGTGTCTACTAAAATATTATATTTAGGTGTTTGAATTAGCATTAAATTAATACCCATTTTAACTCTATTTCTTCGGTCTGGCTTAATTGCTTGTTCCCAATCCATTTTAGGAACCCTGCCAAACAATGCTCCTCCATCTTTAGATAAATAACCATCACTAACTAAATTTACAGATGCAGAACCTAATTTCATTCTCAAATCTCCTAATTGCAAAAAATTACTAATTTGCTTAAACTTTTTTTATACAATGCAGATTATTATAAACTGAAAGTTCTAATCAGGCAAAATTTAAGTTATAATTTTTAGTAATTATTTGAAAAACAAAGGTGTATTGTGAAATTAACATTAACAAATTCTAGTATTAAAGATATTAAAAACGAAGTCTTGTGCGTCCCTGTATATAAAGAACAAGAAAACATTGATTTGTCATTTGTAAATAAATCACTAGATAATTTGGTAAGTAATTTAATTGATAAAAAGCAAGTGTCATTTAAAATTGCCTCTTTTACAAATATTTATTCATTAAATAAATTGAATGTAAATCAAGTAGTACTATATGGAATGGGTAGTAAGTCAGCTATTAATTACGAAAAAATCAGATATATTTCTGGTGAACTTTCTCGATATTTAAACTCTCTAAAAATTGGAAATGCTAGCATAATTCTACCAGGTGAAAAAATAGATAGCTTAGAATTTAGTAGTACTGTAGATGCGGTTGCACAAGGGTTTTTACTGGGTTCATATAAATATGATAAATACAAGTCAGTTAAAACAACAAATACTCTAACAAATTTAGAAATTATTAATACAACTAAAAAATCCTTCACTCACAATTTCAATGATATTATAGATGAATCTGAATCAGTAAATCTTGTAAGAGATTTGATTAATGAGCCTCCTAATTATATGAACCCACCAAAACTAGAGGAAATATCAAAAGCTATTTCAAATAATACTGATATTAATCTTTCAGTCCTAAATGTGAAAGAAATGGAAGCACTTGGAATGGAAGTGATACTAGGTGTAGGTAAAGGTAGCGCCCATGATCCTAAAATGGTTATATTAAATTATGAAGGTGACAAAAGTAATAAAGAAAACAATATAGCTATAATTGGAAAGGGAATAACATTTGATTCTGGAGGGTTAAACTTGAAACCTGGAATGAGTATGAGAACTATGAAAACTGATATGTCCGGATCTGCAATTGTATTAGGGGTAATGAAATCTATTGCATATCTCAAACCTAAAAAAAATATAATGGGAATATTGGCAATAGCTGAAAATATGCCCGGCGGTAATGCACAAAGACCTGGCGATGTTGTAAAAGCAATGAATGGTAAAACTGTTGAAATTGGAAACACTGACGCAGAAGGAAGATTAGTTTTATCCGATGCTTTAAGTTACGCTGTAGACCAAGGAATTAATAAAATAATTGATATAGCAACATTAACTGGAGCTATATCAATCGCTCTGGGCAATGAATACACAGGATTATTTGGGAACAATCAAAACTTTATTAATGATTTCCTTCAATCTGCAAAATTAACAGGAGAAAAATTTTGGCAATTACCAGTCGATCAAAAGTATTCAAAATTATATAAAAATTCGATCGCTGATATAGAGAATGTAGGAGGCAGAGAAGCAGGATCAATTACAGGAGCAATGATAATCGGAGAGTTTGCCGGTAAATCTGAATGGATACATCTTGACATAGCAAGTACTGGAACTTCTCCTGGAAATCATGGATACAATCCGAAAGGCCCAACAGCTATAACTGTTAGAACTATTTTAAATTTATTAAAAAATTAGCATATATTTTCTAATATTGTTAAGAAATTAGTTGACGTTCCTATTGGTGTTTCTGTTATGATTTAAAAACGTTTATTGGTGGGTTGCAATTACTATTACTTACAAAATCACCCACATGGCGGAGGCCTTGTAAAATATGGATGAAAAATGGACCTTTATCACAAATCATGCCCTTGTCCTTAGTCATATTGCACAAAATCCAAGCATTACTGCAAGAGAAATCGCTTTAACAATTGGAATAACCGAAAGAACTACACATAAAATAATAACTGACCTTGAACACTCTAATTATATAACTAAAACCAAAGTTGGTAGAAGAAATATATACGATGTAAACTTTAGGAACCATTTGCGACATCACTCTAAACAAAATATCGAAGTATCAATAATTCTAAAAGCCTTAAATGTTACTTTAAATGTTAAGCAAGATGAAGAAGATAAATTCGCAAGTGCGTAAACTACTAGTTTGATTTACCACAACAGCTAAATTTAAATTCCAAGTTGTAAAAATTTACTAGTAAATGATAAAATTCTATTTTTCGTGGCGGGTATGGTATAGAGGTTATTACACTCGGTTGTGGTCCGGGGAAGCAGGGTTCGATTCCCTGTACTCGCCCACCTTTATCTTGTCGATGTTAAGCTATAATTTTCCTGAAAACCATTATTACTGATAATTTATTAATACTTAATAAAAATTAAATGAATACAAATGAATATATAATTTTATGCATGAATAGAGCTAAAGAAATGTTAAACAAATCTAAAAAAGGCTTAACTTTTGATCAGGCATTGTTATTTCCTAGTCACAATCAAATAATATTGTATGGATTATATGGCATATGACCAGAGGATTTGACCGACGGATCTCATTAATAGAAGGTGATGAACAAATTTGGATTTCTGAAAAATGGTATATAAAGTATAACCTCCCAAATTCAGATTCAAATCTTGGAATTGGGCATACAATGAATGATGTGAAAAAAATAATTCCAAATAATTTTTCAGTATTAAATGAATATTATGAATCAGTACATAATAAAATGTTGGAAGTTATGAATGATACTCAAAAAATATCTTTTAACAAAAAAATTGTAGAAACAGAAAACACACAAAAATACGAACTAATGAGGATGGTTGCTGGTACACTTCAACATGTAGGCCAAATAAACTATATTAGAAGTTTAATAGAAAACCATATGGTATACAAGTAATATTTTTGAGAAACGTTAAATAATACATTTTTATGCTTAACTTCTATAATCTGAATTAATCAAGAATAATTTATATTATAATATAATATAAATTTGCGCCTGTAGCTCAGTGGATTAGAGCGGCTGACTTCGGATCAGCGGGTCGTAGGTTCGAATCCTACCAGGCGTACCAAACTCTAGTTCATAATTGTTAAAACCCCAAAACTTTGTTATTGCCTCTAGTTGTCTATATATTTCAACCCGCTTGTAACTTAACTGTTGATTTAGTTAATATTAAAATATGATCTTTAAAAACACATTAAATATTTTTTGGTATTGATTTCAATTGTAATAGGGGAAATATTCCGTTGAAAATTAAAACTGAATATTAGATTCAAATCAACAATATGGAGAAAAATCAAATGATTAAAAATATTGAAAAAATAAAAAATGAATTATCATCTAATGAATTTCTTAGAGTTGCGATAAATATGTCCAATTTTCTTTTGGTAACAAATAAAGAAGAAAATGGAACTCCAATAGGTGTGTCTCCAGATATGGCTCAAGAATTAGCTAAAAGATTAGATTTAAAATTAAAACTTATTCCTTATGCAAGTCCAGGTGAAATAGCAGACGATGCTGAAAATAATAAATGGGATATATGTAATATAGGCGCTGAACCTCAAAGGGCTGAAAAAATAAGTTTCAGTGCTGCATATGCTGAAATTCAGGCAACATATTTAATACAATCTGGTTCCACAATAAAATCTTTAGAAGAAGTAGATTTAAATGGAAACAAAATCTCTGTAGCAGATAGAACCGCTTATGGCTTATGGCTCGAAAGAAATATTAAAAATGCTGAATTAATAAAAGTTGATGGAGTAGAGGAATCTATGAAAATATTTATAGATGACAATTTAGATGCCTTGGCAGGATTAAGACCTCAATTAATAGAAACTGTGAATGAAATAAAAGGTACAAATTTATTAGATAGTCACTTTATGTCCGTTCAACAAGCAATAGGTACATCCAAAAATAATACAAATGCTGCTCAATATATTGCTCGATTTGTTGAAGAAATGAAAAGTAACGGTTTTGTAAAACAATTAATACAGAAACATAAAGTAGAAGGTAAATTATCTGTGGCAAATTAAGCTTAGCAGGAACACAGCAGCCAAAAATCCTAAGATTTCTGTATTCCTGCTAATTAATTAAACTTTATCATAGAACATATGTTCTAGTCAAGTTTGCTTTTTATCTTATTTGGATTTAGATCATTCAATATATGATTTACAAGTTCAGCGACCTTATTGTAATCTTCCAAATCTATGACACTATTGTGACTATGAAGGGTACCTTGTAGGTATACCTAAATTTAACGATGGGATACCTTCTCTTGATTTTTGATACATTGATCCATCTTCACCATATCCAGTAAGTATTTCATATTGGAGTTTTATTTTATTTGTTGTTGCAATGTTTTCAATATAAGTACGTAATCTTTTATCTGGTAACATTGAACTATCATGAAGGAATATTGATGGGTCCCAATCCTAATTTTTCCTGAGCTTCGTCAATGGACATATAAGGGTAATCTCCACCAACGCCTACCTCCAAGTTTATACACATATCTGATTTTGTTAGATATGCTGTAGTCATTGCACCTCTTAGACCGATCTCTTCTTGTGTAGTAAATACAAAATTAACATTATAAGGAAGATTTATTTCATCAATTTTCTGTGCTAAATCAATTAACATGGCACAACCAATTCTGTCGTCCAAAGCTTTTCCTAATAAGCGATTATTTCCTAATTCAATCACATTACTATAAGGTGCAATAGGATCACCAGGTTTAATGCCCATCTGTATTGCATCATTTTTGTCTTTTGCACCTACATCAATAAATAATTCATTAGTTGTTTTATAAAAATTCTTTCTCTCTTCAGGGGTCATAACATGTACAGTTTTAATCCCCGTGACACCGATAATGTTCTTATTATCAGTTCTTATAGTCCATCTTTGATTTATCGATGATTGTGATAACCATCCGCCTAAGTTTTGAACTTTTATAAAACCTCTATCATCTATATGAGCAACTAAAGATAGTGTTGGCTTTGTTTAGCTTGTTATTTTAGAAAAAATAACAGAATCAATGCCATCTTCTTGTTTGGAAAACGAGTATAAATTCTTAAATTCATTTACCACTATATTTTTCACCTTTTCTTCATATCCTGATGGGGCAAAAGTTTCAGACAAAGTTATTAGTAGATTGATTTTATTCATAATACCTCTTTTAATATTTACAAATGATAGTAAATCTTTTACTTTATATTATAAGGTAAAAACAAATCATATAAAATTAAAATATCACCGCTTAGCGTAGCAAACACAAACACAAATTGTATCAGAAGATTATAAAGGGAGAATATATTATGAATAAAGCAATGATAGCTGCAGGATGTTTTTGGGGGGTAGAGGAAATATTTCGGACAACAAACGGAGTAATTAATACAAAAGTTGGATATTCAGGTGGAAATATATCTAATCCCACATACGAGCAAGTATGCAACAATGATACTGGCCATGCAGAAGTAGTATTGATTGAATTTGATGATTCAATTTCATACGAATCTATTCTTAATATCTTTTTTGAATCACACAATCCAACTCAATTAAACAGGCAAGGGCCTGATTATGGGACTCAATATAGATCTAGCATATTTTATTTTGATGAAACCCAAAAATTAACTGCAGAAAATATACTAAATACTCTTCAACCTAAATTTAAAAATAAAATAGTAACTGAAATAACTAAAGCTTATGAATTCTTTATAGCTGAAGACTATCACCAAGAATATGTTGCAAAAGGCGGAGTATGTCACTTTTAAAAGAAGAATCTAAAAACACTATCAATTTATTGGAAATTAATAGTGTTACTAAAGCATTTGGAGGTTTAAAAGCAGTAAATAATTGCTCTTTAAATGTCAAAAAAGGTTCGATAACAGGTTTAATAGGTCCTAATGGCGCAGGTAAAACCACTTTGTTTAATGTGATAACAGGCCAATTACCTGCAGATAAAGGCCAAATCCTAATCGATGGTGAAAACATTGAAAAACTACCTCCGCACATTACTCATTCAAAGGGAATTGTTCGAACATTTCAAATTCCTAGAGAATTAAAAAGAATGACAGTATTAGAAAACTTAATGGTAGTAAAAACAAACCAATCAGGTGAAAATTTATTTACAACTTGGCTAAATCCTTGGAAAGTTAAACAAGAAGAAAAAGCAAATTTGAAAAAAGCTGAAGAAACATTAGAATTTTTAAGGTTATCTCATCTAGCTGATGAATATGCTGGGAATCTATCTACCGGACAAAAAAAATTACTTGAAATAGGGCGAACTTTAATGTCTGATCCTAAAATTATATTACTAGATGAACCAGCAGCAGGAGTAAATCCAACTTTAATGAACAATATAGTTGAAAGAATTGAAGAAATTTCAAAAGAGTTCAAAATTACTTTCCTAATCATTGAACATAACATGGAAATCATCATGAATTTATGCGACCCAATAATTGTTATGAGTGATGGGAGTAAACTAGCTGAAGGAAACGCAAAGAGTATTCGCAATAACAAAGACGTCATAGATGCATACTTAGGTAAATAAATGAATAATTCAAATAAAATATTAGAAGTTAATAATGTATTCTCCGGATATGGTGAAATAGAAATTTTACATGGTGTTTCAATTGATGTATATGAAAATGAAATTATAACTATCATAGGACCCAATGGATGTGGTAAATCTACTCTTATGAAAACAATATTTGGATTACTTAGACCCACATCAGGATCAATAGAATTTATGATTAATAATAACATGACTCCAATACATAATTATGACACTGAGAATTTAATTAAAATTGGATTATCATATGTACCTCAATCTGATAATGTGTTTCCTTCATTATCCATTAGAGAAAATCTAGAAATGGGTGCATTTATTAAGCAAGAAGGTATGGAAGAATCAATAGAATCTATGTATGAATTATTTCCAATCTTAAAAGACAAGAAAGATGACCCTGCCAACCAACTTTCTGGTGGGCAAAGACAAATGCTAGCTTTTGCAAGGGCAATGATGTTAAAACCTAAGCTAATTATTTTAGATGAACCTTCCGCTGGATTAGCACCAAATTTAGTAACATCGGTTTTCGATACTATAAAAACAATTCATGAAGCAGGAGTATCTATATTAATGGTTGAACAAAATGCAAAAGCAGCTTTAGAAAGATCTAACAGAGGTTATGTATTAGCTACAGGTGAAAATAAAGCTACTGATACAGGTAACAAATTATTAAATAACAAAGAGATTGCTTCTCTATATCTGGGAGGTAAATAATAAAAATATGAATTTAGCTAATAGAATTAATTCTATCCCAGCATACTTTAAAATATTACTTGGATTCATAAAAAATATGAATTTAGCTAATAGAATTAATTCTATCCCAGCATACTTTAAAATATTACTTGGATTCATAATAACTCTATCTATAGCTTTCATATTAGGAGTTCAAGATTTATATGTTCACGGTATGTTAATAGGTAGTCTTTTTGCATTAGGTGCAATTGGGATTACATTATTATATGCAATTGTTAATTTTGCGCATGTTGCTCACGGGGATTTCATGACACTTGGTGCTTTTTTAGCATTTCCATTAGTTGCATCTGTTGTAGATGTAGAATATGTATCGTACGCTGACGATTTTGCATTCACAGGATTATTCCCTGCATTAGGATTAGATCAAGTAGGACTCGGTCCTTTTACATTTGGGTTTACTATTTTACTTGCAATTCCAATATCAATGTTTATTTTAGCAATAATTGCAATAGGATTAGAAAAATTTGTATATAGAAAACTCAGACTCAGAGGTAGTAGCGATGTAATGATAGCGATGGCTTCATTTGGTGTAGCTATATTATTAAGAGGTGCCATATCAACAATATTTGGCACTCAACTGAGAAGTTATGACAGGATATCAAAACCATTCTTGAAAATAGGGTGGGGGATAGATGTTCCGCCTGATTTATTGTTTTTAGGTATCGTTGCAGTCACATTATGTTTGTTAACTCATTACATTCTTCAATATACAAAAATTGGAAAATCAATGAGAGCAACTTCTGACAATCCTGATCTTGCTATGGTAACAGGGATAAATATTAATAAAGTTATTATGAATACATGGATTATAGCAGCTGGATTAGCCGCTTGCGCAGGCATACTTATAGCAGTAGGATCAGCACAAATGGTTCCTCAAATGGGCTGGAAACTATTAATTCCAATATTTGCTGCTGTGGTGTTAGGAGGAGTAGGCAATGCATATGGGGCTTTTATCGGCGCTTTAATTATTGGTGTAGCAATGGAAGTATCTACAGAATATATGAATCCTGCTTACAAATTAGGTGTTGCATTTACTATTATGCTCTTGGTTTTAACAATAAAACCAAGAGGATTATTTGGAGGTAAAGATTAATGGATTCCATATTATCTATATTTAATTATTTATCTACTTATATTGTTATTGCAGGTATTTACGCAATATTTTCATTAGGATTAAATATTCATTGGGGATTTACTGGCATTTTTAATATAGGGATTTCTGCATTTTTTGCATTAGGAGCATATACAGCTGCTATATTAACTTCAGCTTCACCATCTCCGGAGATGTTTGAAGATTTTATATGGGGAGGAAACCTTCCAGAATCCTTAGGTTTTTTTAATTTAGGTATTGATTTGTGGTATTTTGTAGGAATGTTTGGAGCAATTATTGTTTGTGGAATATCAGCTGCAATAATTGGTTGGATAACACTTAGATTAAGAGATGATTATTTTGCAATTGCTACTCTTGGACTCGCGGAAACAGTAAGGTTTATATTTCTGAATGAAAAATGGTTAGCAAATGGTTCGAGAGGAATGTATAGAATACCAAAATTTTTAGGAGAGTGGTTTCCACCAGCTTACTATAATTATTTTTATGGAATTTTTATATTATTACTTATTTTCATCCTCTATAAAATAGTACAAAAAGCTATAAATTCTCCGTGGGGAAGGGTGTTAAAAGCTATAAGAGAAGATGAAATTGCTACATCTGCTAGTGGAAAAAATGTTTTTCTTTT
Organism: Dehalococcoidia bacterium; assembly: GCA_029936815.1. GTDB lineage: Bacteria > Chloroflexota > Dehalococcoidia > Lucifugimonadales. The sequence continues at coordinate 114,985 of JAPYRX010000004.1, forward strand.
CAAGTTACAATCATTTATCTTAGGAGCTTGTATTATGGGAATAGGAGGAGTCGTATACACTCATGGAATAAGGTATCTTGACCCTCTAACCTTTGACCCTTTGATGGCAACATTTATAATTTGGGCAATGTTGATGGTTGGAGGCAGTGGGAATAATAAAGGTGCTATTATAGGGGCATTTATAGTTTGGGCTATTTGGACATGGACAGATTTTCTCCCAGGATTTTTATCTGATCCGAATTTAAAATTCCTAATGATAGGACTTTTGATCACATTAGTAATACTCTTCAAACCAGAAGGAATCATTGGAGAGAAAAAAGTTAAACTTTCATCCAAAGATATAGACAAAGAATTAGAACCTACAGAATAAATATATTAATTATTTAGATTTTTCTTCTTTGTACATAGATCTTAATAATTTCAAATATGCATCTTTAGTTAACATTGGCTTAAATTTATCAACTACTTCTTTTCCTTTCTCAGCTTTTTCATGAAGTAAATCTACAACTGTAAGCGCCATCGCTTTTGCTGCAGTAATTACAGCAGCATTATAATCTGTAACTACATAATCAATTCCATGGCCGTCTCCTGACGTAGAATGTACAGAAGGATGAATAATTGGCATTAATTGTGACATGTCTCCCATATCTGTAGAGGCCCCCATAATAGTTCCTACTTTAGATCTGTCAACTCCTTCATCACCTACTAAATTAATTGAATTGTTTTCATATAAATTAGTTAATTCTTTATTCTGTAACATAGGAAGATAGCCAGGTATTGTAGTGATCTCAACTTTAGCTCCTATCGCCATAGCTCCTGCTCTCAATGCTCTA
>JAPYRX010000023.1 GCA_029936815.1 Dehalococcoidia bacterium
TTGATTGTTGATAGGGGGGATGTCTTAGATGTTGTGGTTGTAGGCTGTATATACCAGTGACAAACTTTTTTTTCTAAAAAGAAGGGTCTGATTGGGGAGGGCATTTAACTTCTGAATATGAGCAAAAAACACAACAATCTTCTTTTAATGGTCTTAATGTGACAGAACAATTCTCACATATATAAAAAACTATGCATTGATTTAATGGCATTGTTTCATTTTTTGTAAATTCACATTGAGGACATTTTATATTTGCATTCATAGGAGTTTTTTTCAATATATATTAATTTTAATAAATAATAATACCATTATGTATGAATAGGTATGCAATTTTAAGGAGTATTCAAGCTTTGATAGTAGATAGGGGGTATGGCTTAGATGTTGTTGTTGTAGATGGTACATACCTGTGACAATTTAATTTTTAAATAACTTTTTGGATTTCTGCAAGTATGGTTTGGACTTATACATACTTACAGAATCTGTATTATATCAGGTACCAATCAAGTAGGAATTGGAATTATCTAGTTTATTTTAAGGAGTGTTTAAGAGTTGTTTGGTATGAAACTATACCTAGGTTATTTATGGAAACACCTTTAGTTAATATTAAACCATAAATTATTCAAGGGATTTCTATAGCAATTGCAACTGCCTCACCGCCACCATTACAAACTGAAGCTATTCCGAGTTTACCTTTATTGACTCTGAGAGCATAAATAAGTGTTATCAAAATCCTTGCTGCGCTAGCTCCAATCGGATGTCCCAAAGCACAAGCTCCACCATGAATATTTAATTTTTTATGATCTATATTCAAATCTGTCATTGCAGCCATGGTTACACACGCAAATGCTTCATTAATTTCGTATAAATCAACTAAATCCTTATTCCAATTTAATTCTTTTTGTAATTTATCAATAGCTCCTATATTTGCTGTAGTAAACCATTCAGGTTCCTGTGAATGTCTTTTATGCCCACGTATAATTGCCAGAGGGTTTAATCCTCGATTTTCAGCCTCATCAGCAGACATTATAATCAGGGATGCAGCTCCATCAGAAATCGAAGATGAACTTGCAGCAGTTACAGTACCATTTTTATCAAAAGCTGGTCTCATTGATGGAATTTTATCAATATCACATTTCTCTGGTTCTTCGTCTTTGGAAATTGTAGTAGTATCTCTTCTCGTTTTTACAACAACAGGTTCAATTTCATCATCAAATAATCCCGATCTTTGCGCTCTTAAAGATCTATTAACTGATTCAATGGAAAATAAATCCTGATCTTCCCTAGTAAATCCATACTTTTTTGATGTTTGTTCAGCAAAATATCCCATCAAATTCTGATCATAAGGATTTTGCAGACCATCATAAAACATATGATCAATAACTTCACCAGATCCCATTCTATATCCCTGCCTGGCATTTGGCATAAGGTAAGGAGACATCGTCATAGATTCCATACCGCCAGCTAAAACTACATTAGCTGTACCTGCCTTTATCATATCGTTGCCTATTAAAATACTTTGTAGACCAGAACTACATACTTTATTCACTGTAATAGCTCCGGTATCTAAAGATAATCCTGAAGCTATTGAAACTTGCCTTGCTGGCGCCTGCCCTAATCCTGCCGTTAAAACACAACCTATTATAGCTTCATCAATTTCATTTGGATCAATAGATATTTGATCTATGACTGATTTGGTTACCACAGTAGATAATTCAACAGCTGTTATATTATTAAATACTCCCTGAAAAGAACCTATCGGAGTTCTTTTAGCTGCTACTATAACAATTTCATTATTCATTTTTATTTTTCATTTGATAATTTTAATTGTTTAATAAAAGAGTCCATTTCCTGATATGCTTGAGTATTAGGATTAATTGAAGGTGGTCTAACATTATTAGATTCAAATATTCCACGTTTGCATAATATGTATTTGCTCAAGTAGTAAGAAAAACTTAAACCTTGTGAAAGGTATCTTAACATAGGGACATAATTATTAAAGTATTCATATGCTTCTTCCCACTTATTGTTTTTTAATAATTTATATGTTTTTACAAATACATCTGGAATGTAAGAACCAGGCATAGTTCCCTTGGCTCCCCTTAAAGATTCTTCAATATAGTAATTCCCGCTTGCTCCTCCTAGAATTATAAGATCTTTTGGTTTTAAATTTAATAAACCTTCTATTTTTAATGGAGTTGGAGAAACTTCAAGTTTTACATATCTACAATATTCTATATTATTAGCTAAATTTACTATAAGGTTGTTCGATAAGGATGCACCCGGTATATCTTGCATTACAATTGGTAAGGGGATGTTATCAGATATTGTTTCGTAATATTGCATGATTTCAGAATCATTTAAAGTTATAAGATTTGGAGGCATAACCATCAAAGCATTTGCTCCAAAGTATTGAGCTTGTTTGCTCAATCTAATTGTTTCGTTCATATTGGAAGTACCGGTATTTACAATTATGTTTATATTTTTTTTTGATTGGTTAATTGATTTATATAAGGTTTTAATTAATCTTTCTTTTTCCTCAAAATCTAATTTAAATATTTCACTTCCCAAAGCTAAGCCTATTCCATTTACATCAGCATTTATTAAGAATTCGCATTCTTTTTCATAATCTTTATAATTAATATCACAGTTTTTATTAAATGGAGTAGCAAGTATTGGAATTACTCCAATTATTTTACTCATAATTCTCCCCTTTAATTTAATAAATTTATGTATTGAACAAAAATTTTGTGAGTGTAAAATTTATTTATGAATAACAGTGTTACTAAATTTTTGAATGAAATCAAGGTCTTAGATTTGTCGAGACATTATTCTGGTGATTTGACATCTATGTTTTTAAGTGATTTTGGGGCATTAGTATTTAAATATATAAATAAATCTGATGAAGCTAGCTATTCAGAAAATGATTTTTGGCATAGAAATAAAAATATAATTCATATTGATTTTGACAATGAAGTTTTTGCCCAAAGAATTCAATCTGATTTGAAAGATGCTCATATACTAATTCATGATTATCAATTTAATACTGATGAGTATAAAACAATTCTTTCTTTAATTGAAAATAATAAAAATGAAGATTTAATAGTTTGTCATATTTCTGCTTTTCCTGTTAACTCAGAATTGAAACACGAATTAATGATCGATGATCTTGTTTTGGCAAGGGCAGGGGAGATGATGGTGTTGCCAGGGCATGGTGAAGGCCCAAAGTATTTGATGCACCCAGTTACAAGTGTAGGATGTGGTATAAATTCTGCTACTGGCGTAATTACTGCATTAATCTCAAATTTTATATCTTCGAAAAAAATACAAAATATTAATTCCACTCTTATGGGAGGACTACTTTTATATGCTTCAAATCCGTATCAAGGAGATAAATGGAGGGATTTTGCAAGCCCAACTGGCGGTGCTCCATTTTATAGTAATTATAAATGCGTTGATGGTTATCTACAAATAGCTTGCATACATAGCGGATTTGTTGAAAAAGCTGCTATTGCTATTGGTATTCCGGAAATTCTAGTAGATCCAAAATATGAGATTAGTGGTGGGAAACCTGCTACTGGTGGGTTTAGAATTGAGGATCCAGTTTTAAGACAGGAATTATATGATGATATTGCAAAAATAATTATTACCAAAACTTGTGCTGAATGGAGTGAAATTTTCGAGGAATCAGATGTACCTTATGCAAAGATAAATAATATTAATGAAGCATTACAAGATGAACAAATAATTCATAATAAATTAGTTTATAGAAATGGAGAAAATACTCATATTGGGCAATTTATTGATTTTGAATCTGGGGTGAATACTACAAATAATACTAAGAATTATAAAAGAAATGATTTTCAATTACCTCTTGAAGGATTCAAAGCTTTAGAAGTTACAAATGTAATTGCCGGACCTGTATCAGGTAGAATATTGGCTAATCTCGGTGTTGAGGTTATAAAAATGGAGCCTCCTGGAGGTGAGATTTCGCGTCCATTTGAAGTAGGTTATTTTCAGAATTTAAATAGAAACAAAAATGCTGTGTGTATAAATACAAAAACAGAAAAAGGAAAATCATTAGCTCAAGAATTGATTAAAACTGTGGATATATATGTTGAAAATATGAGACCTGGAGCTTCCGAAAGAGTAGGTTACGGTAAAGCTGATTTAGATAAATTGAACCCAACGATAGTTCAAACTCATATAGCCGCTTATGGCAATGATGGGCCTTATGTTCATAGACCCGGATTAGATCCTATTGCTCAATCAATTACAGGTTTGCAATCTATACAAGGCGGAAATGGAGCACCAGTCCTTTTAAGTATGTTAGCTCCAACAGATTTTACAGCTGGTGGAATGGCTGCTCTTGGGACGGTTGCCGGATTATATAATAAAATTATTAATGAGACTGGATCTATTGTAAATACAAACCTTTTGGCTGGAGGAATATTATTAAATGGAGCAAAGATAAATAATTATTTAAATAATAAAGATAATGTAAAGTTTATCAATAAAGATCAGAATGGAATTTCCGATTTTAACAGAGCTTATAAGGCTTCAGATGGTTGGTTTTATATTTATAAAAACTCTGATGATTCACAAAAACTTTATACAAAATTTAATTCCTTATTTAATGAAAAAATTCAATCTGTCTGTGAATTAGAAGTATGTTTTGAAAGTCGTAAAATTGAATCTATAATTGAAAAATTAAAAGATTCTGATATACATATATGTAAAGTGAATGACCCTACTATTGATGAGTATGATTTTTTATTAAACCCAGTTACTTGGGATCAGGTTACTGGTACTAATGATCATCCATCATTAATATCTCTTGAAATAGCTCATAATATGCATGGTTTTGGCTTAGATAATGTAGATATTCCAAACTATCCTAAATTGGGCGAGCATAATCTTTATTATTTATCTCAATTAGGTTATGCAAAAGAAGATTTGGAAAAATTTGAATCAGAAGGAATTTTAAATTCTGAAGCTTAAATTTTAATTAAATCTATATATAATTTTTTAACTTTTGTGTAAATATCATTAATATCCCCATCAGTATCTATAGTGATGTTTGCAAAATCCACTCTTTTATTTCAAGAGGTTTGGCTTGGTCTTGGTGGTGTTGCTCTTGTTGTGGTAGTTGTTATTGTTGGTAGTGCGGTTGACTGTTGATTGTTAGTTGATAGGGGGTATGGCTTAGGTTTTGTTGTGGTAGGTTATACATACCCGTGAAAATTAATTTTCGATTAACTTTTCTTATTTTATATAACAGATAATCAATGCAATTATA
>JAPYRX010000005.1:0-2433 GCA_029936815.1 Dehalococcoidia bacterium
GTGGGAAAAAGTGTGGGAATCTACTGTTTAAGCAGTGTCCAGAATTATGATATACTGAAGGGGCTAATGGGGATTAGTATAGTGGTAGTACAGCGGACTCTGAATCCGTAGGCCAAGGTTCGAATCCTTGATCCCCAGCGATTATGGCCCCATCGTCTAATGGTTAGGACACCACCCTCTCAAGGTGGGAATACGGATTCGAATTCCGTTGGGGTCACCAAAAATTATCTTTTCCCCTTCATTCTATAATCTACTGATTCAATTTTTATTATTTGGCCGATCAATGGATCTTGAATTCTGCTTATCATTGCATCATGTTTTTTATCAAAATCATTAGATGAAGTTATGATTGTAGGAAGTTTTCTATTATATCTCCAAGTTATAATTTGATATAATTTCTCAAAAGCCCATCTACTATAATTTTCAGATCCGAAATCATCTAAAACAAGAATCTTTGCCTCTTTAATATAATTAAATTTTGGTACATAATTATCTCCACTATCAGAATAGGAATTTCTTAATTCGTCTAACATGTCAGGAACAAATACAAACATAGCATCTTTCCCTTTCGATTTTAAATTCATAAATATGGATATGGCAAGGTGAGTTTTTCCAATTCCTGTTGGTCCATAAAACGTTACCCATCCTTCTGGAGATTTAGCGTAATTTTTAGCAACTTCATAAGCATGTGATAAACTTTTTTTATGTTTAGCAGTAGTATTAGGAGGAGATACATTAAAATTTTTCAATGAATAATTCGAAAAATATTCTAAGCTTTTCCTAATTTGGCTATTTAAACATTTACATGGAATGATCTTACCAAACTCAGGATCAAAGATTTCAGCATCCTCTCCTATCCACCCTGTTCCGCCGCATATGCTGCAATCACTTAAACTACTGATTTGATTAATTTCTCTCAATTTGTCAGGATTTTTATCTTTTTGAATTTTAATATTTTTGTATATATCACCTAAAGATTCCATTACTTATTCCATACTTCTTTGTTGTACTGGCCGAACAATACTTTCAAATTTAATCAAATCTTCTCTGAAATATAATGGAAATTCTCCGACAGGTCCATTTCGGTGTTTTGCAATAATAATTTTAGCAATATTTTTAGGATAAGGTATACCAATATTTTGAGGTGAACTCTCCCATTCTTCTTCTTTAATATATTGATCCTCTCTATAGATAAATGCAACAACATCTGCATCCTGTTCAATGCTCCCACTTTCTCTCAAGTCTGACAATACTGGTATATGAGATTGTCTTTGTTCTACTGCTCTACTTAATTGTGACAAAGCTAAGACTGGAACATCTAAATCTCTAGCAAGTCCTTTAAGTGCTCTAGATATTTCACTCATAACTTGAACTCTGTTTTCACTACGCCCAGATATATTTAATAATTGCATATAATCAATAACGATCAAATCTAATCCTCTTTCAGCTTTTAATCTACGTGATTTTGCCAAAATCTGAAAAACTTCGAGCATAGGAGAATCATCAATATAAATTTCTAATCCAGATAGCAATCCTATACTGTTCAAAATCATTTGTTCTTCACTATCTGTTATTAATCCTGTTCTTATTTTAGTGGCATTAATTCCCGATTCATTCGCCAACATACGAATACCAATTTGTGATTTAGACATTTCCAAGCTAAAAATACCAACGGTAGATCCATTAATACTAGCTTCTCTTGCTATGTTAAATGCCAAAGTGCTTTTCCCTAAACTTGGTCTGGCTGCTAATACAATCAAGTCTGAATCTTGTAATCCACCTGAAAGTATTCGATCCATGTCCTCAAAACCTGAGGTTACTGGTGCCATGGCAGAATCAGGATCACCTTTCAGATTTGCAGTTTCTTTCATATAATTTTCCAACACATCTTTCAAATGAGTGAAATCTTCTGAGGATCTTCCATCTTTGAGATCAAATAGTATTTTTTCTGCTCTTCCATATGAGTCAGTCACATCACTGGTATCAGTAAATCCTATATCAATAATTTCAGATCCAGCTTTGATTAATTGGCGTAATTGGGATGTCTTTGCAATTACATTTGCATATTCTTTTACGTGTATTGAAGAAGGTACTATAGAAATCAAATATCCTAAATAAGCAGACCCTCCTAATTCTTCAAGATTTCCCTGATTAACCAATTCGTTGGCAATTGTGACCTGATCAATAGCATCACCTCTGTTATAAACTTCTAGCATAGATTCAAAAACCCATTTGTTCTTTTCTCTATAAAAATCTCTGGCCCCTAGAATTCCGCTAACAGTTAACAATGAGTCTTTATCAATTAATATCGAACCCAATACTGACTCTTCAGCATTGATATCGTGGGGAGGTAATCTATTACTTACCAAATTTATCTCCTGTTATTTTGCTTCTTCTTCAGTTTCTTCTTCTTCAGTTTCTTCTTCTTCAGTT
>JAPYRX010000005.1:2533-111706 GCA_029936815.1 Dehalococcoidia bacterium
GTTGCTTCTTCAGTTGCTTCTTCAGTTGTTACTTCTTCAGTTGCTTCTTCAGTTGTTACTTCTTCAGTTGCTTCTTCAGTTGCTTCTTCAGTTATTTCGTCAGGATTTTGATCAGGGTCATGAATTACAATTTTCAAGTTTGTAGTCATTTCGTCAGATATTTCAATTAACACATTATAAATACCATGTTCTTTTATAGATTCAGTTAATTTAATATATCTTTCTTCTAATTCAATTCCTTTAGATTCTTTAATTGCATTAGAGATCATATCATGTCCAACTGATCCATATAATTTACCGGTTTGCGCAGACAGCATTGGTATATTAACTGTTAAATCTTTAATGGATTCAAAAACATCTTGCAGATCTTCCATTCGAGCAATTCGTTCTTTTTCGGAAACAACTTTTATTTTCTCAACTTGCTTTAAACTTTCAGAACTAGCTAGTACTGCTATATGATATGGAATTAAATAATTACGAGCATATCCGCTTTTCACTTCTTTGACGTCACCTCCAAAGGCAACTCCTGGCACATCTTTTAGGAATAAAACTTTCATCTCTTCTCCAAAATTTAAGTATATTTTTAATAAAATACAGAGAAGGGATTATAACATAATATCAATAACTATAAATAAATCTAGAAAGAAAGATTTAAATAAATTGACATATTTTGCTCTTGGAACTAAAATTCATTACATATAATAAATTAAAATAATAGAGAAGTAATGTTAAGAATAAGATTATCAAGAACAGGCAGAAAAAATGCACCTAGTTACAGAATCGTAGTTGCAGATCAAAAAGCAGCTAGAGATGGTGCTCATGTTGACATGATTGGCCATTATAACCCAACAACTGATCCAATGACTTTAAAAATCGATTCGGAAAAAGCACAAAAGTGGTTAACAAATGGAGCTCAACCATCTACAAGAGTATCAAAACTTTTCAAAAAAGAAGGAATTATAAAATAAATGAAAGATTTACTTGAATATATAGTAAAAGCTTTAGTTGAAAATCCTGATGAAGTTGAAATAACTGAAGAAGAAGAAGAAGAAGGTAAAATCGTACTGAAACTTAAAGTTGCTGATGACGATAAAGGTAGAATCATTGGTAAGAAAGGAAGAATTGCTGAATCTCTTAGAGCAATACTAAGGGTAAAAGCTGTTAAAACAGATACTCATGTTTTTCTAGATATAATTTAGTTTGAATTAATAATTCATGAAAAAAACTAATAATTATCCAAATGAAATAATTGTTGGGAATATTGTTGGAGTTAAAGGAATAAAAGGGGAATTAAAAGTTCGCCCCGAAACAGACAACCCTGATAGATTTAATGTTAAATCTGAAGTTTGGATTGATAGAGCGAAATATGTGATTCAAAACTCTCAAGTTAACCAAAAAAAAAACCTTATATATCTTGATATTGGCTTAAAAGATAGATCCTCAGCTGAGAAAAACATTGGAAAACTGATTAAAGTTCCAATTACCATGCTTCCACTATTAGATGATGGTAAATATTATCAATTTGAAATTATTGGTATTGAGGTTTATGATGAATCAAACAATGAAATTGGAAAACTTACTGAAATTTTACCTAACCAAAACAATGACAATTACATAATCGTAAACAAAGAAAATAAAGAAATTATAATTCCATCAAAATCAGAATGGATTAAAAAAATTGACATATGTAATAATATAATGACAGTTAAACTACCTAAATATATTTAAATGGAGTAAATATGGCAGGTCATTCTAAATGGGCAAACATCAAACACAGAAAAGGTAGAGTAGATGCTTCTAGAGCAAAATTATTCACAAAACTTGCCAGAGAATTAATTGTTGCTTCAAAAGAAGGAGGGGGGGATCCCTCACAAAACCCTAGATTAAGAATTGCTATTCAAAAAGCAAAAGACAGTAATATGCCTAATGAACGAATTAATACTAACATTGAAAAAGCTACTGGAAAAGGGAAAGATGGAGAACAGATATTTGAATCACAATACGAAGGCTATGGGCCCGATGGGACAGGTTTTATAGTTCATACACTAACAGAAAATAAAAATAGAACAATTTCTGCTTTGCGATCAACTTTTGCTAAATCAGGAGGTAATTTAGCAGAATCAGGAGCTGTTTCATGGCAATTTGAAGAAAAAGGGTTAATTTTACTTGATACAAATGAAACAGACGAAGAAAATTTGGCTCTTGACGCAATAGATTTAGGCGCTGAAGACGTAAATATTTCAGAATCTATTCTAGAAGTAGTATCAGATATTTCAGAGTTAGAAGGATTAAAATCAAATCTTGAGAAAAAAGGGTACATCTTAAATTCATACGAAATAGCTTTGATCCCAAAATCTTCAATACTCCTTGATCATCAAAAATCATTAAAAATCTTAAAATTACTAGATATTCTTAATGATTTGGATGACGTACAAAAAGTATTTACAAATGCCGATTTTGAAGAAAGTGCATTGAATGAATATGCAAATTCATTATCTTAAAAATGGTTAGTCAAATAAAAAATAAATCTACAGTTATGGGAATAGATCCTGGAACTATTAAATGTGGTATAGGCATTATTCAACAAGAAAAGGACAACTTGTCATGTATATACTATGAAACACTTAAAGCTCCAAGTAAGTTAAAACTCTCCAAAAGATTACATATTATTTATAAACAAATTAATTCAGTAATTAAAAAGTACTCCCCCGACTCTATAGCAATAGAGCAACCCTTCGTAGGAGATAATCCAAAATCATCTCTTGCAATAGGACAAGCTCAAGCAATTGCATTAATATCGGCAGAAAAATTTTCTAAAGATATATATTTTTACTCCCCGACTGAAGTGAAAAAATCAGTTACTAATTATGGATTCAGTTCAAAAGAACAAGTTGCAGAAATGGTTAAAATATTACTCAACTTAAATGAATTACCTGATTCAGACAGCGCTGATGCGTTAGCAATTTCGATATGTCATATATATGGCGAAACAAATTTATTAAATAACATTCAAATATTGGACGAAATATGATTGAGTCATTATCAGGTAAAATAATTTCTGTAAATAATAATGAACTAGTTCTAAATATAGGTCCGGTAAATTTCTCTTTACTTATTCCTTCATCAGATAAGTATCTTAATTTAAAAGAAGATTTTGACATAACTCTAAATACTATATTAGATGTTAAAGCAGAGAGCCTTACCATTATTGGGTTTTTAGACGACAGTGAAAGGCAATTGTTTAAAAAATTAGTTGGTGTGAAAGGAGTAGGGTCAAAAGTTGCAATAGCAATATTATCAACTATTACTACTGAAGAAATTATTGAATCAGTTGCGAATGACAATCATAAGATAATAAAACAAGTGCCTGGGATAGGAGATAAAACAGCAAAACTAATTCTTATTCAACTACAAGGACAACTAGATAATATTCCTTACACAAGTAGTAATCTTGATTTAGAAATTCAGTTGGAAGCTTCCAAAGCTGTGGAAGCATTAGGCTATGATCCTAATCATATAAGACAAGTGATTAATGAGATAAATAAAATTGAAACAAATAAAAATTTAGATACAGAAAACTTAATAAGACTTATCATTGAAAAACTATCCACTCAAAACCAATCTTAAAAATTTCTTAATAATAAAGAGTTATGATATATTCAAATTAATATTTCAAGGATTTGTCAAATGAAAAAAATTGCTCCTATATTTCTATTTTTAATGCTATTGTCATGCACTATGAACTCTGAAGCCACTATTAATGAATCGATTAAATCAAATGATTCTGCCAACAATAAAATTGAGAATAATAATATTTCCTTATTAGAAGCTAGAGAAAAACATCTTAGTAACTTATACTCTTCATCTTTACCTTCGATAGTTCATATTAAAGTTGTACAATCTGTTTCATCATTCATCTCACAAAACCAATCTAGAACATCCGACGGATCAGGCTTTGTATGGGATGAATCGGGGCACATTTTAACCAATTATCATGTTGTAGCAAATGCAGATATGGTAGATGTTCAATTTTCAGACGGCTCACAATTTTTGGCTAAAGTAATTGGGCTTGATCCAAATTCTGACTTAGCAATAATAAAAATAAATTCAAATGGTAAAAAATTAGAAGCACTAAATTTAGGAGACTCTAATAGTGTAAATGTAGGTAATTTTACTCTTGCAATAGGAAGTCCCTTCGGACAAGAGTTTAGTATGACAAGCGGGATTATTAGCGCTATAAAAAGAACTGTCCCAAGTCAAAATTCAATGTTCACAATCCCCAATGTAATACAAACAGATGCAGCTATAAATCCTGGTAATTCTGGAGGTCCATTACTTGATATAAATGGAAAAGTTATAGGCATCAATTCGCAAATCCTAACTCAAAATGGCGGTAATGCTGGTATAGGTTTTGCAGTCCCTGTTAATACTGCGAAAGCCATAGTTCCTACTTTGATAAATGGCGAGAAATTTTTATATCCATGGTTAGGAATTACAGGAATGGATTTAAGTCAAAATCATAAAAAAGCACTGAAATTTACAAATAATACCAATGGTGTAATGATTGTTGATATTGTTAAAGATAGTCCTGCAAATAAAAGTGATCTTAAGGGTTATCAAGGAACGATTTCAGATGATTATACTTCCTATCCATCAGGAGGAGATATAATAACTGCAATAAATGGAACTCCTATTTCGTCTATGAATGAATTAATTTCAGAATTATTTGAAAATCATATTCCTGGAGACAAAATTAAATTATCAGTTTTAAGGAATTCCAAAATAATAGAAATCGATTTGGAATTAGAACCAAGGCCTCAATAAACCTTTATTACTAAATTAACATAGAAAGTTAAATATATAATCAAAGCATGAATAAATTCGATGTTATAGAAAAACTTACTCCTAGAGGAGATCAACCAAGAGCAATTGAGAAATTGTCAGAAGGTATCTCAGATGGTCAATCCAGGCAAACGCTATTAGGAGTGACAGGTAGTGGAAAAACTTTTACGATGGCAAGTATAGTAGAAAAAGTACAAAAACCAGCTTTGGTGTTGGCACATAACAAAACTTTAGCTGCACAACTTGCTATGGAATTTAAGGAATATTTTCCTGAAAGTGCAATTGAATATTTTGTTAGTTATTATGATTACTATCAACCTGAAGCCTATATTCCTTCAAGAGATTTACTAATTGAGAAAGAAGCAACAATCAATGATGAAATAGATAAATTAAGGCAATCAGCAACAAAATCATTATTAACAAAAAGAGATGTATTAGTAGTCGCTTCAGTTTCAGCGATATATGGATTGGGAGATCCGACAGAATACAGGAATTTCATATTTGATGTTAATAAATCTCAATTATTAACAATGAAATCACTAATAAAAAACCTGATAGATATGCAATATGAAAGAAATGAATATGAATTTAAAAGAGGAAATTTTAGGGTTAGAGGAGATTCGTTAGAAATAATATTAGCATATGAAAATGACGCTGTAAGATTTGAATTTTGGGGAGATTCAATAGAAAAAATAAAAAGATTTAACAGGATAACTGGAGAAATAATTGAAGAAATGGACACAATATCAATTTATCCTGCTAGCCATTTTGTAACTAAACAAGAAAAATTAAAATCTGCTATGAAGAGTATCGAATCAGAATTAGATAACGAATTAAAAAAACTCGAATCGGAAGGAAAAGTAATTGAACACAATCGTCTTAAAACTAGAACATTGTATGATCTTGAAATGATGGAATTAAATGGATATTGCTCGGGTATTGAAAATTATTCAAGACACCTTGATCACAGAAAAGAAGGTTCACGACCATATACATTATTAGATTATTTTAAAGATGACTATTTGGTTTTTATAGATGAATCACACATAACAATTCCACAAATGAGGGGTATGTACAAAGGCGACAAATCTCGAAAAGATAATTTAGTTGAGCATGGATTCAGATTACCTTCAGCAAAAGATAATCGACCATTAAAATATGAAGAATTCAATAATCTTGCCAATCAAATCATCTATGTTTCGGCAACTCCAAATGATTATGAATTGCAAGAAAGTTCAAACATTGCAGAGCAAATCATTAGACCAACCGGATTACTTGACCCGGTTATAGAATTAAGGCCTACTAAAAATCAAATAGATACGCTAATTAATGAAATTCAAAAAAGAATAAACAAATCTGAGAGAACATTGGTTACAACTCTAACAAAAAAAATGTCTGAAGAATTATCTGACTATTTAGAAAGTGCAAATATTAAAACTCATTACCTACATTCTGAAATTGACACATTAGAGAGAAGTAAAATTTTAACTGACTTTAGAAATGGAATTTATGATGTGATTGTAGGAATCAACCTTCTAAGAGAAGGATTAGACCTTCCTGAAGTTAGTTTGGTAGCAATTTTGGATGCTGACAAAGAAGGTTATCTAAGATCGTCAACATCTCTAATACAAACAATTGGACGTGCTTCAAGGCATGTGTCCGGCAAAGTAATAATGTTTGGAGATAAGATTACAAAATCAATGGATAAAGCAATTAGTGAAACAAATAGACGTAGGGATATACAAGAAATTTACAATTCAAAAAATAATATTATTCCAAAATCTATTATCAAAGATGTCAGAGATATAAATGAAAGATTATCGAAGGATATTAATGAAAACAATGAATCAATAAAATCTAATTATATAAATGATAAAAATGCATTAGATAGTTTAACTTTGGCTGAATTAGAATCAAAAATGTATAATTTTGCAGATAAGCTTGAATTTGAAAAAGCTGCAAAAATAAGAGATTTTATTGATCAAATCAATAAGAAAAATTAATATAATTGTAATACAATATTAAATAATTAATAATATAAACTGAAATAAATATGAGTACTGCAAAATTAATTAATGAAGAATTAATATACGAAGCATTAAAAGATGTTTATGATCCGGAAATCCCTGTTAACATTGTGGACTTAGGGTTGGTATACGGAGTAGAAATAGACGACAAAGATGTAAAAGTTAAAATGACTTTAACATTTGCCGGGTGCGGAATGGGTCCTTATATAGCACAACAAGCAGAGTGGAGGATAGCTGAAATTGATGAAGTAGACGACGTTGAGGTTGATTTGATTTTTGAACCACCATGGAATCCCGATATGATTAGTGAAGAAGGGAAAAAAGAATTAGGTATTGATTAGCATATGAATCCTTCAAACAAACCAGGTATAAATCAATCAAGATCCAAAATACAACAACTCAAAAATCAATTTGAGCAAAGAAAACAACTCGCAAAATCACTAGAGCCTATTAAAACTAAAATTGGTGTTTATAGTGGCAAGGGAGGTGTTGGAAAAACTTCTGTAACAGTTAATCTTGCTCTTGCTTTAAGTAAAATGGGTTACAACCCAGGTATTTTTGACGTAGATATTGATTGCCCTAATATAACCAAAGCACTTAGTATCACTAGTAAACCTTCAGTAGATGATTTAAATAGAATGATACCTCCAGAACTTCATGGAGTTAAGGTTATGTCCATGGGATTCTTTCAAAAAAATGAAGATGAAGCAATAATTTTCAGAGGCCCAATGATACATAATGCAATTAATCAATTATTATCTGGAACAAACTGGGAAGGTATAGATATACTACTAGTTGACCTTCCACCAGGAACATCTGATGCCCCTTTAACTGTTATGCAAACTCTCGACTTAGATGGTTTTGTAGTTGTTACAACTCCACAAGAACTAGCAAAACTAGATGCAATTAGATCAATAAATATGATCAAAAAACTAAACCACAATATATACGGAGTCGTTGAAAATTTTTCAGGTGAATATTTTGGCACTGGTGCAGGAAAAGAAATTTCAAAAGAATTAGAAATAGATTATCTAGGAAATATAGAAATGAGAAAAAGTTACAGTGACCCAAACAAAATCGCCTATCATGAGGATATGGAAGCTAATAACGAATACAATAAACTAGCTAGTAATTTGATTCAAAAATTAAGTTAACTTAAACTATCTTAATTCTTTAATTCTACTTTTCTTTTCTGATAATCCACGTAAGTAATATAATTTAGATCTGCGAACCTTTCCTTTTCTTAATACTTTAATTGAATCAATCGAAGGGCATTTATAAGGAAATGTTCTTTCAACACCAAAATTTTGATCTGTTTTTCGAACTGTAAAAGATTTACCAACTCCGTTTCCTTTAATTTTAATGACTACGCCTTTAAAATTTTGGATTCTAGTTCTTTCTCCTTCAGTAACTTTCATCCCTACTTCAATAGTGTCACCAGATCTGAAATCAAATGAATTATTTAAATTGTTTTCTTTAACTTTGCCTATCATATATTTGTGTAATGTAATTATCAGAAGGAACATATTATCAGTGAAATGAAATCTATTCAAGAACTATATTGAGCATTTTATTGCCAAAGCTAGATCAGATCCGGTCGTTTGGATGTTGTTTTTATTTTTGACTGATCTGATCGCCATTTGTCAATTTTTTTGTGATTGCCAGAAAGTAGAACATTAGGAACTTCTAGTTCTCTAAATTTTTGAGGTTTAGTATATACAGGATATTTAATCTGATTTGTATTAAATGTTTCCTCAGATAAAGATTCTTTATTACCTAATACCTCTGGTATCATTCTAGATATAACCTCAATAAATATAGCAGTGGGGATTTCGCCTCCAGAAAGAATATAATTTCCTATACTGATTTCATACGTGACTAAATTTGAAACAACTCTTTCATCTACTCCTTCATATCTTCCTGATATAATTATTATATTTTTGTAATCAATAAAAGTTTTTGCATAATTTTGATCAAGGACTTTGCCTTGAGGAGTCATTAAAATAACAGGAGCATTATTAATATTATGATGTTTTTTAATAAATTCAACTCCTTCAAAAATAGGCTCAGGTTTCAATATCATGCCCGGCCCGCCTCCATACACTGTATCATCTAGTTGTTTATGTTTACCAACCCCAAAAGTTCTTAGATCATAATTATTTATACCTATCAAATCTTTATTAATCCCTTTTTTTATAATTCCTTCATTAAGTGCAGAAGTTATCAAATCAGGAAATAATGAAAGTGTATAAAAGTTCATCTCTTATTGCTCTCATGATTTGTATTTCCATTTATTAATTCCAAAGCATGTTTGATTAAAGGATAAATAATCTCAAGATTTTCTTGTACTGCTTTTGGGCTACCGGGTAAATTAATTACTAATTTATTATGAGAAACCCCTGCTAAAGCTCGAGATAATGCAACATAACTAGATTTAGAATAATTTTTCACTCTCATCATTTCAGGTATTCCAGGAATCTCATAATCAATAACTTGTTTAGTAGCTTCAGGAGTCACATCTCTTGGCCCAATTCCTGTGCCCCCAGTCGTTAATATCAATTCTAACTCTGAATTATCACATAAATCATTTAATAATTTAACAATGCTTGAAACATCGTCAGGCACAATATTATGTGAACACAAAATATTGCGTGATCCCATAAATTCAATTATTTTAGGACCGCTCAAATCTTTGTTTGTTCCTAAACTTGTAGAATCACTAATTGTAATAACAGCATATTTCATATAAAAATTCTTTTGATTTAAATTAATTATATATTAAAAAACAACTTTATTTACCTTGGAAACACTTTTCTTAATTTGCAAAACTCTATGTCATAATAAAAATATACAATCATATAAAAAATGGAAATTTATCATACTCCTGTTTTAACAAAAGAAATAATTGAAAATTTATATATTTCTCCTAATAGTACTAATATTATAGATTGTACTCTTGGTGAAGGAGGGATAAGTAAATCTATTTTAGATAATTTAGATGATATTAATATAATTGGAATCGATACAGATAAATCTATATTAGATATTGCAAAAAAAAGACTTGCAAAATATAAAACTATAACTTACATGCATGATAATTATATAAATATTAGTAAGTGTAAAAAATCTTTCAATATAGAATCAACGCACAATATAATATTTGATTTCGGACTTTCAAATTATCATCTCAGAAATACTAATAAAGCTTTTAGTTTTGACAGTCATAATATACTAGATATGAGATTTAATGAAAATGACAATTTGAACGCACATAAAATTATCAATGAATATAACAAACAAGAATTAAAAGAAATTCTTATGATATATGCAGATTTTCCAAATAATGCAAATACCGATAAACTTTTGCAATATATTATACAAAACAGACCAATAGACACCTGTGAAAACTTGAAAAAAATATGTTTAAATTTTCATAGAAATTTACCGTATAAAAGAGCATTGCAAAATATAACAAGAATTTTCCAGGCAATAAGAATAGAAGTAAACAATGAATTTGAGAATATTAAAAATGGATTGGACGAAGCTCTATCAGCAATCGATGTCAAAGGAAAAGTATTTGCTATCACTTATCATTCAGGAGAAGATAAAATTGTTAAAAAGATTTTCAGAGACTATAAATTTAGTACTAATATCAAAAAATATAATATTGTTAACAAAAAAGTAATCAAACCAAAATATGAAGAACAAAAATCAAATCCAAATAGCCGAAGTGCAAAATTAAGAATCATAGAAAGAATTTTATAAATCAAGATCTAATAACATAAATATGGATTACAATATAATTACAGCAATAGATATAGGAACAACAAAGATAGCTACTATTGTAGTTAAATATTCCAAGCCCGGTAATATTGAAATATTAGGACACAGTGTAGTTCCATGTAAGGGATTAAGTAAAGGAAATATAGTAGATGTTGAAAAAACAGCAGAAGGAATCAAACAATCTTTAGAAGTTTTAAAAGAATATTATAACCTTAATATTAAATCTGCTTTTTTAGGAATAACAGGCTCACATGTAAATTTCGAAGATAGATGGGACAAATTAGAAGGGGTTGCTCTCACAGGAGTAATAACAAGACAAGATATTATAAAAAACCCATTGAAAAATTCGCAACAGGAAATTAATAATAAATCAATTTTACATTCAATACCAGTCGGATATTCGGTTGACGGGTCTGAAGAATTATTAAATCCAATAGGAATGCATAGTGCAGATTTATCAGTAAGAACTCATTTGATATCTGCATCTCCATCTGCAATAAACAAATTAATACAATCTGCAACTAATGCAGGAATAGTATCAGATGGAATAATACTAGAGCCGCTAGCAAGTTCACATGCAGTTATTTCAGACAAGGAAAAAATGGATGGCGTGCTTATGATAGATATTGGTGGAGGAACAACAGATCTAATGTTCTTTAAAAACAAGACTGTAAGTTACACAGGTGTAATACCTGTAGGTGGATATCATTTCACCAATGATATAGCTACTACATATAAAATTGATACTCGTGAAGCTGAATATATAAAAATAAAATATGGTTCCGCTATCCAAAATATTAAGAATAATAAAATCGAATCCATAAAAATGAAAAGTGAGTTATCAAACGAACCAATCGAAGTTCCGCATACCGAGCTAATAAGACTTACACGAGATCGATCTGAAGAATTAGTTAAATTAATTGCTATAAAAACTAAAGAAATAAATTTCAAAAACAATCCAGATTACAAAATAATTCTTACAGGAGGGACAAGTAATTTATATGGACTTGAAAAATTAATATCAAACAACATTACTTCAAATATAAGAACAGGTATTCCAAAAGAAGGATTAAATGAAAATATTAAAATAATCAATTTACCTGAAGAATTGAAAAACCCTAGATTTTCAACTGTATTAGGCATGATTCTTTGGACAGTGGGTGGTGTAATGAATGAAACATCTGATTCAAGTTTTCACCCTGGGAAAATTGAAAAAAATGACCCTTATTCTTATTCCATTAACACTCAAATAAAGTATTTAATGAATATTCTGAATACATTTTTTAAAAATATTTTTAAAACTAGCCAGCAGATAATAAACAGTATTAACAAAAAGGGAGATCAAAAATGACTATTAGTAATGAGATGTTAGGATCAGCAAAAATCAAAGTTCTAGGTGTTGGAGGCGGAGGTTGCAATGCGATAACAAGAATGTACAAGCAAAGAATAGTAGGAGTAGATTACTTAGCGTTAAATACAGATTCGCAATCCCTACTTAGTATGGACATTCCAGATAGTATAAGAATTGGAGAAAAATTAACTAAAGGTCAAGGAGTTGGCGGTGACCCCAAAAAAGGCGGCGAATCAGCTGAAGAATCTCAAGCAGAAATTCAGTCAAAACTAATTGGTGCCGACATGATATTTATAGCTGCCGGAATGGGTGGTGGTACAGGAACTGGAGCAGCACCTGTAGTTGCAAAAATTGCTAAAGAAACAACTGACGCCTTAGTTGTAGGAGTTGTTACAAAACCATTTGAATTCGAAGGAAACAGAAGAGCAAAAGTAGCAGAAGAAGGTATCAAAGAACTAAGCAAACATTGTGATACACTTTTAGCAATCCCAAATGAAAGATTAACTATAATTTGTGACGAAGAAATAACTACTGAAAATGCATTTAGAATGGCAGATGATGTACTAAGAATTGGAGTACAATCAATAGCTGAAGTTGTAACAACAACAGGAGAAATAAATACTGATTTTGCAGACGTAAACGCAATAATGAGAAATGCAGGCCCTGCATGGATGTCCATAGGTTACGGAGCAGGAGAAGATAGAGCTAAAGATGCAGTTAGGCAAGCATTACAAAACCCACTCCTTGATATATCCATAGATGGAGCAAAAGGAGTTCTGTTTAATATAGTTGGAGGTACAGACTTAAGACTAGATGAACTAAAAATTGCTGCAGAAGAAATCAATAAATTAGCTGACCCAAATGTAAACATGATATTTGGAATGGGAACAGATGAAAAAATGAATAGTGAAATTAGAGTTACTATCATTGCAACGGGTTTTGAAACAAACGAATCATATATAGATATGAACGATACGTCTCATGACATCTTTAAGATCTTAGATGAGGATGAGGAACAAAAATACGCACCGGTAGATCTACCTCCATTTCTAAGAAAATATGTTCAAAATATGTAAAGAACAATAAAAAATACCGAATAAAAAAAAGTCGTTGTAAAAAACGGCTTTTTTTTATTGACACACATCAACATATAGTAGTAAATTAATTTCTATCCCCATATATTGTGGTTGGTAAATAATAAAATTATGATTTGTCTATATTGTGATTCTAAATTATCTAAAGTTGTAGATTCTAGAGATATTTCAAAAGGTATCCGAAGAAGAAGAGAATGCTTGAAATGCAGTAAAAGATTTACAACGTATGAAACAATTCAGACGAAATCTATTGTAGTTACTAAAACAGACGGCAGAAATGAAGAGTTTGATGAAACAAAAATATGGAGTAGTTTAAATAAAGCTTGCGCCAAAAGACCAATATCTAATAGATCATTAAATAAAATTGTACTAGATATTGAATCCGAGATAGACAAATACGGAAAAAATGAAATAAGCTCTAAAAATATTGGGCAGATAATCATGAATAGCTTAGAAAAATTAGATAGAGTGTCATACATAAGATTTGCAAGTGTATATAGAGAGTTTGAGAGTATCGAAACTTTTAGAAAAGAAATTGACACTTTATTATTAAGTGAAAAAAATAAAAATTAAGATATGTCTTAATTGAAGGAGTTATCAAAATGGTTACAAAAGAAAATGGAATGTTTACAGATAATGCATTAAAAATTTTGGAAAAAAGATATCTTTTAAAAGATGCTAATAACGAAATAATTGAAACTCCAAAAGAAATGTTTATTAGAATCTCCAAGCATATTGCAAAACAAGAAGAAAGATATGGAGCTAATGAAGAAGAATTAAAAATATGGGAAGATAAATTTTTCAATGTAATGTGGAATCTTGATTTTATGGCAAATAGCCCTACCCTTATGAATGCTGGGACTGGAGCAGGAACTCTAAGTGCATGTTATGTATTGGATATAGAAGATAGTATGCAAGGAATCATGACTGCTGCTTCTGAACAAGCAATGATAGAAAAATATGGAGGGGGTATTGGATTTTCTTTAAGTAATATAAGGCCACTAGGAAATACAATACAAACTACTCATGGAAAAGCATGCGGCCCGATAGCGGTTTTAAATCTTCTTTCTGAGGTTGGATCAATGATTACACAAGGAGGTAAAAGAGACGGAGCACACATGGCAATAATGTCTGTTTATCACCCAAATATAAAAGATTTCATAACATGTAAAACTGTAGAAGAAGAAATAAGTAATTTCAATATTTCAGTAGGCGCAGATTCGAATTTCATGAAAGCAGTCAAAGAAGATAAATACATCAACCTCACATGGCCAATAGACAATAAAATTTATGTTACTCCTAAAAAAGATAACGGCGAATATGTTAAAGCTAGAGAAATATATAATATGATGATAGGCGGTGCATGGAAAAATGGTGAGCCCGGAATGGTTTGGCTAGATAAAATAAACGAAGATAATACAACTCCTGAAATTGGCCAAATCAATGCAACCAATCCTTGCGGTGAACAACCATTGCTTTCTGGAGAATCATGTAATTTAGGAAGTATAAACTTAGGCAATTTTGTTATAGACCAAGAATTCCAGGAAGATAGGTTTATTGAGACAGTAAGAACTTGTGTAAGATTTTTAGATAATGTGATTGATGCTAATAATCATCCAACAAAAACAACTATAGAAATGAATTCATTAACAAGAAAAATAGGTCTTGGTTTAATGGGATGGGCTGATCTTCTAATTAGAATGGATATTCCTTATGATTCTGATCAAGCAATAGTATTAGGCGATAAAATCGGATCTTTATTAAAAGACACAGCAGATAGATACAGCTCTCATCTTGGCAAACTAAAAGGTGACTTTCCTGCATTTGACAAAAGTACATTAAATGAAAAACAGGGAGGTGAATGGGAAACGATGAGAAATGCATGGAGGTTAAGCATAGCTCCTACTGGAACTATAAGTATGATATCCAATTGCTCAAGTGGAATAGAACCTCTATTTGGAATTGCTTACAAAAAACATAACATGTCTGCTTCATTAGAAGGTATAGAACTATTTTATGTAAACGACGACCTTAAAGATCAATTACAAAACAATGTAATCGAAGAAAACAATGAAGAAATCGATCTTGATAAATATTTAAAAGGTGGCGGAGATATACGATCGCTAATGACTGAGGACCAAAACAAAATTTTTACTGAAAGCACTCTAATCCCTCCAAAGTGGCACGTTAAAACTCAAGCTGTATTTCAAAAATATGTAGACAGCGGAATCTCTAAAACCATTAATTTACCTAATCAAGCATCAAAAGCAGACGTGGAAGAAGCATATACCTTAGCTTGGGAATTAGGTTGCAAGGGAATAACAGTATACCGATCAGGTAGTAGAGAAAAAGAAGTATTAGTTTCTACAAACAATGATAAAAATACAAAAAACACTAATCAACAACCACAAAGTAAAATACTTAATACTAATATTCCTGAACCCCGAAATAGACCTTCTGTAGTACCTGGAGTAACTGAAAAGATTCGGACAGGTCATGGAAATATGTATGTAACTGTAAATTTCGACCAACAATCGGACCCTTTTGAATTATTTGCAAACCTCGGAAAAGCAGGATCTAGTGATTCAGCTAATTTGGAAGCTGTCTCTAGGCTGATTTCATTGGCACTTCGGTCTGGAATACAACCTAAAGAAATAGTGAATGAGCTAAAAGGAATATCAGACTTACCGGCATGGGATAATGGTAACCTTATATTATCTGCCCCTGATGCAGTTGCTCAAGTATTAATCAAACATTCAGATAGTGATATGTTAAACAATGTTGGTATAAATATATCCGAATCTGATAGCTTAAATAATATTAATGAATCTTCAAATGGCAACGGTAAAGAAAAAAAATCTTCACTTCATATACAAGGAAAAATAGGTAACTCTTGCCCTGAATGTCACGGATCTAATTTGATCTTTGAGGAAGGATGTTTAAATTGCCATGAATGTGGCTATTCTAAATGTGGTTAAGCACATTAATAATTTGATATGAATACATACTCCAAGCCAATTATAGCTATTACCATGGGAGATCCTTGCGGAATTGGCCCTGAAATAATATGTAAATCGCTAAATGAATTAATACACATACATGATTTTCAACCAATTATTTTAGGGAACCTTGATGCATTGGAATATACAAAAGAAATCACAAAAACTCATTTGAAATTTATGGAAATTGACAATGCTAACCGATTGTCTTCTTTATCTGATAAAATTATACCTGTAATAGATGATTCAAATTTGGATTTCAGTCAAATATCACCAGGAAAGATTTCTGCACAAGCTGGGTCTGCATCAATTACGTGGGTTCAACACTCAGGAAAATTAGCAATGGATAAATCAATAGATGCTATAGTTTCTTCTCCTATCAACAAAGAAGCTTGTAGGCTTACAGGAAACAAACTTATAGGGCATATGGAATTATTTCAAAATCAAACAAAATCTTATAATGTAGCAACAATGCTAATGACTCCAGGACTAAGAGTTGTTCATTTATCAACACATAAAGCATTAATAAAAGCATGTGAATTAGTAACATTTAAAAATGTATTCACTTCAATAGAGCTAATACATAACGAATTTAAAAAATGGGGGTTTAAAGATCCTAAAATAGGTGTCGCAGCCCTAAATCCTCACGGTTCTGATGGAGGATTATTTGGTACAGAAGAAAAAGAACAAATTCAACCTGCTGTTGAAAAAGCTCAATCTGAGCGAATAAATGTACAAGGGCCAATACCAGCAGACACTATATTTAACCAGGCAATAGATGGCAAATATGATGTTGTTCTAGCACAATACCATGACCAAGGTCATATCCCTATAAAAGTTCATAATTGGGAAGAAAGTGTAAGTTTAAATTTAGGATTACCTTTTATTAGAGCATCTGTTGATCACGGAACGGCATTTGATATTGCATATAAAGGAATAGCTGACCATACCAGTCTTAAAGAATCAATAAAATTAGCAATACACATTGCTCAAAATAAAAGCTTACCAAAATTTATAAGTAAAGATAATTAACATGAAGATAGGATTTATTGGATCAGGGAAAATGGCTGAAGCCATCATAAGTGGTATATTAAATTCAGGAATAATCGATTCGGAAAATATTTTATGCTCTGATATAAATAAAGAAAGAATAAATTATATTAGTAATAAATATAAAACATCCACATTCGGGAACAACTCAACAATTATTGACAAATGTGATTTGATTTTTTTATGTGTTAAACCACAAGATATAAATAAATTGAAAAACGATCTATATGATAATTTAAGAGAAAATCAATCTCTACTATCAATACTTGCTGGTATCAGAATTTCAACTTTATCAAATGTCAGCAATCATAAATCAATAGTAAGGATAATGCCAAACACCCCGGCGAAAATAAAAAAAGGAGTGTCAGTATGGATTCATACTAAAGAAACATCTAAAAAACACGTGGAATATATAGAGATGATTTTAAACTCTATCGGGGCACAATACAAAGTAGAAAATGAAGAAACAATAGAAATGGCAACTGCACTTTCTGCTAGTGGCCCAGCTTACCTTTTTTATTTTATTGAATCTTTGATAGAAAGCGGAGAAAATATTGGATTACCAAAAGATTTATCCGAAAAATTAACATTAGGTATGTTGAAAGGGAGTCTAGATTTATTTCAAGTGTCAAATGAAACAGCAGAAAAATTAAGGGAAAACGTTACGTCGCCGGGGGGAACAACTGAAGCAGCAATAAATATATTACAAAATAAAAATTTTAAGAATACTATAATAGAAGCGATTAATGCTGCTCATAAAAGAGGATTGGATTTAGGTGAATAATATTGAACATATTTAGTTTTATCATTTTAGTTATAAATATATTTTGTGAATTATTTTTCTTTGCCCTAATTACTAGAATAATTCTTTCATGGATAAATATTAGCCCATATAACCCAATATCTAAGATTACATATCAAATTACTGAACCTTTTCTAGGGAAAATAAGGCAATATATTAAGCCTTTGGGAATGTTTGATTTCACACCAATGATTGCAATCATTCTATTAGAAGTCCTCCAAAGAGTAGCTAAAAGTTTACTCATGTATTTAAATAATTTAAGTTAATATATTGATTTGAAACTAAAGACATAATTAATTATATTTAGTATCATAGAAGCTATTATATATAAATAAGAATTTAATTATGACAACACAATCAATTATTACTTTAACCCCTAAAGCAATAACCAAAGTAGAGGATATCCTATCTAAAGAAAAATCTGTTACAGCAATGTTACGCGTAGTCGCAATGCCTTCACCTGGCGGAAGTATACAATACATGTTTGCAATTGAAGATAATCCTGCAGAAAATGACAAAATATTTGAATTCGAAAATGTTAAAGTCTTAATTGATGAAAACAGTATAGATATGATTCAAGGATCAGAAATAGATTACATTGATTCAATAATGAGAAGTGGTTTTGTAATAAGCAACCCTAATATAACTGGAGGATGTGCTTGCGGCGGAAGTGGAGAAGGTGGTTGTGGAGGCGGCGGCGAAGAAGTCCAAGGTGGTTGTGGAGGTGGCGGTGGTTCTTGCGCTTGTGGCGGCGGCGGATGTGGTGGCGGCGGTCACTAATAAAAAATGTCAATATTATCATTTATATTAAGTTCTGAACAAACATTTGAATTAGCTTGCCAAATTAAAAAACAGAACAACAATATAGATATGCACGTTTTTTCGTTAGATCAGAAACTTGATGAAAAAATTAAAAAATCAAAAGTCTTCACCAAGGTACATAAAAAATTAAAAGACCTTAGATCTCATGACATAATTTTTATTGATTCTATGGTGAAATATAGAGAAAAGATATTTCAACAAATAATAGAAGATAACGATAAAGACATATTGATAGTTGATCTTAGCCCTGCAAAAGACAAATCTATAGAATGGGCAAATAATCAAATTAAAACTGAAAATATTAATTTTGTTTCAGCTTATCCAATTATAAATTTAAATTATAAAATATCTAATATTGAGAGCATGTTCGCTGAGCAAAAATTTTTATTAATGCCATCAAAGAAAATGAGTGAAAATTTCTTTAAAATACTAATTCAAATTATAGAAAGTATCGAAATGGAGCCTTATTTTATTGAAGCAGTTGAATTTGACAGCTACTATGCTGCTACTAATGTCATTCCAAAATTGATTTCTTTTTCGATCATGAAATATGCGGAAGAATCACAATCATGGCCGGAAATGTCAAAATTTGCTAAACAAGATTTTAATTATTCAACTATAGGAAGTTTAACAGACCCTGAAGAATTATTTGAAATTATAAATCATACTAAAGAATTTAGTTCTCATTGGTATAGCCAAGCAAACAACGAAATATCTAAGCTATCCGAATATATTTTGAATAAAGACAAGGATTTAAGTGACTATCTGATCAAGGGATGGGAAAGTAGAATGAGATGGGAATTAGGAGTTACAGGGAGTACTGACAATGTATCTCCATCCTCTAATATATTGTCTTCAGGGGAATCAATGGCTGGATTTCTTGTATCAGAAAATCTTATGCAAAAAAAAATCGACCACGAAAAATCCAAATCTAAAGATTTATGGAAATATAAGAGAACAAAATAAAATTGATTGAAAAAGTAACAAAATCTAATAAAATAAATTCTACTATAAGAATTGCGGGTGACAAATCAATATCCCATAGAGCAGCCATTCTAAATTCAATGGCTTACGGAATCGCTGAAGTTACAAATTTTTGTGTGGGTGACGATCAAGAATCAGTAATAAGATGTTTGAAAGCACTTGGAACAAAAATAATTCATAGAATTGATTATATAGATGACTATCCTGTACATTTTTTCAAAATACACGGTAATGGAGAAAAAGGATTCCAAAAACCAAAAACCCCTTTAGATTGTGGGAATAGTGGTACCTGCATGAGATTAATAAGTGGTTTGGTTGCTGGACAGGATTTTAATTCAGTTCTAATTGGAGATAAATCTTTAAGTAAAAGACCAATGAATAGAATAGCTACCCCATTATTACAGATGGGAGCTTCAATTAATTCTCTAAACAAGGAGGATGTAGGCCAAATTACAGCACCTTTTGAAATCACAGGGATGAACCTTAATGGGATAAATTATATAAGTCCTGTCTCCAGTGCTCAAGTTAAATCTTGTGTATTAATTGCTGGAACATATGCTGAAA
Organism: Dehalococcoidia bacterium; assembly: GCA_029936815.1. Classification (GTDB taxonomy): domain Bacteria; phylum Chloroflexota; class Dehalococcoidia; order Lucifugimonadales. The sequence goes on from JAPYRX010000005.1 coordinate 22,852, forward strand.
ATCAAACTATTTTTACTGAACCATTTAAAAGTAGAGATCATACAGAAAGAATGATGAAGGCCATGGGAGCTAATATAAAAATTGAAGATACCATGACAACAATAAGTAAATCTAAATTAACTGCACAAGATATTGTTATACCAAGTGATATAAGTTCTGCTGCTTTTTGGATGGTACTAGCATCTTGTCACCCAAATGCAGAAATATATTTACCTAATATAGGATTAAATCCAAATCGAACAGGGATTCTTGAAATCCTATTAGAAATGGGCGCAGATATTAATATCACAAATAAAAAAACTGATATGGGAGAACCTAGAGGAGACATTACAGTAAGATCTAGTAAATTAAAAGGAATAACAATAGATAAAAAAATCATTCCTAAAATTATTGATGAAATTCCAGTCTTATCTTTAGCAGCTTGTTTTGCAAATTCAGAGACAAGAATTTCGGACGCAGAAGAATTAAGAGTTAAAGAATCAGACAGAATAAAATCAACAGTGCTAGGTTTGTCAAAACTTGGAGCAAACATAAAAGAAACCAAAGATGGAATGGTTATCAAACCTGTAAGAAAGCTTGTTGGGAATTCAGTAGAAAGCCAGGGAGATCACAGAATTGCTATGATGCTTGGAATAGCTGGATTATTAGCAGAAAAAGAAACAATTGTAAATGGCGCAGAACATGCAAAAGTGTCCTATCCAAATTTTTGGGATGAGATAAAAAATATAATATAAAAAATGAGTAAGACAAATAAAATATTTATAATTTCAGGCCCTTCAGGTGTTGGGAAAGATACTGTGATAAAAAAATTCAGTGAAGTAAATACTGACGTAGATATTATTACAACAGTAACAACTAGGGAAATTCGTAAAAACGAAAAAGATAAAATAGATTATATTTTTGTAAATGAAAAAGAATTTAAAAAATTAATAGAATCAAATAAATTAATAGAATGGTCTAAAGTTTATGGAAATTATTATGGAGTTCCAAAAGGTCAAATAGAAAAAGGAATTGAACATAATAAAAAAATAATAATTAAAACTGATATTCAAGGGGTAAACAAATTATCAAAAAAAATTAAAAATACACAGACTATATTCCTTACTCCACCAAACATTCAAATTTTACTAGAAAGATTACATTCAAGAAAAACGGATACTGCCGAAGAAATTAAAAAAAGAACTGCAATAGCAGAACATGAAATCAACCAACAAGACAAATTTGATTACGTAATAGTAAATCATGAGGGGGAATTAAGAAAAACACTTTCCCGTTTGTCTGAAATTATCAATAGTTAATTTATTTCTTTAATTTCGAAATCAAATTGTTTGTTTCTTCAAATCCTATTTCATAAATCAAATCAATTGGTAATGAAATATGGTTTGCATAATCAAATTTTCTTTTAATTTTTTTAGGAGCATCTTTTACATTTGTAATCAACAAAAATTCGTTCAAGATATCATCAGATATAAGAGAAGGCATTTTATCCCATTCACCATCTACTGAATACCTATATAGTTTATCTGCTACATCTTCCCATCCATGAACTTCCATTACACTTCTGTAACTTTTAGTGGAAGCATAAAATGCGACCTGAGATCTGATTTGTTCAATTTTATTTTGAATTTTTTTATCATTATTGCTTATTATCAGAAATCCACCTGCTGTAAAAATAAAATCATCCTTTAGCGATTTATATTTTTTCCCTTTTTGAATTTCTGGCATAAGGATTTTTTGAATGTATTTTTTCGTGCTAAAGCTATGCAAAATAATTCCATCGCTTAACTCCCCAGATAATTTGGACATATTAGAATTAACAGCAGCTAACAAAATTTTAGGGAAGTCAATTTTCAAAGGGCCAGGATTGAAAAAAGGAGTCATCAGATTAATATCATAAAATTCTCCCTTGAAATTCAACTCCTTCCCATTCTGCCAACAATTCCATATGTCATATAAACATTCAAGATATTCTCTCATCCTTTTTATAGGAGGATGCCATTCACCGGAAAATCTTCTTACAACATGACCTCTGACTTGACTACCTAATCCAAGGATAAATCTTCCATTAGAAATACGTTGTAAATCCCACGATATGTATGCAAGATCCATAGGGCTTCTTACAAAAGCCAAAGCAATAGAAGAAATCAAATCTGTATTAGAAGTTGATTCAGATGCAATCGACAGTGGAATAAAAGGATTTGCTTTAGTCTCATTTGAAATTACATAATCAAAACCAAGTGACTCAAACAGTTTGCTCCTTGAGCTAATTTTTTCAGGTAGTATAAAATCGCTATCTACATGTTCTTCAAACAGTCTACTGTCAGATATGTTTATACCTAATTTCATTGTATTATTTTTTGTGTATTAAACGTTTAAAATGTATTATAAGATTATCTTATGAATTATAAATACATAAAAACTTCGATTAACAATCAGATTTTAGAAGTTTCTATTAACAGACCAAAACAAATGAATTCTATTAATCCACACACAAGTATGGAATTAAAAGAAGTATTCGAAGAATTTAAGAATTCACAAAAACTTAAAATTGCAATTATTTATGGAGAGGGGAGTTCATCATTTTCAGCAGGCAATGATTTGAAACATATTAAATCAGAATCAGATCCTGTTGCACCATTTGGTGGAATAACCTCTCAATTTGAGTGCTATAAACCGATAATTGCAGCAATTGAGGGGTATGCACTAGGAGGTGGATTAGAAATTGCATTATCATGTGATATTTTGATAGCATCAGAAAACTCAACATTTGGATTCCCTGAACCCAAAGTAGGTTTGTTTGCAGGAGCAGGCGGCGCAGCTAAGCTTGCCAAATTAATACCTCAAAAAATTGCTCTCAATCTACTTTTAACTGGAAAATTAATCTCAAGTAAAGAAGCAAAAGATATCGGATTGATATCTGAAATAGTGCCGGAAAATAAAGCATTAGAGTATGCGAGAAAAACAGCCGAGAACATTCTTAAATGTTCGTATTTAGCAATATCAGCCACAAAACAAATTGCTCTTAATGAGTATGACACATCATTTGATCCATCAGAAATTGAAAAATCATATTCAGAAGTTCAAAAATTAAGAAAAAGTAATCATTTTAACATTGGTAAAAATGCTTTCACAAAAAAAGAAAATCCAATTTGGGATTAAATAATGCATGATAAAAAATTGATAGTAAACAAGTATGATTTATATATTGAACCAAGCAAGGATTTCCAAACATTTAATGGTATTGTTGAAATATCTTTAAACATAAATAAACAAATAAACAAGATTGAATTTGATTCTGTTGGATTAACAATTAAATATTGCGAATATTTCAATATCTTAGAATCAAAATGGATAGAAATCGATTTCGAAACAACTAATACACATCTTATATTAAAACAATATTCAGAATTCAAAAAAGAAAAAAATATAAAATATAAAATCAATTTTAAAGGTAAAATACTAAAAGATCTAAAAGGGTTATATTCAAGTATATATATTGAGAACAATCAAGAAAAAGTATTACTTAGCACTCAATTTGAACCAACTGATGCTAGGAAAGCATTCCCTTGTATAGATAACCCAAGTTATAAAGCGAAATTTAACTTATCTTTAGTAGTACCAAAAGATCTTAATGCCATTTCAAATATGCCTATCAAAGAAAAAAAAGAAAGAGATGATAATTCAAATGAAATAATATTTGAAGAAACTCCAATCATGTCTACATACTTATTATTTTTTGCGATAGGTAAAATTAAAAGTAAAGAAATAACAACTAAAAATAATATTCTTATTAGAGTTTGGGCAACAAACAATCAAGAAGATTTCGGTGAATTCGCACTTGAAACCTCCGAAAAATTATTGGATTATTTCGAATCTTATTTTGGCACAAAATATCCACTTCCAAAACTTGATCATATAGCGATTCCAGATTTCGCAGCTGGTGCAATGGAAAATTGGGGTTGTATAAGCTATAGAGAAAACGCGTTGTTAGTAGACCCCGAAAATAGTTCGATTCAAACTAAACAACTAGTTGCAGCTATAATAGCTCACGAGATGGCACATATGTGGTTTGGAGACCTAGTTACAATGAATTGGTGGAATGATTTATGGCTAAACGAAAGTTTCGCTTCATGGATGGGAGATAAAGCAATAAGTAAATTATTTCCGGAATGGGATATCTGGACAAAATTCTTATTAGACGATACGAATAGAGCCTTTGAATTAGATGCTTTAGATAGCAGTCACCCAATAGAACAAGAAGTTAAAAACCCAGATGAAATAGGTCAATTATTTGACGCAATAAGTTATAGCAAGGGTGCTTCATTAATAAGAATGTTAGAAAATTATATTGGAGAAGATCCATTTAGGAACGGAATACAAGAATACATAAATAAACATCAATATAGCAATACGGTAACAAATGATTTATGGAATGCTTTGAGTGAAAGTTCAAACAAGGATATAAAACAATTAATGAAAAAATGGACGACTGAACCAGGATTTCCTTTGGTAGAAGTATCAATGTCAGATGATAACGTTTTAATAACTCAAAAAAAATTCTCATATAATCCTGAAAATAATAGTGACTCAAATTGGATGATTCCTGTCAAATACAAGGAAAAGAATGCCGAAAAACAATCTTCAAAAACAATGTTAATTGAATCATCCGAATCAATTATAGAAGAAAGTGATATTTCAATATTTAATTCTAATTCTTCTGGGTTTTATAAAACAATATATTCAGAAGAAATTTTTAACAACATCACTGACATGTTGAAAGATGATATGTCAAGTTTAATGAACGAAGAAAGATTAGGGCTTCTTTCTGATACTTATACATTCTTAAAATCTAGTAAAATCGATCCTGAAAATTATTTAAGTCTATTAAAAATATTTAGCTCGGAAACAAACCCGTATATATGGAAATACATATGCGGATCTCTCCGTTCTTTAGATTCAAAATTGTATAAAACACCAATTTACGATAAGTATTACTCTTTTACATCTAATATTTTTAATAATCTATCTATAGATCTAAATTGGAATATAGATCACATCAGTTCAGAAATAGATCAAATAATGATAGGGACATTAATTGAAAATTCATGTTATTACAACATACGTCCTCTAATAAATAAATCATTGGAAATATTTAGAAATTCGTCTAAATATGACAAAACAGAAATTCACCCAAATTTAAAGAGACCATTATTTTTATCAGTTGCTTACAACGGTGACAAAAATGATTTTGACAAAATATGGAAATTATATCTAAACTCAAACTCACAAGAAGAAAAATCTCTTTTTTTAGGAAGCTTAACTCAATTTAACAACATTGAAAAACTTAATTTTTTGTTAAGTCAGATAACTACAGAAAACATTAGAAAACACGATATAGCATCAGTTTTAATTGGGATTGCAAATAATAATATAGGTTTCGAAACATCGTGGTCATATTTAAAAGAAAATTGGAGTAAAATACTAGAAATATCAGGAGATGGATTTCAATTAAATTATATTGTATCTCTTCCTTCTAATTTTCAAACCATATCCAAATTCGAAGAAATTGAAAATTACTATAATGAAAACCCCGTCGATGCTGCTTCTATGTCAATGAATCAAACATTGGAAAAAATTCAAAATAATATCAAATGGATAGATATCAATCTTGAAAAATTTGAAAAATATTTATAATTTTTCTTGCAATATAGTATAATTATCAACTAAATTCACATTATTAAAAGGCAATTAAATGTATTTCAAGAAAAAACAATTAAAAGCAGTAATTATGTTAACATTATTATTTTCAACCATACTACTAGGATGTGATGTAACAAAAAATACAGAAAGTTACGGACAAAAGGGAGCTACAGGTAAAGTAGATCTTCTTAATCCAGGAGACACATTATCATCAAAAGGGTATGGAAAAACGGATACAAGAGGAGTTCAAGTGAAAAAAGCACAATCATATGACGCACCACCACCAATGTTTATAGATACAGACAAAGAATTATATTTCGCAAAAATAGTATTAGAAAAAGGTGGAACTATGACCCTTGAGCTTTATAGTAATAAAGCTCCTATAACTGTTAATAATTTTGTTTTCTTAGCAAATAATGGGTTCTATGATGGAGTTACATTTCATAGAGTTATACCTAATTTCATGGCACAAACAGGTGACCCAACAGGAACTGGTATGGGTAGCCCTGGGTATAAATTTGATAACGAATTACACCCTGATTTAAGTCATGATTCAAAAGGTATTGTTTCTATGGCAAACGGAGGTATTCAAAATGGAAAAGGCACAAATGGTAGCCAGTTCTTTATAACTTTTGTACCGACAGAACAACTCGATGGTTTTAATCCTGATGGAAGCGATAAAGATTGCAGGTTTGATTCTTGTCATGCTGTTTTCGGAAAAGTTATTGAAGGGCTAGATGTATTAGATAGTATTTCTGAAAGAGATCCTGGCTCCGCTACTACTTCTGGTGATGTTATAAAAACGATAACAATACAAAAACATAATAATTAATTAAATTTTATATTACAAAATTTCTTCACTGTAAAGTAAAATTTTACCTTGGATTCCAATCCAAGCTTTGCTGAATATTTCAACATTTTCTGTTAATGGTTGATTGTTTATTCTCACGGAGTGATCAGAGTAATTGGTTAATATCAAATATTCTTTCATATAAGTAAATTCTAATCCATAAAACAAATCGTCATTTAATTCAGAACCTTTAATTTTATTTCTACGAAGTATTCTATTTGGCAAAGATCTTTTTATAGATTTTATATCAAGTATCAAATTATTTTTGTCGTCATAAATATATCCGCGAATATCAACTTTTGTAGAATAATTAACTAATAAATAAATTGCTATGATCAATATTATTAGAACAATAATTGACAGTGTTGCAAAAATAATAATCATAAATTGAGATTGTCCATCTATTTGATCTTGAATCTTATCAACAGTATTAATTTCTTTAACAATATCTATTTTAGATTCTTCAATTGGTTTATCAATAGTTTTGATTACAATAGTATCTGAGTACATTACAAAATTCTTGTTTTTATAAATAGAATCTAATCTGAAAACCATACTTGCTTTTCCATATTCACTAGTACTCAAAACCACTTCAAATTTATTAGATCTCCCATCTTGGATTGGATCAATAGATTTTAATAAAACATCTAAACTGTCTTGGTTTGCGCTATATGACCACTTAACATCATTTTTATCAATATAATATTTTTCGCCTTCTAGTAATATTTCTATAATCGCAATAGATATATTTTTATTCAAAGGTAATTCACTTGCATTAATAACATCTATTATAATTTCAGGAAATATTTCAAAAGTAATTTTCGTACTATCAACTATACTAGTTCCAAAATTAGGCCATGAATATTTTATGCTTATATCATATTCCCCTGGGGTATCTACATCGGGTAATATCATTGAATAATAACCATCTTGTGCAACAGCATCTCCCTTGCTTCCGTTATCATTCATTTCATAGCTAATTTTCCCGTCAAATATCAATTCTACATATGCATCTTTTGATATTAAACGATTGGTGCCTTTAGCTAAATTAGTAACTAATTGAATAGAATTTTTGGTAGGGAAAGGGCCTTTGTCGATTAAAAGAATATCATAATCTACTTTGTTTCTATGATATATAGAAAGTAATCCTGAATTATAATCGGTTATCTTGAACAGCCATCTGCCTGGTACAGGGTCCTTAAATCTCCAAATCTTTGAAAATGAAGTTACAGTTAAGTTTGTAGGTTTTGTTTGTTCGTTTCCAGGTTGATTAGGTGCAACAATTGAAATATTACCATCAGAATTAGGTGTATAAACTACTATTTCCAATTCGCTTGACCCAGGAGAAACAAATATTTCTTTTTGAAACAGAGAATTTTTCTCAATGATTCCTTTATATTCTTTTTTTAATTTTCGTTCAGCATTGTCTTCTAATATTTTATCGGTTAATAATTCCATAGTATCAGGCACCACAATTGGATAAATATTACCTTTCCCCCATTTTGCCCAATTTTGGTATTTATCCATAATAATTTTACTTGTTCCATACTTATGTATAATATTTATTTCCCAATTATTAATTGAAATGCTATCAATAATAGATTGAATGATTTTTTCTTCATCAGGAGATATCAATAATTCATCATAAACAATCAAATTAATAGATGAACCCTCAGATGCTCTTGAAACTTTAAATTCATTAATTGCTGCACTCAAAGCGGCACTTATCGATCTTGTATCTTCGTCTTGGTTATCATGAATAGATTTCATCCATGACTTCAATACATTAATATATAATTCAGGGTCATTTTGATCACTAGTAATTTCTATAGAGCCATTAGGAGAACTCAAAGAGAAAAATTTGTACCCTGAATTTTCTCGGAGTTCTTTAAAAGTAGAAATTGTTGAGAAAATAAATTCTTTGTAAAGTAAATCTTCCACCATCGGATCAACAATAAATATTGATTCTTTGGTAGTAGAATTGGCATAAATCGAAGAATCACTAAAAGTAATACTGATAATAGATGCAATGATTAAGGATGTAGATAATATTAAGTTTTTAAAATTTTTCAAAATTATTAATAGAAATATATGTTAATGTCTATTACACTATTTAAACCTAATAATTTAGTCAACAACCCTTATAGTCACTTTTTAAAAATTTTTCAATTATGAAAACAATATTAATTCTATTAATTCTAAATATATTTACTACTTCATGTATGAATTCAGAAATAAATACAAAAAAATTTTCAGGATATTTGCTAGACATAGAATTCGGTAACGAAGCTAAAGGAATTTTGACACTAAAATCAAATGATATAAATCAAAGTTTTTCATTATCAAATATGAAGTTTGATTTTTTAATGATGAGTCATTTAAATCAACATATGCTACTTGGGGAACAAATAAATATAACTGCATATAAAAAAGATGGGGTATGGGAAATAATTAAAATCTATGATTTAGATGGAACTATACACGTAGATCAATTTAAATAAAATTACTTATCAGTATTTTTTCTTGACTCTCTATATAAGCTGATAATAGCAATAAGAATTAGCAAAGGAACAAATAACATTAATAAATATCCATATTTGAAAGTTCCTAAATTAGGATCTTGAATATTCATCTTGAAATAAAATTCTTCGTAATCATTACCTTCTCTTAAAATTAATTCAACATCCCATATTCCTGATTGTTTAAATGTAAAAGCAGATTTATAAATCAAATCTGGGGCTGGAAGTTTTAGAGCAACAACTTTATATCTTTTATTTTTACCAGGAGTATTAAAATAAAAATCTGCATTTCCTTTAAAATTTGTGTCTTCAGATATATTCAGTATTTCTAAATCAAAAAATTGTTCTCCTAATTTTAAAGGGAAATTATAAAATTCTATAGAAACATTAAATTTGTTTCCTTTGATTAATAAGGGATTTGTTAATTCAGAATCAGAGCTCAAAGAATTAATTGAGACAAAGAATATCATAGTAAAAATATAAAAAATTATTTTTTTATTGATCATCTACCAATTGTTTTACAGATTTTATAATTTCATCATAACTAACATATCCTTGAAATTTTGACACAAGAATTTTATCTTTAATTATAAATGTAAAAGGTTCTGAATATATATTCCATTCATCTAAAATCGGGGAAATTTGAGCTTTACTAATATCGCCTCTAATAAGATGCGGATTATCATACACCTCAACATGTATAAATATTATTTTATCATCATAATAATTTTTAAGATTTTTGATAACATCCAATTGAGGAAGGCAGGTAGCAGTTTTGCAAAAGCTAGGTGAAATAAAAAAAACAATAATTGGTTTGTTAAGTTTTACTGCATCAGACAATCTATACATGTAAAAATCTGGGTCTGGATCTGGATCGCTACTAATTTCATTAATAGGTAATGCGTTGCTCAAGGTTTTGTTTTTTAATTCGGGAATCATTTCTCCAACTATTGGACTTTGGTTTTTTTCTGATATATTAATCGTTTCAAGATAAATTTCTTTTGGATTCGTTGAATCATAAATTCTTAATTCATATTTACCATGTTTAGAAAATTGATGATTAAAAGTATAAAATCCGGAGTTTTTATTTGGCCATAAATAAAATGTAGGATTGTATTCATATGAATCCGCATCTATTTTATTTAAAACTTCTACTTTGAAATCTTTTTTTGTTTCAGACCCTTTATTACCAATTGAAGAAAACATCAGGCGATTTTCACCTAACGAGTATTCTTTTGTTGCAAAAACGATACTCGTTGATTGTTTATCATTGTTTTCACAATTAATAGTGATAAAAGATAAAGAAAATAAAATAAATAAAAAAGTAATTTTATTCAATATTATTTTTCCAAATTTTGAATTTTATTTTTTGCTGGTAATGTTAATAACAATAAGCAACCAATAAAAGCGATTATATAGAGTCCTCTAAATGCTATTTCATATGAACCCATTTTATCATACAAAATCCCTGCTATTATAGGACCTGCAGTAGTCCCAATATTTATTATAATCCCAGAAAATCCAAACAAAGTTGCAAAAACTGAAGGATGAAAATAATCACCTCTAATTGCAGTAATTATTGGAGTTCTTCCTCCAAAACCAATTCCCCATAAGATAGCAAAAAATACTAATCCAGTCCAAGTTTCAAAAATTGACAATACCACTAACGCCGATACTTGAAATAATAAAAATATAAGAAGTATATATTTCTTCCCGTACTTATCTGCTGTATATCCAGCAATGTATTGACTAAATATACCGACAGTAGAAAAAATAGAAACTATATATCCAGCAGTAGTAACTGAAAATCCTAAATCAGTAATATGAGCCGGTAAATGGGTGGTAAGAGTTACTATAGAAGTGGTTGAGCACATATGAGTAAAAGCGATAATCCAAAAAGGTCTTTGAGTTAACTGTTTTTTTATTTCAGGATGTAAATTTAATCTAAACCTAAATTTTTTCTTGTTTTGTTTGGTAGATAATGTATTTTTGGTAAGATTAGTTTTATCTCTAACAATAAAAAAAGATAAAGGAGAAAATAAAATAAAAACTACAGATATAAATAACGCAGTATTTTTAATACCGAATGTAAACAAACAAAATGCCAACAGAGGTGCAACCCAACCTCCGATATGAGTTCCAGTAATAGAAAATGCCATTGCAAAAGTTTTGTTTTTCTCAAACCACATATTCATCAGTGTCATAATTGGTAACCAACCACAAAGAGCTGATCCAAAACTTACAAAAAAATATGCAAAAAATAATTGCAAAACAGTATCAGTGTAGGCCATTAAAATAAATCCAAATGCAGCGATGAAATTACCAATCACCATGATTTTTTTTACGCCAAATTTTTCAAGAAGAAATCCTTCTACGGGGCCTAAAAGAGCAGATTCTGCTCTAGCAAAAGAGCTAGCACCAGAAATGAGTGTTCTACTCCAATTTTTTTGTTCCTCAAATGCTTTTAAAAAAAAACCTGTGCCTTGAAAAGATGTAATAGTAGTTAATGCAATTACCATATTGCCAAATGAAGCTATTACCCATCCATAATAATTTTTAGTATTTTCTTTACTTTGATCTGTATGAAATTTCATATGAATTACTTAATAATTTTTTTTGGGTAATAAAATAGACAAGAAAGAACTTATCATTGCCAATGTCCCTAAAGCTATAAAAGCAATAGTATAATCACCTTTAATGTCAAAAAGATAGCCTGATAACACAGGACTCAAAACAGTTCCAATATTAATTACAAGTCCAGAAATCCCAAATAATGTCGCAAAAGAAGATCTTTCGAAGTAATCTCCTCTTATTGAAGTAAACAATGGATTTCTGCCTCCAAATCCTATTCCATACAAAATCGAAAAGATAATTACGCCATATATATTTTTTAATAAAGATAAAATAAATAGGGACAAACCTTGAAAAATTAAAAAAGTAGATAAAACATATTTTTTCGTATATATATCTCCCATATACCCACCAAAAATTTGTGCAATGGCAGCAACAATAGAATAAACCATAATAATATAGCCCGCCTGGACAGGAGTGTATCCTAAATCGGTAATGTGAGCAGGTAAATGCACTCCCAAAGTAACAACAGATGCAGTAGAAAAACTATGAGCAACAGCGATAATCCAAAATGGTTTGTGTGTTAATGCAATTTTTATTTCAGGATTCAAGTTTAATTTGAATTTTGATTTATTTTCATTTTTGGTATTTTTAATTTTTACTAAAGATTTATCTCTGATCAGTAAATAAGATAAAGGAGAATAAAATAAAAAAATTACTGAGATAACAAGTGTTGTGCTTCTAATTCCGTAATTATCTATGCAAAATGCTAAAAGCGCTGTACATATTCCCGCAATATGTACACCGGTTGAAGACAATGCCATAGCAAGAGTTTTTTTTCTTTCAAACCAAGAATTCATGAGTGTAATGATTGGCAACCAACCTGATATCGCAACTCCTAATGTCATAAACATATATGAAATATATAATGAAAATATTGTAGACGTTGAAGATAGTAAATAAAATCCGTAAGATGTTATCACAAATCCAATTGTCATAACTTTTCTAGCTCCAAATCTATCTAGAATATAACCTTCTATTGGTCCAAATAATCCTGTTTGAGCTCTTGTAAATGCACTTGCTCCCGATATTGAAGCTCTGCTCCAATTATATTTTGTTTCAAAAGCTTTAAGAAAAAATCCTGTGCCATGCATCCCTACCAATGTACTTATAGCTATAATAAAATTACCATAAATAACAATAATCCATCCATAGTAAGCTATTGAAGATTCATCAGATGTTTTATACTTAAATTTCAAAATTTTTTTTAATACCAATGAAACATAAATTCAAATGCCTAAATTGTCAGACTACTATCAATCCTGATCCTCATATTACAGTATGTCAACAAAAGGGATGTAAGTATGAAGCATTCGAAATAGTGTACACAAATAGAGATTCTAATACATCACATGAAATACCTATTCCATTGTCAAACAATTTGAATTTGATTAATCTAGGACAAGGGAACACTCCTATAATCAGATTGAATTCTATTTCAAGCGACTTTGAGTTAAATATTTTTGCTAAACTAGAATACATGAACCCCACAGGATCATTTAAAGACCGAGGTTCTTCAATGATGATTTCAGCACTAAAAGAATTTGGAATAAGTGAGATTGTTGAAGATTCTTCTGGAAATGCAGGAGCATCTATTTCAGCTTACAGTGCATATTCAAAAATACAATCTCATATTTTTGTACCTGAAAATGCTCCTAAAAACAAGATTTCACAAATAGAATTGTATGGAAGTGAAGTACACAAAATCCCTGGGCCAAGAGATAATTCCACTTTTGCGGCAATTGAATATAGTAATAAAAATTCTATTCCTTATTCATCACACAATCTAAGCCCATATTTTTTAGAAGGTACCAAATCATTTGGGTATGAGGTTATTAATTTTTTCAATCAAAATAAACTTCATCACATACTATTCCCCGTTGGAAATGGATCGCTGTTAATAGGTTCATACAAAGCATACACAGAAATAGGGAATAATATTAATATCCCCAAACATCATGCAATACAAACAGAAAATATACGGCCTATTGTCAATATGTATAACAATTTAAATTGGAGTGTTGATGATGGCTTACCTACAATTGCCAATGGAATTGCTATACTAAATCCGCCAAGAAAAATACAGGCAACTAATGTTGTGAATTTTACAAATGGTACTGCCATAACTGTATCAGATGAACAAATCATTGAATGGCAAATAAAATTAGCTCAAAAAGAAGGTGTTTTTGCTGAATTAACTTCATGTGCAATTTTTGCTGGTTTAGAAAAATTAATTTCTACCAAGATTATAAAAAATCAAGAAACAGTACTGCTTCCAATTACAGGGTTTGGGTTAAAAGATCCGCCTAAAAGTTTTAATCAATAGAATCAATCGCTTTTTTAAAACCATAAATTGAACCCTTAATACTATCCCAATCAACACAAAATGATATTCTGAAATACCCTTTTTTACCAAATCCTGTCCCAGGAACTACAAGGACTTTATTTTTTTTCAATATTTCAGTAAACTTCACATCGTCTTCGATAGGGCTTTTGGGAAACAAATAAAAAGCTCCCTCAGGTTTAACGAATTCATATCCTAATTTTTCTAGCTCGTCACACAAAAAATTTCTTCTTAACAGGTATTCTTCAATATCTACAGAGCTAAATAAAATATTTGATATTGCTCTTTGCATAAAAGCAGGGGCATTAACAAAACCTAATACTCTATTAGCAAAAACAACTCCGTCCATTAACAAATTTTGATTTTCAATGTTAGGACTTAAAGCAACATATCCAATTCTCTCTCCAGGGATAGCTAAATCTTTTGAAAACGAGCTTGCTACAATTGTATTGTCATGAAAATCTAATATGTTTGGGCAATCAATTCCATCAAAGACTATTCTTCTATATGGTTCATCACTTATTACAAAAATTTCTCTTTGTAATTTGTTCTCATGTTTTTTTAATATTTCTGAAAATTCAATCAAAAACTTCTCGTCATAAATCACTCCAGATGGATTGTTAGGGGAATTAATAATCACAGCTTTTGTTCTTTGATTAATAGCAGAATCAAAAGAATTTAAATCAGGTATAAATTTGTCATCTGAATCAACAATTTTAGAAATGCCAGAATGGTTATCTGTATAAAAAAAATATTCGGGAAAGAATGGGGTGAAAATCACAACCTCATCCTCAGGGTCTAATATTGATTTTAATACAACATTTAAAGCACCACCAGCACCACTAGTCATTAAAATATTTCTTGATTGAAAATCATGATTTGTGGTTTTATTTAAAAACTCCGCTACTTTTTTTCGAGTCATATCCAATCCTGCATTTGGCATATATCTATGGGCAGATTTGTCGGGGTTATCAATAAGAGATTTCATTTCATCATATAAAATTTCTGGAGGAGGAAAAACTGGATTCCCCAAAGATAAGTCAAAAACATTATCAGGTCCATATTTCTTTTTTAATTCTATCCCATCTTCGAACATTCTTCGTATCCAAGATCCTTGCTCAAGAAAGGTTGTCATTTTTTTTGAAATAGTCATTTGAATCACTAAAAACTGAAAAATTATTTCTTATTATACCAATACTAATCCTATATTTATCAATTAAACAAACAATCTATTGATATCTTAATGTAATTTATTTACAATCGATAATCAGGGCCCGTAGCTCAGTGGTAGAGCGGTCGGCTCATAACCGATTGGTCGTAGGTTCGATCCCTGCCGGGCCCATTGTTATATATACCAAAAAGAATTAATTTGATACAATAATTCAACCGCCGAGGTAGCTCAGTGGTAGAGCACAGCACTGAAAATGCTGGTGTCGGCAGTTCGATCCTGCCCCTCGGCAAAAATTAATAAGCGGAAGTGGCTCAGTGGTAGAGCATCTCCTTGCCAAGGAGAAGGTCGCGAGTTCGAATCTCGTCTTCCGCTCCACAATCTCTATGAAGGGAAACCTCATATATCTTTTAATCCAGGTAACCATTATTACCAGTAAATAACCCAACGAATAACCCAACCATACTAGATGTAGTAGTAGATCCAGGAATGGCAGCCGATTGCACTCTTGGATCATTATATATTTGTATACGGTACTTCGAGAGAGATATAAACTTCGGCATAAGCTTTGATTATAAAGTGGTGTGATGGTCTTGGTGGTGTTGCTCTTGGTGTGATAGTTGTTATTGTTGATGCGTTGTTAGCTTGTGGGGTTGTTGATGTTGGAGGGGGTGTGTCTTAGGGTTTCTGTTTGTAGGCTATATATACCAGTGACAATTTAATTTTCTGTGAGGTTTTTTGTTCTGCAAGTATGGATTGATAAGATACATACTTACAGATTAAGTATTATATCAGTTAAGCAAAAGTGTGCTATTAATAATACGAATTATTATATATGGTTAATAAAAAATATTGCTAATTAAATTTATGACCAAAGAATTCCGTCTAAATATATATCTATCTTATGGCCATGCTTTAAGCGACATAATGCATATAGTTTACGGGCTGACATTATATTTTGTTTCAGACGATCTCAATTTAAGTATACTTTCTATGGGAATACTCTATAACACAGCATCTATATTTAGAGGAATATCAGGTGTGATTTCAGGTATGTTAAGCGACAAAACTAATTTCTTGTACTGGATAATTTTATTTGCAATATTATCTACGATAGGTTCGTGGGTAATAGCTTATTCAACAGACTCTAACATGTTTACTATTGGAGTAATAATACTAGGCATAGGATCGGGAATTTACCATCCTGTTGGTACAAGTGCAATTACAAAATATACAATAAACACAGGGAAATCTTTGGGTTATCATAGCTTGGGAGGTGCAATCGGAATTGCATTGGCGCCGTGGTTTTTCATTAATATATCTTCTAATTATAGTTGGGGAATGTCGTATTTTATTTTTGGAATATTAACACTTCCAATAATTTTGATTTTCTTTGATAAAGAAATAAGAAATCTTAAAGAAAATCTAAAAATCCCACAGCAAAAATACAAACTGAAAATAGATTACAAAAACGTATCTCCAATATTTGTGTATGCTTCGTTAAAAGATTTTTCAATATCAGGTTTATTTTTAATGATAGCAATATTTATAAACAATTTAATTAAAGATTCATTTTTTGGAAATACAAATTATGATTTTTATACTTCTTTAATATCTTCAGTGATAATTCTTTTTGGAGGAATAGGCGCATTTACCGGAGGATATTTAGACAATAAAAATTCGAGAAAAAATATTTTATTATATTCGTGTCTCTTTGCAGGTATTCTATTTTTGTTTACATCAAATAATCTGCTATTAATTATCATTATTTTTTCAATGATTTCTTTCCTGATATCATCCAATGATCCATCTCTTGGAAACTGGTTAGGAGACAGTATGCCAAAAAATCTACATGGTACTTCTTTTGCCCTCATGTATGGATTAGGACAGATTGTCGGATCGTTTTCCGGTACCCTGGCTGGTGTTTTACTTAACTATTTTTCAACAACAATTTATTTCAAAACGTTATCTGTTCCATTGATTATTGCAAGTATAGTTATACCTTATCTATATCCCAAAATTAAACTAATTGCCAATCAAAAGAATTTTTCAATATGATTATCTAAATACTCGTCGACTTCTAAGTAATGTTAGAATGAAAATTATTAGTGAATTGCAAGAGTCACAATTAAATCTAATACTTTTATTGAGGTTGAAACGCAAAACTGTTTCTAATCTAAATAAATCATTTGTTCAAATATTCTGAAAACAAGATATTGTACAATATATTTATGATTGAAATTAAAACAGGCAGATTAATATTAAAAAAACCTACAACAAAAAAAGATCAAATATCACTTGTTTCACAAATAGAAGATTGGGAAGTTGTTAGATGGTTTAGCAAAATTCCTTACGAGCTTGCAATGAATTGTAAAGATTATTTAAAAATGAGCAATAAAAACGAACTTGATTTAAGTATATTCTTAGATGATAAATTAATAGGTGGTGTAGGCTTAGCTTTGAATGATGATGATAATTATTACGAACTTG
Source organism: Dehalococcoidia bacterium (assembly GCA_029936815.1). Lineage (GTDB taxonomy): Bacteria > Chloroflexota > Dehalococcoidia > Lucifugimonadales. Next base: position 40,554 of record JAPYRX010000005.1, read on the forward strand.
GTTATTGGGTAGGGAAAGATTATTGGGGAAAAGGATATGCAACCGAATCAAGTAAATATTTATTAGAATATGCACTAAGAAAATTAGATTCACCTAAAATAAAAACCGGGTATTTTATAGACAATATTCCATCTGGTAATGTTTTAAAAAAACTAGGATTCAAAGAAGTAGGGATTGAAAAAAAATATTCTGAACCTAACAAAAAGGAAATGAGCATGATGTTTGTAGAACTTGAGTTCAGTAGTATTAAAGAAGAATTATTATAATGAATATAAAACAACAAGGATAACAAGTGAATAAATACGATTTGATAAGAAATATTAAGACCTTCCTCGAAAAACGGGCTATTACTTACGATAAATTAACAAATTCCCAAAGCCCTATTAATGATATATTTAAAGACAGAGTTGAAATGATAGATATGTTTTTAACTGAGCAATCATATGATTATCTCAAACAAGAATACAAAGAAGAATTTACAAAACTAAATGATGATTTACAATTTATATTAGTGGAATACATTAAAGATGAAATGAGTTCTTCTTTAGAAGAACAATCCATAAAAGATATTGAGGTATTTCTTGAAAAAGAAAAAGGTGATAACTAAAATCCCCATCAGTTTTCCTTCTTCATCTAGTAAGTACGATGAAGAATACTACACTCCAAAGAATTCTAAAAAAAAGAATTCATTTCATCTTTATTTAAATGTTATGCTAATTCTTGTTGTCTTATTTATAATATTCATAATAATTCTATGAAAAAAATATTAAATGGATTCATAAAATATTGGAATGGTCTTTCATTTCTACAAAAATTCATTCATATCATGCTTGTCGCTTTGATTATAAATCTAGCAATATATTAAAAATTAAATATGAAACAATAAAATTATTCCTATCGTATTTAATCTAGAATAATTGCTTGTAGTTTTCTTTTAAAATCTACAGGGAAAATAAATTGATTATTATCTAGTATAATATAATTTTTTAATATGTCCGACAATTTGTTAATATTTTGTTTGTTCGGAGTGATAAAAATCTGAGAAACAATAGAATTCAACAACGAATCAAAATCGTCAAAAACAGGTAATTCATACTCTTCTATATTACAAAGTTTGTATTTGATATCTAATTCGGTAATAACTTTCTCTAAGTCAGTTATAGCAGGTAAATTGATTCTTTGTTCCGAATAATATAATTCCCATATATCAGCAAGATGAGATTGCGGGGAATTATCATACATAATTATTATCACACTAGAATTTACAGAAGCTTTCATTTTCAAAATAAAATTCTTTATATTGGCAACTCCATACATAACATGGGCACAAACTATATGATCATATTTATCATTATTAAATTCTTCCCACGTTGAATGATAAGTTGAAACATTTTTCAACCCTAAATACTTATAATGTTTTTCAGCAGCAATTATCATTCCTTTTGATGAATCAACAATTGTTATTGAGTAGTTATTTTGTGCAAGTGGAATAGATAATCTTCCTGCGCCTCCTCCTAAATCTAATACACTTGAATTGGGCTGTAAATTAGTTATTAAAAAAGATAATGTAGGGTCGTTATAATCTGGTAATTTCGGAGGTGTAAATCCTTCAATTTTATCTTCCCAAAAATCTTCTTTTGAATTATTTACTATTTTATTTTCAGATTGTTTATGATGACTCGAAACTACTTGGTTCCAATTTCCAATAAATGACATTGGTAAAATAATTAGTTGTATAATAATAATAATTTATATCATTTGAAAATTATATAAAACCATTAATTATAGGTTCTATATTTTCTTTTAAGCAGAATTATTGAGATTAATATGAATTGAGCTACGTTATTTTGTTCATATTCTCTAGCCGAGGAATGAGCAATTGAGCCTAATGTAGCTTAATTAATGGGGTTAAGAGTTAATTCTCTTTGCCCCATTATTACATTTGAGTATAAGTACAAAATTTACAAATTGCTAAAACAGAAATTGTGATTACATAAGTAAATACTATGAATGATGCAGGTAATAAAAGATAAAAATATTCTGACAATTTCATTAATACTAAATTTACTATGTGATTTAAATATTATTCTAGAAGAAAATTATAATTTATTTCTTGTCTCTTTTATAAAATTTCTTATTAGAATGATAATATTTTTTATTATTTCTTTTTTTTCTTCCAAATTGATTAAGATCATCAACATTTTCATCCAAAGAATATTTAGAATTAGAAGTGGAAATTTTTGTTCCAATCAATTTTTCAATTTTTTTAATACTATGTTTTTGTGGGGGAATAACAAAAGAAATTGCCTGCCCTTCTTTTCCTGCCCTTCCTGTCCTTCCTACTCTGTGTACATAATCATCTAATTGATCTGGAAGATCAAAGTTGATAACAAGACCTATATTAGCCACATCAATTCCACGAGAGGCGATATCAGTTGCAACTAATATTCTGAATTTCCAGTCCGCAAAACCTTTAAGTGCAGTTTTTCTTTGAGCTTGTGTTCTATTAGAATGAATCTCAGCAGCGGTATGTCCCATATTACGTATATCTTTTGCAAGTTTTTTTGCTCCATACTTTGTTCTTGTAAAAATAAGTACGGAATCATTATTATATTCTTCTAAGAGAGTTTTAAGTAATTGAGTTTTATTATTTTTAGGAATCAAAAACGCTTCATGTTTCAATTTATCAGGAGTAGTACCTTGAGGTGTAACCTCGATTTTCACTGAATCACTCATGAATTTATTGATTAAACTAGAAATAGCTTTTGGCATTGTTGCCGAAAATAAAAGTTTTTGTTTAACAGATTTTGCTGCTTCTAATATTTTAGTTATTTCTGGCAAAAATCCATCATCTAGCATTCTGTCTGCTTCATCTAATGTTAAAACCGAAATTTGATGTAAGTTAAGTTTATTCTGATTAATTAAATCCAACAATCTTCCAGGAGTAGCTATTATTATATGAGGATTGTTTTTTAAACTTGATACTTGTTTTCTTTGAGATACTCCTCCAATAATTATGGAACATTTCAATCCCCACAATCTTCCTACTTGTCTCAACGAATCACCAACTTGATCTGCTAATTCCCTTGTGGGAACTACTACTAGTCCCTGCCCATCATTTTTCATGATACTTTCTATCATAGGCAATCCATATGCCAAAGTTTTTCCAGTTCCAGTTTGAGCAATTCCTATAATGTTTGCCCCATTCAATGCTTTAGGTAAAACTTTTTCTTGAATCGGTGTTGGATTAAAGAAATCTAAATGATTTAAACTAGATATAGTTTTTTCATTTAATTGAAATTTTGCAAAGCGATTAGTATTTTTAGTATCTTTTATTAGTATCATTTTGTAACCTACATTCTCTTTTGGTCACAATTGAACAATAAGAGTTTAAAAAAGTAATATAATAATATATATGAATTAATATATATATATAGTCATTAAAGTATGAATAAGTGTTAAATCATATGATTTATAGGGTATTATTACAAAAATTGTTGAAAGAAAATAATCGATGGATAAAATAAAAATCTTAGATGGAGGAACAGGGGTTGAAATAAGAAGAAGAGGCTATGAAGTCCCGTACTTTACAGAATCGATTTGGTCAGCTCAATCATTGATTGACAATCCGGAGATTGTTGAGCAAATTCATTACGATTATATCAATGCCGGAGCAGAATATATAACTATAAATAATTATTCACTGACCCAGCCAATATTGTCTAGGGCTAAAATTGAAAATAGATTAACAGAATTAACCTGTTTATCAATTGATTTAGCAATCAATGCAAAAACAAGATCGAAAAAAGATGTAAAAATAATTGGATCACTTCCTCCTTTAGAAACAAGTTACAGATCAGATTTAGTGATAAATAAAAGCGATATGCTTGATAATTATAGAGTGATTGCAGCAATTCTTGAAAATAAAGTTGACGTTATATTATGTGAAACTATGTCCAGCAGTATTGAAGCGAAAACTGCTGTACAAGCCGCTTTGGAAACAAATTCTGAAACATGGGTAAGCTGGACATTACAAGGTAGTAGATCCAATACTCTGCCAAGTGGTGAAAGTATAGAACAAGCTTTCAATGAACTTGAAAATGTTGAACCAGATGCCTACCTTCTTAATTGTTGTGGTGCAAATTTTGTTACAGATGGAATAAAAATACTTAAAAATCTTACAGACAAACCCATTGGGGGATATGCAAATTCTTCGTTAGTTGAGTCTATAAATAATACAACATTAGTAGATTCGGACCCAAGAATATCTCAGCAAAACAATAGTACTCCGCTTAATGAATGGGAGTATGCAAACGAAACATATAAATGGATAGAAAATGGAGCAAACATTATTGGAGGATGTTGTGGAACTAGTCCAAATCACATTAAAGAATTAAATAAAATAGTTGAAAGGTTTTAGCTTAAAGACGCAAATTTGTTTCTAATACTTAATGTTTTATTATTTGTAACTACATCACTGTCTCCCATCCTTTTAAGATGGTCAACAAATTCAATAATTCTTCCATTTGTTGAATCAGGTTTTAAAGAAGCTTTGTTTTGAGAAGTTTTTCTTTTAATAACATCACTCCCCCACAAACTTTTTTGAGCAGAGTTTTCGCAGGATTCAAATGTTTTAGCCAAGAAACCAGTGAAAATCAAATCAGATTTCAAGGAATCATAATCATTATTCTTGTAAGAAAATTTTATTTCGATTTCGTAAGCTTCATTTAGATTCATTTTATTAATAGATAAAGATGGTGCATTCGATCCGGAAAAATCAATACTTGTTTCAGAAATATCTTTACCTAATGCTCTAAGAGAAACTTGTAAATTCCTCAAAAAAGAAGAAAATGTTGAAACAGAAATTGAATCTGAATAAAAATTAAATTTGATTGTATTTTCACTTTTCATAATTACTTTATTAATACTCTATAATTTTCAACTCGTCTAGTAATATTGTCCAAGTCTAATTTCTCTAAAAAAGCTACAGTTAATTTTCTTGATACATTTAGTAGTGTTTTAGTATTTTGTATATCAAGTTTGTCATTATGTTCAAAATGTTTCAATATAATTTCTTTTGAAATACCAAACCATATTTTAGTAACAAAAATAGTTTTTGATAATTTAATTAAATGCGAATGATTAATCAAATAAGATAATACTTCATTATCAATCGCACTATGGTCAACAATAATTTCGGATGATAAGTTTAATTTATTAATTATATTTTTTATTTCACTAGGAATGGATTCTTCTGTATTAACAAATCCAGAAAGAAATACGATATCATCAACTCTATCTATATATTTTGTCTTTAAAAAATTATCAATAAGAAGACCTGAAATTTTATATTCAAGATTTGGATACAATTTTTGTGCTACTTCATTCTTATTTATACCTTTTCTCAACGGAAACAATTCATGATAGTTTTTAAGAATTATTAATAATTTCTTTAATTTATTCTGATGCCATTTTTTGTCAATCAGGGAATAATTTCCAGCAGAAGTTTTAAGAGCAATGACTACTTTATTAGTATTCAAGTCATTAATGTTTTTTTCACTTGAATATATATCTAAATTTAAATAATATCTTATTTCTTTAAAATCTAAGATTTTTTTTACACTTAATAAATTTAACAAAGAATTTTTAATATCCTTATTGAAAATAAAATTTAAGTATTTTAGAAATTTGTCAGATTTGAAAACCTTGATTGATTCTCCGGGAGATAAAACTACGCCACCAGCAATAGTTTCACCGGAAGATCTTAAAATCACTGTATCATAAGTTTGAAAATGAATATTATTATCTAATTTTGCTAAAGCAAAAATTGATTCCCCAGATTTTAATTCGTTAACATTATTGAATATAAGCCTACATTTAGCTTGGCTAGAACCAATGAAGATTTGCACTTCAGAATTATGTTTAAGGGGTTTTTTATACGAGCTGGAAAGTTGGATTTTCAAAATCACTGAATTTTGTAAAATCTTATAATTATTATCAGTTAAAACAGATCCTTTTTTAATTTCATCTAAATTAATACTGTTAAGGTTAATTGCTAGTCTAGATCTTGATACAGCTTCATCTATATCAGTATCATAAGATTGCATTGTACGAATTTTAGATTTTAATTTTCCATCAATATAAATTTCATCATTAATTTTAAAAATTCCATTTAACAATGTGCCTGTCGCAATAGTTCCATATCCTTTTTTATGAAAAACCCGATCAACATACATCCTTGAACTATTTGAAATATTTGGTCTGACAATAGTATTTAATTCTGAATATATTAAATTTTTAAGATTATCAATATCATTTGAATTGTTAGAATTCACACAGATATGTTGAAAATCGTTTATATTATGATCAGTCAATAATTTCCTAGACTCTAAGAGATGTTTATTCAATATATCTTCAGGCACTAAATCTTTTTTGGTTAAAACAAGAATTATCTTTTGGATATTTGACATTTTTAAAATTTCCAAATGTTCAACTGTTTGTTGTTTAACAGATTCAACTGAAGATACCACAAGTAATCCTAAATCAATTGCATACACTCCTTTAAGCATGTTATCAACCAAATCTTCATGCCCTGGGACATCTACAACGCCTATAGGGTATTTATTTTTACTATTAAACCAAGCAAAACCTAAATCTAAGGTCATTTCTCTTTTCTTCTCTTCTGCCAATCTATCAGGATCGATGGAAGTTAGGTTTTTAATTAAAGTTGATTTGCCGTGATCAACGTGTCCTGCTGTTCCAATAACATACATTGTTAACCTTCCGGATATAATATTTCTCTAAAAACTTCATTGCTTAGTAACTTACCTTTATCTGTGAATTTATAAATATCTTTATTCATTTCTAATATTTGAAGATCCAAAAAATCATCAAATTTAGATGAAATATGATCTTCTAAATTTTTAGTAAACTGATTGTAAAATTGATTTTTATCCAATCCGCTATTCTTTCGTAATGAAAAAATCATATATTCCCTTATTTTTGTTTCTTCTGAAATATGATCTTTCCCAGAAATAAAGTTAACATTTTGTAGAGTATCAGCGAAATCAACAAGATTATTTAATGAATTCTGTTTTGATATTTTATTAATATATTTTTTTGGAGAACTCTCGTTAAAAAATCTGAAATTATTTATATATGAGTGAGCCCCAGGGCCAATACCTAAAAATTTATTATTATCCCAATAGTTAAGATTGTGTATACTTTCAAAACCCTTTTTAGCCCAATTAGAAATTTCATAATTTACGTAATTGTTTTCTTTTAATAACAAGTACAAAATATTAAAAATCTTCAAATATTCTTCCTCATCAATTTCTTTTATCTTATTTTCCTTAACATATTTAAAAAAAGGAGTGTTGGGCTCAATCGTAAAAGAATAAGAAGAAAAATGAGAAGGTTCAAATTCAAGCAAGGTACTAACAGTTTCTTTGATTTCTTCATGTGTTTGATAAGGTATCCCGTACATTATATCTACACTGAAATTTGTAACGTTATTTGATCTCAAATTATTTAACGAATTGAGAGCTTTCATTCTATCGTGGTTTCTTCCAATAAATTTAAGAGTTTTATCATTCAAACTTTGAATACCCACACTAAATCTAGAAACTCCAGCATTAATATAAGTAGAAATTTTTTCACTACTGAGATCAATAGGATTACATTCAAGAGTTATTTCTGTATTATCAGACACATTAAAATTCTTGCTAATACTTCTTAATATATCTTTAATGTATTCCGCATCAATCCAAGATGGTGTTCCTCCTCCAAAATATATAGATTTTATATCTTTTTTTTCAAATAGAGAGGCCCATAAATCAATTTCAACTTTCATGGCTTTAATTAAATCAGATGTCAGATTATCTATGTTTGAGTAAGCATTAAAATCACAATAAGGGCATTTTATTTCACAAAAAGGAATGTGAATATATATACTTTCGAAATTTGTATGTTTATTTTGATTCAGGGTTTTTATCTGATTTTTTATCATCTTCCTCACGAAATTTGCCATCTATAACTGTCTTTTTGGTTTCCTTATGTTCATTGACAACTTTTTTAGGAGCTAATTTTAACAAAACCATTAATCCAATTGCTAATGCAACCAAATCATCTATCCTGCCTGCAAAAGGAATTAAATCTGGTAAAAAATCAACAGGGGAAATTACATAAATTAACGCTAGAGGGATGGCCATTCTTATAATGAACGGAACTCTCTTATCGGTCATTAATTTCCAAATCAAACTTATTGAATTAATCAATCTAAATAAAAACATATAGATTTCTCCTTATAAATAGTATACATTAATTTTACTCGGAGAGCTTATAGTGAATTTGCTAATTTATGGTCAAAATTTATACGATAAAAGTATTTATAAAAAAGACTTTTTAAATAAAAAAATAAATAAAACATATTCTGTATATTTTTTAGATAACATGGATTACGAAAAATTTACAAATGAAATAAATTCATTTGACATGTTTGAAACAGAGAAAAATATTGTTATTAAAAAAATTGCCTCTAATAAAATCAAAGATGAAACAAAAAAAATTGATAATATTATTTCAGAATATTCGAATCCTAAAACAAATATATTATTTGATATCGATGGTAAACCTGAAAAATCATTTGAGGAATCATTTGTATTTAAACAATTTAAGATAAAAACCTTTGATAATCCAATAAATAAAAATGAGGAAATTAGTTGGATTCAAAAACTAGCTCATTCCTATGATTTGTCAATCGATTATAATGCTGCAAAATATTTAAGTGAAATAAATGATTTTGACAGCCTTAATCTTAGTAATGAAATTATAAAGATTTCACTTCTTTCAATTCCAAAGTCGGATTCAATTGGATTAAATGAAATAAAAAAGTATAGCTCAAACAATACTCACAAATATAAAATTTTTAATCTAGTAGATGATTTGATAATGCAAAATGAATACAGATTATATTATCAAATAAAAAATTTCACAGCATCTGGAGCAGGATTTCCTTATCTTGTTGCAATGATATCAAGACAATTAAAAATACTTGCAACCGTAAAAAGTAAATCTGAAGCAGGGCAAACAATAAATCAAATTAATAAATCACTTAAGCTTCCATCATTCGTAATTAATTCAACATTCAATATGTCAAACCAAATAAGTATTGAAAGAATAAAAAAACTAAGTAATATATTATTAGAAGAAGATTTAAGATATAAAACCAAATCAATCAGTGACGAAAATATAATTTATTCATTGACTTCTAAATTCACTGAACAATAAAAATTAAAAGGAGATAAAAATGCAACTCTCAAAATATCCAAGAGTAAAACTTATTCACTCACCTACTCCACTTGAATATTTAGATAACTTAACCAAACATTTTGGTGGACCGAAAATATATATCAAAAGAGATGACTGCACTGGGCTAGCTTTTGGAGGTAATAAATCAAGAAAACTAGAATTCCTCATGGGAGATGCAATCGCAAATAAATCTGACGTAGTGATAACAGCTGGAGCAGTCCAATCTAATCATTGCAGACAAACAGCCGCAGCCGCAACAAAACTTGGAATGGAATGTATCATTGTTGCCAAACCTTCTTGGTCAAAAGATTATAATGGGAATCTATTTTTAGATGAATTGCTAGGAGCAAAACTAGTATTAATCGAAGATGATAATGAAGCTTTAGATCAAGGCGGAAAACTTTCAATGGAAGAAACAATTGACAAATTAATGACTGATCTCAAAAATGAGGGTAAAAATCCATATTATATACCTGTAGGAGGAAGTAATTCGATTGGTAGCCTTGGGTATATATCAATGACAATGGAACTAGTATCACAGGCTAATGAAATGGACATTGAAATTGGTAGTATGGTTGCTGCATCTGGAAGTGGCGGAACGCAAACTGGAATGATCCTCGGAGCAGATGTCGAAAAATCCGGCATACAAGCTGTAGGAATGGGAATAAGTTCTGATGCTTCAGTAGTTATTCCAAAATTAACAGACCTTTGTAATCAAACTTCAAAATATTATGATCTTGGGCTTAATTATGAAGAGAAAGACATAATATTCAATGATAACTATATAGGCGAAGGTTATGGAATCCCATCAGAAGAAATGATCGAAGCTGTAAAATTACTTGCTCGTAAAGAAGGTATAATCCTAGATCCAGTATATTCTGGTAAAGCATTTGCCGGCATGGTTGATCTTATCAAAAAAGGATATTTCGATAATTCAAAAGCTGTAGTTTTTATTCATACTGGTGGAACACCTGCTTTATTTGTTTATTCAGAAAGCTTCAGAGAATATTTACAAGCTTAATCACAATAGACTAACAGGATTATATTTACCAAATTTAATTTGATAAATAAGGTCTGTTGTATCTTTAATATCATCAGATCCAAATTCTGTGGCCCAAGTACCAACATCTTTTGTAAGATGGCAATCACTAGAACCAACCATGGTTGATTTAGTCTTCTCAGCAAGTTTTTTAGAAAAATGATTCTGAAAATCCGTTCCTCTTCCATTATTCACTTCGATAGCATCAATATATTCAAGAACTTTTGATTTTGAAATAAGTTCTAGTCGATTTTGAAATTCTTCTTTTGTCATTTTTTCGTTTTCATTAATAACTCTCCTATAAGGATGAGCCCAAATAAGTGCACCTTTGTTTTTATTTACTTCATCATATAAAAATTCTATTCTATGCATTCCAAATTTGTATTCATTAATTCCAAATGTTATGATGTGTCCTATATCTGTATTTATTTCTGCTCCAATAAAAATTTTGATATTTATTTTTTGGGATATCAAAACGATTTCATCCAATAAATGTTGATCAACAAAAGATTCGTGATCAGTTATGCATATGCCATCTATACCTTTGTTTTTGGATAGCTTGGCGATATTTTCAATTGTTAGTAGCGAGTCATCGGAATAAATAGAATGACAATGTAAATCAATAATCATATTTTTATTCTATAAAAGATTGACGCAAAATGTAAGCTTGAGTCGAGTCGTGTCAAGAAATATATTGACAAAAGAAGCAAGATAACGTATTCTTTAGATAATAACTTTTATATTACAGGTCAGAGGATATTAATGGTCTTTAAAGAATCAGATTTTACTAAAGAAGCGCAGGCTGTTCTTCATTTGTCGCAAGAACTAATGTGGAAATATAAACATAGCCAATGGGATCCTGAGCATATATTGTTAGCACTTTTGGAACATGAAAAAGGTGTGCCAATGTTAATTTTCGAAAAATTAAATACAGCAAGTAAATCATTAAGAAATAGATTGATATCAGCAATGGAATCCACTATAGGAATGCGTTACCCATCTTCTCAAGTTTATGCTTCTCCAAGATTAGAAGCTTTACTTGAGAGATCTAAATCAGAAAGTAAACGCTTACAAGACGATTTTATAAGTACAGAACATTTTCTGATTGCATTATGCCAAGAACAACAAGGGCTTGTTGTAAGGGTATTTAGGGAATTTAATATTGAAATTGAAAAAGTGTATAAAGCTCTGCAAAAAATAAGAGGTGGGCACAGAGTAAAAGATGAAAATGCTGAACAAAAATATCAATCTCTTGATAGATATACAACAGATTTAACAAATCTTGCCTCAAGAGGAAAATTAGACCCAGTATCCGGCAGAGAAAGTGAAATATCACGAGTAATACAAACATTAATTAGAAGATCAAAAAACAACCCTGTACTAATTGGTGGCCCAGGAGTTGGTAAAACTGCTATAGCAGAAGCATTAGCCCAAAAAATTGCTGATAATGATGTCCCAAAAATATTAAAAAACAAAAAAATATTAGCATTAGATATGGGTGCTTTAATAGCAGGAAGTAAATTCAGAGGCGAATTTGAGGAAAGATTAAAAGCTGTGATGGACGAAATCAAAAGCTCTAATGGGAATGTAATTCTATTCATAGATGAACTTCATACTGTAGTTGGAGCTGGTTCAGCAGAAGGAGCAATTGACGCAAGTAATCTTATGAAACCTTCTTTATCAAGAGGAGAATTGCAATGTATGGGAGCAACAACCGAAGCTGAGTACAAAAAATATATAGAAAAAGATGGAGCTCTAGAAAGAAGGTTTCAACCAGTTATTGTTGATGAACCTTCAAATGAATTAGCTGTTGAGATGCTAGAATCTTTAAGACCAAAATTAGAAGATCATCATAATGTAACTATAGAAAAAAATTCATTAGTATCAGCAGTAAAGTTAGGACAAAGATATATTAGTGGAAGATTACTTCCTGACAAAGCTATAGATTTAATCGATGAAACTTCTGCCAGGTTACGTATTGAAAACAAAGATGATGATTTTAATATAGATATTTCAGATAAACAACATGAGATATCAGATCTTAAAGAAGATGAATATGAAGCATCAAAATTAGAAGATTACAAATTGGCAGGAGAATTAAAGGATAAGAGGATTAAATTAGAAAATACACTGAAATCTGTAAAAACCGAAACTTTGGAAAATAAAAAATTAGTTTTAACATCTGAAGAAATTGCTAAAACTGTTTCAATATGGACAGGCATTCCAATTACAAATCTTATGAATGATGAATCAAAAAAATTAATGAAAATTGAAAAATATCTTCATAAAAGAGTAGTAGGTCAGAATAATGCAGTAAAATCTATTTCAGATGCATTGAGAAGATCTAGAGCTGGATTAAAAGATCCTTCAAAACCAATTGGTAGTTTTCTTTTTATGGGGCCTACCGGAGTTGGAAAAACAGAATTAGCAAAAGCATTATCTGAATTTATGTTTGATGATGAATCTAACATGATCAGAATAGACATGTCCGAATACATTGAAAAACATAGCGTTTCTAGACTCATAGGTTCACCTCCAGGATATGTTGGATTTGATGAAGGTGGACAACTCACAGAAAGCGTAAGAAAAAGACCATACAGAGTAATTTTGTTTGATGAAATTGAAAAGGCACATCCAGATATTTTTAATATATTATTACAAATATTGGATGACGGAAGACTAACAGATGGACATGGAAGAACAGTTGATTTTACAAACACTATTATTATTATGACCAGTAATCTTATTACTGCAGATAACATGACAAATAATTTTGGATTTGTTCAAAATTTAACTGATCAGGAAGCTGTAAAACAAAGATCATCAATTGACAAAGTTTTAAAAGGTTCTTTCAGACCAGAATTCATAAATAGAATAGATGAAATCATTGTATTTGAGAAACTTAAAAAAGATGAACTGACGCACATTGCTGACATAATTATCAGAGATATTCAGATTAGATTAGATGAGAAAAAAATCAAGATCTCATTAACTGAATCAGCAAAAGAATTATTGATTGAAGAAGGCTACGACGAAGAATTTGGAGCAAGGCCATTAAAAAGATTAATTCAAAGAAAAATTGAAAATGAAATTTCATCTATGATAATTTCAAAAACATTATCTAAAAATGCAACTGTCAAAATAAATTCAAAAGATGGAAAATTAGAATTTAAAAAACAAAATTCAAAAAGTAAATCTAAATCTTCAGTGACATAATTCACTTTAGTTTACTTAAGTGTTATAATCTTTTTTATTCTTAATTTTCCGCAGTAGCTCAGTGGTAGAGCAATCGGCTGTTAACCGATCGGTCGTAGGTTCGAATCCTACCTGCGGAGCCACTAAAATAAGTATTAAGCTCTACGTAAATTTTGGAAATAATTTTCCCATGCTTTATCTCCTTTTCTCCTTGGAATCAAATGGAAATGAAGATGAAATACTGTTTGTCCTGCGACTTTGCCATTATTAATGAATATATTAAATCCCTCTACTGTAGAATCATTTGAAGAAACTTCTTCTTTCCTGGAAATAATTAATTGCTTAATTGAAATAAGTTCTTCATCACTTAATTCAAAAAATGTCTCTATTTCTCTTTTTGGAATAATTAAAGTATGGCCTTCAGAGGCAGGAAAAATATCAAGTATTGCAAAAGAAAGTTGGTTGCTTGAAACCCGTTTGTCTTCAGGAATATTACTAAATATACTACTCATATCATTGTCCCCTTCTATGTGTTAACATAATCAACATTAATTATATCCTATACAAATGAACAAGTACTTTTCAAAAGAAAATAATGCGTTTGTACTTGGATTTATTGGGGTTCTGATTTTTGCCCTTACACTTCCAATCACCAAACATTTAACCCAAGCAGAATTCACATCTTTAGAAATAGGATTTGGGCGAGGATTTTTAGCAGGAGTAGCATCAGTATTTATACTTTTATTTAAAGGGCAATTTAAAAGAAGTAATCTACCAAATATTTCAGATATTAAAAAACTTATCATTACTGCTATTGGTGTAGTTTTTGCTTTTCCAATTTTTACAGCAGTAGCTATGCAAACCATACCTGCTGGTAATGGTGGAATTGTATTAGCAGCAGTTCCGTTATCAGTAGCAATATTTGCAGGGATTTTGTCTGATGAAAAACCTTCGAATAGGTTTTGGGGAGTAGCTGTAATTGGATTTATAACCGTAATAATTTTCAGACTTTTAACTAATGACTCGTCATTTACTGATATAGGATTTGGAGATTTCGGATTACTTGGCTGCGTAATTATTGGAGGAATGGGATATTCTCAGGGAGGAATTTTAGGTAAAACAATGAGTGGATGGAAAGTAATATGCTGGGCCCTTGTTATAAGCCTTCCTATAGTTTTCCCATTAACATTAATTAATTTTGACTTTACTCATTTAACACAAGTTGCCAATGATTCAATAACTACAATCTTGCTATTTGCATTCTTATGTCTTTTCAATAATCTCATTGGTTTCTTTTTCTTCTATGAAGGCCTGGGAAAAGGTGGCGTGGCCAGGGTCAGTCAATTAGATCTATTGAGACCATTTTTCACTTTCTTCTTCTCAGTAGTATTCTTGGGAGAGAGTATGTCTTTCCTCTCTATTTTCTTTTTAATCTTAATTATCGGTATTGTATACTTAAGTAAAAAAGCTTAAGAAATGCCCAATCAAAATAATTTTGAACAATTTTATTCGGAAATGATCACCTGTATCAAATGCAGTAGATTGGTAACTTTTAGAGAAAAAATAGCCACAGAAAAACGTAAGCAATATATAGATGAAGAATATTGGGGGAAACCGGTACCAGGGTACGGAGATATTAATGCAGAAATTCTCTTTGTTGGGTTGGCACCTGCGGCACATGGTGGGAACAGAACAGGAAGAGTGTTTACAGGAGATAAATCAGCTGATTTTTTAATGAAATGTATGGACCGTACAGGCTTAGCTAATCAGATCAATTCTGACTATCTGGATGATGGACTTATATTAAATAATGCCTATATGACTGTTATGCTAAAATGCGTACCTCCTCAAGATAAGCCTTCGCCACTCGAATTGAAAACTTGTTTTAGTTATTTTAACCAGGAAATGAAATTACTTAAAAATCTTAAAACGATCGTAGCACTAGGAAAGATAGCTTTTGACGGCACACTAAAATATTTCAAACAGTTTGATGATTTAAAAACAAAAGACTTTCCATTTGGGCATGGAAAGTCATATAAAATGCCTAATGGAATAAACTTGCTAGGCTGCTATCACCCTAGCCCAAGAAATGTTAATACCGGGAAATTAAATTTCGAGATGATGACTAGTCTTTTCAGGAATATAAGTAACAAGATATAAAATTTTGATTAATCATATATAAATTGAATAAAACGAACAAATGTTCTAAAATAAGATTATGAAAATAGAAAAAACAGTTAAATATATATCAGGACTAGCCAAGCAACTGCAACAGGAAATTTCAATGAAAACGAATGTTGCTAGTTCATTACAACATGAAATCAGTGCGAATTCAAAAACTATATTGGAAAACACAAGAAATGGAAATGATAAACAAGCTACCTACTCTGATTTAAATACAGCTATCCCAGTAACTGCTGTTGAAAAAAATATTTCAGTATTTGGTGCTGATGGATCAAGCATAGAAGCTGACAGAGAATTACCATTAGAATTTTCAGCAATAAATATTGGATATATAAATATAAATTATGGTGATAACGCTAATGCAGATTTTGACGAATCACTTACATTTTACCCTGATAACAAAGATATTCCAGAAGTAGACAGAAAATTATTGTCTGATATAAATGCTATGAGTGCATTAAGGCATGTATTAGAAATTGAATACCTTATTGGGAAAATGGAGGAAAGTAAAAGTAATAATATTAAACTAGGATTTGTAGATGGTAATTTATACCCAAATTTTGCACTTGCACATATTACTAATATAACTTTCAAACAATTTTTATATAAAAGACTGGATGAAGTTGCTGAAAAAATAATAAATTTATCACAACAAAACGCTTATATTATTTCATATAATAGCAGCCCAAATTCAATTCACATTTCATCAAAGATGAAGGGTAAGTTTGCAGAAGAACTTAGTGATTCTGAATTATTTGATAACCTACTCAATATAAATGAAAGATCTGATATATTCACTGAAATATCTGAAGAAGAAAACAATAACTTAAAACCAATATCATTTGTATTTACAAAAAATTACAAAGAGTTATCCAAAATAGAATTTTTAAAAGACACTATTAACTTAGAGACCATGGACAAAATCCATGGAATCATTTTATCCCAGGTAGAAAAAGGCCGAGGATACCCAAAGATATTAATTGAAAGCCATGAACATGCTGTTATATCACAATCTGACAGAGCGGCAATAAACACACTTATTGAGAGAGAGTTGAATTTATTAAACATAAATTATAAAACATCACAAAAGCAACAATCTAAACAAACAAGAAATATTTAACTAAAGGTAAACATATATGGATAATGGAAAAATAATAGGCGAAATAATAGAAGTATCAAGTAGATACTGTATTGCTCAATCGTATGAGTTATATGGATGCCCACCTATAGGAGATATAGTTAAGTGTACGGACGATAAAAATGAAGGTATTTTTGGTGTGGTGACTAATATATCAACGACAAGTATAGATCCTGGAAGAAGGCCAAATCCTAAAGGGCCTGGGTTTGAAAATGTTACAGATATTTACAAAGAAAATCCGGAAATTAGACATCTTATGAAAACAGAATTTAATATAACTTTCATGGGATTCAAAAATTTTAATAAATTCTCAATTTCTATTCCCCCTACCCCACCTAAGATTTTTAGTTTCATACATGCTGTTGGAGAAGATGAACTTACAACATTATTTTCTGATTCAAACTTAATCAAGTTTATAGTTAATTCAAACATGGATCTAAAGGATGATGTTATCACTCTAACTATTAATAAATATCTTAATTATAAAAAATCAAATAAAGATGAATTGATCAGATTTACCAACTTATTAGCACAAGCGTTACCAGATCAGATTCAAAGAATAACTAACATAATAAACAATCTTCAAATTGAGGAGGATCTAAATTGATCAAACAGGATAATATCGGAATAGTCGTATCAGGAACTTTTAATCAGGGAATAAATATTAAATTAAATTCTCAAAGTGATATGGAATCAGTAACAATAGGTTCCCATATAGTAATAGATACAAAACAAAATAGATTTATGTGCGAAGTTGCAGATATAAAATTAACTTCTACAGATCAGAGGATTGAGCAACTTCCTATCCATATGCATAATGAAACTATATTCAACTCACTAAGAGATAATGCTGCATATGGGATAATCGAAGTTATTCCAAGGCTATTACTAAAAAAAGATTCACCATTAGGAAAAGATGAAGAACCTGAAGAATTACCTGGGGCAAATACAATTCCTCCGCATTTTTCACCTGTATTTAAACCAACTGAAGCTGACTATAACCAAATATTCCATACTAAAGATGGAGTAGGATTCAATGTAGGATCTCCAATGGATTTGAATACTCAGATTAATTTGGATATGGAATTATTAGTTAGAAGAAGTAGCGCGATATTTGGAAAATCAGGATCTGGAAAATCTTTCTTAACCAGAATTCTATTAGCTGGAATGATACAAAAAAGCAACACTGCATCTTTGGTATTTGATTATGCAGGAGAATATGGATATGAGTCAGCAAGTGAAAACGGATCTACTGTAAAAGGACTTGCTCAATTATTTTCACAAAAAGTTTATAACTATACAATAAATGAATCAAAAGCAAAAAATAAAAAATTTGGAGCAGTTTATCTAAGTATTCCAAGGTCACAAATAACCGCAACTGATATTGTAACTTCTGCTGCTGAACTTGATCTAAATGCAAATCAAGTTGAAGGCATTCACCAAATATATGATCAGTTTAGGTATGTAAAAGGTGGAGACTGGATTAATCATTTCCTACGATTAGAAAATGAAACAGACGAAATGAATACATTTAAAAATAGTACATATACAGCAGACGCCACTATAGAAGCAATCAAAAGAAGATTTGCAAGAATCGCAAGGTTGCAATTTTTAACTTCAGGGGATACAGAAACCAATGTAATTGAAGAATTAATAGAGAAACTAAAACTTGGAAATACCGTTATTTTAGATTTTCCTAAAGATCAATTGTCTTATATTCTACTTGCTAATATGCTTACTCGAAGAATTCATAGACAATGGCAAAAAATGAAAGATGATTATGTGGATTCAATAAATACAGACAATCCTAAAAAGGATCCTGTTTCATTAGTGATATGCATAGAAGAAGCTCATAATTTCTTGAATAAAGATGTTTCAAATAGAACAATATTTGGGAAAATCGCAAGAGAAGCAAGGAAATATAATGTAACTTTAATGGTGGTAGACCAGAGACCAAGTGGGATTGATGACGAGATTATTTCCCAAATAGAAAATAAATTCATTTGCAAACTTGATAACTCAAAAGATATAGATGCGATTTTCACAGGCATACATCAAAGTGCTTCATTAAAAACATCTCTTAGATCTATACAATCGAATCAACACGCATTAGCTTTTGGGGAGGCAATTCCAATGCCCATCATATTTAAAGTTCGTAATTATGGACAAACTTTTTATAAGGAAATAGGTGCTGATGATGAACCTCTTTTCTCGCCAGAAGATGCGGGGATATAAATAAAAATCAAATATCTATAATTTATTTCAATATAGATATTTATGAGATATAATATTTATTAAAATTATATAGTAAAAATTTTCACGTAATTTAGATGAATACAAACAAATCTCAGATAAATAATATTTTACATTTTATTGGATGGATTGTAACAATTTATTTAATATTTCTTTGGTCTCCTATAGACACAAGTGTTGGATTAACTCAAAAAATATTCTATTTTCACGTCCCTGTTGGATGGTTGGGAATGCTTTCAATATTCGGAGTAGGAATTTCTAGTTCAATGTTTCTTATAACAAAAAATTTCAAATGGGATGACTTAGCTTTTTCTTTTGCTCAAGTAGGAGTTATTTTTGCATCATTAATCATAATAACAGGAGCATTATGGGCAAAGCCTGTTTGGGGAGTATGGTGGACGTGGGATCCAAAACTAACTACCACTGTAGTTTTATGGTTTATATTTTCCGCATATTTATTACTAAGAAATCTAATTACAGACAAACGAAGATCTGCACTTATTGGTTCAATAGTTGCCCTTCTAGGAAGTATTGATGCTCCATTAATTTATTTTGCATCAATACTATGGAGAACAGCGCATCCGGAACTAAATATCGGGCCTTTAGCCGAAGATGATAGTTCACTTCCGGGAACAATGTTAATTACTTTTTTCATTTCTTTAATTATGCATACTTATTTATTTGTTATCCTTATTCGAATGAGACAAAAAGTTATAAAACAAGAGAGGTTGATTTATGAACAGTCAGTATAAATTACTAATTACTTTCGTGATCGGGTTACTTTCAGGAATTGGAATTCGCAATGCATTTGATATAAATATTTTATCAGGTAAACACGCAGAAGCAGGGTTAGGATTTGTATTTATTGTTACTTTTCTTATATTTATTACTATTAGTTTATATATCGCTTATATGAATGTTAAATTAGATAAAATTATACAAAACAAAAAGATTGATGATGAAAAAAATAGCAAATAATTTTAACTATAAACTTGCAATATCGTTATTCGTACTAACCCTTGCTATTGTTTATTTAGGATTGATGACTATTCAAAGTTCGAAAACTTACTATTTAACAATAGATGAAATTTCTTCTGCTAATTCTTCAGATTCCTTTCGAGTTGCAGGTAAATTAATATTAGAATCTTACACACGAGAATCAGATTCAACAATGTCTACATTCAACATTACTGATGAAGGGAAAATATTGAAAGCTTCATTTGAAGGAGTATTACCAGATATGTTTTTTAGTTCAAAATCAGAACAAATAATACTAGAAGGTAAATTAATTAATAATGGTGAATTATTTAAAGCCGAAAATGTGATTGTAAAATGTCCCTCAAAATATGAGGAATAAATTAGTTTTCTAATTTAAAATACATACCTATTAATAATGCTCCAGAAATAACAAATATTAAGTCAAAGCAAAGAATTGCCACAATTGAATTAATCACATCATTAATTAAAAATGAATCCACTGCAAACAATTTAGTTAATTCTACTGAACCTAACAAATAAGGCAACGTAAATGGCAAAACCAATATACTTAGTAAGTTTTGATTAATATTATTTCTGGAAGTGATTATTCCTAAAATAGTATTCAGAGTACTTATTCCAAGATTTACAATTAAAGCAACAACTATCATCAATGGAGAGTTAATTGAAAATTGAAATAGTACATAAAACAATCCAAATGTAATTAGTTGTACAACACTCAAAATGACAACAGTAGAAAATATTTTAGACAAAAAGTAAATTTCTGGCTTGATTCCTATGATGAATAACAAATCAATAGATTTATTTTTCATATCTATATCTATGAGTCCTGAGCTAACGATTAAAGAGCTAAACAAAAATATAATCCAAATAATAATTGCTACAATAGTATTCTTCTCGTCTACACCAAAGGGAAATGTAATATTAAATAAACTAACTACTATTGCAGTAAATACAATCGTTACTGAGAGAGTAGAAAAAGATCTCAATTCTAATTTTAAATCTTTTTTTACCATATGAAAAAACGATTGTATATAACCAGGTTTTTCTAGGGTAATATTATTCACTGAAATCATCCATATTAACTAATTTGTCTGAAATATTTTCAATAATTTCGATGATATTTGAAGATATGATAAGAGTTTTTTTCTTAAGCTTTAATTTATTTATTAGTAGAATCAGATTTTGAACTGATAGTGTATCAAGTCCTGAAAAAGGTTCATCAAGTAGAATCAGGTCTGAATTAGATAAAACAATTCTATATAATCCTGATTTTTTTACTTGACCATATGACAGTTCGTTTAATTTTTTCGTATAGATTAATTTTAATCCCAATAAATTTTTCAATTCAGAAATATTTTCTTCAGATTGTTCAATGTTTTTAAACTTTGTGAAGAAATCTATATTTTCCTTTATTGACATGTCTCCAAAAAACATGTTTTCATGCCCCAAATAATCAACATTAATATCTGGATTTATTATAATTTCACCGAAATCTTGAATAGCAATTTTTGATAATATCTTTAACAAAGTCGACTTGCCAGACCCGTTTCTTCCAGTGATTCCTAAAATATCTCCTTCTTGAATAGCAAAACTGAGATCGGAAAAAATCTTTTGACCATTGTAAGACTTGGATATTTTATTTACTTCAAGCATAAACGAATTATAGAAATATTAATTATTAAGATATAGTATATCTTTTATTATTAAAATATAGAAAATATAAAATATTTATAATACACTCTCAAATACAATCTTGTTTAATCATTCAAATAATAAGAGGGAATAATGAAATATGTAAGGTTTAAATCCGGTGATAATACTTCATGGGGGATATTAGAAGGAAATAAAATCAATGAACTTTCAGATAATTATGTGTTATCTGAATCAAAAACAACTGATAATGTATTTAATGTTGAAGATGTTAGTATGTTAAGTCCAGTGGCTCCTGGAAAAGTTATTGCTATTGGCTTAAATTACAAAAGCCATTTAGGAGATAAACCAGCCCCTGAGGTCCCAGAACCTTTCTTCAAATTACCTGATACTTTGATTGGAAATAATGACAATATCATCGTGCCAAAAGAAGCTTCAGAAAATAATCTTACAGTACAACCAGAAGCTGAGCTCTGCTTAGTGATAGGAAAAGGTGGCAAAAGAATCACACAATCTGATGCTCTATCTCATGTTTTTGGTTATACCTGCGGAAATGATGTCAGTGTTAGAGACTGGCAACAAAATGATCTCCAATGGTGGAGAGCAAAGTCTTGTGATACATTTACTGTGATAGGACCATGGATAGAAACCGAAGTTGATGCAGCTAATACGCAAATTATATGTAGAATAAATGGCGAAGAAGTTCAAAATCAAAACACATCAGATTTGTTACATAAAGTACCCAAAATAATTGAATTTGTATCAAGCATGATCACACTAAATGCTGGTGACGTAATTATGACTGGTACACCTGGCAAACCAAAAAATATGTATGATGGAGACAGAGTTGAAGTCGAGATTGAGGGCATTGGAATTTTAAGTAATACAATTAAAAATGAATCATGATTAAAACAATTCAATTATTGAATCATAAAAAATAGTACTGCCTGATCCAACAAGCCAATAGTGAATGATGAATATTCCAGCTAAAATCATAAGGACAATACCTACTTGTTCGACATATTTGCTTATTTTAGAAACAAATTGATTTACTGAATGTTTAAATAATACTACTCCAAGAGAAGTTCCTATTAAAACCAAACTCATACCAGAAGCATAAATCAGACTATAAAAAATTATATTTATAAAATCAATCCCAGTTCCTATTACTAAACCAATTGCTGCTAGGTAAATTGGTAATGCGCAGCTCAATGAAGCAAGTCCATATCCAATTCCGAAAATAAACATTGACAAATTTTGATTTTTTATTCCACTTCCAATCGATGAAGCTCTGGAAAAAAATAATATCATAATTTTTTTCTGAAAAATTAACAAAAACAACCCTGTAATTACGAGGAAGATTCCTACGAGAAGGCCAAACAATGGGATCCAATCTCTGATCAAGCTTCCAAATAACGCCAATAAAAAACCTGATATAGCAAATAAAGTTACAAATCCAAATGAAGTATAAATGCCTAATGATAAAGATTTCATAATTAGTAATAGAGATACTAATTTTTTTGAATCTGACATATCCAAAAATTTCAATTGATATCCTATGTATGCAGGGAACATTAGAATTCCGCAAGGGTTAAATGCTGCTACCAGTCCGGCCGTGAAAGTAAAGATCAATATTTCATTAATCATTCTATTCTTTCACCTCTCCAATATTTTTCTTCTTTCTTAGGTATTTTGCGTGTTGCAAAAAAAACAAAAATTAAAAATAAAGCAACAGCAGCAATAAAAAAATACTTAATGCTTATCGTAATTAATGGTACAAGTAAAATAGAAATTACCAACAAAGCGATAATAAATTTGAAAAGATATTTTTTTACTAACGAATTAGAAGTACTAGATAAATTTTCCGTATTTGTACCTAATATATCGTCAATTTCATTTGTGATTTTTTCATTCATAGTATTATTATATATAAATCAATGAAACTTATATATTAAAGGTACAAAAATATGTCAGATGAAATTTCTCAGCAAATACTAGACAAGTATAAAAATATCACGCCTGCTACAGTGTGGACAGCATTAGGGAAAAAAGGATATGAAAATTGCGTTATGGATAATGTGAAGCCTTTAACAAAAGGTAAAATCATATTAGGAAGAGCTCGTACATTAAGATATTTACCTGAAAGACCAGATTTGAAAGAAGAAGTGAGAGGTGGATATAACGCAGATGGTATGGAAGTTCCAAATGAGAATGCACCCGAATATAGGGCTATGGGATCCTGTGGGCCTGGAGACGTACTTGTTTGTGATGCGATGGGAAATAGTACAGCAGCAAATTTAGGAGATGTAAAATTAGTACAACTAAAAATGAATAAAGCAGAAGGAATTGTAACAGATGGAGGAATGAGAGATTTTGACCAGGTTGCACCTTTTGGATTCGCAATTTACGCCTCAGGAAGAACTCCAAAAGCTGCAAGACATGTAATGACAGAGTATGAAGATAACGTAGATATTCAATGCGATGGTGTTCTAGTTAGACCTGGAGATATAATCTATGGTAACGATGACGGCGTGGTTGTAGTCCCGAATCATTTAGCAGAAGAAATTGTGGAATGGTGTGAATTATACGAATCAGCAGAAGAGTACATAAAAAACAAAGCAGAAGAGGAAAAGGTACCTCCCGGTAAATACTACCCTCCGACAAAAGAATGGCTTGAAGATTTTAAAAAAAACATATACAAAAAATAGTACTATAAAATTGTTTTAGACATTAAATTATGATAAATACCATCCATTATGTATTTATCACCTTTTGGAACATAATTTTGTTTTAAATAAAAATTCAATTTGTCAGATTGCGCTTCTAAATAAATTTCAGAAATATTTTTTGATTTAGCAATGTCTTCAAATTTATTTAATATTTTTGTGCCAATACCTAATCCTCTGAAATTCTTCAAAACTGCCATTCTTCCTAATTTATATATAGAATCATCATTAGATGGGTAAAATCTTCCAGTCCCAATAATTTGTTGATTATTTTCAACAATTAAATGAAATGCCGAAGTATCATGTTCGTCAAATTCCCATTGCCATGGAATTTGTTGTTCAATAACAAACACTTGTATACGAATATTCCTTAGAAATATATGCTCTATGGCAGTTTTTGGTTCTCGGATTTTAATATGCATTTTATTTGTAAGCTCGAAAAATAAGATTTATTATACATAAAAAATGGGCTTTAAATATAAAAAAAAGCTAAAAAAAGAGATTTTGTATGTTTTTTCATAATATGACACTGTAAAATTTGTTGACTCTAGGAATTGATATAAATATAATATCGTTTCGTGTTTTTACACAAGTTTACTAGTCCGTTATAGAAATGGTATTGAATTATGCCTACAATTAATCAGTTAGTTAGGAAAGGAAGAGGAATAAAAAAAGGGAAAGATAAATCTCCTGCTTTGAGATTCTCTTTTAACTCCTTGAAAAATTCTGGGTACAGAAATTCAGGCTCTCCGCAAAAGAGAGGCGTATGCACACAAGTTAGGACTCAAACACCTAAAAAACCGAACTCAGCATTAAGAAAAGTTGCCAGAGTAAGATTAACAAATGGAATGGAAGTCTCTGCTTATATCCCTGGAGAAGGGCATAATTTGCAAGAACATTCAGTTGTTCTAATAAGGGGTGGAAGAGTCAAAGATTTGCCTGGTGTAAGATATCATATTATTCGCGGAGCTCTTGATACCGAAGGCGTGGCAGACAGAAACAGAGGCCGAAGTAAATACGGAACCAAACGTCCTAGTAAAAAAAATAGTTCTGCAAAGTAATAGGGAAACAATATGTCAAGACGTCACAGAGCTAAAATAAGAAAATTAACCCTTGAAAGTAAATATCAAAACTTAGCTCTAACCAGATTTATAAACAAAGTTATGCAACATGGAAAGAAAAACCTAGCCAGGAAAATTGTATACTCTGCCCTAGATGAGATAGAAACACAATTAAAAAAACCAGGAATTGATGTGTTTAATCAAGCAGTATCAAATGTTTCCCCAGATGTTATTCTTAAAAGCCGAAGAGTAGGAGGAGCAAATTATCAAGTTCCAACCGAGCTTCCTAGAGAAAAAAGTCTAACACTAGCTATGAGATGGATAATTGAAAGTTCTAGAAGTAGGTCTGGGTCAGCTTATTATCTAAGATTGGCAAAAGAACTAATGGACGCATATAATTCACAAGGCCCAGCAATAAAAAGAAAAGATGATATTCATAGAATGGCTGAAGCAAATAAAGCTTTTGCCCATTTCAAATGGTAATGGAGATATATAAAAATGTCAGCTAATTTAGCAAAAACAAGAAATATGGGATTCATAGCTCACATAGATGCAGGTAAAACATCTGTGTCAGAATGTGTATTATTCTACACAGGCAGAACTCATAAAGCTGGTAATATTGATGACGGAAATACAGTATTAGATTGGATGGCTCAAGAAAGGGAAAGAGGTGTTACAATTGTTTCGGCAGCCACATCATGCGAATGGAATGGCTATGACATAAATATTATTGACACACCTGGGCACGTTGATTTTACTGCAGAAGTAGAGCGAAGTCTTAGAGTTCTAGATGGTGCTGTTGTAGTTTTAGACTCTGTTGCTGGTGTGCAACCTCAGTCTGAAACAGTATGGAGACAAGCTAATAAATATAATGTACCTCGAATGGTTTTCATTAATAAAATGGATAAAATTGGAGCTGATTTTGACCTTGCAACCCAAACTTTAATTGACAGACTCAGAGCTAATCCTGTCGCAATACAAATACCTATAGGTTCAGAAGACAAATTTGAAGGAATTGTAGATCTCGTAGAACAAAAGGCAATCTATTATAAAATTGGAGATGATCAGGGACATATTGATAAAGTCACTGAAATCCCTGAAGATTTAAAAAGCAAGGCCGAAGAGTACAGATCAAAATTAATAGAAAAAGTCGCAGAGAATGACGAAAAATTTCTGGAAATTGTATTCTCTGGCGAAGAATTTGATACCGAAACATTTAAAAGCGCAATTAGAAGAGTAACTATATCTAATACGATTATACCTGTGATGTGCGGTACAGCTCTGAAAAGGAAAGCCGTACAACCTATGCTTGACGCTATTGGAGATTACTTACCTTCACCTCTTGATGTACCTTCTGTTAAAGGGAAGGAATATCGTGGTGAATCAGACCAAATTAGAAAAGCAGATATTAATGAACCTTTTTCTGCATTAGCTTTTAAAACTGTTTCAGATCCGTACATAGGAAGATTAATATATTTCAGAGTATACTCTGGAACTATAAATGCTGGCGCAGGTGTTTTAAATACAGTAACCGGCAAAAAAGAAAGAATGGGTCGAATAGTAAAAATGCACGCGGATGATAGAGAAGAAATAAAAAGCGTTAGTGCTGGAGATATTGCTTGTGCTGTAGGATTGAAAGACACTTCTACCGGACATACCATATGTGACGAAAATCAACCTATAATATTAGAGAAAATCACTTTCCCGGAACCAGTGGTAGCCGTTTCTGTCGAACCCAAATTAAAATCTGACAAAGACAAATTACAAGAAGCATTACTTAAAATGGCAGACGAAGATCCAACATTTATAGTTTCATATAATGATGAAACAGCTGAAACGCTTATATCTGGAATGGGAGAGTTTCACCTTGAAATCATGGTAGATAGAATGAAGAGAGAGCTCAACGTAGAATGTAATACAGGGAAACCACAAGTTGCATACCGAGAAACTATTACAACCAGTTCAAAGGCAGAAGGTAAATTCATAAGGCAAAGTGGAGGGAGAGGACAATACGGTCACTGCGTCATTGAGGTAGAGCCACAAAAAAGCGGAAAAGGATTTGAATTCGTAGATTCAATAAAAGGAGGTTCTATACCTCGAGAATATATACCAGCAGTAAGAAAAGGTATTATAGAAGGACTAAATAGCGGATCATTGTTAGGTTATCCGGTAGTTGATGTTAAAGTTAATTTAATTGATGGTAGCTTTCACGACGTTGACTCATCAGAAGTTGCATTCACAATCGCAGGGTCAATGGCTGTAAAAGCAGCAGTAAGAAAAGGTTCTCCTGTAGCTTTAGAACCAATAATGAAAATAGAAGTAACTACTCCTTCTGATTTTCTTGGTGAAGTTATAGGTGATTTGAATAGGAGAAGAGGGCTTGTAAGTGAAACTAACACTCAATCTAACACACAGATCATAAAAGGATCTGTACCATTAGGTGAAAGTTTCGGTTATGCAAATACATTGAGATCTTTAACTCAGGGTAGAGCAAGCTTTTCAATGGAATTCGAAAAATATGATCAATTACCTAAATCTATATTAAAAGGAAAAATGGAAGAACAAGGCGTAAAATAATGGCTAATAAACAAAATACAACAAAAATAAGAATTAAATTAAAATCATTTGATCACCGAATGATAGATTACTCTGTTCAACAAATAATTGAAGCTGCAGAAAGAACAGGAGCTTCTGTTTCAGCTGTTCCCTTACCCACAAAAATAAAAAGATTTTGTGTCATCAGATCGCCGCATATTGATAAAGATAGCAGGGAGCATTTCGAATTTAGAACACATAAAAGATTACTTGATATTTTAGACCCAAATGCTCGAACAATTGATGATCTTACTAATTTAAACGTTCCTGCGGGCGTTGATATATCAATGAAATTATAAATAGAGATACACATGAGTTTGAATAAAATAATAGCAAAAAAAATAGGATCTACTACTATTTTCAATAATAGTGGTGAATCTAAGCACGCAACAATTTTAAAATCAGGCCCATGTTTTGTAACACAAATTAAAACTAAAAAATCAGATGGATATGACGCTGTTCAATTAGGATTTGAAACATCCAAAAAAACAAACAAGCCTATGTCTGGGCATATGAAAAATAGCAAAGGCTTATATAAAATCCTTAAAGAATTTCGGGTTAATAATGAGATCTCAAACAAAGTTGGAGACCAAGTAGATATTGGAATGTTTGTGAAAGGACAATATTTAAATGCGACATCCAAATCAAAAGGACGAGGGTTTTCTGGGACAGTAAGGCGATGGAATTTTAAAGGTGGACCAAAAACTCACGGCCAATCAGATAGGCATAGAGCCCCCGGATCTATAGGCTCGGGATCAACTCCAGGAAAAGTAATCAAAGGTAAAAAGATGTCAGGCCGTTATGGTGGAGAGCAATTCACTACAAAAAATTTAGAAATTTTAGATCTTGATTTAGAAAACAATTTAATCTATCTATCAGGATCAGTGCCTGGTGCTTCAAATACATTAGTATTATTAGCTGCAAGTAACAAATCTTTTACCCCTCTTGAAGAACCTCAAAGGGATGAACCTAAAGCTGAAGAACCTCAAAGAGATGAAAAGTAAATGAAAGTAAAACTTATAGATCAAAAAGGCTCCGTGATAGGAGATCATAATATTCAAAAAGAAATTGTAAATTATCCTATAAATGATCAACTTATACATCAAAATGTAGTAGCATTTTTAGCAAATCAACGACAAGGTACACATAAGACAAAATCAAGATCGGAGGTAAGAGGGGGGGGTAGGAAACCACATGCTCAAAAAGGAACAGGTCGCGCTAGAGCTGGAAGTATAAGAAGCCCTATATGGAGAGGTGGTGGGATTGTATTTGGGCCTCAACCTAGATCGTACAGAAAAAATTTAAATAAAAAAATGAAAACTGGAGCTTTGTTATCTACAATAGCTTACAAATTAAATGAAAAGAAATTATATGTGTTAAAAGATTTTAACGAATCAAATAAATTTGCTAAAACTAAAGATGCTGAGAATCTACTGAAATCTTTGAAATTAGCTAAACACTGTTTATTCGTACTAGATGGAGCTGATTTACAAAGTTTGAAATCTACAAATAATATATCTAACATTACAACGTTATCTAGCGATCTTATCAATGCCCCAGCTATAGCAAGATCTGAACACATGATAATAACCGAAAAAGGGTTGAATAATTTAATTGAAAAACGATTGAAATCTAAATTCAAAAAAACAATTAAAGCTACCACTGCACCAAAAAGAAATACAATTGATAAAGGAGAAAGTAATGCCTAATTATCAGTGTTTAAAAAAACCAATAATCAGTGAAAAATCATCATTGTTACAGGATGTAAGTGTATACACATTTGAAGTAGAGATTAATTCAAACAAATCACAAATAAAAACTAATGTTGAAAGTGCTTATGGAGTTGATGTTATTAATGTGAGAACCATAATATCCAAAGGGCCAAAAAAAAGAAATCCTAAAACTGGCTCGTGGATGAATGGGAAAAAAAGTAAAAAAGCCCTGGTTAAAATTAAGCAGGGACAAACTATAAATATATTTGAAGGTGTTTAAAATTGAGTTTAGTTAGAAAAAAACCAACATCACCAGGAAGAAGAGGAGCAGTTCTCCCTAATTTTAGCGAGTTAACATCAACAGAGTCTAAAAAATCTCTTCTACAACCACTTAAAAAACATTCTGGAAGAAATAACCAAGGAAGAATAACTGTTCGCCATAGAGGTGGCGGCCATAAAAGAAAATATAGAATAATCGATTTCAAAAGATCTAAAATTGGTATTGAAGGAATAGTGCATTCAATACAATATGATCCTAATAGGTCATCCAATTTAGCTTTAATAAAATATAAAGATGGCGAATGGTCATATATATTATCTCCTCAAGGATTAAACGTTGGAGAATTAGTATTAAGTAATGAGAAAACTGAAATAAAGATCGGGAATTGCATGCCCTTGAAAAATATTCCTAGTGGTACAGAAGTACATAATGTTGAATTAAATGCAGGACAAGGGGCAAAACTAGTTCGTTCTGCTGGAAACTCTGCTCAAGTACTAGCTACGGAAGGAGAACATACTCTTATTAGATTACCTTCCGGGGAAATGAGAAGAATCCATAAAGAATGTAAAGCAACGATAGGTTCCTTAGGAAATCAAGATCACAAAAATATCAAACTTGGTAAAGCTGGGAAAAACAGACACAGAGGCAAGAGACCGTCTGTGCGAGGAGTAGCAATGGCACCTAATGCACATCCACATGGTGGAGGTGAGGGTAAATCTCCTATTGGTATGCCTGGGCCTAAGACGCCTTGGGGGAGACCTGCTTTAGGCGCTAAAACTAGGAAGAAAAAACCTAGTGACAAATTTATTATAAGAAGTAGAAAAAGGAAATAAATATGTCTAGATCTACAAAGAAAGGACCTTACGTTAATGCTAGTTTACAAAAAAAAGTAGAACAAGCAATGAATTCAAATAAAAATGAAATAATAAAAACATGGTCAAGAGCATCAACTATACTCCCTGACATGCTTGGTTTAACAATAGCAGTATATAATGGAAGAAGGCACGTCCCTGTATTTATCTCTGAAAATATGGTTGGCCACAAATTAGGAGAATTTGCTCCTACGCGAACTTTTAGAAATCATTCAGGAGCTGAAAAAATAACAAGTTAATATCATGAAAGCTATATCAAAAAACATCGGAATATCATCTAAAAAACTCAAGCCTTATTTGGACTTAGTAAGAGACAAAAATATTAATGAAGCATTAATTCTTTTGAGATACCAAAAATCTCCTGCTGCATTCGAAATTCACAAAACTATTGAATCTGCGATAGCAAATGCAAAAGATTTATCTATGCCTGGCGTAGATAATTTAAAAATTGACGAGATTTATGCGAACCAAGGAACTACTCTAAAAAGGTGGAGAGCCGAAGCAAGAGGCAGACCTGGAACTTTTAATCACCCTACTAGTCATATAGTAGTTAAACTCTCTGAATGAGGAAATAATCAATGGGACAAAAAATACATCCGATAGGCTTTAGGCTAGGAATCTCAAGAGGTTGGGATTCGACATGGTATGGAAACAAATTTTCTTACAGAAATTTTGTTAAAGAAGATCATAAAATTAGACAAGAAATAATGAATGTAAATAAAGATGCTGGGATAACCAAAATTGAAATCGAAAGAAGTACTAATGAAATATCTGTTAAAATTTTCACTTCAAGACCAGGAATAGTAATTGGGAGAGGTGGTCAAAGAATAGACGAGCTTAAAAAATTGATCTCAAATATCACAAAGAATAAGACACAATTAAATATTGAAGAAATTCGAAATCCTGATTTGGATGCTACTCTAGTGTCCCATTCAGTAGCAGATCAAATTCAAAGACGAATATCATATAAAAGAGCTGCAAGGATGGCTGCAAGCCGATCCATGCAAAACGGTGCAAAGGGTATTAAAATCATATGTAAGGGAAGATTAGGGGGAGCTGAAATCGCAAGAAAAGAACAGGTCATGGAGGGAAGAGTACCCCTGCACACACTAAAAGCCGATATTGATTATTCAATTGCTGAAGCACATACTGAGTACGGTAGAATTGGAGTGAAAGTATGGATTTATAGAGGAGATATTGAAATCTCAAAACAAACACATGTTGAACCATCTGAGATAAAACCAATCGAATTGACATTAACTCCTGAAACTTCTGCACCCGAAAACATCGAATTGATATTAACTCCTGAAACTTCTGTTTCTAAAAACACTGATAAACAATCTACGCCATCACAAAGTAGTAATCTAAATTTAAAAAAAATTGTAGATGAACCTAAATTTGCAAATGTGACTAAAGATGTTGTAGAAAAACCAATCAGCAAACCTAAATCTAAAAAATCAATAATTCCTAAAACCAAAGCTGAATTATCTGTAAAAAAAGATAAGAATACAAAAAGCACTAGTATAAAGGAGAAATCTGATGATACAAATTTATAGTAGAGTTAAAGTAACAGACAACTCAGGTGCAAGAGTAATTAGTTGTATAGGTGTTCCTGGAGGAAGTAGACGCAAATACGCACATGCTGGTGATGTTATTGTAGCTTCAGTAAAACAAGCAACATCTACTTCACCAATTAAAGCAGGAGAAATTGTTAAAGCTGTTATTGTAAGAACTACAAAACAAATAAGAAGAAAAGATGGAACATATATAAGGTTTGACGATAATGCAGCTGTTATAATAGACGACGCCAAACTACCACGAGGAACTAGGATTTTTGGCCCGGTTGCGAGAGAGTTAAGAGATAGAAATTACATGAGAATAGTTTCTTTGGCTCAGGAGGTATTATAAATGAGAAAAATTAAAAACAATGATAATGTTATTGTTACAAAAGGGAAGGATGCGGGGAAATCAGGAAAAGTACAAAAAATATTACCTTCAAAAGGTAAATTACTAATAGAAGGAATTAATATTTATAAAAAACATATGAAAACTCAATCAGAATCACAACAAGGCGGAATAATTGATAGAGAGATGTTTGTTGATATTAGTAATGTAAGATTAATTGACCCAAATACAAATGAACCGACAAAGGTTAAAATAACACAGTTAAAAGATCAAAGCAGAGTCAGAACAAATAAAACCACTGATGAGGTCATAGAATGACAATTAAAAGCAATACAAATACGCCTAGATTATTAGAATTTTTTAGAAAAGATATAGCTCCTGAATTAAAAAAAGATTTGAATCTGTCAAATATTAATAGTGTTCCTACAATATCTAAAATAGTAATTAATATTGGTCTTGGAGAAGCTCTTACAAATTCAAAGGCGTTAGAAAATTCTGTAAAAGATGTTTCGTTAATTACAGGACAAAAGCCAATAACAACAAAAGCCAAAAACTCTATAGCAGGATTTAAAATAAGAGAAGGAATGGCAATAGGTGTTGCAACGACTCTTCGAAGTAGAAGAATGTATGAATTTTTAGACAGACTAATAAATCTAAGCATACCAAGAATCAGAGATTTCCGAGGGCTATCAACAAAATCTTTCGATGGAAATGGCAATTATACTATTGGGATAAAAGAACATGTTATATTTCCTGAAATAGATTACAATTCAATAGATAAAATTAGAAGCCTACAAATAATCATAGTTACTACAGCAAAAGATAATGAAACAGGATTAATGCTTTTATCTAAATTTGGATTCCCATTTGTAAAACAAGAAGGGGAAACAATAAACCCAATTGGTAACGAGGAATAATCATATGTTACAACCTAAAAGTTATAAATACAGAAAACAACACAGAGGTAGATTAAAAGGAATCGCTTCCAAAGGCACTAGCGTTTCATTCGGAGAATTTGGATTGAAAGCACAAGAATCATCATGGATTACTGCAAGGCAAATTGAAGCAGCAAGAAGAGTAATGACAAGATACACACGTAAAGGTGGCAAAATTTGGATCAGAATATTTCCAGATAAACCTATTACTGCCCGTGCTGCAGAAACTAGAATGGGAAAAGGAAAGGGAAATGTTGATCATTACGTAGCATCAGTATTAAAGGGGAAAGTTATATTTGAAATTTCGGGGATAGATAAAGATGAAGCAAGTTTAGCGTTAAATTTAGCATCAGATAAATTACCTATAAAAACATCATTTGTGGAAAGGAAATTATTTTAATGCCTAATATAGATAACATAAGAGATAAAAGCGATAAGGAATTATTAGAAGAATTATCCAGTATAAACAGAGATTTGTTAGATTTGAGATTCAAATTAGAAACAAAACAGCTTGCGAATAGTAATGAAATTAAAAATCTTAAATTAAATAGAGCAAGGATATTAACAGTTATAAATGAAAGAAAAATATTAAGGTCGTAGGTCGTAAATAATGAGTAACCAAAAAATAAGAACAGGCGAAGTAATTAGTAATAAAATGGACGAAACTGCTATTGTAAGTGTCTCGAGGCAGTATAAACATAAGTTATATGGAAAATATATTAAACGATTCAAAAAATATGTTGCACATGATCCTGCAAA
This sequence comes from Dehalococcoidia bacterium, assembly GCA_029936815.1. Classification (GTDB taxonomy): domain Bacteria; phylum Chloroflexota; class Dehalococcoidia; order Lucifugimonadales. The sequence goes on from JAPYRX010000005.1 coordinate 75,166, forward strand.
TAAAGCTACAATTGGTTCAGTAGTAAAAATTAAAGAAATAAGACCTCTATCCAAAACTAAAAGATGGATAATCACAGAAATTCAAGATAAAAACAATTAAATCAAGGTGTATAAATAATGGCTAAAGTATCATCGGTAGCAAGAAATAACAAAAGGAAAAAAATGGTTGAACAGTATTCTGCAAAAAGATCTGAACTTAAATCTATTGCAAATAATCAAGATTTACCTAATGAAGAAAGAATGAATGCAAGAAAAAAACTAGATAAATTACCTAAAAATTCAAATCCTATAAGAATCAGAAATAGATGCTTCGTTTCTGGCAGGCCAAGAGGATATATCAATTATTTTGGCTTGTCTAGAATAACTTTTAGAGAAATGGCACATAAAGGTTTATTACCAGGTGTAAAAAAATCAAGTTGGTAATTCAGGAGATAAATATATGAATACAGATCCAATATCAGACTTTCTTACAAGAATTAGGAACGCCAACTTAGTCGGCAAAGACAATGTTGCTATACCATATTCTAAAATCAAGTCTAGTATTACTAAAATATTAAAAACTGAAGGTCTTATAGAAGATTTTAATATTATGGACGAAGACAAAATGAAAATGATAAATCTAAATTTATCTTATAAGAATGAAGGATCTCCAAGAATAAATGGATTGAGAAGAATAAGCAAGCCAGGATTACGGGTATATTCTAGGAAAGGAGAAATACCAAGATACTTTGGTGAATTAGGCGTAACTATAGTATCTACATCTAAAGGAATCATGACTCATAAACAAGCTTGGAAAGAACGATTAGGTGGAGAGGTGATTTGTGTTGTTTGGTAAAGGAGAAATAAAATGTCAAGAATAGGAATGAAACCCATATTAATCCCTGAAAATGTTACAGTGGAACTATCTAAAAATAATCATGTGACAGTAAAAGGGGCAAAAGGAGAATTATCTTACACTTTCAATAAAGAAATGATAATTAAAATTAATGATTCAAGCTTAATGGTCGCAAGAAAAGATGACGAAAAAGAATCTAAATCATTACATGGATTAACTAGAAGTTTGATAAATAATATGATTATAGGAGTTTCCGAAGGTTTTGTTAAACATCTAGAAATGGTAGGAGTTGGTTACAGAGCAGAACAAAAAGGAAATGCAATAAACCTAAGTGTCATGAAAAGCCATTTAGATATTATTGAAGCCCCTGAAGGGATTACAATTAAAGTTGAAGATAGTACTAAAATTGCTATTTCAGGAATAGACAAACAACAAGTCGGACATGTTGCAGCTTTAATTCGATCATCACGTCCTCCAAATGCATACACAGGAAAAGGCGTCCGATATCTCGGTGAAGAAGTCACTATTAAACCAGGTAAAAGCGCACGTGCTGAAACTTAACATCAAAGCAAATTTATTATAAGGAAAAAATAAATTGAATAGCCACAAAAAACGATTAATCAGAAAAATAAGAACAAGAAAAAAAATAAGCGGTACAGAAAATCGCCCAAGATTATCAGTATTCAGAAGCTTAAACCATATATATGCACAAATTATTAATGACGAATCAGGGAATACTTTAACTCAAGCAAATAGCACAGAAGTTACAAATGATAAAAAGGTAACTAAAACTAAGATTGCTGCTGAAGTTGGTAAATTATTAGGCGAAAGAGCTAAAGGGAAAAAAATTACTACTGTTGTTTTCGATAAAAACGGATATAAATTTCATGGAAGGATAAAAGCTTTAGCCGATTCAACCAGAAAAGAAGGAGTACAATTTTAATGGTTTCAACACATAAATCAACTAATAATAAATCTGCCTTGCCAATTCTAGAAAGAACAGTAAAAGTATCTAGAGTAGCTAAAGTTATAAAAGGAGGCCGAACTCTACGATTTGCTGTTACAGTTGTAGTAGGCAATGGAAATGGAGAAATAGGAATTGGAAGCGGTAAATCCGCCAATGTCCCTGATGCTGTTAAAAAAGCTGTTTCTAAAGCAAAAAAAACAATGATATCTGTTCCGGTTATAAACGATACCCTGCCCCATGAAGTCAAATCGAAATTTTGTGGTAGCGTAGTATTATTAAAACCTGCACCTGAGGGAACAGGAATAAAAGCCGGTGCTTCATTAAGGGCTATAGCTGAGGTACTAGGAATTAAAAACATTGTTACGAAAGTATGGAGAAGTACTAATCCATCAAACGTAGTAAAAGCTGCTTATAAAGGATTAGAAAGTATGATTGACGTTGAAGCAGAAATGAAAGAAAGATCAAATAAAAAAACAACCAAAGAGATAAATTAAGATGAGTACAGAAAAAATCATCATTAAATTAATAAAAAGTCCAATAGGTACTTCGCCCAAGCAAAAAAAAGTACTTGAAAGCTTAGGAATTAGAAAAATTAATAAAGTAATAACTCATAATAAAACACCAGAAATACTTGGAATGATAAAAAAAGTTAAACATTTAATCAAAATCGAAAACAATACATAATGGTGAACTATGCAATATAGCAAATTAGTCAATAATGAAAAAAAACAAAAGAAAAGAGTTGGTAGAGGCAATGCAACTGGAAATGGAACATACTCAGGAAAAGGCTTAAAAGGCCAAAAATCTAGATCTGGATTCAGTTTGGTTCCTGGATTTGAAGGTGGCCAGTTAAGATTGATAAAAAAATTAGCGAAATTGAAAGGTTTCAAAAATCATAACAGAACTCCTAATCAAACAGTCACTTTAGACCAAATTGACAAATTACCTCCTAATATTGAAATAAATAATATTACTCTTTTTGATAATGGGCTAATAGAAAACCCCAAGAATCCAATTAAAATTCTGAATGTTGGAAAACTTTCATCTAAAAGGCAAATTCAAATAAAGAAAATCTCTGAATCTGCAAGAAAATCTATTGTGAAATCAGGATCTGAAATTATCGAATAATTATTATGTTAAACAATAATAGATCTAGAAATAAATCAAATATGCCAAAATTAGTAGCTTCGCTACTAGCAGCAGTACAAATACCTGATTTGAGAAATAAAATATTTTTTACTATTTTCATGCTAATTATTTTCAGATTTGTAGCTCACGTACCTGTCCCCGGAGTAGATACACAAGCTTTGGGACAAGCATTTGAACAAAATGCTATTTTAGGGTTTTTAGATCTTTTTAGTGGAGGAGCATTAAAAAACCTGAGTATAGCAGCTTTAGGTGTTTATCCATACATTACAGCATCTATAGTAATTCAAATTTTAACACCTGCAATCCCACAATTAAAAGAATTGTCACAAGAAGGAGAATTTGGAAGACAAAAAATAAATCAAATAACTCACTATATAATGATCCCTATTGCTTTATTACAAGCATGGGGGCAGTTAACATTACTAAATCAAGCAGGAGTATTTAATTCCTTTGATTTTGGTTTGAATTTCATAACTTTAACAATTATGATTTCGATGGTTGCTGGAACTGCGTTCCTAGTATGGATTGGAGAATTAATATCTGAAAGAGGCCTTGGGAATGGAGTTTCACTGATAATTTTTGGAGGAATTGTAGCTAACCTACCTAATATTTTGGGGCAAGGATTGTACATGCAAAATGCTATTGGAAGCCTAATAGTTCTCATAATATTTACAGCAATAATCATATATACCATTGTTTTGTTTTCAGAAGCTCAAAGAAGAATTCCTATTCAATACGGGAAAACAATAATGAGAGGAGGGCAAGTTCAAAGACAAACTGGTTCAAGCATTCTTCCAATCAAAGTAAATTCAGCGGGGATGATTCCTCTGATTTTTGCTTTTTCTATAGTAATATTACCTGCTACAATTGCGGGATTTTTTGTTAATCCACTAAGTGATGGCTTTGGTTCTAATTTAGCAAAGCTAATATCAGGATTTTTTGACCCAACTAACCTTCCCTATTGGATCTTTGTATTTATTCTAGTTGTAATTTTCACGTTTTTTTACACTTTAGTTACATTCCAGCAGCAGAACTTATCCGAAAATTTACAAAAACAAAGTGGATTTATACCTGGAATAAGACCTGGATTACCTACACAAGAATATCTTAACAAAGTAATTATAAGAATTACTTGGGCAGGAGCCCTTTTCTTGGGAGGAATAGCTATAGTACCGTTTTTTATAACAGGAATAACAGGAGTTAAAACACTTACATTAAGTAGTACTAGTTTGTTAATCATGGTTGGAGTTGCATTAGATACTATGAGGCAATTGGAATCTCAATTGTTGATGAGAAACTATCAAGGATTCATGGATTAACCTTATATGAATATAATTCTAGTTGGCCCACCGGGTGCAGGTAAAGGAACTCAAGCAGATTTTATCGCTAATAAATTTGAATTGTCTAAAGTATCTACAGGTGATTTGTTTAGAGATAACATAAAAAATGAAACAGAATTAGGAAATAAAGCTAATGAATATGTTAATTCAGGAAAATTAGTTCCGGATACAATTGTTACTGACATGATAGAAAATTGGTTACTTCAAAACAATAAGAATTGGATTTTAGACGGATTCCCAAGAACAATTAATCAGGCAGAATCTTTAGATAAAATACTAAATTCGAATAACCAAATTTTAAATATAGTTTTATTAATTTCTGTTCCAAATAATATTCTAGAAAACAGATTGCTTGATAGGCAAAGTACAGAAAACAGATCAGACGATAATATCAAAACCATAAAAATTAGAATAGATACTTACGAACAAGAAACAAAACCTTTGATTTCATATTATAGAAAAACAGGATTATTAAGCGAAATTGACGGATCTCTATCAATACCCGAAGTTTCTTCAAAAATTAAAAACAAACTTATTAATATTAAAAATAAAATAAACAATTAATCACTTGAGATATAAAGAGAAATACTATAATATTATATTCTTGTTTTTTATGAAGGGTAAATAGTGGTTGGAATAAACAGGCCAAAAGGTATAAATATTAAAAGCATAAAAGAGCTAGGGCTGATAAGAGAATCGGGGCATATGTTAAAACAAGTAAAACAAATTATAAATAGTAATATAACTGAAGGGATAAGTACTAAAGAATTGGACGCAATTGCTGAAAAAGAAATATATAAACTAGGAGGGAAACCAGGCTTTAAAGGACTTTATGGATTTCCTGGATCAATTTGTGCTTCATTTAATGAGGAAATAGTTCATGGGATTCCTAGTTCACGAAAAGTAAAAGAAGGCGATATATTAAGCATAGATTGTGGTGTGTTATATGAAGATTTCAATACTGACAGTGCTTTTACAATTAGCATTGGAAGCATTCCTGATAATATTAAAAAATTAATTAGAACTACATCGGAAGCATTAAATCTAGGCATTAAAAGCGCTGTCCCTGGTAATCAAATAGGTGATATAGGTAATTCTGTAGAATCACACTCTCTAGAAAATGGATTTTCTGTGGTAAAAGAATATGTTGGTCACGGTATTGGAAAAAAATTACACGAAGACCCTCAAATTCCTAATTACGGGCAAAAATCTACTGGACCTCAAATAATTGAAGGAATGGCATTAGCCATTGAACCTATGCTTATTGTAGGAGGTGAAAAAACTATCATTGACAATGATGGATGGACAGTCAAAACAGCCGATTCTTCTATGTCTGCTCATTTCGAAGATACAATAATTATTACTAACAACCAATATGAAGTAGTAACGTAGTTGAGGATATAATGGCTAACACAAAAAAAGAAGTTATAGAAGTTGAAGGAATAATTAAAGAATCACTACCTAATGCATCTTTTAAAGTTGAGCTTGCAAATGGGCATGAAGTTTTAGCATATATATCAGGAAAAATAAGAGTTCATTATATAAGGATTCTACCAGGAGATCGTGTCTTAGTAGAATTATCCCCTTACGATCTTACTAGGGGCAGAGTTACATATAGGTTCAAATAAGGAATATTTTTTATGGCACTAATATCAGGAGTAAATATACCAGATCACAAACGTATTAATATATCCCTCAGATATATTCAGGGGATAGGACCAACTATTGCCGCTCTTATAGTAAATCAATCAGGAATAACTGGTAATCCAAAGGTTAAAGATTTAGATAATAACGATCTAGATAAAATAAGAGGAATTATTGATACTGGTGAAATTGTTAGTGGAAAGAGAACAATTAAAATTACAATAGAAGGAGATCTTAGGGTTGAGAAAAATCTTAATATACGTAGATTGATAGACATTGGTTCTTATAAAGGAACAAGGCATCGTAAAAGTCTGCCCGTTAACGGACAAAGAACAAAAACTAATGCTCGCACAAAACGTGGAAAAAAAGTAGCTGTTGCTAAACGTGGGAGAGACGTTAATACCAAAACATAATTATTAAAATAAGATAAATTAGGAAACTATGACAACAAGAAAAAAAACAAGAAAAAAAACAAGACAGAATGTAGTATACGGAAGAATATATGTTCAAAGTACATTTAATAACACGCTTATAACTGTTACTGATAGATCAGGAAATGTTCTTGCGTGGAATAGCGGTGGAACAGAAGATTTCAAAGGCTCTAAAAAATCAACGGCTTTCGCAGCGCAACAAGCAGCAACTAAATTAGCACAGCGAGCAGGTGATTTTGGGATACAAGAAGTTGAAGTTTTTGTCAAAGGCCCCGGAGCAGGACGTGACTCTGCTATTCGATCAATAAGTAATTCAGGCATTAAAGTAAAATCAATTAGGGATGTAACACCTGTTCCGCATAATGGTTGCAGGCCTCCCAAAAGAAGAAGGGTATAAATATGTCAAGATACACTGGACCAAAATGTAGAAAATGTAGGCAGTATGGAATGGTTTTATGTGGGAAACCAACCAACAAATGTGCTTGGGAGCGAAGAAAATCACCTCCTGGTGATAAATCACCGATGTCTCAGAGAAGAAGACCTTCTGAATATGGAATGCAATTAAAAGAAAAACAAAAAGCAAGATTTATGTATGGCATAGTAGAGAAACAATTTAGAAATTATTTTAAAAAAGCTATAATCAAATCTGGAGTTTCTGGAGATAATCTAATGTCTTTGTTAGAACATAGACTTGATAATGTAATCTACAGACTTGGATTTGCAGATACAAGGCAGCAAGCCCGTCAAGTCATCAATCACGGACACATTAGAGTGAATGATATAAAAGTAAGCTCTCCATCGTATCAAATAAAAATTGGAGAAAAAATCTCTTGGACAGAAAAATCTAAGAAATCAAAATTACTTAATATTATTAAAGCTGAATCTGGTAAAAATGCTATCGTACCGAATTGGCTTAAAATAGATACATCAAATTCTATAGGAGAAGCCGTAGCTAGTCCTAATGCAGAAGATTTTGATCCTAACATAGATAGAATGCAAATAATTGAATATTACTCAAGATAAATCAAAAAATTAAAAGGAGAAAATTATGGTAATGGATTATTCAATAGTTCCAGAACTTGAGCCAGAATCAGATATTATTTTAGAAAAAATAAATTCTAAAATAATAACTGAAGTATTAAATGATGACTACGGAAAGTTCACATTTGGACCTCTTCCTGGAGGCCAAGGTATCACTATAGGGAATTCTTTAAGAAGAGTTTTATATAGTTCAATAGTAGGAACAGCTATAACATGGGTAAAAATCGAAGGAATATTGCATGAATATTCTACTATAGATGAAATTAAAGAAAGTGTTGAGGAACTACTTTTAAATTTCAAATCAATTAGAATAAAATCAAAATCAGATAGATCCGGAAAACTACGATTAGAAGTAGAAGGTGAAGGGAAAGTTTCTGCAGCCGATATAATGGCTTCTTCAGATTTTGAAATAGTAAACCCCGAATTACATTTGGCAACTTTAGATTCAAAAAAAGCAAAACTATCAGTGGAATTTAATATTGAACGGGGAATTGGATATAGAGTAAAAAACATTGAAGAAAAAGAAACTACAATAGGGATACTACCTGTGGATGCTATATTTAGCCCTATTAGAAAAGTAAATTATTCAATTGAAAAAACTTCACATTCAGACCCCGGAGAATTAGAAAATTTACTCATAGAAGTATGGACTGATTCAACAAAAAATGCAATTGACTCCATAAAAGAAGCTGCTAGTGTGTTATTAAACCAATACATGATTATAAGCAAAGCCACAGAAGAAAACCAAGATGAAAAAGATAACGAATCTGAAATATGGAGACAATTAACTCCTGAGCAATACAATACTACAATTGAGCAATTAGATTTGTCATCACGTACTTTAAATTGTCTTAAACGAGCTAGTTTAGATACAGTAGGTCAAATCATAGAAACTCAAAGAGCTGACTTACTTAAAATCCGTAACTTCGGAGTTAAATCTTTTAACGAATTAAATGATAAATTCAGTACAATGGGATTCCTTCCAGAAGGATTTGTTTGGGCTCTTGAAGAAGAAAATCTTGAAGAAGAAGATATCGAATCATCAGTAAATGAAACAAACGAGGATGCAAATAATTAAATAAAATGAGACATAAACTTAAAGGAAATAGATTATCAAGAAGCACTGGGCATAGATTAAGTATGCTTAAAAATTTAAGCAAAGATTTAATATTATATGAATCAGTAGAAACAACTTTGGCTAGAGCTAAAGAATTAAAAAGATACGCTGAAAAAATAATTACTAGGGCAAAAGAAGATACTGTACACAATAGAAGGCAAATAATATCTAAATTAGGACAATCTGATGCTTATAAAAAATTGTTTGAAGATGTTGGGTTAAGATATAAAGATAGAGAAGGTGGATATACAAGAATTATCAGAATACCTAGCTCTAATACTAAATCTAAATTCAAATCATTTTATAGAAAAGGTGATGGAGCTGAGTTAGCTAGAGTTGAATTAGTAAAAGAATCTACTATATCTAACCAAGAATCAAATTCAGAAACCGCTGAAAATAAAACCGATTCTAATACAAATGGTAGCAGCAAATAACAAATATGCTCTAACTTGCCAATATGATGGGACTTTATATAAAGGATTCCAATCTCAAATAAATGAACATACCATTCAAGAAAAAATTGAGAATTCATTATATAAAATAAATAATGGAAAAATAAATATAGAATATGCTGGGCGAACCGACTCAGGAGTTCACGCAACTCATCAAGTAATAGCATTTGAAATAAAATGGAATCATTCTAAATTAAAATTAGAAAATGCAATTAATGCATATCTACCAAATGATATTTTAGTAAATAACATAAAAAAAGTACCGCCATCATTTCATCCGAGAAAAGATGCGATTTCTAGAACGTATGAATACCACATTTCGCAAGCAAAGGTGAAAAATGTATTTACTAGAAATTATGAATATCATTACCCTTATAAATTGAATCTTTTTAAAATTAAGAGAGCCATAAAGATTCTAGAAGGAAGGCATGATTTTAAAAATTTTTGTAAAAGTGAAAATATTATAGATAATTGTATTCGTGATTTGTATTCAGTTTCGGTTCATAGAGAAAATGAAATTTTAATATTCAAATTCAAAGGATCAAGTTTTTTAAGGCATCAAATTCGTTTTATGATTGGTTACATATTGCAAATTGGCAGGAATAAATTAGACATAAATGAACTTAAATCACTTCTAGATGGCAAAAATAAGGTAAAATCAATTATAAAACACAATGTCTCTCCTAGAGGTTTATGCCTAACTTTAGTAGAATATTATGGTTTTTCTTTTTAAAAAAATGATTGGATAATGAATAAAAACGAAACAAAAGAAATTTGGATACATATAAACGCTGAAGGTGAAACTTTGGGAAGATTAAGTACATCTATTGCAAAATATCTCCAAGGTAAAGATAGGCCAGACTATGTACCGCACCAATTAAGTCCAAATTTTGTAATAATAACAAATGCAAGTAAAATCAAAGTTACCGGGAACAAATTAAAAGGAAAAGAATTTTACTCTTACAGTGGTTATCAGGGCGGATTGAAAACAGAAATACTGGGAGAAATTCTTGAATCAAATCCTGAAAAGCTCCTAAGAAATTCTGTAAAAGGAATGTTGCCAAAAAATAAATTATCTGACAAGTTAATAAAAAGATTGAAAATATATGCCGGGAATAAACACCCGCACAATGCTCAATTAAGTTAAGTAGGAATATAAATGGGACAACAAGAAAATCTATATCATTATGCAATAGGAAGAAGAAAAGGGGCGGTTGCTCAGGTTCGACTATATGAAACAAATGGAAATATAACAGTGAATAGCAAACCTATTGATGAAATTTTCACTGTCCCTGAATGGGTCGACTATATTAAACAGCCTTTAAATTTAATTAACAAATCCAAAAAGAATAATATAGATATAAAAGTAAGTGGAGGAGGGTTCGCTGGCCAATCTGGCGCAATAAGATTAGCTATAGCAAGAGCGTTAATAAAACAAAACCCAGCAAGCAGACCTGCGCTTAAAGATGCTGGGTTACTAACAAGAGATAGTCGTATCAAAGAAAGTAAAAAATATGGCTTGGTTAAAGCTAGAAAAGCTAAACAATTTTCTAAAAGATAATTTTTTTATACTATTTTTTAGCAATAAAAAAATATCCGCTCGGATACATCTCTTTATTATATTTTGAGCTATGAAATTTTTCGTATAAAAAGTTTAATAGAATAGAAATAGATGAAAGAAAAATTCTAATAATAAACATCTTTTTTGGTAGTATTACGTCATACAAAACGATAAACCTTTCGCCTAGAGGTTCAATAATAATATTTTTAAATCCAGCTTTAGTTAACATATTGGATAAAGCAGATCTACTAAATCTCCAGTAATCAATGGGTTAATTATGAATTGGAAACAAAAAAGGAACATAGCCAACAAGGTTACCATCAGTTTTAAGCACTCTAAAACAGTCATTAACTGCATTATGTGGGGATTCTATTAACTCTAATCCAAAGTTAGAAATAGAGTCGTTTATAAAAGGTAAAAAATTAACATCAACTTTTATATCTGGAGTCCCATCAATATCGATATGGAAAAGTAAGTTTTTATCAATATTCCAATTATCTTCGTAACTTGATTTGTATTCTCCGCCATTATCTAATGTTATGCCTTTACAGAATATAAATTCTTAAAGCTTTAGCCCCAATAAAATTCTATGAATTGTATAATTATTTCGTATTCCTACAATAAAGTCGGAAATATTATACATATCAAGCACTTTGTATAAATTGGATAATATTTTCATCATAATCTTCAAAAGTACAAATATATCCTCCCCAATTTTCCTTATAAGGAGATTTTATAATTTCAACATTGAGTGATAATAATTTTTGATAAGATTTTTGTATATCACTTACAGAAAAGTTAATCATTTTTCTATATTTATCTTTTGCTTTTCCTTCTACCTTATCATGTGTGCCAATTATAAGTTTTAAATCATTAAAATGAAATGAAACATGGGATTTATTTGTATTACTTGGATTAACATCTAAAATTAATGAATAAAATTCACTCATTTCTATTAAATTTTCAGTCCAAATAATTATTCCTGCTAGCATGGTATAAATGATATAGTAAAAAAAATAAACTTTAAATATATTATAGATATATTTAAAAACAATTAATATATGGGGCTGTAGCTCAGTTGGGAGAGCGCTTCAATGGCATTGAAGAGGTCAGGAGTTCGAGCCTCCTCAGCTCCAACTTTCATAAGAATATCGGATATTAGTATAAGGAATTCAAAATCCTTATAGAATAAATTTAAAAGACATATTTTAAAAAATCGTAAGAAGTATTGATAAAAATAAATTAAATTATTTTTACGCTAATATAAATTTCTGCCATACTAATTTCAGAAATTATTTTGACATACAACATTCGCAATTTGCTACCCAATGTTCTGGTGAAACTTCTATAAGTACTGGAGTAGTTTCAGAACATTTGCATTTATCTTTTTTAGTACATCTAGGTTGAAATACACATCCTGCTGGAGGATTGAGGGGGCTAGGAACATCTCCTTCTAATATAATTCTTTCTCTTGTTTTTTCGATAGTAGGATCTGGAATCGGGATAGCTGATAATAGAGCTCTTGTATATCCATGAATCGGATTAAAATACAGTTCGTTAGCCGGAGCAATTTCAACGATGTGTCCAAGATACATAACTGCAATTCTATCACTAATATGCTTCACAACTGACAAGTCGTGAGCTATAAATAAATATGTCAGTCCAAATTTAGCTTGTAAATCTTCTAGAAGATTTACAACCTGCGCTTGAATTGATACATCTAACGCAGAAACCGGTTCGTCACAAACAACAAAACTGGGATTGACAGCTAAGGCTCTTGCTATACCTATTCTTTGTCTTTGACCACCACTAAATTCATGTGGATACCTGTCAGCCATATAGGGGCTTAAGCCCACAATGGATAATAATTCAGCCACTTTTTCTCTGTATTGAACTTTGTTGTCAACTAATTTATGTACTTTTAAAGGTTCTCCAATAATATCTCCTGCTGACATTCTTGGATTAAGCGAACCATAAGGATCCTGAAATATAATCTGAACTTCTTTTCTCATAGCTCTCATTTCATTAGCATTCAATTCAGTTAATTCGATTCCATTAAATTGAACTTTGCCTGCTGTAGGTTCGTATAATTGGAGTACAGCTCTACCTGTGGTTGTTTTACCACATCCGCTCTCACCGACTAATCCTAGAGTTTCACCTTTTCGAACAAAAAAGCTAAGATTGTCTACAGCTTTAACCTGGCCAATTTCCTTTTGTATAATAACACCGGATGTTACAGGGAAATACATTTTTAAATTTTCTACATTAACTAAAATATCAGTTTCTTCTTTTTTGTTTTTAGTTGTTTTTTTTGTTTTTGTAGTCATTTAATTTACCTCTTAAATTTAATTTATCAATTTATTTAGTCATACAACATTTACAATCAGCAATGTAGTGACCTTTTTTTATTTCTACAATTGCTGGTGGAGTTTCAGGACATTTGCATACTTTTTTCTGACATCTCGGGGCAAATCCACATCCGGGCGGAGGAGCTATCAAATCCGGAGGTAGTCCTTCAATAGTTTGTAATCTTACATGATCAGTTGCATCTAGTCTTGGAACCGATGCTAAAAGCCCTCGCGTATATGCATGCATTGGATTATGAAAAATTTCTTCCGCAGATCCTTCTTCAATAATTTTACCTGCGTACATGACAATAACTCTGTCTGCATACCTTGCAACCACTCCTAAATTATGGGTAATAATAATTAAAGCAGTTCCATAATCTTTTGCCAATCCTTGCATCAATTCTAAAATTTGAGCCTGAATGGTTACATCCAAAGCTGTTGTAGGTTCATCAGCTATAATCAATTTAGGATCACAACTCAATGCAATCGCAATCATTACTCTTTGTCTCATTCCACCACTAAATTGATGAGGATAATCACTCAATCTTCCTCTAGGATCAGGAATTCCTACTCTAGCTAGTAATTCTTCTGCTTTATCTATCAGTTCATCTCCTCTTAAACCTTGGTGAAGCTCTAAGGTCTCAGTCAATTGGCGACCAACAGTTAGAACAGGGTTTAATGATGTCATCGGTTCTTGGAAAACCATTGCTATTCGGTTTCCTCTAATCTTTCTCATTGCTGATTCGTCTAAATCTACAAGGTTTTCACCCTCGAAAGTTACGGATCCATCTACGATTCTTCCTGGAGGATTAGGAATGATTTTCATAACTGACATAGCCCCTACACTCTTTCCACAACCACTTTCTCCAACAATTCCTACTACTTCACCTTCATGAACATTATAAGAAATACCATCTACTGCTTTAACCACTCCATCTTGAGTGAAAAAATGTGTAGTTAAATTATTAACCTCTAATAATACATTGTCTTTTTTAGTAGTAGTAGATTTTGATTTTGATGTTTTAGTAGTCATAACTTCTCCAAGCACTGATCAGATTTTTATGAAATCGTCTTTAAATTTTGATTAATTTTAGTTTATAAATTGAAATGATTCAACCTATAGAAACTAGCAAACATATGAGTATATGTTTTTATTTAATATTTTTGTCTGTTTTAACTAAATTCCAATATATCAATCCAATCAGAAAACCAATGCCCCAAGAAAAATGAAGAGTTGGGTAAATAATAATCAAAAGCAATGAGCTTAAAATTTTTTTAATATCGAAATTGATTAGCACTCCAATAGATAAAAATGCTGTATAAAGTAAAGGGAAAAACAACATGTGATTATATGAAAACGACATGATTACTGTACAAATTAATGAGATCACTAATATCGGGGGAGCAACCCATCTTATCTGTATTTCTTTAGGGTAATTCAATAAAAATTTAGTCTTCCAAAAACCATACTTATAAAACTGAACGAAAAGATCTTTTATAGATTTTCTAACAATATAGGTAGCTTTAATCTTGTTTGAAGCTACTATTTCTCCACCATCAATTCTTAATCTATAATTCAAATCAAAATCTTCAGCAATTTTTAACGACTCATCAAATCCGTTTATTTCAATTAGTTTTTCTTTGAACCAAGCTCCAAGCCATACTGATTTTACCTTTTCAATATAATTATCTGACAATCGATATTTTGCATTACCTAGTCCAAAAAATGAATTCATAGCCATTGATATAGATTGACTTAATATACCTACTCCTACAGATTTTTGAAAGGGGCCAACATTTTGAAAACTATTACTGGTTAGTAACTTAACAGATTCACGTATGAAATGTTTATCATATATAGCATGGGCATCAGCTCTGATAAGTATACTGCCTCTAGATTTCTTGATTCCAATATTCAATCCAGCAGATTGAATTTTTTTTGGATTGTCAATAATTTTTATATTTTTATTAATTTTGATTATATTTCCAACTATTGTTTTTGTTCCATCTGTACTGCCACCGTCAATTATTATAATTTCATAAAAATTTTTAGGGTAAGAGTTATCAAGTAAACTATTTAAAGTTTGTTCAATATAATCTGATTCATTAAAACAAGGGATCAATATAGAAACAAAAGATGTTTTTTCACTCATAAAATTAATACCAATTTAATAATAAATTCTTCCAAAGTTTTTCTTTAAATAAGCCATATTTTTTTTTGAAAGCGGATATCTGTTCGAGAGATTTATTTTTCTAATACCCATTTTGACTCCAAAAATCCAATCACCAAATCTAAGTTTAAAAATAGACAATATTAAATAATAAGTTGTCCATATAGTAATATATAAAAAAGCATTGATAAAAGGTAAGAATTTGTATGCCGTTAAAATACGATTAGAAATAAATAAATTTAATGAATTAATTTTTTTATCGTTTTTATCAATCACAGATCGTCCAGGGTAATGATTTGCTTTAAATGCAGGATGAAACATAAGTTTGTATTCATTTTTAATAAGATTATAAGAAAAATCAAGCTCTTCATTTCCCCAAAAAAACAATTCGTCAAATGTGATACGTTTATCGAATATAGATTTTTTACATGCAAAAGCTGCTCCAATAAAATAGGAAACATAATTGACATTTTCTGAAAGTATGGATGAAAAAAACAATTGATATTTTTTAAAAGGAATTTGTTTAATCTCTTTTTGAACATTCGAAGGTGAATTGCTCTTACATTGTTCAGAATAAACATCGGAACCAAACAATGCAGTAATATTAAAAGCAATCAATCCTAATTTATTATCAGTTTCAAAAAGTTGAGATAGAACATCTAAATTTATATCTTTATCTAAAGTTACATCGTCATCAATGAATATCAAATATTTACCCTTAGCTAAGTAAGCCAATTTATTTCTTGCCTTGGATATGCCTATAGAACATTTGTTTTTGTAATACTTTACAAATTTATATTTTGAAATGATTTTATTATAATTAACACTCGAACCATCATCTAAAACTATAATTTCATAATCTATATTTATAATATTCAATTTATTTATGGAATTAAGATTTAAATCCAAATCATTTGGTCTGTTTTTAGTTGGTATTAAAAAAGATATATCCAAGAATTCACTTTTTAAGAATTAAATAATTTTAAATATTTAGTCGCAACATTTTTAGTATGAAAACGTTGCAAGTATGATTTGGATTTATTTAATTTGAATATCATTTCATCATTATTATCCAACGCGTAAATGATTGATTCAGATAGTAGATTGCTATCTTCAATATCTACTAATATGCCATATTCCCCATTTTGAACTGTATCTGCCGGTCCTGAATAACAATTAGTAGTGATTACAGGGCATCCAACGCCCATAGCTTCGATCAAAACATGCCCAGGGCCTTCCCATCTTGAAGACATTACAAACAAGTCGCTATTTTTGATATATTTATATGGATTATTTTTATAACCCAAAAATTCAACTAATCCTTTCAAATTTAAATCGTTTACCATATTATTTAGAGTATCATATTCTTCCCCTTCTCCAATTATTACAAGCCTCGCATTAGAATTAGATTTGGAAACTTTTTCAAAAGCTCTAATTAAATTGTCAAAATTTTTTTGGTAAGTTAATCTGCCTACGGCTGTTATAATTTTAAGATTAGAATCAACAAATAATTTCTCTTCAACTCTTTCATTACTTTGTTCAATTAGTGTTTTATCTAGAACTGAATTACTAATGACTTCAAAATTTATTTTATTTGGAATCTTGTATCGATCATTTATGTAATCATTCATACTTTCATTAGGAATTACTAATTTTATATTTCTCACAAACTGTGCAAAATATAAATTCATTCCAAATACAAAAGATCTAGGGAGTCCTTGTATAGAAAATACAATTCTATTTTTTATTCTTAAAATAGAAAATACAAACATTGGGAATATGGGTATTAGTCCTAGTAAGTAAGTACTATTTTTAGTTTTCATAACATAAGAAATAAAAGGTAAAAAAGAAAATAGAATTGCAATAAAAAGAGTTATTTTCCAATGAATATATTTATTTTTCAAAAAATTAAATATATTTCTGTTTAGCAAATTCACTACTTCAATGTTTTTAGTTTTATTTATCAATGCCCATTCATCTCCAACAACAAGCAATTTGATTTTATTTCCACGAGCTGACAAATCTTTTGCTAATTTATAATAATTTACATCTGTCCCAACAGTTCCATATTGAGGGGATATAAAAGAAATTATTTTATTATTATTCATCTGATATTTCATTCATTAATTTTACAAAATTTTGAATAAATACATCTGAATAAAACATCTGCAAATGATTGTTGAGAGATTTGTTTTTTCTAATATTTTTCCTGCAAATATTAGAATTTAAAAACGTAACAAAATCATCTGTATTTCTATGTTCAATCAAATGGCCATATTTCCCATGGCCAAGAATTTCTGATATTCCACCAGGTGAGTCATATGAAACAATGTTTAATCCAAAATGTAAAGCTTCAACCAAGCTATTACCCATACCTTCAAATTTAGAGGTGGATAAATACATATCACAATATTTCAGATATTTATAAGGATTTGATTTGAATCCTAAAAAGATAATTTTTTCGTCTAAATTTAATTTGCTAACTGTTTGTTTTACACAATCAAGCCTAGGTCCATCACCGATAATTAAAAGTTTAAATTTTATATTACAATTTATTCTTGAAATAATTTTTACCATCTCTTCTATGTTTTTTTCATACGAAATTCTAGAAACTGTTATTAGATAAATATAATTATTTTGAAAATTGAAGTCTTCAATCTCTTCATTTGACAAAATATCTATATGTTCATTCAAAACCGGATTATAAATAACTTTAGTTTTTATATTAGCAACTAATTTGTTCAATTCTATTTTTGTTCCTTTAGAATTTACTACTACACAATGTGCCTTAGGATATAATTTTTTTATAAGAAATTTTAATATTTGCCTTTTAAAATAAGAGATGTTTTTTAAGTTCTCATATACTGGAACCCTTTCACAAATCACCAACTTGTTTTTATATCTTGAGAGAAAACAACAAATGATCATTATAATATTCGCATAAAATTGTGAACAAATTATTAAGTCAGGTTTTTTTAATTTGATGTAATTTATTAAATCAAGAACAGAAAACAACATTTTTGATCTATCAAGTGATTTTATTTCAGTGTTTTCATCAACTACGAATTTCGAATCAATGATATTATTTGTTAACAATTCAGTATCAAAGCCTAAATTTCTTAACTCCCGATTGAGATTAATATTTGAGTTTTCCACTCCACCAAAATTAAAATTAGGAACAAAATTGATAACTTTTTTTATATTCATATAAAACAATTACTATTTTTTTAACTTTTTAACAATATATATTTAAATCATTATATATAAAGATTAGAATAAAATAATTAACCATTTAAAAGGTAAAGAATGAATTTTATAGTTACAGGAGCAGCAGGTTTTATAGGCTATCATACTGCAAAAAAAATTCTGGAATCTGGTAATAACGTCATAGGAATAGATAATATTAATGATTTTTATGACATCAAACTTAAAAATGAGAGAATAAAATCACTTGAACAATTTGACAAATTTGAAATCAAAAAGATTGATCTAACAAATAAAAAAGATGTATTGGATTTGCAAAATTCATTGCCAAATATTAGTTCCATAATACATCTTGCAGCTTTTGCTGGTGTCAGAACTAGTATTACTGATCCTTGGTCTTATCAAGACAACAATGTAAATTCAACTTTAAACCTTTTAGAATTATGTAAGATAGCAAATATAAAAAACTTCTCATTAGCATCTACCTCTAGTGTTTACGGGGATAATAAAAGTATTCCCACGAAAGAATCTGACACAACCTCATTCCCATTATCTCCGTATGCAGCAAGTAAAATTTCTGCTGAATTATTAGCCTTTACTTACAATTATCATTTTGATATTAATGTAGCTATATTAAGATTTTTCACAGTTTACGGTCCCCTTGGAAGACCGGACATGGTCATATTCAAATTTTTAAAATCAATTATAAATGATACACCAATCACAATATTTGGAGATGGCAATCAAACTAGAGATTTTACTTATGTTGCAGATGTTGCAGAAGCCCTAATTAAATCGACCAAAATTCTAGGTTATGAAATATATAACGTTGGGGGTGGCAGTGCTATTACAGTCAATAAATTAGTGCAAACTTTGGAGAAATATCTAAATAAAAAAGCAAAAATACAAAATATTGCACGAGATCCATCGGATATAGAGCACAGCTTGGCAGATATTTCTAAAATTCAAACTCAATTAAATTGGCATCCTGAATACAATATTGAAATGGGTATTAATGAGACAGGAAAATGGTTTTTAGATAATTTGGAATTTATTTCTTCGATAAAATTACAAGATTGAAACTATTAACCAAATACAAAACATGATACACAAGAAGCAAATCTATATCTTCTTAATTTTATATTATTTAATTCGATTTTTTCAATTACAGCCAATCTTTCGCACGGAATAATGATCATTTAACTCGCCAAATCCTATAATACTTCCTTTAGTTAATCTTGGAATAACAGATTCTAATCTATAGGCAGTAGGTTTGTATATTTCAAGTTCCAAAATTATTCAATTTGTCTTCTGAAATTGTCGCTCTAAAGCGGGAGAAATAGAATAGTTCAAAATTTAATTACAAAAAGTTAACAGTTTCTAAACAATATACCTATATTATTTTTTCACATAATTAATGATAATAATCTTTAATTAATAAAAACCTAAAGATGAATAATAAATTAATTAACAAACTAAATAATAAAAAAGCAAAAATTTGTGTCATAGGTTTAGGCTATATAGGCCTTCCTTTATCACTTTCTTTTGCTATATCCGGATTCAAAGTATCCGGAATTGATATAGATCAAACAAAAATAAATGATTTAAACAACAAAATCTCTTACATATCAGATATAGAAAGCACTTTTTTACAAAATGTGATTCAAAGTAACAATATAGATTTTTCATCTGATTTCTCTCGATTAACATCTAGTGATGTGATAATTATATGCGTTCCTACTCCATTAAATAAAACTAAAGATCCAGACATATCCTATATTGTTGCAGTCGCTGAAGAAATCGCAAAATTTGATATATCTAATAAATTAATTTCTTTAGAAAGCACAGTGTATCCGGGAGCAACAGAGGAGATAATTCTTCCAATATTATCAAAAAAATCCGACCTGAAAATAGGTAAAGATTTTAATCTTGTATTTTCCCCGGAAAGAATTGATCCTGGCCAAAAAGAGTGGGATTTAAAAAATACTCCTAAAGTTGTAGGCGGTATTACTGAAGATTGTGGGATTTTAGGAGAAAAGTTGTATAACTGTGTTAGTGAAAAGGTAATAAAAGTATCTTCAACACGTGCTGCAGAAATGACAAAATTATTAGAAAACACATTCAGGGCTGCAAATATTGGGCTAATTAATGAAATGGCAATTTTATGTAAACAATTAAATTTAGATATATGGGAAATAATTGAAGCTGCAAAAACCAAACCATATGGATACATGCCATTTTATCCAGGACCAGGGCTTGGTGGACATTGTATCCCTGTTGATCCAAGATATTTAGAATGGAAATTAGAAACTCTAAATTCAGAATCTAAATATATAAAATTATCAGAAGAAATTAATTTCTCCATGCCTCAATATGTAATAGATAGAGCGAAAGAAATAATAAGTATAAATAATTTGAAAAACGAACTAAAAATTATAGGCGCAACATATAAAAAAGATGTTTCAGATATTAGAGAATCCCCTGCTATTGATATCATGCAACTACTTAGTGATCAGAAAATACCATTTACTTATCATGACCCTTACATAAATAAAATCGAAATAGGTAGTAAAACATATTATTCAGAATCTTTAGAAGACACTAACTATAACAACGTATTGGGCATAATAGTCACAGATCATTCGTCTTATAATTGGGCTGAAATAACGCAAAATTTTAATTTCATTTTCGATACCCGAAATGCGCTCAGAAATTTTGTAGGTAATGATGTCAATATTTACAAATTATAAATAACATATGAAAAATGGATAATATTTCATCAAAAAATAATATTAAAATTATCACCCCTCATTCAAAATATTTTTTAAATTTCAAAGAAATTTTAGAATATAAAGACCTATTGTATTTTTTAATTCTCAAAGACATAAAAGCAAGGTATGCGCAATCAATAATAGGAGTAGGTTGGGCGATCATACAGCCTCTTTTCTTCATGCTAGTATTTACAGTTATATTTGGAAAATTAGTAAAAATAGATTCTGAAGGTATCCCTTATCAAATATTTAGTTTTACTGCTCTTGTCCCTTGGACTTTTTTTTCTAATTCTATGGCAGATTCTGCAAACAGTTTATCAGGCAATTTGTCTTTAATTACTAACATATATATTCCAAGAATTATGATACCTTTATCAGCAATAATAGGGAAATTTATTGATTTTATTATTTCATTCATGATTCTAATAATCCTTCTAATATATTATTCTTATTATCCGGATGAAAAAATCGTAACAATATTTTTTTATATTTTATTAATGTTTATTGCTTCATTAGGATTTGGATTAATATTGGGAACAATGGCTATACAATACAGAGATATTAAATACGCCCTACCTTTTGGGGTTCAATTATTTATGTATGCGACTCCAGTAGCATATAGCGTAAATATGATTCCTGAAAAATATCAACTCATATATGCATTAAACCCAATGGTTACCGTAATAGAAGGATTTAGGAATATATTTTTAGATACAGGGAATATAAATATTGAAATGACTTCAGTTAGTTTTATTACTAGCTCTATTTGTTTAATAATAGCCATAATATATTTTTCCAAAACAGAAAGAATTTTTGCAGATGTAGTATGAATAATTATTTAATCAAAACTGAAAATATTTCAAAAAGATATCCAATAAGAAAGCAAAATGCCAGACCAGACACATTGGTTGGGACAGTTATAGATTTTTTATATAAGCCTGTAAGAAATTTAAAAGAACTTAGAAATTTATCTTCCGCCCAAAATAGTGACTATGAGTTGGAAAGTTATATATGGGCATTAAATAAAATCAATTTAAAGATTAAAAATAATGAAAAAATTGGGATCATTGGAAAAAACGGATCGGGTAAAAGTACATTGTTAAAAATATTATCTAGAATTACTAAGCCAACAAATGGTACCGCAATTATAAAAGGTAGGGTAGCTAGTTTGATAGAAGTTGGGACAGGATTTCATCAAGAATTGTCAGGCAGAGAAAATGTATATCTAAACGGATCTATTTTAGGAATGAGTAAATCTGAAATTGATCAAAAGTATGATGAAATTATTGCATTCTCTGGAGTTGCCAAATTTATTGATACTCCAATTAAGAGGTATTCAAGTGGAATGAGAGTAAGGCTGGCTTTTTCCGTCGCTGCTCACCTTGAGCCTGAAATTCTAATAATTGACGAAGTTTTAGCTGTAGGTGACGCAAGTTTTCAAAAAAAATGTTTAGGTAAAATGGATGATGTTGCAAAAAGCGGAAGAACAGTATTATTTGTTAGCCATAATTTAGAATCAATCATTTCATTATGTGACAGAGTGATTTGGATAGATGATGGTGAAATAAAAGGAGATGGAAATCCTTTACAAATTGTGAATCAATATCTTGAAACAATAAATAATATCAGTGAGTCTCAAATCGATTTAACCTCTATCAATAGAGATACTAATTCTTCTTTTCAATTTTCAAAACTAATAATGATGAACCAAAATAATATTAAATCTTCTTCATTTAATGTTGGAGATGATTTGATAATTAAATTAAAATATTCATTAAAGGATCAAAATCTGCTGAAATCAAATTTGCAAGTAAAAATTTCTATTCATAACAGTACTCAAACTGAAGTTTTAAACCTCAATAACGAAGTGTCCGGATATATACATAAATTAATTAACAAAGAAGGACACGTAGTTTGTAAAATACCACATATTCCATTAGGAGAAGGGATATATTCAATTAATATAGAAGCCATAATAAATAGCGGAGCAGCTGACGTTATAAACAATGTTGGCTCATTTGAAATCATACCAGGGGATTATTTCGGGACCGGGGTTCCCAATAATACAAAAGCCAACTTTTATTGTATATCAGAGTGGGAATAAACAATATGGAAGCTGTAATTTTAGCCGGTGGGCAAGGAACAAGAATGCAAAATATAAATAATAGAATTCCTAAAATAATATTAGAAATAAATGGGAAACCATTCTTATATTGGTTAATCAAACAACTTCAAAAAAATAAAATCAAAAAAATAATTCTCTGTCTTGGGATAAAGCATGAATTAATTTTAAACGCTATTGATAATTATGAATTTAAAAATATAGATATAAATTTCTTTGTAGAAAAAGAACAACTTGGAACAGGTGGAGCATTAATCAATATATTAGATATGATTAACAACGATAATTTCATTTTCATGAATGGAGATTCTATGTTCAATATACCTATAAAAAAATTATATACTACTCACATTCAAAATCAAAATGATTTAACTTACTCTTTGAAAAAATTAGATTCACAAAACACTGATTATGGCGGAATATGCGTGAAAAGTAACGGTCAGATTGTTTCGCATGAAATGGGTAATTCTAATAGTAAATGCAAATTAATTGATGCAGGGTTGAGAATTGTAAATAAAAACACAATCATGAAGTATAAAAACCACAATAATTATCCTATATCCTTTGAAAAGGATATAGCTCCGGAATTTATAAAAAATCATAAATCAATGGGATTAATATATGATTTCGATTTTTTTGATATAGGTAATCCACAATCTTACGAGTATACCAAGTCAAATTTTGATAAAATAATAAATTGATATGAATAAAAAAACAATGAAAGATCAAATAAGCAAATATATAAAAGAATCAAATTCTGTATCTTTAAAAACAATTGATATTTCGGATGAAAAAATAATTGAAGCATCCTTCTTATTATCTAAATCACTAAAATCAAACAATAAGATTATGATATGTGGAAATGGAGGAAGTTCATCAGATGCAAGCCATTTGGCTGCAGAGTTTACTAATAAATTTTCAAACAATTTATTAAGATCAGGACTGGCTGCTATTTCTCTTAGTGTAGATAGTACATTCATTACTGCTCATTCCAACGACTTCAGTTTTGACACTATTTTCTCGAGACAAATCGAATCTTTAGGCATGGAAAATGATATATTAATAGTAATAACAACTAGCGGTAAATCCAAAAATATATTAAAAGCACTAAAACAAGCGAATAAGATGGGCATAAAATCTATTGCACTAACTGGTAATAATAATAATTTAAATCAATTAGCATCTTTAACAATCAATATTGAAAGCGATAATACTCAACATATTCAAGAATCAATGCTTAAAATTGAACATTTATTAATTCATTTTGTTGAACAAATAATATACAAATCATGAAACTACAAATACCTAATCATTTAAAAGAAATTAGAACTATAAAACATACCCCCGAAGAACTTATAAGTTTTGAAAACGAAGTGAAAAAACATTACGAAAATGGAGGAATAAAATCTCCTATTCATCTATCAAAGGGTAATGAAGATCAAGTTATTAAAATATTTAATTACATCTCAGAAGATGATTGGGTTTTTTCAAGTTGGAGAAATCACTATCATGCATTACTACATGGGATCGATAAACAAACTTTACTAGAAGACATTATATCTGGTAGAAGTATGAGTACTAATTCAATAAATCCAAAATTTTATTCGTCTTCAATAGTTGGTGGAATAATACCGATCGCTACAGGTGTAGCTCAAGCAATTAAAAGAAAGCAAAAAAAGAATAAAGTTTGGTGTTTCATTGGTGACATGACATATGAAACAGGAATATTTCATGAAAGCTATAAATTCTCAAGGAATTTCGATCTCCCTTTAGAATTTGTTGTTGAAGACAACAAATTAAGCACTAATACTCCTACAAAAGAAGCGTGGGGAATGAACAAAACAGATATTCCAAAAGATATTATTTATTACCAATATGAAAGAGATTATCCTCATCATGGTACTGGGAATTGGGTGCTATTTTAATGAAATATCTAGAATCTTTGATTTATTCTATGGAATGGTTAGGTAATAAAAATGATACCATTTTTCTTGGCCAATCAGTTAAATACAGTGGGAACGCTATTTTTAACACTCTTAAAACAATCCCAGATGAAAAAAAATTAGAAACTCCAGTCATCGAAGATTTACAAATGGGATTGTCAATAGGATTAGCATTGGAGGGTTTTGTTCCTATAACATGTTATCCAAGATTTGATTTTCTTATACTAGCCTGCAATCAATTAATAAATCATTTAGATAAAATTCGACACATGTCTAAAGATAGGATGACACCTAGGGTCATTATACGAACATCTATAGGATCCAAAAACCCTTTAGATGGAGGTGTGCAACACACTCAGGATTATACTGAAGTATTTAAAAGCATGTGTTCAGAGATTAATGTAGTTATGCTTGATAACTCAAAAGATATTTTTCCTATGTTTAAAGATGCGTATGAACGAGAAGACTCCAAATCTACCCTATTAATAGAACATGGTGATTATTATAATGAAAAATAAATTCAATCTGCGGAGATAAAGTGAAGGTTTTAATAACAGGTATTACCGGCAATGTTGGAAGTCATCTTGCAGATTATATAATTGAAAATAAGCCTGAAGTTGAGTTGTACGGAATAACTAGATGGAGAAGTCCTTTAGATAACATTGATCATATTAAAGAAAAAATAAAATTAGAACTTGCTGATTTAAATGATTTAAATTCAATGATAAAAGCTATAAAAGCTATAAAACCTGATCTTGTATTCCATTTAGCAGCTCAGTCATTTGTGCAATTCAGTTTTACTGCCCCTGCTGAAACTCTAAATACAAACATAATTGGTACCGCAAATTTACTAGAGTCCATTAGACTAGTAGGCATAACTCCTAAGATACATATTTGTAGTTCGTCTGAAGTATACGGGCAAGTAAAAAAAGACGAAGTCCCTATTAAAGAAACAAATCCATTTAGACCAGCCAGCCCTTACGCAGTTTCTAAAGTTGCAGAAGATATGTTAGGTTATCAATATTATTTATCATATGATATGCATATTGTAAGAACAAGAATGTTCACGCATACTGGGCCAAGAAGAGGAGACGTTTTTGCGGAAAGTTGGTTTGCAAAACAAATCGCGTTAGTTGAAAAAAAATTAATTCCAAATCCTATCAAAGTTGGTAATCTTAATAGTATTAGAACTATCATGGATGTTAGAGACGCAGTTAAAGCTTATTGGGTTATGATGGAAAAATCTCCTCCTGGGGAAGTTTATAACATAGGAGGAAACGCAACAGTGACAATCAAAGATATTTTAACTAATCTAATTCAGTATTCCGAATCAACAATTGAATATGAAACCGATCCCACTTTATTAAGACCTTCAGATGTAACTTTGCAAATACCTAGTACAGACAAATTCAAAAAACTTACAGGCTGGGAGCCTCAAATTAATTATGAAAAAACTCTGTTAGACTTACTCAATTACCACAGAGCAAAAATAAAATGATAGTATCTAGAACGCCCTATAGAATATCCTTTTTTGGAGGAGGTACAGATTACCCAGAGTGGTATCTGAAAAATGGTGGTAGTGTATTATCGTCAACAATAAATAAATATTGTTATATCACGGCAAAATACTCAACAAATTTAAACGAAATTTACCATAGAGTTATATGGACACACATTGAAAATGTATATTCATTCAAAGACATTTTGCATCCCGCAGTAAGAGAGGGCATAAAACAACTAGCTCTAGATGAAAAAAAAGGATTGGAAATATATCACAGTGGTGATTTGCCAGCAAGAACAGGAATAGGAAGTAGTTCGTCATTTTGTGTAGGACTATTTAATACCCTTTCTACTTTAGTAGAAAGGCCATTAAATAAAATGGAATTAGCATTGAAAGCAATTGAACTAGAACAAGACATATTAAATGAACAAGTTGGCTCTCAGGATCAAATTGCTGCATCTTTTGGTGGAATTAATAAAATAATATTCAATCAAAACGGGGCTATTAGCGTAGAGAAAATAAATATATCTTCTGAAACAGTTAAGCTATTAAATAATAATATTGCTTTATATTATACCGGGACTAGAATAGGTAGAAATTCTTCAGATGTCACATATGATATGGTTAAAAATTTTGATTCTAATCATTCTTTGTTAACTGAACTAAATAGTTTTGTAGATGAAGGAATTTCCTTATTAAAGAAAGCTGACATCACTGAATTCGGCAAACTTCTTCATGAATCATGGAAAATCAAAAAATCTTTAGGCAA
The DNA here is from genome assembly GCA_029936815.1 of Dehalococcoidia bacterium. Taxonomy (GTDB): domain Bacteria; phylum Chloroflexota; class Dehalococcoidia; order Lucifugimonadales. The sequence continues at coordinate 102,532 of JAPYRX010000005.1, forward strand.
AGAAATATCGAATGATCTCATAAATGAAATTTACGAAACAGCTATTAATAATGGAGCTTACGGAGGCAAAATATTAGGAGCAGGCGGAGCTGGATTTATTATGTTTATAGTTCCAGAATCTCATAAAAAATCATTAAGTAAGGCTTTAAATAAATATGCTGAAGTTTCCTTTGAGTTCGAAAGTACTGGCAGCTCAATTATTTTAAATTCACAAACGCTTTAACTATGGGAATACTTAATAAAACTGTCTATAAAAATAAATGGTTTGAAGTAATTAGTAAACATTACATTAAAGAAAAAAAGAAATATTACACATTAAAAATTCCTGACAGTTCTGTAATACTCCCAATAACCAAAGCCAATGAATTTATTATAATTAAACAATTTAGAGAAAGTCTTGATGATTATAGTTTGGAATTACCAGCTGGTTTCATTGAAAACAATGAAACTCCCGAAGAAGCTGCTAAGCGAGAATTGCTTGAAGAAACAGGATACACATCCAAAGAAATAATTTATTTAGGAATAGGCAGATTGATGATGAATAGAACTAATTCTGTACAACATCTTTTTGTTGCAAATAATATAATAAAAAAATCATTGCCAAAAGATAGAACAGAGATAATAAAAATCAATCAATCTAATTTATTTAAGATAATTTCAAACAATCAATTTGTACAGTTGTCTGGACAAGGATTAATACTTAAATATTTAATACACAACAAATTAATATGACATATAATTTTAATGAAGAGTTAACAAATTTAATTTCCAATAAAAAAATTATAGTCACCGGTGGAACAGGCCTAATAGGAAGGCAAGTTGTTGATTTACTTTCAAATTTCAATTGCAAAATAACATCTGTTTCAATGGATAAATTAAATTTAAATAATAATTGCGAATATATATATGGAGATTTAACTGATTTCAGTTTTTGCAAAAAAATTACCAAAGATTACGATATAGCTATCCATACTGCAGGCATTAAAGGGTCCGTTGATGTGACAAACAAAAAACCTGCTAGTTTTTTTGTTCCAATGCTTTTAATGAATACAAATTTTTTAGAAGCTTGTAGGATTAATAAACTATATAAAATAATTTTTACGAGCTCGATAGGAGCATATAGTGTAAATGAAATATTTACGGAAAGTGATGAATTTGACCCAAACCCACCAATGGATTCATTCCCGGGTTGGGCTAAAAGAATGGCTGAAATGCAAATCAAAGCTTACAACATCCAATATAATATAAATTCCTTTTCCATTGTCAGGCCTGCAAACGTATATGGGCCTGGGGATAATTTTGACCCTAACAATGCAATGGTAATACCTTCATTAATAAATAAAATTTTAAGCGGAGATAATCCTGTGCAAATATGGGGTGACGGGAAAGCTATCAGAGATTTTATATATAGTAAAGATGTAGCTTATGGAATACTGTTGTCATTATTAAATAAAAATAACTTTTCATATTATAATTTGGGAAGTGGAATTGGTATAACTATAAAAGAATTAGTTGAAACACTTAATAAAATTCTTGATTTCAACTATGAATATGACATGTCGAAACCATCAGGTGCTCCAAAAAGAATTATGAATATAAATAAATCTAAAAAAGAATTAAATTTCATGCCTCAAACTTCTCTTTTAGACGGTCTTACAGAAACAATTAATTGGTTTAAACAAAATAAACAAGATTATTTACAAAAACAAAACTATTTTTTAGATGAATAAATTTAATATAGAAAAAACAAAATTATCACAAGTTTTAAAGATTACACCTGCAACAATATTTAATGACTTTAGAGGTACGTACTTGGAAACATATAATAAACCTCTATACACTGAAAATGGAATAGCGATAAACTTTATTCAAGATGATATTTCTATTTCAAAACAAAATGTTTTAAGAGGAATTCATGGAGATAATAAAACATGGAAACTAGTTTCATGTTTGTCTGGTAAATTTTTTCTTGTTGTAGTGAATTGGGATAGTAATTCAAGTGAGTATCAAAAATGGATTTCTTTTGAAATGGATGCATCAAATCCCTATCAAATACTAATCCCACCTAAATTTGGAAATGGGCATCTCATTACTTCAAAAGAAGCTATTTTTCACTACAAGCAATCAACTTTATACGATAGAGAATCTCAATTTACAATTTATTGGAATGATATAAAATTAAATATCCCTTGGCCAATAAAAAATCCTATAATTTCAAAAAGAGATAAAAATGAGCAATAAATTTAATGATAAAAATATTCTCATCCTTGGAGGAAGTGGATTTGTAGGATCTAATCTTCTGAAAAGATTTATTGAGTTAAGCCAAAACATCACTGCTACGTATCATACAAACGAACCAAAAATTAAAGATAGTAATATTAAATGGCAAAAAATAGACTTAACAAAACCAGATTTATATAAAGGTCTAATGAAAAATCAAGATTATGTATTTATATGCGCAGCATACACAAAAGGTGCTTCAGTAATAATAAATTCGCCTATGGATTTAGTAACTCAAAATTTAGTTATGAATTCATATATATTGGAAAACTGTTATAAATACAAAGTCAATAAAGTTATATTCCTTAGCAGCTCAGTTGTATATCCCGAAATCGAAGAAGTTATTGATGAATCATATTCATTCAAAGGTAACCCTCCAGAAGTTTATTATCCAGTAGGATGGATGAAAAGGTATACAGAATTGTTAAGCAAAACATATAGTACAAAAATTAAAAATGGCTTTTCAAGTTTAATTATCAGACCATCAAATTTATATGGTCCTCATGATAATTTTCATCCGGAGGAATCACATGTAATTCCATCATTGATAAGACGTGTCGTCAAAAAAGAAATTCCATTTAAAATATGGGGGAATGGAGAAGATAGTAGAGATTTTATTTATGTAGATGATTTCATAGATGGGTTAATTGATGCGTCGACATTAGAAGATCAATTTTTAGATATGAATTTAACTACTTCACAAAATCATTCTATAAATGAAATTCTTGAAATACTATTTGAAATAGAAGATTTTTACCCGGAAATACAATATGACATATCAAAACCTCAAACAATTAAAAAACGATATTTAAGTAACAATAAAGCAAAAAATTTAATTGATTATAAAATTAAACATAATATTCACAGCGGTCTTCAAAAAACATTAGATTGGTATAAGGCAAATAAATTATAAAAGATTAAATTTAATTTACAAAAAAAGAATGAAAAAACTATTAAGACTAATATTAAAAAAACTCTTCACAAAATTTCATTCGAAATGACAAGCGAAATTCAAAGTGAATTTTGAAGATACAATAAACTATGTTTCTGATTTACCAAATCAAATTTATGGGATGACGGGGGTTATTAAATCTTGATCTTTAAATATCTTTAGCACATCAAAAAAATTATTAAAATGAAAATATGGAAGCTTGTTTTCCATGTAAAACCGACTTAATTTATCAGTAGCAAAAACCACATCGCAAATCTGTGAAGATTTTAAATCTGTATGACTATCTCCAAAATATATTATTTTTTCATATTTTGATCTATGCAAACTAGTATAAGTATATTTGAAATTATCGTTAATCTCCTTATTATCAAAATCAAAATATTGAATTTTGATTCCTTCATTATTAAATTTTGATTTTCCAGAATAGATATCATTATTACTAATATCTATTCCCAACATTGATAACGCAGAATAAATATAGAAATCAACACCACTACTAACTATTTTAAAATCAATATTATTTTCAAGTGTATAATTATAAAACTCTAAAAAACCGGGCCTGAATTTAACATTTGATTTTACAAACTCATCTAATCTCGAATTTGAAATGTTTAAATACTTAAAAGAATATATATTACTTTCTTCCACTGAAATTAATTTGTTCTTATAATTACTATGTATTTCTCCCCAATTAAACGGCCCAAATTCTTCATGAATCAATTCACTAACATTTCCTTCAGTCAAAGTGTTATCAAAATCGCACTGGATTAAAATAGAATTCATAACATATTACATTTTAAATAAATTTTCTTATCCACTTCCTAGAATCAGATTGCCAATTACCAATAAATGTAACAAGTACTGACAAAAAAATAATTTTCATATCAAATAGAAAAGATTGGTTTCTTGTATAGATTAAATCATATCTTAATTTATTTTTTGGAGACGTATCATATTTTCCTAAAAGCTGGGCTAATCCTGTTAATCCCTGTGGTGAATTTAATCTATCAATAAATCTTGGATTCTTAATCACAAAAACATCGTACAATTCTGGTCTTTCTGGCCTAGGGCCAACAAAGCTAATATCACCTTTAAGTATATTAAATAATTGAGGGATTTCATCAATAGCATACTTTCTCATAAATTTACCATGTTTAGTCAATCTTGGATCATCATTTTTCGAAGCCCATATTGGGCCTGTTTTTAATTCAGCATTTTTAATCATTGATCTAAATTTGTATAACTTGAATAGTTTTTTATTTTCTCCGTATCTATTTTGAGTATAAAAAATTGGAAATCCATCTTCTATTATAATAAAAATTATAATAAAAATTAACAAAAAAATAAAAAACGGCATAACAAGGAGAAATCCTGTAATCAAAAAAGTCAAATCTAACAAGCGCTTAATCATATTTTAATCATTTTTCATACTATTCTAAGATACAATTATTAATAAATTATTAAAGATAACATACCAAAGCCTTTATTGGCATTCAAACTTATTGTAGCCTAATATAGTTTAAAAATAGGTATATTAATAACATGTCGAAAATGAAGCAATTTAAATTAACAAAATATACAAACTCAGGCGGCTGAGGCTCTAAATTCTCTATTGAAGATTTAGGTCAAATCTTGAGTTTATTTAATTTGGAAAATAAAAATCCGAATATTCTAATCGATTCATCTGATAAAGATGATGCTGCTGTCTACAAATTAAATGATGGCAAATGCTTAGTTCTCACCGTAGATTTTTTTCCACCAAATGTTGATGATCCATATGAATATGGACAGATTGTTGCCGCAAATTCTATGAGTGATATCTACGCTATGGGAGCTGATCCTATTATTGGACTGAATATAGCAGCATTTCCAAAAACATTCCCAATAGAAATAATACAAGATATTTTTAAAGGTTCCCAATCCAAGTGCGATGAAGCAGGATTAAGTATTATAGGCGGGCACACGATTTATGATTCTGAACCAAAATATGGGATAGCTTCTATAGGGATTATAGAATGCAATAATATTGTTTCTAATACTGGAGCAAATGAAGAAGAATTAATCATATTAACAAAGCCATTAGGCACTGGAATAGTAAATAATTTGATAATGAATGAAAATATTGATTCAAATCATTTATTAGTTAAAGAATCTATAGAATCGATGTCAATGCTCAATAAATACGCAAAGAACATAATGATAAAATACAACGCAAGTTCATGTGTGGACATAACCGGTTATGGATTGCTTGGGCACCTCCACAATCTCGCAATTAATAGTAATATCTCATGCGAAATAAATGTTAACTCTATACCGTTATTAAATAACCTAGACGAGTTTATAGAAAGCAATATTTCAACAGGAACTAAAAAAAATATTGAATATTTAAATAAGAATATCAATGAGTTTAAAAACTTAAATACTAAAAGTAAAATTATTTTAAGTGATGCTCAAACTTCTGGAGGATTACTATTTACCATAAAGCACACCGATGCCGCAAATGTTATAAATGAACTTACAGATTTAAAACATTCTAAAGCCACTATAATTGGCAAGATTAAAAAACTAGATAACAACAAAAATTTCATAAGATTTAATATATAAATGTACATCAAAAAAATAGAAATATTTGTACTGGAAACACTTCTAAATACTTATAATAATTTAGACCTTAGCTTAATTAACAAAGATGGATTACTAATTCAAAAATCACCAAATTCAATAGACTCTGACTTCGGAACAAGTTTACCTCTTAGATTAGCTAAAACACTAAAGAAAAATCAGTTGGAAATCGCCAATATTTTGGCAGAAAAATTGATAAATGAAAAACCTGATTATATAAGTGAAATAACAGTAGTAAAACCAGGGTATATAAATTTTTCAATAAACAAGAAAGATATTTTTGAAATATTAAAAGATATAGCATTCAATGAAAATCCATTCTCTGATTTGTTTAATAATAAACAACAGAAAATACAAATAGAATTTGTAAGCGCCAATCCAACAGGACCACTACACGTAGGCCATATAAGAGGAGCAGTTTATGGAAGTGCTCTTTCAAAAATTTTAAGTTTTTATGGATACGATGTTAAAAATGAGTATTATGTTAATGACGCTGGTAACCAAATTTTAAAATTTGGACTAAGTATTTTAAATGAAATTTTAAAATCAAATAAAATTAGTCAAAGTCTTAGAAATAAACATATTATTGATTCGACAGATTCGTATAAAGGTGAATATGTTAAGTTATTAGCAAATAAAATCAATAATCAGATCAATTTAGAATTGAATTCCGAAGATTTGATTCAAAAAATAACACAATTAGCAGTAACTGAAATGTTGTCTAATATTAAAGAAGATTTAAGTCGATTAAATGTATATTTCGATGAATGGTTTCATGAAACAAAATTATTTGAAGAAAATACTCTTGATATAGTTATTGAAAAATTAAAGCAAACAAATTTAATAATCAATAAAGATGGTGCAACTTGGTTTTTGTCCGAAGACCTTGGTGATGACAGAGATAATGTTTTAATAAAGCAAGATTCTTCTCATACTTATTTCTTTTCAGACATAGCAAATCATTATAATAAATTTTATATAAGAAATTTCGATAAAGTTATAAATATTTGGGGAGCCGATCACCAGGGGCATATAAAAAGAACAAAACTAGCAATGGAAGCATTGGGAGTAAATCAAGAAGATTTAGAAATCAAAATTTCTCAAATGGTTACAATAAAGAAAGGAAACGAGTTAGTCAAAATCTCAAAAAGATCTGGAGAATATGTAACACTGAATGATATTGTATCTGAAGTAGGTAGTGACGCTTGTAGATACTTCTTTTTATCTAGAGCTCCAAATACACAACTAACGTTTGATATAGAATCAGCAAAAATTCAAAATTCAACCAATCCTGTTTATTACATCCAGTATGCACATGCTAGATTAACAAATTTGATAGAAAAAGCTACTCAATTAGATATTTCTTTAGACAAATTACCAGATCTCAATTTGTTATCTGAAAAAGAAATCTCAATTGCCATGAAGTTAATTGAATTTCCTGAAATTATTGATCAAATAGCTAAAGAATTAGAACCTCATCACATAACACGATACACTCACGAATTAGCATCCGAATTTCATACGTACTATCAATCAGAAAAAATAATAGAAGAAAACAATATAGAATTATCTGTTTCTAGAATTTTATTGTGCAAAGCAATTTTAAAAATTATTCGTCAATGCCTTGATCTAATGATGGTATCAGCTCCAACAAAAATGTGATTATTCAAATCCTCCTTGTTTTTTATATGATTTAGTTCTTCTCACATAACTCAATGCGTTTTGCTTTACCATATCCAAATGATTGTCTGATATTTTAGATTTAATCCTTGCTGGAGTGCCTAATACAAAAGAAAAATCAGGTATAACCATATTTGGAACAACGGTAGAGGATGCCCCTACGAGGCAATTACTACCTATTTCAACGCCATCATTTATCACTGAAGCATTTCCAAGCAAAACATTATCTCCAATTATGTTTGCGTGGCACATTACAAGATGCCCCATAGTTACACCATCTCCGATACGGACATCTTCATCACCATGTACAATAGAGTTATCTTGAATGTTAGTATTTTCTCCAATTATAATCCTTCCACTATCGGCTCTTAAAATTACGCCAGGCCAAATACTAGAATTAGCGCCAATTTCTATATCTCCTATAAGGTATGCAAATTCACTTATAAATGCCGTATCATGAATTCGAGCTATCTTTCCATTATATTTTTTTATCATTATTTCCCCATGACGTAATTGATATTATGAAATTTATTTTATCAAATTTCTCCTAGATAGCAAAAAATCGATGATAATAGGATTAATAACTACAAAACAAATGTCAGTAATATTGACATTTTACAATTTCTTCACTAACATTCTTACTTCATTCGCTCTTTAACAACTGTATAGTGACGAAAACACGTTAATTTACTAGAGTTTGATTCTGGCTCAGGACGAACGCTGGCGGTGTGCTTAATGCATGCAAGTCTACTACTTGTGACTTCGGTCACACTAAAGTGGTGGCAAACGGCTTAGTAACACGTAAGTAATCTACCCTTAAGTATGGGATAATCCGGAGAAATCCGGCCTAATACCACATAATTTTTTGATATATAAATGTTAAGAAGAAAGATTTATCGCTTTTGGAGGAGCTTGCGGCCTATCAGGTAGTTGGTAAGGGTAATGGCCTACCAAGCCTAAGACGGGTAACCGAAGTGAGAGCTTGATCGGTAAGAGGGGAACTGAGACACGGTCCCCACTTCTACGGAAGGCAGCAGCAGGGAATTTTGCGCAATGGACTGTATGGTCTGACGCAGCGACACCGCGTGGAGGATGAATGGTTTAGGCTTGTAAACTCCTTTTCTTAGGGAAGATGATGACGGTACCTAAGGAATAAGCATCGGCTAACTACGTGCCAGCAGCCGCGGTAATACGTAGGATGCGAGCGTTGTCCGGAATTATTGGGCGTAAAGGGCGTCTAGGTGGATTAATAAGTCCTGTGTGAAATCTCTTGGCTCAACCAAGAAAGGTCACAGGAAACTATTAGTCTAGAGGTCATGAGAGGTAAGTGGAATTCACAGAGTAGTGGTGAAATGCGTAGATACTGTGAGGAACACCAGAGGCGAAAGCGACTTACTAGCATGAATCTGACACTAAAGCGCGAAAGTGTGGGTAGCAAACCGGATTAGATACCCGGGTAGTCCACACCATAAACGATGGATACTAGTTATGAGAGGCATAGACCCCTTTGTAACGAAGCTAACGCATTAAGTATCCCGCCTGGGGAGTACGGCCGCAAGGTTAAAACTCAAAGAAATTGACGGGGGCCCGCACAAGCAGCGGAGCGTGTGGTTTAATTCGATGATAAGCGAAGAACCTTAC
>JAPYRX010000015.1:0-2451 GCA_029936815.1 Dehalococcoidia bacterium
CTGAAATAAGATGGAAAGAATTTCTTGCAGTTGAGAATATTTCTAAATTATTGAATAAGTATGATATTGAAACAAATATTGTAAAAGAATTACCAACAGCTTTTACTGCTTCAATCAAAGGTAACTCTGATGGCCCTGTTATTGCTTTTTTAGCAGAGTATGATGCTTTACCGGATATTGGTCATGCATGTGGGCATAATCTTATTTCTATGACAAATGTTGGAGCATTTTTAGGGTTTTTAGCTTTAAAAGGTAATTTCCCAGGTGAAGTAAGATTGATTGGAACACCTGCAGAAGAAGCTGACGGTGGTAAAATTAATCTTCTTGAAATGAATGTATTTGAAGATATAGATATATCATTGTCATCACACGGAGCATCACATGAGACTATATTTTGGGAAAATGTTCCAATGGGAGAAGGAATGAGCCTTGCAGAATTTCCCATTATTTATGAATTCTATGGAAAAGCTTCTCATGCTGCAGCTAGCCCTGAAGAAGGATTGAATGCTTTGAATGCTGTTTTACATTTATTTAGTGGAATAGATTCTATCAGGCAACATGTAACAGATGATGTAAGAATGCACGGAGTAATAACAGATGGAGGAAAGGCTCCAAATATAGTTCCAGATTTTTGTGCAGCAGACTTCCTTATAAGATCTAAAAGTACTTCGTATCTTGAAGATTTAAGAAGAAAAATTAATAATATCGCGGAAGGTGCTGCTTTGATGACAGGTACAAAATTGAAAATAAAAACAACAGATGTTGGTTATAAAGATGTAATTCCAAATACAACTATAGCTTCCATTGGGAAAAACATGGCAGATGAGTTAGATATAATAGTTGACCCACAACACGCAAATCAATACGGTAGTGGAGGAGGCACTGATTTTGGGAATGTTAGTCATGTTATGCCATCTTATGCTTTCACTTTCGCAGTTTCTCGAACACCGCTAAGTGCTCATACTCCAGATATGGAAAAAGCTTCAATAACCGATCTTGCACATAAAAATTCTATTTGTGTAACAAAAGCAATGGCTTCTACTGCATTGTTATTGCTTGAGGATGAGAGTACTTATAACAAAGTTCAGACTGAATTTAAAAATCGCATGAAATTAGTTTGATATTGAAATTATTGAAAATGATTTAAACTTAATTATTTTGAGAAAGCTAAAGCTTGAGAAGGATTAGAAATTAAAATTTTATTTATAAGTTCGTCATTGTATCCACGTTGACGCATTCTTGGCACTATAAAAGATAGGATATAACTAAAACCCCAGCCACCATATTTTAATGTTTGAACTTTTGTACATACGTCGTGTGCTATAAGTATTTTTGATGAATAACCTTCATTTGCTAGCCAAATTATATCAGCTATTCTTTTTGCATCTGAAGGCATGTCGATTGCTTCATTTGCAGGGTAATAAGCTTTTTCTCTTCCAAATAAATCCCATTCTAGGAAGCATCCTTTTTCTCCGATTTGTTTAAGAGTATCTTTTTCAAAAACAGTCCTGTCTAGATGTCCCATTATTACATTTTCGAGATCTGCGCCGGCTTTTTCCAGGATATCAATTGCAACTAGTGGAGCATATTCATCTCTACCAGGATGAATAAGGATAGGGCATCCTGTTTCTTTTTGCGCAATTGCTGATGCAATTAAGGTTTTTTCTTCTTCAGGATGCAAAGGGTGAGAACAACCTACTTCTCCTATTATTCCTGTTTTAATATTGTGCCCATCAACGCCCATTGTAATATCGTTAATAATGATTTCAGCAAGATCTTCACTGGTGTTTTGAGTTACCCATTTAGGATGATATTGATGAACATAAAATGATCCTCCCATTATGATATGAGTATCAGTAAGGTTAGAAACTTTTAATAAACCTTCCGCATCTCGTTTTATTCCAATACTAGTAGCTTCAACAAGGCTTTTCCCTCCGAGAGCTTTGTATGCATTAACTTCTTCGACTGCAGTATCAATATCTCCTAGTCGCCCGTTATCTTTGTTTTTCCACCCATGATGGTATATTAATCCTATATTATCGAGTGATACTGGTTCATTCAGTATTTTCCTTCTACTTGATCCAAGATCCTGATTTCTCCATTTTCTTTCTTTTTCAGAATTAGGTTCATTTACAGGATCGGTAGAGTCAAATAAAATATGTTCGTGAGTAAGTGTTATCCCCAATTCGTCAGGATTAATTAAACCTCTTACAGTTTGTATTTTACCTTTTGTATCTGACATTTTTATAGATTTATGTGTTTAATTCTATTATGCGAGATGAAATTTAATTTTCAAGCAAATTATTAATGATAGTGTAGGTTTTTTATGTGGTTCTAAGATAGTTACTGAAATATTTTTGATTGTTTGGTCTGCAAGTATGTATCGTGATTACCTTAACGAATTAATGAGCTAACAAAAAACCATAAGGCAATTATCTGACCATAGATAAT
>JAPYRX010000015.1:2551-28516 GCA_029936815.1 Dehalococcoidia bacterium
TGTGATACCATTGTTGCATTGCCAAATTCCACTTCAAATAATACTACTATATTTGGGAAAAATTCAGATCGTCCTAAGTTAGAATCACAACCTCTAGTACAAATACCAAGGATGAAAAACCAGAGCAAATATACTGAATGTCAGTTTGTAAAAATTCCATCAACTGAAATATCATATGCTCATGTAGGGTCGAAACCTTTTTGGTGTTGGGGTTACGAGCACGGATTTAATGAATATCAAGTTGTAATAGGGAACGAAGGATTGGGAACTCATATTCCTGCATCATCATCTCCAAAATTAATTGGAATGGAGATTGTTAGATTAGCTTTGGAAAGGTCTAAAAATGCAAAAGAAGCAGTTAAAATTATAACTGATCTGATTTCCACACATGGGCAGGGAGTGTTCCAAAATAATCAAAATGTCAGAACATATGATAACGGGTATTTAATAGCAGATCCGAAAGAAGCATATATTATTGAAACCGCAGGCCATGAATGGGTGGTGAAGAAAGTAGAAGATACCGAAGGAATAAGTAATATACATTCTATTGGAACAAACTGGGATAATATATCTGATACTGCAATTACTACTGCACAATCATTAAAACTTCAAATAGATTCTCCAGAATTTAATTTTGCTAATACATTCTGCGATTTTGATTCAAGATTTGATGGCAGAGGTGAATTTAGAAGATTGAGATCATGTACGTATCTTGAAAACCTCAAAACCAATATAAATTTAAAAGATATTATATCTATACTAAAAGATCATTCGGATGGAGAAAATTTAAATATAGCACAAAATTTCCTGGATACAAAAACAATTTGCATGCACTATCCTAAACCCGATTCTGATGGAAACACAGCAGCATCCCTAGTTTCGGAATTGTATTCTGATAATAGCCAATTAGATATTCATTGGACTTCTATGTATTCACCTTGTTTAGGTATATTTTTACCTATGTTTATAGAAGGTAAAATCCCAAATGTCTTATCAATAGGAGATAAGAATTACGATCGTCAAAGCCCATGGTGGGCATTTAGATTGTTGGAAGAATCTTCTAGAACGGAAGGAATATTGGATGATGATAAAGCAACAGAAATCAGAAAAATTTGGAGTCCAATTCAAAATGAGTTTTATAAATCTGCTAAATTAATTGCTAAAGATGCAACCCAATTAAAACAGGAAAATAAATTAAATCAAATGCAAGAAGAATTAACACAATATATGTATAAAAATACAAGTACTGTTCTATCTGTTTTGAACGAACTGATTTTATGAATTGTTTAGCGTTATATTAATTTTTCTTTATCAAATACATCAGCCAATATCTTGATCCCTTCATGAATTTCATTGGGAGTATTATAACTGTAAGTTAATCGCAGATAATTATTTTTTTCTCTATCTGCTCTGTATACTCCACCGGGATTATACTTAACCCCTCTATCGACAGCGTTTCTTAGAATATCCCATGAATTAGCACCTTCTGGCAGTTTTAACCAAATCATTAAACCTCCCTTTGGTTGATTCCATTCGCAGGTATCGGGAAAATTTTCTTTTAAAGCACTTAGCATAGCATCACGTTTTCTCATAATTGATTCTTCAAGTTCTAACCCATGTTCATATCCGTATTTATCTAAAAAGTTAAATACAGACATAGTTGCTAATTGGCTTGGCATTGTTGTATTCATCCGATTTTTTCCTAATTGTTCTTTGATGACATCGGGTACAACCATATATCCGATTCTCAATCCACATCCTAGGAATTTAGTATATGCGGAAACATACATTACAGAATCAGTGTCATCCATACCGTACATAGCAGGAGGTAACGGATCTCCGTCTATTCTAAAATCTGCATAACTTTCATTTTCAATAATTGGAACATTATATTTTTGTGCTATTTTTATTATCGCTTTTCTTCTTTCTAATGGGATCGTTATACCAGTAGGATTTTGAAATACTGATATTAAATACATAAATTTAGGGATGATATTTTTAGATTTAAGGGTAGCTAAATTTTCCTCTAAACTATCAGGGAGGATGCCATCTTTATCTGAATCTATATGTATTATGTTTGCACGCTTTGTTAAAAGCATTCCTAATGTACCTGAATAACTAAATTCTTCAACTAAGACTGTGTCATTGGGTTCAATAAAAATATTAATTAAATTTGATATTGCGCCTCCAGCTCCTGATGTTATGACAATTGAATCTGCATCAACATTTATACCTCTTAAAGATGATAATCTTTCACTGATTAAATTTCTCAAGTTAAGATCTCCTTGAGGATCTGGATAGGGTGCTAGAATATTTCCTTCTCTTGAAATAATATCTCTTGTTGTTTCAGCAAATTTTTCGTAGTCCATACTGTGTTGATCGGTGTAAGTAATAGAAAAAGTATATTTTGTTTTTTCACTTATACCGTCCGGACGTGAAACGGTTGGAATATTATGTGTAGTTAATTTACTTTCATAATTCATTCTTATCTCCTTAATTTATATAATAGACTCAGTAGTAATATATTAGTTACGATTCTTTTTTACTAAAGTTATAAAGATCTCTACTATTCCTTCAGTATAGCATATTGTTGAATACCTACAATGACCTTCTTTTCTGAAAAATTTCTGACATATTTTTTTAAAAAAAGCCTTATTATGTTATTTAAATATCTTTAAAAAGGCCTATCTAAAATGACTGTTAATAATATTATTGCTGTATGTATATTCCTTGCACCTTTTTCATACTCACCTGGACCAGGGGTAATGTTTTTTGCAGTTAATTCTGCAAGGTCGGGTTTTAAAAAGATACTCCCAGCTATTACGGGATATCACTTAGGTATATTTATATTTACCTTTTGTTTTGGATTAGGTTTTGATTTTTTTGTTTCTAGATATGGATTTATACTGGATATCCTTAAATACTTTGGTAGTATTTACGTTTTATATATAGCATATAAAATTACAAAAACCGGATTTAATTCTGATTCCAAAAATGATTCGGGTATTACTTTTTTTAATGGAATGATTTTCATCTTCCTTAACCCTAAAGCACATATTGTAATAACCTTGATGTACACTAATTTCAATGATTCGGGAAATATGAATACATTGATTTACACTTTAATACTCACCATTGTTTTTTCAGTGAACAATCTTATATCAACAATTCTATATAGTCTTTCAGGAAATATTGTCGGTAATATTGGTGATAATAAAATTAGTAAATTCAGGAATGCGTTTTTTGGTTTTTCTCTTTTTTTAGTAGCTGTATGGATGTTGATAAATTAGTGCAATGAATATGGATTTTGAATTCAATTTGGAAATAAAAAAAACTTCAAGAAAAAAAACAATATCTTTCATTATAAAGAATGATATTCTACAAGTAATTACTCCTCAAACTTTCTCTGATAATGAAATAGAACTATTGATACACAAAAAATCAAAGTGGATAAAAAATAAATTAAATGCAAACAAATTAAAAGCAAAAATTGTTTCAAAAAATTTTGAAACTGATGAAAAGTTTTTATTTTTAGGAAAAAATTACAACCTTAAATTTATATCTCATTCTAAAGATTTAGTAAAACTTCAAGCTGATGAAATCCATGCTTTTATTAATACAAAAAAATTTTCTGATCTAATTTATAGAAAAAAAATTGTTCAGCATTGGTTTAAAGATAAAGCTTTATTATTTTTAACTGATATGACTATGGAATTTGCTCAGGAAATCAATTTAAACCCTGGATTAGTTAAAATTAGATCGTATAAAAACAGATGGGGGAGTTGTAACTCCAAAGGTGTAATTACCTATAATTGGAAACTTGTAATGGCACCTGAATCAATTATAAAATATGTTGTTGTACATGAATTATGCCATAGAAAACATTTTAATCATTCCAATAATTTTTGGAATGAAGTTAGTAAATATATTCCTGATTATAAAAATAAAAAAGAATGGTTAAATCAAAATACTAATGTTTTCGAGTGGTAAATAGTGTTTTATATTATTTTAGTTTGATTTCATGATTAATTTCACCATGAGTTGAAATATCTAATCCTTTATCTTCTGATTTAGAATCTACTCTTAATCCAATTGTTGTTTTTAGAATTAATGCAATAATAATAGTACCTACAACAGACCATACTAATACAGTCACTATACCTGTTAATTGAGTTACGAGTTGCGAGATAGCACCCATTCCATTTGCATAGCCTGCTCCACCTAGACTATCGTGAGCTAAAAATGCAACAAGAATTGTTCCTATTATACCACCAATTCCGTGAACTGCAAAAACATCTAGAGAATCGTCAATATTGAATTTGCTTTTAACTATGTTAACAATCAAATAACATATACTTCCGCCACAAACACCAATGATTAATGCCCCTATCGGCCCAACAAATCCAGAAGCAGGAGTAATTGAGGCTAATCCTGCAATTGTTCCTGTAACTAATCCTATCATCGTAGGTTTCCCAGTTTTGACCCAATCAATTGCCATCCAAACCAATGAAGCTGTTGCTGCAGAAATATGAGTGACAAGCATTGCCATCCCAGCATTTACGTCAGCTGCAAGGGCACTTCCGGCATTAAATCCAAACCATCCTACCCAAAGCATTGAAGCACCAATCATAACCATACTTGGGTTATGTGGTGCGGAAATTTTATTAGGAAAATTTTTTCGACGTCCTAATATAATTGCTAAAACTAATGCAGATGCACCTGCTGTTAGGTGAACAACTAGGCCTCCCGCAAAATCCATAATATTTTGTTCAGCAAGCCATCCGCCTCCCCATATCCAATGTGTTACAGGTGCGTAGATAATTATTAGCCATAGTGCGCTGAAAATTAAAACAGCACTGAATTTAATTCTTTCAACATAAGCTCCTACAATAAGTGCGGGAGTGATAATAGCAAATGTCATTTGAAACATAAAGAATACGGTTTCAGGTATGGTTCCTGATAGAGAGTCTTTAGAGATATCTAATAAGAACATATTACCGATACCTCCGATAATTGGGTTACCGTTCGAAAATGCAAGGCTATACCCAATAACTAGCCATAAAATAGATGCTACACACGCAATGGCTATACAATGCATGAGTACTGATATAACATTTTTAGAATTGACTAGCCCGCCATAAAATAGAGCTAAGCCTGGTAGGGTCATAAAAAGCACTAAAGCGGTTGATGTTAAAATCCAAGAAGTATTACCTGTATCCATGTATGCCTCCACTACAAGGTTATTAGTATTGCCCATTATATACATACAATGAACTATAATTGCAACCTATTAAAATCCTTCATGGAAGTATTTGTTTAAAATATACTGGATTATTTAGGATAACTGTTATTTGATAGCTATAACTCTTACAGGAGATCCTGATCCATCTTCTATTTTTAATGGAAGAGCGATGATTATGGAACCGTTTGCTGGTAGTGAATCCAAATTACATAAACTGGTTAATCCCATTTTCCCAGCACCGTGCATAATATTATGATTTGGAAATTGTGGGTCAAAAGATGGTGCAGTCCCAGCGTCTGTGCCTACAGTTTCAACTCCAACTCCTAATACATCTTTTTTGTTTGCTAATAATTCTGCTGCTTCTTTAGATATTCCAGGTGTATTAGGCATTTGATCGGATTCATTGAAGTTTGCATAAGCTTCTGGGTCATTAAATCTGGAACTCCATCCTGTTTTTATTAAAATCCAAGATTTTTTTGGTATGCTTCCATTTTCTTTTTCCCACTTCTCTATATGAGATGGTGTTAATAAAGCATTTGGATTTCCTTCGACTTCTTTTTCCATGTCTATTAAGCAGCCATTTCCAATAAACATTTCGACAGGAATTTTATCAACAGAATCTTTGTCTTGTCCTGTTACCCAATGATTTGGTGAATCAAGATGAGTCCCAGTATGTTCTCCCGTTTCAAAGTTATTCCAATACCATCCAGGTCCTTTTTCATCATACTTAGATATTTCTTTTTTCTTAAATGGAATTGTCTGCCCAAATTCTTCAGGAAGGGAAAGGATAGGGGTCTGTTCATTTAATGGTTGAGTTAGATCTACAACTTCTAATTTACTTGATCTTATGCTGTTAATGAATTCTTCTAGTATCATTTAATTTTCCTTTAATGAATTGATGTGTCTTTTAAAATCTATTTTATTTTCTATAAGCCCTAAATCCATTGTGAATTTTTCAGGCCCTTTTGCTTCTACTTTTGATACAAGAACTGATGCATTATTCAAATTGGTGTTTTGTTTAAATAATGATTCAAATTCATCAATATCATTGGTTTCGTATGCATTTTTTATTCCAGAACTTATTGCTATATCTTTTAAATTTGTGCCAGTAGATGTAGCTGTTGGAAATCCGCCTACAGATAACAAACTTTCATTATCAAATATTACGTGAGTAAGATTTTTTGGATTATATCTAGCAATTGTTGAAAAAGTTCCAAGATTCATTAACACTGACCCGTCTCCATCAAATACTATTATTTTGATTCTTGGTTTAGATAGTGCTAATCCTAATCCTACGGAAGATGCGAGTCCCATGCTATGCTCTAAGTAGAAGAAATTTTTTTTATGTCCAAGAGAGTACAATTCTGCAGCAACTGCACCCATGTTAGTAATAATTAATTTTGAATCTAATTGTTTATATATTCTCTTTAATGCGTCGATTCTTTTCATCATTCAACCATCAGATCTCTAGTTATTAAAAGAGCAACAGGCCTTTCTGAACTTTCAGACAAAACAGCTGCTTTATTTATTTTTTTCTCAACCGAATCAGCAGAATCAATAATATCATAAGGAATATCTAGAGCCTTTAATGTACTTTCAGTTCTTAATCCACCTTCCGTTTGCCAAGGATCTGTTTCTCCCATTTCGCCTCTATAACTAATGATCATCAACAAAGGTATTCGATATAATTGAGCAAGAGATACGATTCCATTAATTGATGCTAAAAAACCATGGTTTTGCATTAACATTGCAGATTTAAGTCCTGCAAAATGTGCTCCTGATGAAATACCGACACCTTCTTCTTCTTTGGCAAGTCTTACGAGCTGCATATCGGGGTCTTCTTCAGAAAATTTTATGAGATGAACAAGCCATGTTTCAGGTAATGCAGAGACAATTTTGACTCCACAATTCTTTAAAGATTTATATATTAATTCAGAATTTTTTACTGATACTGCCATTGTTATGTTCTGATTTTATATTTAAAATGGATAGTCATTATACAATATTTATTACTAGAATATCATTTATTGTACCGGATGTAGTATTATACTCATAAAAGGAACGTGAATTATGTCGCTTGATAAACAATCTCAGATCTTACTAGAGCAAACGAAAGCTCTAAATCTACCTCCAGTGAATACAGTTTCTCCAGATGTGTCAAGACAACAGTATGATTCTAGGCCACGTTTACCTGGCCCAGATTTACCTCAAGTAAAAGATATTAGCATCCCTGTTGACGGCACCAATATAGATTGCCGATTATATATTCCTGAACTTAATCAAAAATTACCAATATTAATATGGTTTCACGGAGGAGGGTGGGTTATAGGAAATGTAGATGGATCCGACGGAGTTACACGATATTTAGCATTAGGATCTGGTTACGCTGTATTATCTGTCAATTATAGGCTTTCTCCCGAAGTTAAATTTCCTGGACCACTTAATGACTGCTATGGAGTTACAAAATGGATTTATCAAAACGCTGATAAATTAAATATTGATAAGGATAGAATTTCAGTTGGGGGTGACAGTGCTGGAGGGAATCTGGCGGCATCAGTTTGTTTGAAAGCTAAAGATGACGGGCAACTTCCTTTGCAATCACAGTTGTTAATTTATCCTTGTTTGGATTCGAATTTCAAACGACAATCATATACAGAAAACGCAAATGATTATGCACTGACTGCGTCGGGTATGGAATGGTTTTGGCAACAATACATAAATGTAGAATCAGATATGCTTAACCCTTATGTGTGTCCCTTGAAGTATGATGATCATAATGAATTGCCTCAGACTTGTATAATAGTTGCTGAACATGATCCTTTACTTGATGAAGGAGTAGATTATCATAATAAATTATTGAGTGCTAATGTCAAATCAAAATTAATCGAATACTCTGGAGTTATGCATGGTTTTTATTCCCAAATTGGAATATTAGACAAAAGCAAACAGGCAATGGATGCATCATGTGAATATTTACGATCTATTATGAATAAATGAGGCTAAAATGACAGTAAAATTTCAAGGTGATTCAAAAAATACTGACCCATCCATAACGAAGATTGATGCAATTATTGTAGGAGCCGGATTTGGAGGAATGTATATGCTCCATAGTCTTAATAAATTGGGATTGAAAGCTATTATACTAGAAGAAGCAAATGGCGTAGGTGGTACATGGTATTGGAATAGATACCCTGGAGCTAGATGTGATATTCCTAGTATTGAATATTCATATTCATTTTCTGATGAACTTCAACAGGAATGGGAATGGTCACATAGATATTCTACGCAACCTGAAATATTGGAATACGCAAATCATGTTGCAGACAGATTTGAATTGAAAGAACATATTCGATTTAATGAGAGAGTGATATCTGCTGAATATGTGGAAAATTCTAAAATATGGAAACTACATACTAGTTCAGGAAATATGTATCAGTCAAAATATTGTGTGATGGCTACAGGATCCTTATCTTCAATAAACAAACCTAAGTTTGAAGGCATAGATTCTTACAACGGAGATTGGTATATTACTGGGAAATGGCCTCATGAAAAAATAGATTTGTCAGGAAAATCCGTAGGTATTATTGGTACTGGATCTTCAGCAGTACAGGCAATACCTATACTTGCTGAAAATTCTAAGACCCTTACAGTTTTTCAACGAACAGCAAATTATTCTATTCCTGCAAATAACAGATCATTAGATTCTGAAGAAGTAAGATATGTAAAAGATAATTACTCTTCAATTAGAGAAAAACAAAGAAAAGGTAAAGGAGGGGTGGCTTTTTCTAATATTGGACTTAAAAGTGCTTTGGAAGTATCACATGAAGAAAGATTAAAAGAATATCAGAAAAGATGGGATAAAGGGTATGTTGGGTTTATATCCGCCTATACTGATATAGGTACGAATGAAGATGCAAATGAAACTGCTGCTGAATTTGTCAGATCCAAGATAAGAGAAATCGTAAAAAATCCAAATACTGCTGAATTGCTATCTCCAAAAAATGCTATAGGTTGTAAACGTCTATGCGCTGATACAAATTATTTCGAAACTTATAATAGGGATAATGTATCTTTGATAGATGTAAATGAAACTCCCATAGAATCATTAGTTCCTGACGGTGTGAAAACTACAGAAAAAACATTTGATTTAGATGTTGTAGTATTTGCTATAGGATTTGATGCTATGACAGGAGCTCTTCTTGGAATAGACATAAAAGGTAAAAATGGAATGAAGCTAAGAGATAAATGGTCTGATGGGCCAAGATCTTATTTAGGATTAACTGTAGAAGGATTTCCTAATATGTTTACAATTACCGGACCAGGAAGCCCTTCAGTTTTAGGTAATATGATGGTAGCAATTGAACAACATGTTGAATGGATAACAAAATGTATTCAAGATATGGAAGCAGATGGAAAAAACGAAATTGAACCTGAATTTACTGCGGAGAATAAATGGATGGATCATATTGAAGAAGTTGCAAACCAAACTCTTAGATATAGTTGTAATTCTTGGTATGTTGGAGCAAATGTCCCAGGAAAAAAAAGAGTCTTTATGCCATATGTCGGAGGCTATGATGTTTACCGTAAAAAATGCAATGAAATCTCAACCAATGGATATCAAGGATTCTTAAGAATTTAAATTATTTAATATAAATTCTTATATATCATAAAAAGTATTATGATTATTTAATACCCTTTGGCCTCAGCGACGGGAAATGAATCAGACCCTCCAAGTAAAAGATTATTTTCGTGATCAACAACTATAGCTGAAGGTCTTGCAAAGCTATACCATGATTCCATATCAGCAACAATTTCTATTTTATGACCCATCTCTTTCAATTTTCTTACAGTTTCAAAAGATATTCTTTGATCGATGAGTGTTGTAGGTCCACTTGAATCAGATCTGGATGTTGATATCGCTTCCTGTGGTCCCATGCCAAATTCAAGTATATTCATAGATAAATTAGTATTTGCGTTATTTACTTTTCGTCCACCAGGAGATCCTACACTCATATATGGTTTGCCATTTTTACGAGCTAATATCGGAGCCATATTTACAAGAGGTCTTTTTAATGGAGCTATTGAATTTTTAGATCCTGATTTTGGATTAAACCAAACCATGCCGTTATTCCATAAAATACCAAGCCCTTTTGATACCACTTTAGATCCAAAATGTCCTACAGCTGTTTGCGTGCAAGATACTAGGTTTCCATTTTTGTCAGCTGTACTGAAATGTGTTGTACAATCTGAATTTTGATCATACTCTCCATTTTTCAATTTTGAATTTGGATTGTTTTGTTCATATTTCCATGGATCATGTATCTCTATATCAGAGTAATGATTCCAAGGATCGCCTTCGTAAGAATTTTCTAATTCTGCATAATTTTTGTTAATTTGTTTTGCAACATCTTTGGCGTATTCCTTTGAAAGTAATCCACTTAATGGAACGTCTACAAAATCGGGATCTCCAAGATAATGATATCTGTCAGCAAATGCATGTCTAGCAGCTTCTACAAATATATGTAAATATTCCGGTGAATTATGTCCCATCGAATTTGTGTCAAAATTTTCTAATATATTTAAAGTTTCTAAAGTAGTCCAACTTCCACAGGGAGCAGTAGGCCCAAAGACTTCAAAATCTCTGTATTTAATACTTAATGGATTTTTTACTTCAGCTGTGAAATTACTCAAATCTTCCATAGTTATTAACCCATTATTTTTTTTCATGTCTTCTTCTATTGCAAAAGCTATCTCTCCTTTGTACATACCATCTGCCCCTTCCTTAGAAATTTTTTCCAATAAAACTCCAAGGTCATTTTGTTTTAATTTATAGGCCATATCATCTGGTGAACTAGGGTCAGGAATATATTTTGGTGGGAATCCATTAGGTAAAAATATTTCTCTTGATCCAGGGAATTTTTGTAATTCTTCCATATTTGTCCCTATAATTAAAGCTAACAACCAATACACTTCATATCCATATTTCGCATGATGAATTGCAGGTTCCATGACTTGTTCTAATGGAAGTTCCCCAAATAATTCATGAGCTTTACATAACCCTGCTGTTGTACCTGGTAGGCTGATGGATTGATAGCCATCAGTATTATGATTCCCTTCAACTGAATATGTTGAAATTCCTCCTCCAGGGCCAGTTATTTTGTACATATCTTCTCTGGCGGCTTTGGGAGCTCGCGGTCCATATTCTACTACTACATTTGTACCAGGTTTATAATTTTTTATTTGAGAATTCAAACTAATATGCATAAAACCAACTCCAGCAACAGAGCTATTGTTTGGTTCTAAAACTGATATTGCAAACCCTGTAGCTACTGCAGCATCTATAGCATTGCCACCTTTTTTTAACATTTCAATTCCTGCTTCTGATGCTAATGGATGCATTGAAGCAACAATTCCATTTTTGGCTACTACTTGTTCCTTGTCAGGCTTCCATGTACTTCTTGAATTCATAAAATACTCCCAATTATTTTATTTAAGTTAATTTATTGTAACATCGCAATGCATTTTTTGTTTTAAGATAGATTTATGGATAAATTATCTGATCATCTTTCAGTTTTAAAAAACGAAGACGCATCTCTTTATGCTTCTAAAATATCAGCACATACAAGAGGAATAAGCCCACAGCAGTTAGAATCATTAGGTTTTAAGCCTGTGACTCCTAATAAACTTGTTGAATTATGCTTTGATACCGATCGAACCTTAGTCTATTAACTTAATGAGTGGTAGCAGATAAATAGATACCATAAAAAACTAATAGAAGAGGGGACAACATAAAAAATATAATAAGTTTGTTCATACATACTCCTAATAAATGGATCATTTAGTCCATTATTGTTCCGCCGTTAATATTTAAAGATTGACCAGTAATATTAAGAGAATTGTCAGAAGCAAAAAATGCTACTGCATTTCCTATGTCTTCTGTGGTTTGTTCTCTTTGCATAGGGCAATTATCATCTATAAATTTGAGGAAAATTTCTCTTGGAGTCATATGGCTTTTACTTTTATCATTTTGTTTTGTTTTTTCTGCATTTTTTTCCCACATTGGAGTCCAAATACTTCCAGGGCAAAGCACATTAACATTAATATTATTTTTGGCCCATTTCATAGCAAATGATTGAGTTAAATTAATTACAGCTGCTTTTGATGCAGCGTATGCAGGGTTGTCCGGATTTGGATATTTCCCTCCATGAGATGATATATTAATAATTTTCCCGTAATTTCTCTTCTTCATTTTACTTGCAACTTCTTCAGATACAATAGCTGTACCTTTTACATTTATAGAGTAAGTGGCATCCCAATCCTCTAAGCTAGATGTCTCTAAATTTTCAAGATTCCCAGCTCCTATAACACCTGCTGCATTGACTAAAATATCAATTTTTTGCATATCTCTTTCTATTAATGAGATGGTTTTTTTTACTTCCTCCATATTTGTTACATCACATACATAGTACGAATTTTCATTGCCAATTGAATCTATTGTTTTTTTTGTTTTTTGCAAATTAGAAGAATTTATATCTATGAGAGAAATGATTGCGCCTTGTTCAGCAAGAATTTTTGCTATACCTGCTCCGAGTCCACTTGCTCCACCTGTAATAATTGCTGTTTTATTTTTAAAATTTTTATAATATGTTGTCATGATTTATTATTATTATTTCTTAAATAATTTTATACCATTAATTAAATATAAATTATATATATGAAAACTGAAATTGTAGAAGATTGGTTAAATTGCTTTGAAAAGTATATTGAGGAAAAAAATACAGATTCAATATTAGATTTATTTGCAGACACAACATATTGGAGGGATTTGATTTCTTTTACGTGGAATATTATTACTTTAGAATCTAAAAATGATATTTCTTTAATGCTGAATAATACATTGAGTAAAATAAATCCGAAAAATTTTACTATAATTGATATGAAAACCAAAGTTAGTTCCCAAGAAGCTTGGTTTTCATTTGAAACAATATATGCAAAATGTAAGGGACATATAAGACTAAAGGAAGGGAAGTGTGTTACCTTCCTAACTGTTATTGACGAATTGAAAGATCATGAAGAGAAAAAAGGTTATAACAGAGAATTGGGGACAGAATTTGGGACTTTTAAATCTAGGAAAAATTGGTTAGAGAAAAAACAATTAGAAGTTAAAGATTTAAATGAAAATAAAAATCCATATTGCTTAATCGTAGGTGGAGGCCAGGGAGGATTGGCATTAGCTGCAAGATTAAAACAATTAAATGTACCAACCATTGTTATTGATAAAAATAAAACTCCAGGCGATACATGGAGAAATAGATATCATTCTCTCTGTCTTCATGATCCTGTATGGTATGATCATATGCCATATATGCAATTCCCGGACCATTGGCCTATATTCTCACCAAAAGATAAAATTGGTGATTGGCTTGAAATGTATACAAAAATAATGGAAATCAATTATTGGGGATTAACTGAATGTACCAAAGCATCTTATGACGAAATAAAAAATGAATGGAATGTAATTGTTGATAAAGATGGAAATGAAATAGAAATGAATACTAAACATTTAATTTTTGCTACAGGAATGTCTGGTATGCCAAACATTCCTGATATAAAAAACTTAGATAAATTCAAAGGCAATTATGTTCATTCAAGCCAATTTGTAAGTGGCACTGAATACAAAGATAAAAATTGCGTTGTGATTGGATCAAATAATTCGGCGCATGATATAGCTGCAGAATTATGGGAACAGGGAGCATCAAATGTCACTATGATTCAAAGATCAGCTACTACAGTAGCTAAATCTAATACTTTGTTAGAGCTTCAGAAAAAGGGGAATTTTTCTGAAGATGCAGTAAAATCGGGAATAACAGTTGATATTGCAGATCTTATAGTTGCATCTACTCCATATAAACTAGCACATTTGGACGGACAAAAATCTGTTAAATTATTAAAAATAATTGATAAAGAGTTTTATGAAAAACTTGAAACAAGTGGGTTTTTATTTGATTTTGGAGAAGATGAATCAGGACTATCATTAAAATATTTTCGAAGAGGTTCAGGTTATTATATAGACGTTGGAGGATCAGAATTGATAATTAATGGGAGCATTAATTTAGAAAGCCCTGCTGAAATTGAAACTTTCAAGGAAAATTCTATTATTTTAAATAATGGTAAGGAAATAAAGTCTGATTTAATTATATTTGCAACTGGCTATGGATCTATGAATGAATGGGCAGCCAAATTAATATCACAAGAGGTATCTGATAAAGTTGGAAAATGTTGGGGCTTAGGATCTGGTACTAAAAAAGATCCTGGACCTTGGGAAGGAGAGTTGAGAAATATGTGGAAACCTACCAATCAAAAATCTCTTTGGTTTCATGGAGGAAATTTAGCTCAAGCTAGGCATTATTCGAAATATTTATCTTTGCAAATTAAAGCTAGATATGAAAATCTGCCGATAGAAGTTTATGGCATTCCGGCTGTTAATCATTTAAATTGAACTATCAAATATAAGAGTATCAAATACATTCCTATAAATAAATTTATAGTGTTATAATAATTTTATGATATTAATAAATATAATAAATAATTGTTGTTGTCACGTTACATAATGGGGGCATCTAGTTGTTTGATTATTTTAAAAACCCCATCTAATTTAGATGGGGTTTTTTTTTGGAGTAAATAATGGATCAAAAATCTTTAGGCATATATTACGAGCATCCTGAATGGTTTATAAAATTCTTTTCCAAACTAGAAGAAAAAGGAATTAAATATACAAAATTGAATAGTGGTGATAGTTCGTTTAACCCCGGTGATATAGACAACAATTTTGATATTGATGTTGTATTTAATAGGATGAGCCCATCTGCGTTTAATAGAGGTAATGAAAATTCTATTTTCTACACATTGAATTACATGAAATATTTAGAATCTATAGGAGTAAAAGTTATCAATGGTTACGATGCATACACTTATGAATTTTCTAAATCTAATCAGATTAATTTACTCAGATCTTTGAATATTAAACATCCAAAAACTTATGTTGTGAATAGTACGCAAACAATTTTAAATTCTGCGAAAAAATTAGCATTTCCTATAGTTTTGAAACCTAATATAGGAGGTAGTGGTGCAAATATAACTAAATTTGATAATATATCAGAATTACAAAATTATATAAAAATGAACACACTTGATTGGGGAATAGATAAAACCTTGTTGATGCAGGAATTTTTAGTTGCTAAAAATTCAAGTATTATTAGAGTAGAAACAATAAACGGTAAATATGTTTATGCAATTAAAATAATGTTAACTGAAGGCGAATTTAATTTGTGTCCAGCTGATTATTGTAATATAGACGATCAAAAAATTGATGGAATGAAAGATGGAGTTTCTGATAGAGGCGGATTAGTTGAAAGATTTGATCCTCCTTCAGATGTTATTGAACAAGTAGAAAAAATCTTTCAAACAGCAAAAATAGATGTTGGAGGACTAGAATATTTGATTAATGCTGATGATGATCAAATTTATTTTTATGATATAAATGCTATGTCTAATTTTGTTGCCAATCCTGAAAAGGTACTTGGATTTGATCCGGTTGATAATTTAGTTGAATATGTAATAAGTGAAATAGAGAATAAAGTTGAATCAAAAGTTTGATTTCTTTAGTTATTTATTAAATCAATTATCTTTTAGATTTAATAAACATTCAAAATAGTACCGTATATAATACTTTTCATTACTTTAATTGCTAGAGGCATAAATTTATGAACGTGATGAAGAGAATTGTTTTATTTACAATAATTTTTGTTTTATTTGCATGTTCGCCTGGAAATCTAAATGAAATCGAGTTATCAAATAATTTAAAAGATACAAATATTTCAGAAGAAGTAGCATCAGAGGAACAAGAAGATGAGAACGATTCAAAATCTAATATAAAACTAGAAACCTGTGATTCTTTATTTGAAAACTCAAAAGAGATTGATGCTAGAGAATTTTTTCTAGATCTTAGAAATAATCTTGAAGAAACAAATCGGATAGATAAATATTCATATGTTTTAGATGAAAAAAACATTGCGAGAAATGGTCCTTTTTCTACATGGATATATGAGATGCTTCTAGAATATTCTAAAAAATTCAAACCATCTAAATTTAACAAAATTAAATTTGACGAAGTAGAAGTAACTCTAGACAGTTATTTGGAATATAAAAACAAATTATGTGATACTTATCAGAATCAAAAATTTAATGGAACATTAAGACACTTAATGATAGATATTGATGATTTGCTTAATCATCGAAATGATTGGCCTGGCCATGCGTCGAAATGGGAACCATTTCCATATATTGAAACTGGTCCTAATGTTATAAATTCACCTAGCCCTAATGGTTTAGAATTTTATACTAAATATATTACAGGTGGAGGAGTGATAATTGTTAGCGGTCCGGAAATTGACGATGAAGCATTATTACAAGCAAGAAAATCTTCTGTGTATATGACTTCTACAATGCCAGGCATCAGAGAAATATTAAAAGACAATCAAGTCAGAATATCTCTTTTTACTTCTATTGCTGGATCATTGCCTGAGTTCAAAGGCGAGGATGAACCAGGAGGTTTTGCAATGGGTATGACCGATGCTTCTATGACTGCTAATGCTACTTGGCTATGCAGACCAGGTAATTATGATCCTGGAGGTGATCCTGTTATTCATGAATTGGTTCATACAATTAATCATGTAGTATTTGAACAAATAAATGAAACTTATTTTTATAAAAAGATATATAAAATAGCAGAAAATTCAATCAATAAAGGTATGTTCGACACTGGTTACACTCAAAATTTAGAAGAAGGTCAATCCCAAAATATCACACATTTTATAGGTGAATTTTGGGCTATGACAGTAGAAGGATATATGATGGATAAAGATGATTTTAAAAACCCTCCATATGATAGAAGGGAATCAATAAAAAAAATCGATCCTGAATTGTATGAACTTATAACTAAATATTTCCCTGTAGATAAGTGGGATTATTGTGAATAAAAAAATATGAAACCTATTAAATCAAAAAAGAATCATATATTAAATGCGTGTGTTACCACCAACATAGTTTGCAGGCCAAACTGTCCTCCTGGAAGAAGGACTAAACCTCAAAACAGAGTGCATTTCAATTCTTTAAATGATGCTTATTTAAATGGATATAGAGATTGTTTGGTATGTAAACCTTCTGAAGGCCTTCCAGGGCCTTGGGTTTCAAAATTAAATAAATCAAAACAAGCAATAGGTGATCAAAATAGAAAATAGTAATAAATATAATTTTTCGGTAAAATTGATTAATGTAGATTTTGTAAAAAAACTTATAATTGAGCAATTCCCTGAATATTCTCATTTATCTATCGATTCAGTAGAACAACAAGGCCATGACAACCGTACATTTCGATTAGGCAAAAATATGCTTGTACGATTACCTTCAGCCGAATACTATGCTCTGAAAGTTGCTAAGGAACAAGAATTACTTCCTCTTTTGAAACCATATTTAAGCATAGATATCCCAGTCCCAATTAAAATGGGAAATCCTTCATCTAATTATCCTTTCAATTTCTCGATTTATAAATGGTTAAATGGAACAAGTGCAAATCAATTGAATTTTGATGATAAATCTTTAGAAATTATTTCTTTGCAATTGGCAAACTTTCTTAAAGAACTTCATTCTATTAATAATATAAACGGTCCACCTCCTGGTAAACATAATGGATGGGGAGGGGGGCATTTGATTGTTAAAGATATTGGAGCTAGATCGCAAATTTCAGAACTTGATGGAATTATAGATGGAAAAACTTCTATGGAATTTTGGGAAATGATTTCTAAAATAAAATTTAATAAAAAAGTATGGATTCACGGTGATTTTGCTTTTGGAAATTTTCTTATAGATGGATTAAAACTTTCAGGAGTTATCGATTTTGGAGGTATGGCAATTGGAGATCCTGCGTGTGATTTGGTAATTGCATGGACTTTTTTAAAAGGTAAATCTAGACAAATTTTTAAAAATGAAATGAATTACGATGCTGATACTTGGCTTAGAGCAAGAGGTTGGGCATTATGGAAAGCTACATTTGATTTATGCGAAATGATGGATAAAAATAGTAATGAAGCTATAAGGCAAAAAAAAATTATTGAGGACGTTTTAAGTGAGTAATCTGAATTGTGATTTATGTAATAGATGTAATGAAAAACTTATACTAGCAGGTATTCCTGATAATAAATATTGTGACACGTGTTTTTTTGAAGTGAATATGTATGGAACGGTTAAGAATTGGGAAAAGCTTTCTGATGTAGAAAAGGCTGTTGAAAAAGAAAAAATCAATAAAAATTATATTGAAAATGAAGAGAAACTTGGAAATAATAAGATTGCTATTTTAGGATTAATCATTATCGCCACTTTATTTGTTGTAATTATATCCGCAATTATTTATTCACTAATCATTAAATTAATATGATACTTAAACGATCTAAATCACAATGAATAAACATCCTTTTTATGGAATAGGAATAGCACTCATAGGTGTGTTTATCATCTCGCCAGACACATTGTTTTTACTTTGGGGTGATATGCCTGCTTTTGAAATGATTGCATGGAGAGGTTTATTAGCAGGACCGTGCTATTTTTTACTTTGGTATATAACTCGTAGATCATCATCAAAAAATGATTTTATAACTTTGAAATCCAAGTGGAGTATCTCAATAATTACTTGCTATTTCATTAATGGAATTCTTTTTTGTATCGGAATTTCTATTGCACCTGTTCCGGTTGTATTATTTTGTGTTGCAACAGCTCCAATATTTGCCGCGATTTTTGGTGAAATCATCTTAAAAGAACCAACACAAAAATCAACTTGGATAGCTATAATTTCTGTTTTGATTGGGATATCAATTGCTATTTTTGGATCTGGGAATAATTCTAATTTAATATATATTGATGTTTCTTCAGTGATTGGAGCATTTTGTGGATTGGGTGCGGCAATGACAATAGCAATTACTTTTGTGATAATCCGCCATAAAACACAATTACCTTTTGTTTTACCAATGAGTATTGGGGTTTTCTTAGCAGGAGCTGCGGGATTGTTCATCACCGGCTTTCAAAACATGTTAAATGGTAATATTTTACCAATTATTTTTACTGGAATATTCATATTACCATTCCCTATGTATTTACTATCCCTCGCTTCAAGGTACACCAAAGCAACAAACGTTAGTTTGATTTTGCTTTTAGAAAGTGTTTTGGGGCCAATTTGGATATGGTTAGGAATTGGCGAACAACCTACAAATTTAACAATCTTTGGAGGGGTGATTGTAATATTAAGTATGATTGCTTATCTTATTATTTCTGAAAATCAAGAATCGAAACTGAGGCAGAATAATTAACTACATTTCACATTGTTAAATTGGTTGCCAAACATATCTATAGAAGGTAATTCTAACAAGAGATAATTTTTTCTTGTTTACGTAAATCAGTAATTGTAATATTAAAGTCCAAGCCTTTTTAAACGTAGTCTGATTGCACTTTCATTTGTTTTAAAAGATTGAGCTATTTCAGTTATCGAAAGATTTTTTTCGGTAAGTAAATATTTGATTTCGAGATCATTTTTTGCAGACCAAGATTTGTCTTGATTTGTATATGATTGAATATTAAGTTTTGTTCCAAAAAAATTTTGGTTTTGTAAAGAACTATTTTCATTGATTATTTTTAAAATCTCACTACCATATTCATCTACTCTTACATTTCCAAGCCCATTAATTTTATATAAATTTGATTCAGATGTTGGTTTTGCATTTGATAATTCGATTATTGTTTTATCTTGAAATACAACATAGGGAGGAACATTTTTCTCAGATGCTTTTTCAGTTCTGTAATTTTTCAATTTTTTATAAATATCTTTTGTTTCCGAATCATCTAACAAAGTATCATTTATTTTCACTTTGTCTTTAGGGATTTTATTTTTTACAGATTTTGTATCTTCCTTACGCTTTGAGAAGTTTATTCGAGCATATAACAATTCATTACCACTTGTAGTTATTTTTAAAGCTCCATATTTCTCTATTTCCATTTTTATATGATCTGCAGACATAAGTTGCCTTAAAAGAAATCTCCAATTCGTTTTGCTGAGATTTTGTCCAACTCCAAAAGTAGGTAATTTATCATGATTAAATTTAATTACATTTTCTGTTTCATTTCCTGTCAAAATATCTAAGATATGGTTAGTGCCAAACCTTTGTCCTGTTCTTGATATTGCAGAAAGTATTTTTTGTGCATCTTCAGTGCCATCTACTAAATCTATTCCATCTATACATATATCACAATTATTACAGGCCTCAATTTTTTCATTAAAGTAATTTAATAATACTTGTCTTCTACATCTTATGGCATCGCATAGGGATATCAATGCATTTAATCTTTGATATTCAAGTCGTTTATTTTCTTGACTTGAATCTTTAGATTCAATTTGTTGATTACGTAAAACTATGTCATCTAAACCATAAATTGTTAATGTGTAAGCGGGCAATCCATCTCTACCTGCTCTTCCAATTTCTTGGTAATAACTTTCAATGTTACTTGGCATATCTAAATGACATACAAATCTTACATTAGGCTTGTCTATTCCCATTCCAAAAGCTATTGTTGCTGTGATAATTGTGTCGTCATTGTTTTTAAATAATTCTTGCGCCTTTAATCTTTCTTCATTACTTAATCCAGCATGGTATGGGAAGACATTTGGATGTCCATTGTTTGAAAGAAAATCTGCCAGGTCAACTGTTTTCTTTCTTGAAGAACAATAAATTATTCCATTTGTATTTTTGTACTTGTTTACGATATTTAAAATTTGCTTTTTTGCGTTTTGCTTAGGAACAAATGATAAAAAAATATTAGGTCTATCATATCCCCCTTCGATTATAATTGGTGTGTTATTTATGAATAATTTGCTTACAATTTCAGTTTTGGTAGCCTTGTCTGCTGTAGCTGTTAATGCAAGTATTGGAAAACTTCCTTTCAAGTCAGGTCTTATTTCCCCCAAGTGTAAATAATCTTCTCTAAAATCATGACCCCATTGAGAAACACAATGTGCTTCATCAATTGCTAAAAATGATATATTACATTCATAGAGTAAACCTAGAGTTTGTGGTTTCATTAACCTTTCTGGTGATATGTAGAGAATTTTTAATTTATTTTGTTTAATTAAATTAATTGTTTTCGCATTTTCTTTCGATGAATGTGAGGAATTTAAACTTCTTGCTGAAATTCCTAATTGATTTAATTCATCTACCTGATCTTTCATAAGAGCTATTAGAGGAGATACAACTACAGTGACTCCATCGAACAAAAGTGCTGGCAATTGATATAATAGCGACTTTCCTGATCCTGTTGGCATAATAGCTAATACATCTTTGTTATCTAAAATAGCTAAAATTATCTCTTCTTGGTTAGGTAAATATTCGTTAAATCCAAATATGTTATGTAGTATATTTAAATCTTTTTGCATTATTTGTGAATTAGCTCCAAGCTTTTTTAGCAATTTTATTCGCTTCATTTATTATATATTCTTCGTCTAAATGAAGAACATTGTGATCTTTCATAATCCATTTGCCATCGACCATGACAGATTCAACATCATGGATTTGTCCCATATGAACCCAATTTGATACTATATCATTTTGAGGTGTCAAATGTGGTTGGAGTAAGTTGACTAGAATTAAATCAGCTTTGCTTCCTTTTGTAATTGTTCCACCATTTTCGACTCCAAGAGATTTATATCCATTTTTAGTTGCCCATCCATACACTTCATTCGGATGAGGTTCTCTCCCATGATTTGTTCTAACTCTCTCCATAAACATCCCCATTCTCATAACTTCAATCATATTCTCATCCATATTGTCAGAACCCATTCCGATTTTACATCCGAATTCATCAAGATCTTTTATATTTGGACTTAACCCTCTTCTTGCCGCTATTGCAGAATTGAAAGATACTGTAGCTTTAAATTTACCAAGAATTTTTTCTTCTTCTTTATTCATACACCTGCAGTGAGCGGCAATCAATTTTTCATTTAAAAAATTATTTTGCTCAAGGTATTTTGTTGGCGTAGTTCCATAATTATCTATTATATTTTGGACTTCACCCCATAACTGATTTAAGTGAATTGTTGAAACAATATCTAATTTTTCTTGTATTGTACGGATTTCATTCAGAGAATGAGGTGAATTCATGTCTGGAGCATGAGCTGCAATTCCTACCGTTACTCTTGAGTTGTCATACCCATTCCATTTTGAATAAAGATTGGTTACTCTCTCAATCCCAGCTTCAACACGTCTTGGATCTGATTCTATTTTGCCAGGTTCTCCATAACTGCCATACATTCTGTCTGACATTTGTTCTGCGATAACTAATCTTAGTCCACTTTTTTGAATTTCATCTGCATAATCCATAATTCCTTCTGCAACTTCCATTGCAAATGTAGTTCCAGCTTTTATAGACTCTAATGCTCCAAGGAGTACCATGATTTGATGTTCTTCTTTAGAAATTCCAGGTAAATCCTTTCTAGGAATTCCTGGAAAAGGCGGAGTGTTTGACGGGGATTCATTTTCGAAAATACCTCTGGCTAAAGTTAACCTAAAATGTGTATGGCAATTAGCAAATCCTGAAAAAATAGCTTTTCCTTTTGCATTAATTATTTCACTACCAGGGTGTTGTTTGTTTAATTCTGAATCAGAAATGATATCTATGATTAAATCGTTTTCGATTACTAAAGAATGATTTTCAAGAACCTCGGATTTGTCTTTATATGTTACTATTTTTCCGTTTTGTATTGCTGTTTTCATAATTTTCCTTTAAGAATTAATACCTCTTTTGATAGATTTACCTGGCAAATTACCAGTATGTACTTTATTTTTAATAACAAATTCTCCATTAACAATTACTTGTTCCATTCCCTCTGACAGTCTTTTAGGATTGTTTTTTGTGGTTGGTGCTTTTACTTTTGGTAAATCGAACACAATAACATCAGCGTCGTATCCATCAATCAATAACCCTTTTTTATTTAATCCTAATCTTTGTGCAGGGAAGGAAGTCATTTTTCTTATTGCATCTTCAAGTGATAGCAATTTATCGTTTCGTGAAAACTCAGCAATTACTTTTGTGAAATTTCCATATGTTCTCGGATTAGGGTAATCTCCAAATATTAACGAATCTGATGCTATCATACCAGCAGGGTGTTTGATAAATTCTGGAATGCTATGAGCGGCATTGCCTAACCCAACAGTGGAAATACCAAGATTTTCATCGATTAGTAAATCAAAAATTGTTTCACAAACATCTTTGTCTTGCATAATTGCTATTTCAGAAACAGATAATCCTTCGTATTTTTTGTTGTGGTGTTTTTTAAAATTTGTTAACCAATTTTCTTTAAAAGATTCATGATTAATTTCTTTACACATTTTTTTTCGTGACGTACTAGATTTAAGATGTTTAATTAATATTTCTGGCCCCCCATCTTTAGTCCATTCGGGTAAAATAATTGTGATTGTTGTACCAGAGTATGGATATGTATACGAATCAAAAGTTACGTCCATTCCTTCATCTCTTGCATTTTCTACTAATCCTAAATAATCTCTAAAAGAACCTACTCCAGAATCTCTTTGTTTATAATGAGTTAAATGCACAGGGATTCCTGATTTTTTACCTATTTCTATTGCTTCTTCCCATGGAGCAAGAAAATTTTGCTCTGAAATTAATTTTGCTCTGGTATGTGTGTGATAAAAACCATCTAATTTTGCGGCTTCTTTACATAGACTGATTAATTCATTAGTGCTTGCATAGGAACCAGGTGGGTAATCTAATCCACTAGATAGGCCCCATGCCCCTTCTTCTAAACATTCTCTTAAAATAGAATTCATATTAGCAAGTTGTTTAGATGTCGCGGGCTTATTATTCCATCCAACTTCCCATATTCTAATTGGACCGTTCCCAATCATGCATGCTATGTTAACAGCAACTTTGTTATCTATTTTATTAAGATATTCAACTGTTTTGAGCCAATCAATTTTGGGAGGGTAATCATTAAATCCAGAATCTAACCATATATATCTTTCTAATTCTCTTTTGTTTTTAAATGGAACAGGCGATACGCCGTCGATTCCCACTAATTCGGTAGTTACGCCTTGAAATACTTTTGGTTCATGTTTTGGTTCTCCAAAAATAGTTAAAGATGAATGAGAATGTAAATCTATAAATCCAGGAGATATAACTTTGTTTTGACAATTTATTTCTATATCAGCATTTATATTGTTTTGATCATTTCGGATTATTGAAACTTTATTATCTTTTAAATATACAGAGCCAAAAAAACCTGGATTACCAGATCCATTTATTATTAGCCCGTTTTTTAATAGGATTGATTTCATATATGATTATTTATAACATATTCGTATATTTTCATATACCAAATTGGTTTTATTTTGAATTATATTTATGCACATTGCAAAATTATAATTCAAAATCTCTTGGTGGAGTTTCATTCAATAGATGTTGAACAAAATAATCCCATCTTTTTCTCCAGAAAAATTTCCAAGATTTTAATGAGGTGTCGGAATCAACTAGAGTATGTTCAATTTCCGGAATGATTAACATATCAAAATCTTTATTGTTTTGAATTAATTCATGGGCAAGTCTGAGAGTATGATACATATATACATTGTCATCCATATCTCCATGTGTAAGTAATAATTTTCCTGTTAATCCAGAAACATAATTCCTTGTGGCTTGGTCGTTATAAATTTCATCGGAAACTTTACCCTGATATTTTTCTCCCCATCTAGAATTATATTCAAGGTTGTCATAATTACCTGATGATGCAACTCCTACTTTGAAGAAATCAGAATATTTTAGCAATGCATTTGCTGTTGAATATCCACCTCCTGAATGTCCATACATCCCAACTTTATCTATATCCATATATTTTCTTGTTTTACCTATATTTTTTATAATATGAATATGATCTTCAATTGATCCGTTGTCTTCTAACTGTCCGTAGGAGTAATCATGAAATGCTTTAGACCTTTCTGATGTTCCTCTTCCTTCTATAATTACAATTACAAAACCTAATTCTACTATAGAGTTTACCTGTCCATTATCATGCCCAAATGAATGATCTCTTAATCCCAGGCTTTGAGGCCCCGGGTATATGTAATCAAGTATTGGATAATGTTTGTTTTCATCAAAATATGAAGGTTTGAAAATAGCTCCATAAACATCAGTTACATTATCAGCAGCTTTACTTGAGAAATATTCTGGATCAGTCCATCCAAGTTTTAAAAGTTCAGAAATATCTGCTCTTAACAATTCTTTTTCAGATTCTTTTTCAGTATGCTTTAATAAAGTAACTTGAGGAGTATTGATAGCACTAAATTGATCAATAAAATATTTACTTTTTTTATTAAAACTAACAATATGATTGGCATTTTCTTTTGTTAGTAATATAAGATTGGAACCATCAAAATTTATTTTATAAAATCCTTCCCAATACGGATTGTAATCAGGCTCTTTGCTACCTGCGGTAAAATAAATTATTTCTTCTTCTTCATCAATATCAATTATTTCTCTTACTCTCCATTCACCTGATGTGATCTGATATAATTCTTTCCCATTACTAAGATCATGCATATATAAATGAGCCCATC
>JAPYRX010000006.1 GCA_029936815.1 Dehalococcoidia bacterium
TTAAAGATTAGATTTTATTTCGGTTGCTATCATTCGAGTTGATTCGACTAGTTTGTTTGTTTCAGTATTTGTAGATAACGTATTTAAAGCCCCAGCATTTTTTGTTTGCATAAGAATGCCATTATTGATTGACCCCATAAATAGTATTTTAGTTAAAATGTTGTTGTTCTTTATAAAAGATCTGTAATCTGAAATCTTAGTATCGTTGAAATTTATTCCAAACAACGATCCTATTCCAGTTATTTGTGTATCGATTTCTAGTTCGTTAAAAATAGAATTTAGTTTAGACCTTAAATTGTTTCCTAATTCATTCATAGCATCGTATTTATCTATTGTTAATTCCTCCATAACAACTGTGCCAGCCTCCATCGTTAACGGATTGCCATTAAATGTACCTGCGTGAGATAGGTTGTAATTTGAACTTGATGGATTCAACAAATCCATAATTTCCTCTTTACCTCCGAATGCCCCCACTGGTAATCCTCCTCCTATTATTTTTCCTAAAGTTGTCATGTCTGGAGTTATATTAAATAATTCTTGAGCGCCACCTGGTGCTAGTCTGTAACTTTGTATTTCATCATAGATTAAAACAATGTTTAATTCTTTTGTTATTTCTCTTGTAAACTCTAAGAATTCTATATCCAAAGGTAGATAGCCTAATCCTGAAATAACAGGTTCCATAATTAAACAAGCCAATTCATTACGATGTTCAGTCAGTAATTTTTTAGTAGTTTCTATATCATTATAAGGAAGGACTATCACGTCATCTAACAAACTCTCAGGCTGCCCGGGATATTGTAAAACCCCTGGATTTGTAGTTTCATTTAATTCAGATGCTTTAGGGCCAACACTTATTGACACATGATCATGCGTCCCATGATATCCTCCTTCGAATTTTGCGATTTTTTGTTTTTTTGTATACGCTCTAGCAGCCATGATTGACATCATAGTTGCCTCTGTTCCGGAATTAGTAAATCTAAGTGTATCCATTGAAGGAGTTCTATCTGTGATTAATTTTGATAATTTTGTTTGTCCATCT
The DNA here is from genome assembly GCA_029936815.1 of Dehalococcoidia bacterium. Classification (GTDB taxonomy): domain Bacteria; phylum Chloroflexota; class Dehalococcoidia; order Lucifugimonadales. The sequence goes on from JAPYRX010000006.1 coordinate 1,040, forward strand.
GTAGGTGCGCTGTAAGCAGTTCCTATATCTGTTTGAGTTTTTATTGCATCTATAACATTAGGCGAGGCATGCCCAAGTATTAAGCTTGTAGCATTAATCATAAAATCCAAATATGAATTGTCATCTACATCATTCATTATTTGGCCTTTGGCGTTTTTTGCATAAAAAGGATAAGGGTCCATCCATTGTGTTGTCCTAGTGCTTCCGCCGGGCATATATTTTTTAGCATCGGATTGAAGGTTTTGTGATATTTGTGTTTTTGATTTGTATTCTTCTATTTTCTGATTCAGAAGATTTTGTAAATTCTCACTCATGATTACTCTACTAATGTTTTATAACTATTAATAATATAAGATCCTATCGATTTGTTTTCAATAAAATAATCACTTATTTTGTGTGAATTTATTGCAACTAACGGAATGCTTGTTTCATGTTTTGATGCATGAGATCTTAAATATCGAGGGAATTTTGATTTAGGGATATCTCCAAAAACAGTATTTTTATCTCCCATTACTATTAAATCTCCAATCATTTCTTTTTTAAGATTTAAATTTTCAAATGCTTCAGATTTTGTTAATACTTCATCAACTCCTTTTAAGTTTTGTATGATCTTTTTTGATTCATTCACATCCTTTGAATTATGGATGTAAACGTAAATCGATCCACCTAAATTTGAGTGATGAATTTCATGCTTGTCTTTTATTATTGGAACAGCTTTAGATTTTATTCTGAATTTATTTAGTTTTTGTTCCAAGTTAATAAGATTCGATTTTTCTGACATACCATGATCAGCTGTAATGAAAATTTCATATTCCATGTTTTGCTCGATTAAATTACATATTTCTTCATCTATTAATTTAAGATGTTCCATAGATTCTTCGCTTTCAGGATGGAATTTATGCATTGCATAATCTGTTAAAGTTATGTACGAAAATTCCGGATTGATTTCTTTGATTTTTTTTGCAGCACTTTTTATGGTCCACGAATTAGCTTTAATTGAATAAATACTGGGAGGAATTCCAAAATCTATAATATCTTCCTTTGATGGTTTTTCAGCTGAAAAACTAGTGTTTTTATTTAGATTGTTTACAATTAATGTTTTTAACTTGTTTTTAGAAGTTGCTAATAATGTTGTCAAATCATTTTTGGAATAAATATCAAATATAGTTTCACTTTGAATATATCTATTTTCCTCAAGGTAAACTCCATGGTTAGTTTCTATTGAATAGTTATAATTTGAACATATTCCATGTTTTGATGGATATTGACCAGTTAATATTGATATATTATTTACATTAGTTACTGACGGCATCATAGAATCTACGATTTTGGTAAAACTATTACTTTTATTGCTTTCGATAAAATTCATTTTTCTATAATCAAGATATTCAGAATCCCAACCATCTATGCATATTACTATAGTTTTTTTCATAGTTATAATCCATTGTGATTGTAAAATATTAATTATAGAATAAATTTAAATATTTTAATTCTTTTTATGGATATAAATTTTCAAGAAATTTTAAATAAGGAAAAACTTAGACAGAATAATTCTATAGTATTAATAGCTTCCGAGAATTATGCTAGTAAATCTGTGCGAGAAGCACAGGGATCGATTTTTACTAATAAGTATGCTGAAGGCTATCCAGGCGAAAGATATTACGGAGGATGTGAATATGTTGACCAAATAGAAGAATTAGCTATTGATCGTGCAAAAGAATTATTTGGAGCTGAGCATGTAAATGTACAACCTCATAGTGGTGCTCAGGCAAACATGGCTGTTTATTCAGCTACATTTGATTCTCAAGATATTATAATGTCTTTACCACTAGATCATGGCGGACATTTGACACATGGATCTAAAGTGAATTTTTCAGGGAAATTTTATAATTTCAAACATTACAACGTTGATAGAGAATCAGAACAAATCGATTATGATGCCTTGCATAGTCAAGCAAAAATAATAAATCCCAAGGCTATTTTATCAGGTTTTACAGCTTATCCAAGAGAGATAGATTTTGAGAAGATAAATTTTATCTGTAAAGATACAGATTCCTTAATGATTGTAGATATGGCACATATTTCAGGATTGATAGCCGCAAAATTACATAGCGATTGTGTTAAATATGCTGACATTGTAACTAGTACAACACACAAAACATTAAGAGGCCCAAGAGGTGGATTGATATTAAGTAAAAATAAATTTTCGAAAAAAATTGACAAATCTGTATTCCCTGGAATGCAAGGTGGCCCCATGATGCACACTATTGCAGCTAAAGCAGTAGCTTTTCAAGAAGCTAGCTCTCAAAATTTTATTAAATATCAAAAACTTGTTTTGAGTAATGCTAAATTATTGGCTGAGAAATTGGCTAGGGAAGATCTAAGAATAGTAACAGGTGACACTGATACTCACATGATATTGGTAGATGTTTCGAATTACGGAATCACAGGTAAATTTGCAGAAGACAAACTGAATAATGCTGGAATTATAGTTAATCGTAATACAATTCCGTACGATACAAAACCACCGAGAGTGTGTAGTGGGATAAGAATTGGAACCGCTGCAATTTCATCGAGAGGAATGGACTCTGAAGCGATTAATATTATTTCAGAATGTATTGTTGATATTTTAAAACAGAGAAAAGATCAAGAAATTGTTAAATCAAGAATTGTAAAATTAGCACAAAAACACCCAATCAACTTAGATTGAACGTTTTTGTTTTTTTTCGTTTTCTATCATTTTTTTATTTTTGACTGGTCCTTTGGATAAAAGTGTATATATTTCATCTTTAAAATTTTCCTTAATAAAAGTTTTAACAGAGTTCAATCCTAAATCTATATATATGGCACCTATTAAAGCTTCGAAACAATTAGAAAGCATTGAATTACTTATGCCTACTTTTTTTTGACCCTTACTTAGTTTTATGAATTTAGACAATTGAAGTTTATTTGCAAAATTAGCAAAAGTTTCATTTGAAATAATGTTAGATCTTATGATTGATATTTCCCCGCTATTCATATTGAATTTGTTATTTTCGTATACATATGTACTTATTAGAAAATACATTACAGAATCACCAATTAGTTCAAGTACTTCATTTGATTCAATTTCTATATCATCATTCTTCAATGATGAATGATTAAATGCGGTTTCAAGTAATTTGTGATTTTTAAAAGACAAACCTAAAATTTTTTCTATTTCTATATATTCATTCATTTATTTGATTGTATAACTAAATGTAAGTTTGATAAATTATAATCTATATAACTTTTCTTTAATTTTTTATTAGGAGGAAGCATGTCTAACGTAATTGCAGAATATATTTGGATTGATGGCACATCCCCAACATCGCAATTAAGATCTAAAACTAAGATATTTAAAAAAGAAGAAATCTTAACTATGGGAACAGTGACGATGGGTGCAGATAGCTTAGCCATTTGGGGATTTGATGGGTCTAGTACCAATCAAGCTGAAGGATCAAGCTCAGATTGTGTGTTGAATCCAGTATTCATATGTTCTGACCCTATTAGAGGCGGAGATAATATACTTGTACTTTGTGAAGTTTTGAATGCTGACATGACACCACATTCTACTAATACAAGAAAAGCTGCGGAATTGATGTCAGAAAAATACAAAACTCACGAAGGATGGTTTGGAATAGAGCAAGAATACACAATGCTAGATTCTATTACTAACCAACCTATTGGTTTTCCAGAAGAAGGATTTCCTGAATCTCAAGGCCCTTATTATTGTAGTGTAGGCGCTTCTTGGATATTTGGTAGAGAGATGGCTGAAGAACATATGGAATTATGTTTGGATGCTGGATTAGCAATTTCTGGAATAAATGCTGAAGTGATGCCAGGCCAATGGGAATTTCAAATAGGCCCTGTTTCAGCATTAGAAGTAAGTGATCATCTATGGATAGCAAGATGGTTGTTATTCAGAGTAGGTGAGATGCATGGAATTCACCCATCACTTGACCCAAAACCTGTTCCGGGAGATTGGAATGGAGCTGGTGCACATACTAATTTTTCAACTAGAACTATGAGAGAAAATTATCAGTCAATTATTGATGGGTGCGAAGCTTTAAGTAAAACTCATGACTTACATATAAAAAATTATGGTGATGGGAATGAGCGAAGATTAACCGGATTACACGAGACTCAATCTATAGATCAATTTTCTTATGGAGCATCCGATAGGGGAGCTTCAATCCGAATTCCGTGGCAAGTTGAGAAAGATCAAAAAGGATATTTGGAAGATAGAAGACCATCTGCAAATATGGATCCTTATACCGTCACTAAATTAATATTAGATACTATATGTTCAAACGAACCTCAATAATTAACAAACATATTACATTGCAATTCCTCTATTCAACTCTATATAATTAAGATAAAGGTATTTAATAGGAGTTTTAATATGGCTTTAAAATCTGGAAGTAAAAATAATAATACAGGGAAATCTGAAAAAGGAACATGGAAAGTAAAGGTAGGCCTTGCACAAATGTTGAAAGGTGGAGTGATTATGGATGTAGTCAATGCAGAACAGGCAAAAATAGCTGAGGATGCTGGTGCGTGCTCTGTTATGGCATTAGAAAGAGTTCCGTCCGATATAAGAAAAGATGGAGGAGTTGCTCGAATGTCAGATCCTAGCATGATTGCTGCAATCATTGATGTTGTTACAATTCCGGTTATGGCAAAAGCAAGAATAGGGCATTTAGTTGAGGCTCAAATATTAGAATCAATGGGCGTAGATTATATTGATGAATCTGAAGTATTAACACCAGCTGATGAAAATAACCATATAAACAAACATGATTTTAAAGTTCCATTTGTGTGTGGGTGCAGAGATTTAGGAGAAGCTTTAAGACGTATTGGAGAAGGAGCTGCTTTTATAAGAACCAAAGGTGAAGCAGGAACAGGTAATGTTGTAGAAGCTGTAAGGCATGCTAGAGCAGTTTTAGGCGAAGTTAAAAGAATTCAAACTATGGATGCTACAGAATTGATGGCATTGGCTAGAGATCTTAAAGCTCCATATGAATTGATTAAAGATATCCATGATACTGGCAAACTTCCTGTTGTTAATTTTTCTGCAGGTGGAATTGCTACTCCAGCTGATGCAGCGCTTATGATGCAAATCGGTGTTGAAGGAGTATTTGTTGGATCAGGAATATTTAAATCTCAAAATCCTTCTAAGATGGCTAAATCTATTGTTAAAGCTACTACTCATTATAACGACCCAGAGATGTTGGTAGAAATTTCTAAAGGTTTAGGTTCTTCAATGCCAGGATTAGATGTGAGAACTATGCCTGAAGATCAAAAACTTGCACAGAGAGGTTGGTGAGCATATTGCATCACGTAGGAGTATTAGCTCTCCAAGGAGATTACGCTGAACATATTGATATGCTTGAATCAAATGGAGCTAATGTTTCTGAGATAAGGCTTCCTGATCAATTAGATGAAGTAGATGGTCTGATAATTCCCGGAGGTGAAAGCACAACAATTGTTCAATTGATTGATATTTATAATTTCAGAAGTAAATTAGTTGATATGGCATCAAAAGGATTCCCTATATGGGGAACATGTGCTGGCATGATTGTTATGGCAAACGAACTTACTGATAAACGCCCATCTCCTTTACAATTAATGGATATTAAAGTAAGCAGAAATGCATTTGGAAGACAAATCGATAGCTTTGAAGAAAATATAATTTTCAGTGGAGTTGAAGGCGAAATCCCTGCGGTTTTTATTAGAGCACCTATAGTTATAGACACTTCTGCTGATGTAGAAATATTATCGGTTGAAGAACATTTGTCCAAACCTGTAGCAGTTAAGCAAGGAAATTTATTAGCTACATCTTTTCATCCTGAATTGACAAATGATTCAAGGATACATAAATATTTTTTATCAATGTTAGGAAAATAATTTTTGGATAATGAAGTAAATTTATTAATTAAAACTTTACCAAAATTTTTGTATGAAATTTTAACTAAGCATAAAAATTTGGATAATCTAATTGAAATAGTATTGGATTATGGCCGATCTCCTGAAGCTCGATTTACAAACCATTCAGAAGTTTTTTTTGATTATGAAATCACAGAGAATCACATAGATCTTGTCAGAGAAAATCTAGAATTCATGCCTGATAATCGCGCAGGAATTCAAAGGACTTTGCATAGAATTTCGGCGATAAGAAATCGGGAAAACAAAATAATTGGTCTTACTATGAGAGTAGGGCGACTTATTGATGGAACAATTAACATAATTGATGACATAGTTAAAAAAAGTGAAAGCATACTATTTTTAGGCCCTCCTGGGGTAGGTAAAACAACTATGCTGAGAGAAGTTTCAAAATTTCTGGCTGATAAAATGCATAAAAGAGTGATTATTGTTGATACTTCTAATGAAATTGGTGGAGACGGCGATATTCCACATCCCGCTATTGGAACCGCTAGAAGAATGCAAGTAACATCGCCATCTATGCAACATTCTGTAATGATTGAAGCAGTAGAAAATCATATGCCTGAAGTTATTGTAATAGATGAGATTGGTACTATAGAAGATGCAAAAGCAGCTCGAACCATTGCTGAAAGAGGTGTGCAATTAATTGGAACAGCTCATGGAATGGATTTGAATAATTTGATTTTAAATCCTACTTTGTCTGACCTTGTTGGGGGGATTGAATCAGTAACATTGGGAGATGAAGAGGCTAAAAAACGTAATACACAAAAAACCATTTTGGAGAGAAAATCTCAACCCACTTTCAATAACCTGGTAGAAATAAAAGGATTCAATCATGTTTTAATACATGAAAATTTAGATGTTGTTGTAGATAGACTTTTACGAGGTATGCCAATAAAACCTATAGAGAGAAAAATCAACTCTAATGGAGTTATTGATGAAATGAAAAACAAATCATATAAATCTGAAAAAAATAATTTTGAACCCAGATTAGTTGAAGATGAACATGTGAATCTTAAAGAAAAAATTATAAGTATATATCCGTATGGCGTCAATAAAGGTAAATTAGATTCCGCATCAAAAGAGATTGGACTAAATATATCTATAACAAATAATTACACAGATTCAGAATTTATCGTTACTACAAAGAATTTTTATAAAAAAAGAACTAAATTTTTAATTGATGCGCATAAAAATAATATACCTGTTTATGTGATCAGGAAAAATACTCTAAATCAAATTGTCAGTTTGCTAAGTACTATTAAAAAACAACAAATTCAATCTATAGAAAAATCTGATCCTGCAATCGCAGAAGCCGAAACTTTAGCAATTGAATTAACTAATTCTCATGACCATTCAAAACTTGAGTTGTCTCCACAAAGTTCTTATATAAGAAAATTACAACATAACATTGCTGACAAATATGGATTAACATCTAGTAGTAAAAATCATGGCAAATCCCGTAGAGTTGTTTATTTTAAAAATTAATCAGGATGAAATAAGTTTTAATGTTTATTGTTTTTGAAGGTTTAGACGGATCAGGTAAAACTACACAAGTTGATATTTTAGAAAAGAAACTCAAAGAAATAAGCATCGATGCTGTTACTTTGAGAGAGCCTGGCAGCACCCCCCTTGGTGAACAAATATTAGAAATTTTAGAATCCAAATATGAATTAAATCCAATTATGGAATTTATGTTATTTTCATTATCTAGAGCCGCTATTATAGAACAGAAAATCAAACCATTATTAGATCAGGATAAAATTGTTATATGTGACAGATATTTTTATTCCTCCATTGCTTATCAAGGTGCCGGAAGAAATTTGGATATTAACCTTATAGAAAATATAAACAATAAAATTGTATCTGATATTATTCCGGATTTAGTAATTTATTTAGATTTGAATTGGGAAGAAAAATTAAATAGAAAAGGCATAGATATTAATGATAGATTTGAAAAAGAGGATGAAAATTTTCATAATAATGTTAGATCCTGCTATTTGGAAATGTCTGAAAAAGAATCTGACAGATGGATTGTGATTGACGCGAATAATGATGTTGACTACATTAGCAATTTAATATACTCCAAGATTTCAAAATACTTATAACTTAGCTATTAAAAAATTTACCTATTTGTTCTGAAGCTTTTAATAGAGTTGAGTTATTTTTAGCAAAGCATAATCGAATTAATTTACTAATTTTTGATTTTTGTGTGTTTTTATCATAAAAAACTGATATTGGAATACCTGTTACTTTTGCGTTTTTAATTAATTCTAGGCACAATTCTTCAGGACTAAGATCGGGAAATTTGTTCTCATAATCTATATTTATAAAATAAGTAGCTTCTGGTAGAAAAGTTTTAACATTGTATTTGGTAAGATTATCATAAATGATATCTCTTTTATTTTGAAATTCGATTTTAAGATCATCATAGTATTCAATTGGTTTTTGATATGCATACGCCATTGCTTGTTGTAAATTGGGTGGTACTGTAAAAGTTATGTATTGATGCATATTTCCTATTAAGTCTATTAATTCTTTGGATGCAATTACAAAACCTACTTTCCACCCGGTTAATGAAAATGTTTTACCAGCTGACCCGATTTTTACTGATTTTTTTTCTAATCCTTTAATTGAGCTTACAGGTAAATGATTTTTGTTATCAAATAGTATGTGCTCGTGAACTTCATCAGAAATTACAAACATATTATTTTCATTTATAATTTTAGATATTGCTTCTAATTCAGATAGATTAAATACTTTTCCTAATGGATTCATAGGATTGTTAATAATAATCAATTTACTATTGTTAGTTATATACTTATTTATTTCTTTATATGTTATTTCCCATTTTGGAGTTAAAAGTGGAATACATATTGGTATTCCTCCTGCTTTTTCAACTATAGGTTTATACGAATCATAAGCAGGTTCAAATATAATTACTTCATCACCTTTTTGTGTTAATGATAGAATGGAAGAAGCAAGTGCTTCAGTTGCTCCATTTGTAATTAGTATTTCGGTTTCCCAATTAATTTCTAATTTGTAGTGATTTGCCATGTGTTTTGAAATATTTTTTCGTAATATATCAAGACCTTTCATTGGCGGATATTGGTTACTAATCTTTTTTAATGATTCGGCGGCTTTGTTAATTATATCTTGAGGTCCATCTTTGTCAGGAAATCCTTGGCCTAAATTTATTGAATTATATTCAATAGATAATTTTGTCATTTTTTCAAATATTGTAGTTTCTTTTTCTTTATTTGTTGTCATTTTTTCTCCTCAAAAAAAACTCTCCTTATAAGGAGAGTTCATATCCAATGTTTACCTCCTAAGGTCGGTCACGTATGATCTGGGGTACCTTTACACCAAGGTTGCCAGATAGGATCATTGGCCCAGTCGCCTAGCCTATCATTCAAGACGATAATTTATTATAATCTAACATACAAATTATAATAAATCTAGATTATACATTTGTAACGTAAGACACCATGTCAGCTGTCCTGCAGCTATATCCCCATTCATTGTCGTACCAACCTACAACTTTAACCATATTACCTCCAATTACTTCTGTAGTAAGTGAATCGATTATGCAACTTGATGAGTTTTGTTTGAAATCTACACTTACTAAAGGTTCTTCAGTGACTTCTAATATATTTTTCAAGTTACTTTGAGATTCTTTAATAAATGCTTTATTAATATCTTCTTTAGTTACTTTTTGATCTAAAGTACAAACCAAATCTACACACGAAACGTATAGAGTAGGAACTCTAAATGCAAGCCCGTTAATTTTACCCTTAAGTTCAGGTATTATTTCTCCAACAGCTTTTGCAGCTCCTGTTGTTGTTGGAATTATATTCATCCCAGCTGCTCTTGCTCTACGTAAATCTTTATGACCTCTATCTAAAATCGATTGATCATTGGTAGTAGAATGTATAGTAGACATCAAGCCTGATTTGAATCCAAAATTATCGTTTAATACTTTAACCATCGGCGCAACACAATTTGTAGTGCATGATGCATTAGATAATATATGATGCTTGTCTGCAATATACTTTGATTCATTTACACCTAAAACCATAGTGATGTCATCATTTTTTGCAGGTGAAGATATTATAACTTTTTTAGCTCCTCTATTAATGTGGCCTATTGTATCTTTAGCTGATTTGAATCTTCCGGAAGATTCAATTACTATTTCTACTCCAGATGATTCCCAATCTATTTCATCAGGGTTTGAATGTGAGCTCCATTTTATTTTTTTTCCATTAACAATCAAATTTTCATCATCGTATTTAATATCACCATCAAATATTCCATATATACTGTCATATTTTAGTAGATGAGCTTTTGTTTTTGAATTTGAATGATCATTGATAGCAACAATATCAAGTGAAGGGTGGTATTTTAGAATTGCTTTAAATACGTTTCTTCCTATTCTCCCAAATCCATTTATCCCAACTTTTGTAATCATGTGTCTCTCCTTTATAATCTAATTGAATTTTTTCCAAGATATTTTGTATTTTTATTTATCATTTGAATCTCAGTGATCCGGTTATATTTTGAAGTTCTTTCTGATCTGGATGGAGCTCCTGATTTTATTTGAGTTGATTTTGTTCCAACAGCAAGATCTGCTATAAAATTATCCTCAGTGTCACCTGATCTATGACTAATAATCGAATTCAGTTGATTATTATGAGCAAAATTTATAGCATTTAAGGTTTCAGAAACTGTACCAATTTGATTGGGTTTAATTAAAACTGTATTGGATGAATTTAGGTCTATTGATTTTTGGATTTTATTTACAGATGTTACAAGTAAATCATCTCCTACAATTTGTATTTTAGAGCCTAATTTATTATTGATTTTGGTCCAATATTCCCAATCATCCTGATCAAATGGATCTTCAATACTTATTATGGGATAATTATCAACTAAATATGAATAAAAACTTAGAAGATTATCTGCTGAAATATAGTTTTCTTTTGAATTAGGCAAGCTTATTTTGTATTTTTCATTAGAAATCAATTCTGATGCTGCAACATCAAGGCCGATAAAAACTTCTTTTCCTGCTAAATATCCTGCTTTTTCAATACAATGCATAATTAATTTTAGTGGGTCTTCATTATTGTGGTATGGTGATATAAAGCCTCCTTCATCTCCAACACTTGTAGATTTCCCTTTTGATTCAAGAAATGATTTTAAAGTCCAATAAATTTTCACACAACAATTAATTGCCTCTGAATAATTTTCAAATCCTAAAGGAATAATCATATATTCTTGAATATCGCTAGATAGAGTTGCATGTTTTCCTCCATTTAATATATTCATCATTGGAACTGGTATATTATATGCAGAAATCTCAGGATCAAATATTTCATAAAGCTCAATATTTTCTGATAAAGCTAATGCTTTGCTAAATGACATTGATAATGATAATAAAGTATTTGCTCCGAAATTAGATTTGTTAGGAGAATTATCTAAAGAAATTAATAATTCGTCGAATTGGGCTATTGATTCAAATTCTGATTTTATCATTTGTGGTTTCAATTTATTTTCTATAATATCAATATTGGTAAGTACGCCTTTCCCGTTGAAATAATTTTTGTTTCCATCTCTTATTTCAACAGATTCATATTTTCCAGTACTTGCTCCTGAAGGTACAGTTGCAATTCCTGTGAATTTGTTATCTAGAGTTAGGAATGCTCTGATAGTAGGAGTTCCTCTGGAATCTAAAACTTGAATTGAATTAATATCAGTTATTTTTGGCATATCATATAATTTCTTTTACAAAAATTTACTCGTCAATAATTAAGATTTATTATACTTTATTATATGAGAATACTTTATTATATGAGAGTTTAATTTAACTTATTCTTGATATATCATATATATACTATTAAAAAAATCATATATTGAAATGACTGATAAACAAGAATTGATAGATAAAATAAGACATTCTGCTGCGCACTTACTTGCTGAAGCAGTATTGAAAAAATACCCTGAAGCTAAACTAACTATTGGGCCAGCCATCGCTGATGGCTTTTACTACGACTTTGATATTGATATAACTTTTTTGCCAGAAGATCTGATTGTTTTTGAAAGAGAAATGAAAAGATCAATTAAAAGAAACACAAAATTCAAAGGAAAGATACTTTCTAAAAAAGATGCATTAAGTATTTATAAGGATAATAGTTATAAAACTGAGTTGATAAATTCCATGCCTGAAAATGAGGTTATTACTGAATACAGTCATTCCAACGGAAATTTTGTAGATTTGTGTAAAGGTGGTCATGTAGATCAAACTGGTGAAATAAAAGCTGTGAAACTATTATCTATTGCGGGTGCTTATTGGAGAGGAGACGAAAATAATAAAATGCTTCAACGTATTTATGGCACAGCATTTGAAAGCAAAGAAGAATTAGACAATCATATTTTACTACTTGAAGAAGCAGCAAAAAGAGATCATAGAAAATTAGGTACAGAATTAGATCTTTTTTCTATTTCCCCCGATGTTGGATCAGGGATGATAATTTGGCATCCTAAGGGAGCATTTATAAGAAATAAAATCGAAGAATACTGGAAAGAAGAACATATAAAAGATGATTATGATTTAATATTCACCCCACACATAGGGAAAGCAGATCTTTGGAAAAAAAGTGGACACCTGGATAACTATAGCGAAAGTATGTTTCCAAGTTTAGAAATGGATAATAACGATTATTATTTAAAACCGATGAACTGTCCTTTTCATATTTCTTATTATAAAAACAGCTTAAGAAGTTATAGAGACTTACCAATGAGAATAGGTGAATTAGGCACTGTTTACAGATACGAAAAGCAAGGTGTTTTACATGGATTGTTAAGAGTTAGAGGATTTACACAAGATGATGCTCATATTTTTTGTATGCCTGATCAAGTTGTTGATGAATTTAATAAAATTTTAGATTTAACTTTTAAAATATATGATAAATTTGAATTTAAAAATTTTAAAATAACGTTATCTACAAAACCTGAAAAATATGTTGGAGAAGATAAAGATTGGGAATTTGCTGAAAATATTTTAGAGAATATTTTAAATGAAAGAGATTTGGAGTATGAGATAGATGGAGGAGGAGGAGCTTTTTACGGACCTAAGATTGATATTCACATAGAAGATGCTATAGGAAGATTGTGGCAGTGTACTACAGTTCAATTTGATTTTAATTTGCCAGAAAGATTTGGATTGAAATATATTTCGAACGAAGGAAATGAAGTCAAACCAATTATGATTCATAGAGCTTTATTAGGATCTGTTGAACGATTTTTTGGAGTTCTAGTTGAACACTTTGCAGGATCCTTCCCACTTTGGTTAGCACCCGTACAAGTAATGATGATTCCAATTGCAGATAGACATATTGATTATTGTAATGATATCTCTAAAGAATTAAAAAGAAACGATATTCGTTCTAAAGTGGACGATTCTTCAGATAGAATGAATGCGAAAATCAGAAATGCTCAAACGCAAAAAATACCATACATGATTATTATTGGTGACAATGAAATTGATACCAATTCCCTTTCGGTAAGATCAAGATCTGGAGAGAATATAAATAACGTAAAGATTGAACAATTTCTAAAGACTTTGAATAATGAATGATTTCTTGAAAATTAATAAGGTTAACATACTATCTTATTTGTCTCTTTTAGGAATTTTCATGGTTCTTTTTCAAATAACTTTGGGAGGTGTAGTTAGAGTCACGGAATCAGGGCTTGGATGCCCGGATTGGCCATTGTGTGACGGAGAAATCATCCCTGATTTAGATTATCACACGGCTATTGAATGGGGGCACAGAGTTTCAGGATCATCTATTGGTATCATCATATTAGTGATTAATTTTTTTTCTTTAAAATTTTTCGGATCAAAATCTAGAGAATCTATTTTAGGACTTTTTTTATTACTATTAGTGTTAATAGAAGGTGTTTTAGGAGGAATTACTGTTTTAACAGAACTTGTATGGTGGATCCGATTAATACATTTAGGAGTTTCATTTGTAATTTTATTTGAATTTGCATATCTTTATGCAATTTCAAAACCAGGATTATCGAAAAATTCATTTAGTAAAAAATTAAAACCTTTTCATGAAAAGATGTTGTTTTTACTTTTACCTAGTGTTTTTATTCTTATGTTATACGGATCTACTATTGTCGGACTTGGAGCAAATTCGTCATGCATGTCATGGCCTGATTGTATGGGGCAGTGGATCACATTTAAAGAAAAATCTTATTTCATACACATGATTCATAGATATTTGGCTGTTATCATTGGTCTTTTAATATTATATTCAGCACATATTGTTGGTAGATTTTCATCTAAAAATACTTTTGTTAAGTTAATATCCCGTTCTCTCAGCTTTATGTTTGTATTTCAAATTATATTTAGTATCTTATTAGTTACCGCTGGTTTCACTAATTTATTAAGAGTAATACACTTAACTTTTGCAGCTACTATTTGGATTTTTTCTTCTTGGTTATTTATAGAATATCGTTTGTATACTCAATCTACACTAATAAAATAGATTTAAAAATGTTGATTCATAATCACCTTTTTACTGTATTTGTCATGTAAAGCTATAGACTATGTATACTGTAGTTGATAAAATTTGTCTAATGTGAATTATATAACTAAGTGGTAAAAATTGATTAATTCAATGAAGAAAATTATATCTCTATCAATAGTTTTTTTACTTATTGTCTCTTGTGGTAAAGATTTACCAATGTCCACGTTTGATACATATGGACCAATTGCAGAAGAGCAGGCATTTATTTTTTCTATTATCTTTTGGGCAGGAATGGTTGTATTAGTTGCAGTAGAAGCAGCTATTATTTACGTTTATTTTAAATATAGAAGAAGGAAAAATTCTAATAGAAAAGCTGCTCAATTCCATGGCAACACTAAACTTGAAATTTTATGGACAATATTACCGGTAGTATTTTTAGCTATTGTTTCTGTTCCGGCACTTTCGGCTATATGGAATTTTGCCACAATGCCTGAAAACCCAGCTGTTGTAGTGAATGTTAAGGGACATCAGTATTGGTTTGAATTTCAGTACCCAGATTTACATGTTGTCACTGCTAATGAGTTGCATATACCAGTTGGTAAACAAGTATTGATCAATCTTGATTCTAATAATGTATTACACAGCTTCTGGATTCCTAAAATTGCTGGAAAAACAGATATAATTCCTAATCAAACAAATCAGATGTGGATTCAAGCAGACCATACTGGATTATATTATGGTCAATGTGCGGAGTTTTGCGGAGAATCTCATGCATTAATGAGATTTAGAGTAATAGTAGATACGGATGAAGATTTTGCTGCCTGGATAGATCATCAAAAAACTGAAGCTTATGTGCCTAATGATCCCTTAGAAAAAGAGGGATATACTATATTTATGTCTCCCAAGGCAGGTTGCGGAGGATGTCATATGATACATGGATCTAAGAAAGCAAAGGGTAGAATAGGGCCTAATTTAACTCATGTGGGTTCAAGGCAGCACCTTGCAGCAGGAATTATGGAAAATACTCAAGACAATTTAAGACAATGGATAAAAGATCCAGGTAAAATAAAACCAGGGAATATCATGGCATCTCAGGGAGCAGTATATATGGATCCAAATAAAGCTTTAACTGATTCTGAAGTTATTGCATTAGCATCATATTTACAATCGTTGAAATAAAATGACTAGGAGAATCTGAAATGACAACAATTCCATTAAAACTGCCTTTTAAAATAAACTTATCTAGACCAGTTAATCCAACAGGTATTTGGGATTGGATAACAACAACTGATCATAAAAAAATAGGCGTATTGTACGGAGTCACTGCGTTTCTTATGTTTATTACCGGTGGCATCGAAGCACTTTTGATAAGAACACAATTGGCTGGTCCAGAAATGAAAATTATAGCACCAGAAGTCTATAACCAGTTGTTTACTATGCATGCTACAACTATGATATTTTTAGGAGTTATGCCACTCTCTGCTGCTTTTTTCAATTATATTATTCCTCTTCAAATCGGTGCAAGAGACGTCGCTTTTCCCAGATTGAATGCTTTTAGTTATTGGACGTTTTTATTTGGAGCACTAATTATGAAATCGAGTTGGTTTCTAGGAGGATCGCCTAATGCTGGATGGTTTGGGTATGCTCCAATTACAACAACAACATTTAATGCTGGGCACGGAATTGATTTTTGGGTAGTCGGGCTACAGGTTCTTGGAGTTGCGTCATTGGCTGCTTCATTTAACTTTATTGTAACAATAATAAATATGAGGGCACCTGGAATGTCATTTATGAGACTCCCTCTGTTTACTTGGATGACATTTATTACTGCAATATTATTAGTTTTAGCCTTCCCTGTTATTACAGTGGCATTAATAGAACTCATGCTAGACAGAACATTTGATTTTAATTTTTTCAATACTAGTGCAGGCGCTAATCCATTATTGTGGCAACATCTGTTTTGGATATTTGGTCATCCTGAAGTTTATATTTTGATTTTACCTGCAATGGGCATAGTATCAGAGATATTGCCAACGTTTTCTAAAAAACCAATTTTTGGTTATGCTGCAATGGTTTTAGCAGCAGCATTTATAGCATTTATGGGCTGGTTGGTATGGAGCCATCATATGTTCACCACGGGACTTGGACCGATTGCTAATAGCGTATTTACAATAACCACAATGTTGATTGCAGTCCCTACTGGGGTCAAGATGTTTAATTGGATTGGAACTATGTGGGGTGGAAATATTGAATTTAATACCCCAACTCTATTTTCAGTTGGATTTTTATCAATGTTCCTTATTGGTGGAATCAGTGGAGTTATGCACTCTTTTTCTGCCTCAGATTATCAACAACAAGATACTTATTTTATAGTTGCGCACTTACATTATGTATTATTTGGTGGAGCAATATTTGGGATCTTTGGAGGAATATATTATTGGTTCCCTAAAATCACCGGTAGAATGTATGATGAAAAGATGGGTAAATTAAATTTTTGGCTAATGTTTATTGGACAAAATTTAACTTTTTTCCCTATGCATTTTATTGGTATGCAAGGAATGCCAAGAAGAATTTTCACATACGATGCTAATATGGGATGGGCTTTCTGGAATGGAGTTGAAACGTTTTCAGCTTATGTTATTGCTTTTGGAGTTTTGTTCTTTATGATTAATATGCTTAAGAGTTGGGGGAATGGCCCAAAAGCTGGTGATGATCCTTGGGATGGACGTACTTTAGAATGGTCAATTTCTTCACCACCACCTGTTTATAATTTCTTAGATGTTCCTAAAGTTGAGGCTTTAGATGATTTTTGGGTCAAGAAACAAAAAGGAATAACTAAGATAAAATCTAAAACTAAACCAAAAGATATACATTTACCCCAAGCATCTTATTGGCCAATGCTAGTAGCGTTAGGACTGACAATTGCGGCTTATGGTATTATTTATAATTTGGTAGTATGTGGACTAGGCATAGCAATGGTATTGATTACAGTATGCGCGTGGTCCTTTGAGCCAGTTAATGAACCTGATGCACATTAAAATATTTATGATGGAGAATAATTAAAAAATGTCAGATGAAACTACGACAGGATTAAATAGTAGAAAAATACTAATGTGGGTCTTTCTTGGCTCAGATTGTATGTTTTTTGCGTCTCTTATCGGAACATATTTGATTTACAAAGGGATGGGAGCATCTCATCCAGGCCCGTCTGATGTTTTTGACATTCCAACAACGTCTGTGAGTACATTTGTATTACTAATGAGTAGTATGAGCATGGTTTTTGCTTATGCTTACTTAGTTAGAGATAATATAAAAGCATTCAGAATATGGATGGTTTCAACTATTATTATGGGAGCAACCTTTTTGGGATTTCAGATTTTTGAATTTAGTGAGTTCTATTTTCATGATCATTTAAGTCCTCAAACTAATTTATTTGGAACTACTTTTTATGCTTTGACTGGAACACACGGAATACACGTTACTATCGGAGTAGTTTGGTTAGGAATTATATTTTATTCAAGCTTGTTTAGAAATAGTGTTTCTTCAAAGACTAATTTAGACTTGGATTTAGCTGCTTTGTATTGGCATTTTGTTGATATTGTTTGGATAGTTATTTTTGCAGTGGTTTATCTTTTTGGAACCTTTCGGGGCTTTCCATCATAATCATAGGAGAATCAAATGGTAACGGATCAAAAAAATAAAATAAACAAATCTGATATCCACGAACATAATCACCCTAGCGTGATAACTTATTTTAAAGTTGCAATGGCATTAATATTGTTAACTGCATTAGAAATTGTTGTTTTTTACTTTGATTGGTTACGTTACGGTATTATCCCTGTAATGGCTGTATTATCAATAGGTAAATTTGCAATTGTAGTCATGTATTATATGCATTTGAAATTTGACTCGAAATTATTTACTTATTTATTTATGGCAGGATTGATCTTGGCTATGGTGGTGATTCTTTGCCTTATGGCACTATTTGGATGGTTCAAATAGATTTGAACCATCATCTTTAATCTGTTCTAACTGATGCTTTCTATACTCTTAAATAGTTACATACACACTGAAATTATTGTTTCTTTACTTTGTGCTGAAATAATATATTTAATTATGATTTTTGGTTTCAAAAGTAAATTTAGTATTGATTATAATACAGATTATAGAAACTCCATGTTTTTTTTGATTGGTATTTTCATTTTATTTTTAGCTTTAGTATGGCCTGTTCACTACATTAGCGAATACTACTTATTCAGTGCTCACATGCTTCAACATGTTATGATCTCTTATATAGCTCCTCCACTTTTAATTAGTGGGATAAATTATAAAATCTTAGATTCATTCTTAAGATTGAAATATTTTAATAATATTGCCAAATTTTTATTTCATCCGGTATTTTGCTTTGTTTTTTTTAATATAATATTTGGGCTTTGGCACTTACCTAATATTTATGCTTTGTCAGTTTCCTTTGAAAAATTTCATGCGTTGGAGCATATTATGTTTATTTTTGGAGCGATTTTTATGTGGTGGCCCTTAGTGAATCAAAGTAAATTATTTCCAAGTATCCATTATGGATTGAAACTTGTTTATCTCTTTTTATTATCCATTGCACAAATTATTGTATTTGGAATTATAACTTATGCTCCAGATAACATTTACACCCATTATGAACACACCACATATATATTTAATTTGACTCCACTTGAGGACCAGCAATTAGGAGGAATAATAATGAAAGTAGGAACTGCTTTCATATTAATGGGAATGTTTATTTATTATTATTTTAAATGGTATTTATCTGAAAAATAGTATGATTAAAATTATTTGAATGGTAAAATAATTAATATGTTAACTAGATTTTTATATTCATTAATGATACCTATTGTGTCTGTCATAACGACTGCAGCCCTTGCTGTAAGTTTAGGATTACTTTTTTATAATCTGCCTTCTTTTGCAAAAGAAGGCGAATTAAGAAATCTTTACGTTGTACTTGCTGGCATGACAATTCTCATAGGCACCCCATTATCTGCTTATCTAGCAGTCAAAATATTTTCAAAATAAATTTAATTGATATCTCGCATATATAATTTATTTTTTCTTTTATTTTTTCTTTTATTTTCTTCTTCATGTTTCATTGATAATACTAAATTTATTGGGACTGTTTCTAAAGCGTACAAACCCCTACCTTCTTTCAATTTGATTGATCAAAATAATAATAATATGAATGATCAATCTATTTCAGCAGATAATTTATTGATCATTTTTTTGTATTCAGATTGTAAAACCGAGTGCCCGGCTGCATTGAACGATCTTAATTCTATTAAAGATATTATTGATACCAACTCTGACAAACTTGCAGTAATCGTATTTTCAATTGATCCTAATGAAAGTATTGAAAATGTTAACGCTGTATTAACAAAATACAAATTAAACTCTTCAATAACTTATTTGAATGGAAGCAAGGATGAACTTAAGGATATATGGCAATATTTTTATGTTCCTGTGGGTAGAGTAGAAACAAAGCAATCTGATTTAAATTTGATATTACACTCAATCCCTGTATATATTATATCTAGAGATAACGAGATAACTTTAATTTACACAGAATTTAATATAGATTCTATTAGAACAGATCTAAATAACTTATTGAAATTAAATTAATTTAATGTTGATTTCACTTTTTCAATCAATTGCTCAAATCCAATAGGTTCATTAATGGCCATTTCAGAAAGTGTTTTTCTGTCTAAATCTATATCAGCCTTCTTAAGACCATAAATAAATACACTATAGGATAAACCATGTTGTCTAGCTGCTGCATTTATACGTATATTCCATAATCTTCTAAAGTCTCTTTTCTTTGTTTTATTATGAATATAGCTATACATTAATGCGTGCAATACAGATTCATTTGCTTGCCTGAATAATTTGCTTCTTCCGTGTCTATGGCCTTTAGCTAAATTCAGGATTTTTTTATGAGATCTTTTTTTGTTTGTTCCTCTTTTAATTCTTGTCAAAATTTACCTCTAATTCAAATTAACTTTCTTAATCGTTTTACATCGGCTTTGTGAACACTGACTGTATCATGATATGTTCGTTTCACTTTTTGTGATTTTTTCCTTTTTAAGTGGCTACTATTCCCTTTCATTCGTAATAGTTTTCCGCTTCCACTAATCTTGATTCTAGAAGCAGCTCCCTTATGTGTTTTTAGTTTAGGCATATAATTTCCTTATTTCTTTTTTTTTGTTGTTGGCATTAATGTCATAGCCAATATGTTTCCGCTTAATCCAGGAGGATATTCAAGTAGAGCCTCATCTAATAATGCATCTTTAATAGTTTTCAAAATTGTCATACCCAGTTCAGGGTGAGTTATCTCTCTTCCTCTATATAATACAGTGATTTTAACTTTATTACCTTTGGATAAAAACTTTTTGGCTTGTTTTATTTTCCAATCCAATTCATTTTCGCCAGTTCTAGTTTTAAATTTGATTTCTTTAGTTTTTTGAATTGATGCTTTGACTTTACTCTGTTTTTTTGCATTACGTTCTTTCATTGTAAGCTTATATTTATGCTTACCATAATCCATAATCTTACAAACAGGAGGTTCTGCTGCAGGCGAAACCTCAACAAGATCTAATGATCGTTCCAAAGCTTGATTTACAGCATCCTTTGTAAGTAAAACCCCTAACTGCTTTCCAGTTTCATCAATAACTAAAACTCTGTCAGATTTTATACTATTATTTATATAGTATTCTTTTGCTATTCTTTCCTCCATAAATAAATTACCACGTTATATACGTGGCATAAGAGAGTCTAGCATAATGGGTATCGTGTATCAACAGATTTTAAAATGTTATTTCATCTAATTTAATGAAGTGAAAAATATTTTTTCAGATTTTATTTCTTGTGTAGTGTGATATTTAATATATTGTGATATCTTTTTATATAGATTGATATTTACATTTTCAATTGTTTTTTGAGCAGATTCATTGTAAGAAAGCTCGATTTTTGATATATATTTTATGAGTCTTATTTCTGATTCCAAGAGTTTTATTTTAGTATTGTCTGTTAAACACTTTGAACAACTTAATCCACCTATTTCAAAAATTAAATAATAATCATCAGGAGTTAGTTTTGTCTTGCAACTCAAACAATTATTGATTTCAGGAAATATTCCTTCAGATATTAAGATTTTTATTTGAAAATATATTAATGAAAATAATATATTATTCTTGGATATTAACGATAAACATATGTTTACCAAATGATAAATATATGTGTTGTTTTCATTAATAGAATTAAATTTTATGCATAGTTCTGCAATTATATTGCTAGACGATAATTTTGCTAAATTTATTGGTCTATCAAACCATGAATGTTTATTTTTCGCTTCATATATTGTCCAAAAATTCTCTCTTACGGAGGCTTTAAATTCCATTTTTTGAAAAATATCAATGGAATCATAATTTTTATTGTTATTTTTTTTGATTCTTTTAAGAATGCAAGGAATCACACCTTCAGATTCACTTAAAATATTATAAATCTTATCGAATTCTCCATAATCATTTGAAGAAATTGTAATTCCTTCAAAATTTAAATACCTTGTTTTTTGCATAGTTTTAATTTCATCTTATAGGCTGGCGAGAATTAAATGCTTGAGTCAATGTTTTATTATCTGTGTAATCTAGATCGCCACCTATTGGAATACCAATTGCTAATCTTGTGATTTTGACTTCATCATTTTTAATTTGGTTAATAATATAAGTAGATGTAGCGTCTCCTTCTATGGTAGGGTTGGTTGCAATAATAATTTCATTTGGAAGATTATTGTTAATTCGCATAAGTAACTGAGAAATTGTTAACTCATTTGGACCTATTCCGTTGATAGGTGATATAGAACCATTCAAGATATGATATGACCCTGAATACGTATTTGTGTTTTCTATCGCATATGCATCAATTGAATTATGTACAATGCATAATGTTTTATGGTCTCTAAATTCATTTGAACAAATAGAACAAGGGTCATTTTCCGTAACAATAAAACAATTTTTACAAAATGTTAACTGTTGTTTGGCTTTCATTAAGCTTTGAGAGAGGGAAGTAATTTTACTTTCAGGAGTTTTTATTATGTGGAAAGCGAGACGTTCGGCTGTTTTAGGCCCTATTCCAGGAAGTTGACTTAAGTGCCCAACTAATTCAGTTATGACTGATGATATTGAAGCTTTGTTACTTGAATTCAATTTACATACCTAAAAGATTGGTTATTGAGCCAAGTTGGCTGTTTGCATTCTTTTGAGATTTCTCTATTGCTTTATTAATAGTTGAAAGTAAATTGTTTTCTAATTTTTTTATTCTTGATTGGTCAATGTCATTTATATTTAATTTAATTTCTTTTATCTTAAATGTCCCATCTACTGTGACTGATATCTCTTCTGATTTGTCAGTTTCAGTTATAGTACTTTGTTTAAGTTTTTTTTGAATTTCTTTCATTTGGCTTCTCATCTGAAAAGCGGCTTTCATGTTTTTAGGATTCATTATTTATCTCCTTAAATTTATTAAACCGTCCATATTTTGCGGCTTCTTTATAAAAAACTTCATTAGTTGAATTTCCATGGTTATTTAGTTCAGGGGTTTTTTCAACAAGAGATTTATTAAGAATATTTGTAGATTTTACTTTAAGTGTTAGATTAAATTGCAAATCTTTATTCCATGTAAATTTTATTGCATTTCTAAATAGTTGTAATTTTAGCGGATTACTAATTTCTTGATTAATATAGTCAATTTGACTTTGATGTTCAAACAAAAGATTAATGGTATTTTCACTGATATTATAATTATTTACCGATTTTACCTTCCATGACCAATCTAAATCCTTGAATTGATCAATAAATTTTTTCAATATAATGTTTTCGTCCATGCTTTCGTTATTGTTGGAATTTTGTTCTATATTAATTTCATTTGTTATAGAGTCAATATTATTATTAGTATTATTTAAAAATTCATTTTCCTTATCACTATTTTTATTTATTTTTGTTGATTCTTTTTTATAGTGTAATTTTTCATATATTTCTAAAATCATTATTTCTAATGCAAGTTGTTGATTACTTAATGTTTTGATTTTCTCATCATTTACAATAGTGGATATGATTTTTATTTTTTCTATAGAAATATGCTCCCCAAGCTTTTTGATGCTTTTATCATCATCTAAATTGTATTTGAAGTGTAGTAAGTTTCTACAAAGTTGCCTGAATGAATTTATAATCGATTCAAAATTGGAATTCTTTTCAAATTGAGTATTTAATATTTTCATTGAATACTCAATATTTTTGTTCAATAAATTTTCTATAATTTTCAATG
The DNA here is from genome assembly GCA_029936815.1 of Dehalococcoidia bacterium. Lineage (GTDB taxonomy): Bacteria > Chloroflexota > Dehalococcoidia > Lucifugimonadales. The sequence continues at coordinate 24,898 of JAPYRX010000006.1, forward strand.
GAATGTCACTGTTGATTAATCCTAATGCATTTTCTATCGAAGCTTTACTTAAATTTCCATCACTTATTTTAAGTAAACATTTTTCTAGTAAATTTTCAGCATTCCTTAAACTTCCATCTGAGTGTAATGCAATAGTTTGAGAATCTTCAAATGACAAATTTCTCTTTTCGGAAGTTGCTATCTTAACTAATTTGTTGGATATTTGTTCTATATTAATTGATTTGAATTCTAATATTTGGCATCTGGACATTATTGTTTGAGGGATTTTCTCAGGATCGGTTGTAACTAGAATAGTTATTAAGTGCTTGGGAGGTTCTTCTAAGGTTTTTAATAATGCATTAAATGAATGTCTACTGAGCATATGAACTTCATCTAATATATATACTTTGTATTTATTTGCCCCAGGTAAAAAATTTATTTTATCTATCATTACTTCGGTTAAATCTTCAACTTGCCTTATTGAGCTTGCAGCATCTAATTCAACAACTGTTTGGGATGAGTAATTGTTAATTTCGGAACATGAGAGGCATTCGCACTTTGAAATATCAAGATTCCCTTTAATAGAGTTTTCACAGTTAATTGATTTTGCAAAAACTCTTGCTGTGCTAGTTTTTCCTGTACCAGATGGCCCGGAAAAAACAAAAGAATGTGATAGCCTATTATTTAATATTGCATTAGATAATATTTCGATAATATCTTTTTGTCCTAAAATATCTTTTAAACTTTTAGGTCTCCATTTTCTGTACAATACTTCATTTTGCATAAAAGTTATATTTTTAATTTTTTTATAATATTATTTGTAATAGAAAGCATTAGTTTTTCTTCTTTTGGTTTTTCATGATCATACCCATTTAAATGTAATATACCATGAATAAGTAATTTTTTGATTTCATAATTTATTATTTTTGAATCAGTTTTATTTTTTTTAATAATATATTCTATTGAAATTGCTATATCTCCTAGTTGATGATTAGTCATTTGAGTATGAGTAGGAAAATAAATTTCTTCTATTTCAGATTCTTTATTTTCTCCGTAGTATTTACCTGAAAATTTCGGGGAAAATGACAATACATCAGTTGGTTCGTTTAATCCTCTATATTTTGAATTTAAAGTGGTTATGTATTCATTATTAGTAAGCAATATACTAAGTTCAGTATTTTGATTTAGCTTGATTATTTCAAAAACATTATTAACTAAATTAATTAACTCATGTTCATTGATAGAGATATTAATACTTCTATCAATATTTAAACGAATATTAGACATCAAATATTATTAGTCAGTGTTTGGGATCAAAGGAAAAGGTTTGGCTGCAGAAGAAATATCCCCAAAAAATGATTTGAGAATATTCGCATCTTCAGGAATTATTATTGTAGTATTTGGATTTTTAGTGAAACTATTTTCATATGCTTCTAATTGTCTTAAAAATCGATAGAATTCAGTATTTAATGAATGAGCTTCGGATAAAATTTTAATTGCTTCAGCCTCTGCATTTCCAACTATGATTTTAGATTTTTCGTCTGCCACTGCACGGATGATGGCAGCATTTTTGTCAACTTCAGATCTTACAGTAAGATCTATTTCATATGCCTCAGCTCGTTCTTTATCAGCCTTACGTTTTCTTTCGGCTATCATTCTACCGTATATACTATCAGCTATTTCTTCTGGGAAATCAGCTCTTTTAATTCTTACATCTACTAGTTCAATTCCAAATTCTTTTATTTTAGGATTTGCTAGCCCTTTAACATTATTCATTATTTGTTCTCTGCTTGTTTTGATTATTTCTGCTTGCAGATCTGAAGCTATTTCCCTTCTTAATTCTGAAGAGATTATGTCTATAGCCCTTGAAGCTGCTAAAGTTTCATTTCGAGTTGTTTTGAAAAATAGTAATGGATCTACAATTTTACCTCTTGCATAAATATCAATTACTAGTCTCTTTTTATCACTAGTTAACAATGAATCTGGCGGTGCGTCAAAAATAAGGAGTCTTTTTTCAAATTTTCTTACTTGATCAACGAAAGGGACTTTAAAGTTTAGTCCTGGAGACTGTACAGTTTTTATAGGTTCTCCAAATCTAGTTACTATAGCAGTATTGATTTCATCAACAACGAACAAGCTTTGCAGAAGAACAAATAGCCCTATAAGTATTGTGATTATGATAGCTGTATATGATTTTTTCAAATTAATCCTCTAGTGATCCAATTATTTTTTTGGAATCATCTGAATTGAAAATATAAATTTTACTAGGATTTCCAATTATTATATTTTTTGATTTAGGTAATACTCTTTCAATTGTTTCTAAATACAATCTTGTTTCGGTAGATTCTTTTTGTAACTCGTATTCTTTCAATATAGATTTGAATTTACTTGCCTCACCTCTGGCTGCTGCAAGTCTTGTGGCTTCATAAGCTTTAGCATCTTGGACAATTTTTGCTGCGTAACCTCTGGCTTTAGGTATAATATCTTCTTTATATGCGTCAGATAAGTTGATTATTCTTTCTTTATCTTCTCTCGCTCTTACAACGTCATCAAATGCGTCTTGTACTTGTTGAGGAGGTTGAACATTCTGTAATTTTACTTCTCTTACTCTGATTCCTGATTGATAGTTATCAAGTAATGATTGCATAAGAATTTTGGTTTCTGATTGGACAGCTTCTTTTTCAGTTGTTAACACATCATCTATAGGCTTACTGCCCACAATTTGTCTCAAAGCTGTTTCAGCAACATCCATTATTGTTTTACCTGCAGGATCGATAGTTTTAAATAAATAAAATTCTAAGTTTTTAACGTCATACTGAACTAGTAATTGAGCGTCTACAATATTTTCGTCACCAGTTATCATTAATGATTCTATAGGCACGGGTGTAGAACCTCTAAATCCCAATTCTAAACGTCTTATTGCGGAAGTTGCTACAATATCTTTCTCACCTATAGGAGATGGGTAAAACCAATGCAGTCCAGGCCCGGATGTTGAGCTGAATTTCCCAAAAAATCTTAATGCTGCTTGTTCTCCTGGTTGCACGGTAAAGAATCCAGAAGCTAACCATAGTCCAATCAATATTATAAGAATTAGTAAAGCCGTAAAGAAATTATTTTTTGGCAGAGGAATAATTTTTCTTATATTATCTAAGATGTTGTTTATGCCAGAAAAATTAAATTCTGGTTCTTTTTTATCGAACAAGTAAACTCCAAGTATTTATTATTTAAAATTATTATAATTAATTTTAATAATTTTTGACATGGGAAATTTGTTCATTTATTAAATAATCCTAAAAATCTTTCTTCGTAATGCTCAAACAACCCCCATCTATCTAATTCTTTTTTTAGTATTTCTGGGTCCGCACCCAATTCTACTTGCTCGAATAGAATTTTTATTCGATGTATTGCAGCTTTTGGCACTCCGCCAAAATTAACCTGAGGTTTTAATAAACCTCTTGAGTTAAATTCATTTACATTACTTACAAGGGATTCGGATGTAAAATCATGAATGAATTTCAATAATGACACATCCCATAATTCGTCAACTCCAACTATAACAGCTGTTAACTTATCTTTTTTGTCATCTAATTCTTTAATAATATTTCCAGACACTTCTTTTACGGACCCACTTAATATATTTGTATTACCAGGTTCATTCTTGTATTGATATAGTACGCCAGGACTATTCATCCCAAACTTAGATGAAATGAATTCCAAATATTTATAGGCTTCATCACTAAAACCTTTTAAATTAAGAGCATACGTAGGTGTAACTATTTCAGGTTTGCCAGAATTAACCTTGCCAGTTCTTACTACTGTTTCCTGTTTTCCAGGGGCGATTTCAGAATATATCGGCTCAGTTACAACATAATAACTAATTATTGTTGCCCCAAAAGTTGCCAAATGTTGTTTTGGTTTTCTTGCAACTTTTGTTTTTTCAACTGCTTTAATAAGATCTTTTTCTGATTCAAACATTAAATAATTATTTTAAAAAAAATTAATATGAATTGTTATATTATTAATTAAATAAATATTAACATAAATATTCCAATTTAATTAATTTAACAATTTCAATATTATGGTATTCTCAATGAAATAACGGGGTGTGGCGCAGTTGGCTAGCGCACCAGTATGGGGTACTGGGGGTCATCGGTTCGAGTCCGGTCACCCCGATTAGGAGAAAATTAACATGAAAAATATATTTGAATTTTTACCAGATTTCAAATCTGAGGTTACTAGTAATAAAATCTCTGATGATTTGAAAATATATAGAGATCAATACGGGATTCCTCATATTGATGCAAAAAATGAATATGACGCATTTTTTGGGCAAGGTTTCGCTACTGCACAAGATAGGATGTGGCATATGGAAAGTGATAGAAAAAAGGCATATGGAAAACTTTCTGAAATATTAGGGGAATCAGGTTTAGATAGTGATAAATTCATGGGTTGTTTAAATATTTTATCTAATGTTAAAGATGATTTTTCTAAATTAGAAAACAATGCTAAGAATATGTATATAGCATATGCAGACGGTGTAAATGAATATATTGATAATTGTAATGTTCTTCCAATAGAGTTTGAATTGATTAATAAATCTATTGAAAAATGGGAACCTTGGGATTGTTTAGCTGTTTTTAAATCTAGGCACATAATGATGGGAGTATTCGAAGGAAAACTGTGGAGAAGTTCATTGATGAAAAAATTTAAAATTTCGGATTTGAAAAATATATTTAAAGGATATGAGAAAAACGCTTTAATAATTGTTCCCCCGGAAAAATTGTATGATGGCGATGATATAGATCCAACTGAATATTTTGATAAAAAATTAGATTATATTAATTATTTATCTGAAATCGATATTGGAAGTAACAGCTGGGTTGTTGGAGGTGAATTTACAGATACAGGTAAACCCTTAATGGCAGGAGATCCACACAGAGGGTTAGACACACCTTCTGTATATTATCAAAACCATATAAAGTGTGATACTTTCGACGTCATAGGCTTATCATTTCCAGGATGCCCTGGATTTCCTCATTTTGGACATAATGAAAAAGTTGCTTGGTGTGTTACTCACGCAGGATCAGATTATCAAGATTTATTTGTAGAGAAGATTAGAAATTCGCCAGAAGGGTTAGATTATTTAAGCGACAATATATGGAAGAGAGCAGAAAAAAAATCTTATAAATTAGAAGTTTTAAATGGCGAATCAAAGTATATTGATTCTTACGAAACAGCAAACGGTTATATTATCGGCTTAAATGAAGATAAAACATTTGGAATTTCATTCAAATATTCTGCTACTGTAATTCCAAATACAGGATTTAATGTTATACGTAATATGTTAGACGCAAAAAATTCAAATGAGATAGAAGATTCAATGGATGGATGGGTAGATCCGTGTAATAATTTTTTGTTTTCTGATACAAATGGAGATTACGGTTACTTAAATAGAGGGAAAGTTCCATTAAGAAATACTCTTAATGCTTGGGTTCCGGTTCCAGGTTGGGATAATGATTATAAATGGAAAGGATTTGTTCCTTTTGAAAAATTACCAAGAATATTTAATCCTGAAAATGGGTTTATAGTTACTGCTAATAATAAGATTGCTAATGTTGACTATCCTTTTTACTTATCTTTGGACAGTGCTCCTGAATACAGAGCAAAAATAATAACTGAAAGGATAAAAAAACACTTGAAAGAAGGAAAAATAAATTCACAAATTATGATTTCCATACATTCTGAGATTACTTCTATTCCAGCTAAGGTTATAACTCAATTATTATCAGGAGATCAACTTTACGATTCTAAATATTCAAATTTATTTAAAAACTTTATTGAATGGGATTGTAAAATGGAAAGGGATTCTATATTTCCAACAATCTATTCTGAATTAAGATATATATTAAATAAGAAAGTTATATCTTATCTATTAGACGAAAAATCAGCCGAAAATATGTTGCATGCAGGAGGTAGAGGCGCGCCGGGGCATTTAAGAACTTTGTCTTCAAGAATTATTTCTGAAATATCAAAAAATATTTTAGATTATCTTCCACCTCAATACTCTACATGGAATGACATGTTAAAAGAAATTTTTATTGAATCAGTAGAAAAATTGACAGAAAAGTATGGATCCGATAATAACGCTTGGAAATGGGATAATGTTCATAGAACAAACCCCAAACATTTATTGTCAAATTCATATCCTGAATTCGCGAAAGATTTAAATCCTCCACGTTTCGCTATGAATGGAGACGGAGATACTCCTCATAATGCATCCGCTTCTAATGTTGAAAAATTCGATATTGTCGCAGCTTCTGTTGCGCGTTATTTTTTTGATGTCTCTAATTGGGACAATTCTAAATGGATAGTGCCATTAGGATCTTCAGGCCATCCTGGCAGTGTAAATTATTATGACCAAGGATTGTTATGGAAGGATGATAAAGTTATAGATATGCAATTTTCTTGGAATATAATAAAAATGGAATATGAAAGTCAAAAAATTAAATTAGTAATTTGATTTAAGTGCATACCCATTTAATGATTTTGTATGCTGACCTTTATTGATTGCAATTTTCCCATTTACAATCACATATTCAATCCCTTCAGCGTAAATTTTTGGATTATCTTTTGTAGCTTTAGATTTTATTTTGCTTAGATCAAATAAAGTTATATCTGCTTTGAAATTTTCTTTTATTAGGCCTCGATCCCTGATTCCAAGTCTTTGAGCTGGGAAAGAGGTGATTTTTCGAATTGCGAATTCAAGAGACATGAGTTTTTCTTCTCTCACATATTCTGAAATTATTGTTGGAAAGCATCCATATGTTCTGGGACTTGGAAAATCTCCTAAAAGTACAGCGTCGCTTCCGACCATTGATAATGGATGATTGATAAACTTAGGGATTGTGCTACCATTTGATCCTAAAGCAACATAACAAGTTTGCAGATCTTCCTCTAATAAAATGTCACATATTGTATCAATAGGATTTTGATTTCTAGATCGAGAAATTTCTGCTACTGATAGACCTTCGTATCTATGATTTTTTGCTAATTTAAAATAAGTTAACCAAACCTGATCCCAACTTAACGCTCTTGGAGATACTTCTTTTTTTAGTTTTTCTCTCATTTCATCTGAACTTAATATGTCTTTCAATGTTTTTGTTCCGCCATCTTTTGTCCAATCCGGAAGCATGATAATTAATCTTGTACTTCCATAAATATAAGGATAACTATCGAATGTTATATCTAGTCCTGATTCTCTTGAATTTTCAACGAGATTTAGAATTTTGTGAGCTCCACCTTTGGAATAAGAACTTTGGTATAAATGAGTAATATGTACTGGAACATTACTTTTATTTCCAATTTCAATTGCTTCTCTGAATGGGTCTAAAAATTTATCTCCTAATTCATACCTTACATGTGTGTGGTAAATCCCGCCTAATTTATATGCTTGCTTTGATAATTCTATTAATTCTGATGTGTCAGCAAAATTGCCCGGAGGATATTCCAATCCGGTTGATAAACCAAATGCCCCTTCTTCCATAGACTCTCTCAATATTGATTGCATATTTTCAATGTCATTCTTTTTAGCAAGTTTATTGTTCCATCCAACAGTATTTATTCGTAAAACTGAATTCCCTACTAAATAAGCAATGTTTACAGCTGTTTTTTTATGGAATGCATTTAAATAAGAATCGACAGTAGGCCAAAAAACATCTTGTTGAATTGTTCCGTCTAATCCTGAGTTAAGTTCAATGAATTCGTTCAGATCATTTTTTGATTTAAAGGGGGCATAAGAATTACCATCTACTCCTATTAATTCAGTAGTTATTCCTTGCATGATTTTTGGCTCGTGTAGAGGTTCATCTAATATCCTTAATCCGCTATGAGCATGAAAATCGATAAATCCTGGAGAAAGAATAAGCCCTTCAGCATTGATTTTTTGTTTTGATTTTATCGAATGATTTTTATATCTGAAAATTTTAATCTTATTATTTTCTATCCCAACATCAGCTTTATAACCAGGATTTCCACTTCCATCTACAATTAGTGCGTTTTCTATTAAAATATCTAACATTAATTTGTCATTTACAATATATAAATGATTATTATAAGAAGCTATAATAATCAATTATATGATCTAATAAATAAATGGAAAACACAAACACAATATTAAATGAATTATCAAGGCGTTTTGATAGTTTAAGGGGGCGTCTTTGAAATTGAAACCCTTTCAAAAAAAATTAACCAACTAACTACGATTACTCTTGAACCTGATTTTTGGAAAGATTCGTTTAAAGCTCAAAGAATATCCAAAGAACTTGCATCTTATGAAAATCAGTTAAAAGAAATAAATAATGTTAGTTCCAATATTGATTCTTTAAAAGAAATAACTGAAATTGCAATTTTGGAAAAAGATAATTCGTTGGATAATGAAATTTTAGATTCCTTAAAAGTTTTAAATATTGATTTGGATGATCTTGAATTGAAAACTTTATTTAATGGTGAATTTGACTCTAGAAATGTTATTGTTTCGATTCATGCAGGTGCGGGAGGAGTCGAATCTCAAGATTGGGCAAGTATGATTATGCGAATGTACTTAAGATGGGCTGAAAAAAATAAAATGAAAACAAAAATATTAGAAATTTCGAAAGGTGACGAAGCTGGGATTAAAAGTTGTACTATCAACGTAAGTGGTTACAATGCTTACGGGTTGCTTGAGAGTGAAAAAGGAGTACATCGCTTAGTAAGACTTTCTCCTTATGACTCTGATAATGCTAGGCATACATCATTTGCTTTAGTTGAGATTTTACCTGAAATTGAATCAGATATAGAAATTGATATTAAAACTGATGATTTGAATATTGAATCATTTAAAGCAGGAGGTGCGGGAGGACAAAGTGTACAGAAAAACTCTACAGCAATCAGAATAACTCATTTACCTACAGGCTTGAAAGTTTCTTGCCAAAATGAAAGATCCCAGGCTCAAAACAAAGAGATTGCTATGCGGATTTTGAAATCAAGATTATTAGCTTTAGAAATTAAAAAAAGAGATGCGAATAAAAAGAAATTAAAAGGCCCGCATGTTTCTGCTGAATGGGGTAATCAAATAAGAAGCTATGTATTACATCCGTATAAAATGGTTAAAGATCATCGGACTGATTTTGAATCATCAGACCCAGATAAAATCTTGGACGGAGAGATTCAAGTATTTATTGATAATTATTTAAGAAAAGTTAAAAATTAAAATTTGCTTAATATTTGTAATATAGAATTTTAAAATACAATAAAAGGTAATAAATTATGAACTTAATGAAATATTTCAAACCAAATAAGGTGTTCTACATATTTGTAACAACCATGCTGTTGATTTCATGTTCTAGTGAATCAAAATCATCTGATCCTTTTTCTTCTGCTGATGAGTTGACTAAATCTTCTGAAAACAAATCTTCCAATATTGATAACACAAGCAAAAATAGCTCAAACAAGCTTAATATTTTGTATTCTGACCCTCCAACACTTGATCCGCACATAGCGCAAGATTCTACATCTGCGGGAATAATATTGGAATTATATAGTGGCCTCGTATCTCTAAATACTGATTTGAAGATAGTTCCTGACTTAGCTGAGTCGTGGACTATTAGTGAAGATGGTATGCAATATATTTTCAAGCTTAGAGACAATGCAAAATTTCATGATGGCAAAAAAATAACTGCGAATGATTTTTTATGGTCTTTTACTAGAGCCTCAAGTCCAAGTACTGTTTCTATAACTGCGGAAGATTATTTGGGAGATATAATAGGAGTAAGAGACGTGATTAAGGGTGACTCCGAAGTTATTAGTGGGATTAAAGTCATAGATGATCTTACCTTGCAAATTAATATTGATTCTCCAAAAGCTTATTTTTTAGCAAAATTAACTTATCCTGTAGCTTTTGTATTGGATAAAGAAAACTTAAAAGAAGCTAATTGGATGGATAAACCTAACGGTTCAGGCCCATTTATTCTTGACGAATATTTGATTGGTGAAAAATTGGTTTTAAAAAGAAATTTAAATTGGCATAAACCTCCAGCAAAACTTGAATATGTTTCTATGAATTTAGCTGGTGGCTCTGCTATGGCAATGTATGAAAACGGCGAAATTGATATAACAGGCGTTGGAATGGCTGATTTAGAAAGAGTGTTAGATCCTGATAATATTTTAAATAAAGATGTTGTTGTTGCCCCATTTGATTTTTCACAATACTACATAGGATTTAATATGGAAAAACCTCCTTTTGACGATATTTTCTTTAGGCAAGCTTTAGCTTATGCTATTAATAAAGAACTTATAGCTAGTGAAGTTCTATCAGATCTTGTTAAACCTGCATATGGAATTCTACCTCCTGGATTCCCAGGATATGATGAGAAAATCCAAGGATTGCAACATAGTGAAATATTGGCCAAAGAATCTTTATCAAAGTCAAAATATTCAGACATATCAAGTTTGCCAAGAATTATTTTATCTGTACCAGGAACTGGTGGGAGTGCGGGTTTAGATATTGAAGTTATTTTAGAAATGTGGAAACAAACTTTAGGCATAGAAGTTGAAATACAACAAGTTGAATGGGCTACTTTCCTTCAAATGTTAAACAAAAAAGATTTACAATTTTTCTCGGGGCTAGGCTGGATAGCAGACTATCCAGATCCAGAAAACTTTTTGGACATTAATTTTCATTCTAAAAAATCTACCAATCATAATAATTATAATAATCCAAAAGTAGATGATTTGCTTGAATCTGCAAGAATTGAACGTGACGTACAAACTCGACTTGATATGTATAACCAGGCAGAAAAAATAATTGTTGAAGAAAGTCCATGGATTCCATTATGGTTTCCAGGGGACAGATATGTTTTAATTAATCAAAGAGTAAAAAATTATAAACTTACACCAATGAGTGTTCCAAAATATTCTTTGGTTGAAATTGTTGAGTAGAAAATAATTTAAATTTATTATGTGGCAATATATATTATCAAGATTAATGTGGATACCTTTTTTATTGATATCTGTTGCCTTCATTACATTTATTTTAGGACGGTTTGGCCCCGGTGATCCAATTGAAATTATGATGGGGACAAAATATGACCCCATTGTTGCAGAAAGAGTTAGATCAGAAATGGGATTAGATCGACCAATCATATCTCAATTTGGAAGTTATTTGAAAAATGCTAGCCAAGGTGATTTTGGTGAAAGTCTAAGGTATAGAGGGAGATCTGTATCTGGGTTGATTGGACCTAAACTAATCGTCTCAGCAAAATTAAGTTTTGTATCTTTATTGATTAGTATTTTAATTGGATTACCATTAGGATTTCTGATTGCACATAAACAAGGGACGTGGATAGATCCATTTATAGTGACTATATCGGTGACATTTATGTCTATCCCCATAATGATAACTATCCCAGCTTTATTGTGGATTGGATGTTTGAAAACTGATTTGGTTCCATGTTCAGGGTGGGGAGGATTATTTGACAGGAGGATTATTATTCCAGCTCTTACCATGGGAATACCTGGAATAGCGTTTATGATAAGAATAATGAGAGCTTCTACACTTGACGTTTTAGGGGAAGATTATATTAGAACAGCGAAGGCAAAAGGGTTGAACTTTTTTACAATTAGCAATAGGCATGTTCTAAGGAATTCTATGATCCCAATAGTTACTATTTTATCCTTTTCTTTAGCAGGAATATTGGGAGGAGCATTTATAACAGAAACTATTTTAGGAATTCCTGGAGTTGGAAGATTTAGTGTTGAGTCGATATTTAACAGAGATTATCCTGTAATTATGGCTATAACCTTAATTGGTGCTGTAGCATTTATTTTGGCCAACCTGGTAGCAGATATTTCGTATTCAATTATAGACCCGAGGATAAGATATAGATGAATAATCCCAACGGACATTTTAAAACAGCTTTAAATAGATTGATAAGAAAGAAAATAGCTGTTATCTGTATTATTGTATTAATTGTTATCTATATTTCCGGCTTGTTTGCCTCAGTAATTTCTCCGTACGAATATACAGCTCAAGATTATACAAATATTAAAAAACCCCCTAGCATAGATCATATAATGGGAACAGATCGAGCAGGTAGAGATGTTTTTACTAGAGTTTTATGGGGAGTTCAAAATACAATCATTATAACTTTTGTAGCATTGATCACTGGAGGCATTATTATTGGAGTTGGATTAGGATTGTTAGCTGGTTACAAAGGAGGTAAAACAGATTCGATTATTATGAGAATAGGTGAAATATCATCATCTTTCCCTGATATATTATTGGTAATTATATTAGCTGCTACTTTGCGACCAAGAGTATTAGATTTTGTAAGATTCTTAGAAGATTCCTATAATATTTCAGGATTAGTGAAAAGTGGAATAGCAGATTATTTGGTTGTTTCATTAGCATTAGTAAGTTTTGGCTGGATAGGCACTGCAAGATTGATGAGAGCTCAAGTTTTGAGTATAAAAGAAAATCAATATATAGAATCTGCCAAATCTATCGGAGCAAGTACAAATAGAATACTATTTGTACATTTATTACCAAATGCGATAAGCCCTTTAGTTGTTTCAATAACTATGGGGATGGGAGCATTAATAGGTACTGAAATTATTTTAAGTTGGCTAGGATTAGGCATTCAACCTCCAAGACCTAGCTTAGGAAGAATGCTTTTGGATGGTGGCAGTATAAGTATTATAAGAAATGAGCCCTGGTTGCTTATTGGCCCTGGAATTGTAGTATTCTTGATGGTTTTATGTTGGAACCTACTTGGCGATGCCTTGAATGATGTATTGAATCCTAAAACAAGATAACTTTATCTTTTTCTATTTTTTCTATATATAAAAGCAACAGTAAAAATAGAAAAAACCATCAGTATTTCGTTTGAATCAGATAATCCACAAGAGTTGTTTTTCATATTATTGGTTGGTTGATTGGTAGATTCAGTTTTGATTTTTGATTTTTTTGAATCTTTTAAATCTTCGATTTTCACAATTTCTGATTTAGATATTTCTTCCGATTTTACTTTCATATCATCTAACGTATAAAGTTGAATTGTATTAGAAGGAGCTTTAGATTGCATTTTTTTATTTGTTTCTTTAATAAGATTAGTTCCTATTTCTTCTCTCCATTTGTTTTCTATTTCAGTTTTATTCATTCCATATACTTTTATAAGAGCATTGTTTATGGACATGCCATTGTGTAAGTTTTTAATAAAGCTTGTAAAATTTTTTGGATCTAACTTGTTTATCATAAAATCAACAATTTTTTCTGATTGCGCATAAAAAAGAATTACATCTTCAGGCTTACCTGGTGGTGAAGTATATTTTGTTATTGATAATAAGCTATTGTTTGCTAAATTAGTTTCATAAGAATTTTGATATGCGAACCCTACTATAGGATTTGCATATTCTGCAATACCCTCATTTAACCATGCCGGGATTACGTTGTAGGACGATCCGGCAGCTCTTTGAACTAGTATATGAGTTATCTCATGACTGGCAGTTCCATTTGATTGCATAGTATCTAAAAGTAGAACCACACCATACCTAGGGAAAGCTTGTCCTTGAGTTACAAGGTTTTCTTTTTGAGTTTCACTCTTAGGTGCTAATGATTTAGACATGTAAGAATAATCGTTGAATAGAACAATGTTTAATGGGGCATTGTCTGATTCAATTCCTAGCAATGGCGAAATAGACTCAACAGTTTGAAGAGTTGTTTCCAATAATTCTTGAGCTCTATTATTTACCACATTTCCATAAACCTCGTTAAAATACATTGTTATAGATTTGAGACTTGTGCTACTCCATTTTTTATTATTATCTAGATATATCAAATCATTTGTACTAGACGTGTGTTGATAACCAGATTTTGTAGTTATATTAAAAAGAAATTCAATAGGGCTTCCAGGAGGAATATATCTGCTTGATGTATTAGTTTTCCACAACAAATATCCTGTGAAGTTGTCATTTTTTTGTATAAATTCTAAAGGTTGAATGATTTTTGAATTACTATAGCCTATTTTGAGGGTAATGTTTATTTTTTCTACTTTTTCAGAAGAAGAACCGGAAATACTAAATTTTATATTTTCAGGGAAATTAATTTCTATACTTGTATTATCTACAACAATTAATTCCGAATGAGAATTAGCATAAATAGTATCAGTATTTATTATATTAATTAAAATTAAAATAATGTAAAAACTTAATAATTTTATTTTCATTTGTTTTTTGTGTTTACTAATCCGAATGTTATTCTTTGAATTATACTTATGAATGATAATATGATTGATAAATACAACAAAATATACAGAATAAATAAATTAAATGATCCTAAAATCAAAGCCGCAGCAAGAGTTATAATCCGTTCTGGTCTAGTGAAAATCCCTACATCCCCTTCGACACCATATGATTCGTATTTTGCTTTAATATAACTTACCAATTGATTTAGTAGGGCGTTAATAAAGATAATGATCACAGTGTATTCATTATCTTTAAAGTATATTAATAAACCTATGTATATTATTACTTCAGAGATGCGATCTATAACTGCATCAAAAAAACCTCCAAGGATCGAAGTTGTTTTTGTATATCTGGCTAGAGATCCATCTAACAAGTCGAATAGGCTAGAAATTACAATCATAATCCCTGATACAAGCAAGTATCCCTGCGTGATTAGTATCATCGTAACTATAGAAAAAAACAGACCTATGATTGTAATTAAATTTGGAGAGATTTTCAGTTTTGCAAGAATAGGAATAACAGATAAATTTAAAAGTTTATTTATGTGCTTTTTTAAGTCTGATCTTAAATCTTGATATTTTTTCAATTTGATTTATTTTTTGATTTTAAATATATATCAATTATTCTATCAGAAATAATATTCCAATCGTATTCTTTAACAAATTTTAATCCATTTGCTTTGATTTTTTCTTTTAGATTCTTATTGAAATACACAGTATTAATTGCCTCGAATATTTCTTTTGGGTTTCTAGGATGTATTAGTAATCCGTTCTCATTATTTTTAACCACACTATTATATCCTTCTATATTAGATGCGATAATTACCGTGCTACTTACCATTGCTTCTAATAAGATTATGCCAAAACTTTCATTTTGCAGTGATGGAGCACAGAGTATGTCTGAATCTTGAAGAAGATCAATTTTGCTTTTTTCGTCAACCACTCCTGGATTCACAATTTCAATATTTTCAATATTTTGAGTGCTTAATTTGTGGCCTATAACAGTAAGTTTTACAGGGAAAGTAAAATTATAGTTTTTTAGAGAATTCATTAAATATTTCAGGCCTTTTCTTTTGTCTTCTCTACCTATAAATAAGATTTTCAATTTATTTGATTTTTTTTGGATTTTGATTATATTAGTTTTATAAAGTTCTGAATTGATCCCATTTGGAATAATTGTATATTTTTGTTTAAAGTGTTTTTTAATATATTTTTCAGCTGACTTAGACACCACTATTCTTTCATCAATTTTTTTTTCCAAAATATTAAATAGCTTTGAAAGTCCAAATCTATATAATTGTGTCCCGTTGTTTGAATGAAAAGTTGTGACAATTTTTGATTTTGAATGGTTTAAAAAAAACATTGGCAATGAACCAGCAAATGGTTCATGTATGTGAACAATGTCAGGATTATAAGTATTTAATATATTTTTAACTTTATTACTAATAAATGGAGAAAGAGTTATTGGAGCAATAGAACCTCCGCTCTTAATATTATATGATTTTCCAATTTGGTAGATATTATTGTAACTTGCAGGTTTGTTTTTTGATTCAGGAGTGATAATCAGATGATCAATTTTTTTTATTTTCAATTGATTCGATAGATTGGATATATGATTCCATACACCTCCAGGGAAATCAATTCCATAAGGACATACGATACAAACTCTCAATTGTAATCAGTTTGATTTATTCTAAAGATGATTCAATAAACTTATCAAGTAGTTGACGAGCTTCGTTATCTGTATATTGAGTTGGTGGTGATTTGAAATAATAACTTGATGGAGCGTCTACGACTCCTGCAATTCCTTGATCCATTGCAATCTTTGCGCATCTGACTGCATCAATTACAACTCCTGCAGAATTAGGGCTATCCCATACTTCTAATTTCAATTCGATATTTAGGGGCACATCTCCAAAACTAGTTCCTTCTAATCTAATATATGCCCATTTTCTATCAGTTAACCAAGGAACGTGATCACTTGGGCCAATATGAATATTATCACTATTCATATCATAATCAATTTGAGAGGTAACAGATTGTGTTTTAGATATTTTTTTGGATTTTAATCTACTACGTTCTAGCATATTTAAAAAATCAGTGTTTCCACCAAAATTTAGTTGGTATGTATTATCTAGCTCAACTCCTCTATCCATGAAAAGGCGACTTAAAACTCTATGTACTATTGTTGCACCGACTTGTGATTTTATATCATCACCAATTATAGGTACTCCCGCATCCTCAAATCTTTTTTGCCAGTATCCATTTGGGCTAGAAGCAATAAATACAGGAATACAGTTAATAAATGCACATTCTGCTTTTAATATTTGTTCAACATACCATTTTGTAGCTTCTTCAGACCCTACAGGTAAATAGCTTACAACAACATCAGTTTTAGTTTCTTTTAAAATACTTGCAATATCAGCAGTAGATGAAGAATCTTTTTCAATTATTTCCCCTAAATATTGCCCGATACCATCATGAGTCATGCCTCTATATACAGGAACATTTAATTTTGGAACATCTTGAAATTTAATTGTATTGTTTGGAGGTGCGAAAATTGCTTCAGAAAGGTCTTTACCCACTTTGTTTTTATCAACATCAAAAGCTGCGGTAAATTCTATGTCTCCTATATGATATTTCCCTAAGACAGGATGCATTATCCCAGGAATTGTATCTGTTGCATTAGCATTCTGATATTTTATTACGCCTTGGACCAAAGATGATGCACAATTACCTACACCTATTATTGCTACTCTGAGTTTACTCAAGTTAATACCTTTTGAAAATATTGGAGAATAGAAAATTGTATCATTTCAATGTATTAATTTCAATCATATTAGTTTTTTAAATAAATTTAAATAATTCCGTCCGCAGAAATAGTATTTGCGATGATTGTAGATGTTTCAGTTAATTCGGACAAATATTTTTTGTCACCAACAATTACTGTGGAGAAATCATTTAAATTGGAGAAGTTTTTATGCAAATAATTATATATTCCATCTTTTGTGATTTTAGCTATTTCGCCAAAATATAAATCATGGAAATCCAATTCTAGATTTTCGAAAATCAATTTATTTACCAAACTAATTGAAGACATATGTGTCTCAAAATTTTTACGATAACTTAATTTTACAGATTCGATAGAATTTTTAATTTCTTGATCGGATATTTTGTTTTCTCCGAACAAAGACTCTATTTCATATTTAATTTCATTTATTGAATCTTTGGTATTCTTGGTATTTACCGAACCTCCAGCAATAATTGTGGGTTCCGTCGATCTTGCCCAATTCAAACTTGAACCAAATCCATATGAATAACCATTTTTTTCTCTTAGGTTCACGTTCAATCTTGACATAAAAGACCCCCCGAAAATCTCATTGAATATTTCAAGGCATAATCTTTCATGCAATGTTGGAATAGACAATCTTTTTCCTAAAACTATAATACTTTGAGGACTGGGTATGTCTGTAGGAATTAAAAGGTTTGAATTTTTCTTTTCTTTTATGGTTTGACAATCGGTAGATTTGATTGGGCTAAGTTTGAGCTGATTTAATATATTTACTATTTCTTTGTTTTCATTTTTTGATATGAGTGCGATTTTAGTATTAGAAGTGATTTTTATTAACTCAAGTGCGATTTTATTTAAATTAACTGCAGTTAATTTTTTTATATTATTTAATTGGCCTATTGAGGTGTAAGAATGAGTTGAATCTGATTTATATAAATACTTATATAATCCTGATCTTGCTAAAAACATCGGATTACCTTTGTTTTGTAATATTTCTCCAATCATCAATTTTTGTATTCTTACAAATTCTTTTGAGTCTATATTTATATTATTTATAGCATTTAAAAGAATTTGTAAAGATTTTTGCCAAGTATCCTCGGTGGATTGAAATCCTATAACAATTTTTTCAGCATCTGAAAAATAAATCGGATCTGCCCCAGAGTTTTCGAGTTGGTATTGTAATGAAGTTTTAGAATTGTAAATATTTTGTTCAAATAATAATTTCAAAATCAAATTAGAGCATCCGGGAGGAATTTTTTTACTAGATTTTTCATATATAGGTAGAATGAAAACTATAGAAAGAAGTTCGGATTGTGTTTTTGTAACTCTATATACATTTAAATTGTTGTCAAGTTTAACGTGATTTATTTTAGGTGTTACGAAATTGAAACTGTCTTTTGTAGGTTCTGGTAATTTATTCATTTTTTTATTTTGTAATATAAAGATATATGAGGGGAATCAACTAAAGATTTAGCACTTTTTGTAATGTTTTCTTGGGTTACATTGTTAAAATCATTCAAAATTTCATTAATATCCGAGGGATTTTCTCCAAATATATTAATATAGTTCAAAGTATCTGCAATACCTCCAAAACCTCCAGATTTTTCTATTTGACGGTTGATACTTAAACGAAACTTGTTTTTAGCAATAGATATTTCATTTTCATTAACATTAGTTTCAGAAAGTAGAGTTATCTCACTGAGAATTTTATTGTATACATTATCAAAGTTTTTTTCTTCTGTTAAAGTCGCTGAGATTTCAAACTCACCTGCTAATTCTTGAGAATAATGACCTACATAAATATCTTGTACTAATTGTGATTCTGTTATTAATTTTTTCTGCAATCTACTTCCTATTCCATCCCCTAATATCATTCCTATAATATCCATTGCTGATTCGGAAGAGCTAAAATTAGAGGATTTTGTTGGCCATCTGATTATTATCTTTGGTAGAGTAGCAGGGCTATTTCCAATAATTTCATGATGTTCAGTTTTTATTAACTTACTGTAATTTGGAGTTTTATTAATTGACTTAGAATTTGATTTTATATCTGAAAAATATTGATCAATCCATTTTGTTGTTTGATCAATATTGAAATTTCCTGATATGCATAAACTTGCATTGGATGGGATGTAAAATTTTTTATGAAAATCAATTGCTTCATTTAATTTTGCATTGTTTATATCTTTTTCTAAGCCAATTGTTTGCCAATTATAAGGATGAGGGTTTGGGAAGACTAAATTTTGCAAATACTCTTCACTATCTCCATACGGCGAATTTTCATAACTTTGCTTTCTTTCTTGGATGACTATTTTTTTTTCTTTTTGTAATTTATTTTCATTGAGCGCTTCTGTTAAATGCCCCATCCTGTCAGATTCCATAAACAAAACTCTTTCTAGATAATTTGGACTTATATTTTCCCAATAGTTAGTTCTGTCTGTATTGGTAGATCCATTAATCCCATTAGGTTTAATACTGATAGGTTCTACTATCGAAAACCAATTTGAATTGCAATTGCTCGACCCCTCAAACATTAAATGTTCAAATAAATGAGCAAATCCTGTCATTCCATGTTTTTCATTTTTAGATCCAACATGATACCATACATTTACAGTAACGTATCCTTTGGATTTATCTTGGTTAAGAATGAAATCAAGTCCATTTGTAAGTTTATTTTTTGTGATTGAAAAATTATTTTTTGCCATCATTTAAGTCCTAAGAAATGATTTTATAGCATTAAAGTTTTGATTCCAAGCCATAAGAAATGATAAAATCTAAATACATTGCTTTTGATTTTAGATTAAACGAGGTAAAAATGAGTAAAAAGAAATCCAATTTTCAAAAAAATGGATTCGTATATTTGATAATTGCATCTACAATTTTTGCATTAATATTATCTTCACTTTCAAATCCTTTTAGTGCAAGTACAGAAATTTCTGTTACTGAAACTTTAGAAATGATAGCTGATGGAAAAGTTAAAGAAGTTGTTGTTCAGGGTGAAAAATTAACGATTATCGCTAAAGATGGAAGTAAATATTTTTCTTCAAAGGAATCAGGAATTAGTTTATTAGAATTAATGAAAGATTCTGGCATAGACCCATTGAAAAACGATGCTAATATAGTTGTGAAAGGTAGAAGTGGGTGGGGTACAGCTTTTAATATCCTGTTTAGCTTTTTGCCAATAATATTTTTTGGGGGACTAATATTATTTATGATGAGACAAGCTCAGGGCGGTGCGAATCAAACTTTTGGATTTGGTAAAAGTAAGGCTAGAAAATTTACAGAAAATAAATCCGGAGTTACTTTTAAGGATGTTGCCGGAGTAGAAGAAGAAAAAATTGAATTAGCTGAAATAGTCGAATTTTTGCAGGAACCTGCGAAATTTATAAAATTAGGCGCAAAAGTGCCCAAGGGTGTTTTATTGGTAGGGCCACCAGGTACAGGGAAAACGCTATTAGCCAAAGCTGTGGCAGGTGAAGCAGCAGTACCATTTTACTCTATTAGCGGAAGTGAATTTGTTGAAATGTTCGTTGGCGTTGGAGCGTCTAGAGTTAGAGATTTATTTGGTCAAGCTAAAATTAATTCTCCTTGTATTATTTTCATTGATGAAATTGATGCTGTGGGCAGACATAGAGGATCAGGATTAGGAGGTGGCCATGATGAAAGAGAACAAACTCTTAATCAAATTTTAGTTGAAATGGATGGGTTTGAATCTGGTGGATTCAATATCATAATAATTGCAGCTACTAATAGACCAGATATTTTAGATCCGGCATTGTTAAGACCTGGGCGATTTGATAGACGAGTAGTTTTAGATGTTCCTGATATGAAAAGTAGAACTGAGATTCTTAAGGTTCATTCGCAAGGTAAACCAATTGAAGATGGAGTAGATTTATCTAAATTGTCTGAGCAAACTCCAGGATTTAGTGGGGCTGATTTAGCAAATTTGATGAATGAATCTGCAATTCTTGCGGCTAGAAGAAAAAAAGATAAAATAGGGCACGACGATTTTGCTGAATCTATAGATCGAGTATTGGCAGGCCCGGCAAAGATGTCTAAAATTTTAAGTAAACAAACAATTAAAGTCACAGCTTGCCACGAAGTAGGTCATGCATTATGCGGACATTTATTACCAGAAGCAGATTCTCCAGTTAAGGTTTCAATTATATCTAGAGGACATATGGGCGGCTATACTCGATTTTTACCAGATGATGAAACAGCACTGCAGACAAAGAAACAATTGGAAGCAAGAATAGTAGTAGCCCTCGGAGGAAGAGCTGCAGAAGAAGTGGTTTTAGGTGAAATTACAACCGGAGCTAGCAATGATATGGAGCAAGCAACAAAAATAGCGAGAACAATGATAATGAAATTTGGGATGAGTGATATCTTGGGGCCAAGAACCATGGGAAAAAGAGAAGAAACAGTTTTTTTGGGAAGAGAAGTGTCAGAACAAAAAGACTATAGTGAAAGTCTTGCAAGCGTTATTGATGAGGAAGTAAAAGAATTAATTACAAGTGCATACGAAAAATCGAAATCGTTGATTAAAGATAATATCGAAATATTAAATAATGTAGTTGATTATCTTATCATTAATGAAACTATCGAAGGTGAAACATTGACAAAATTATTATCTACTCAATCTTAAGATGAATTTAAATTGAATATTACAAAGAGACAAGATTTATGGGTTTGGATAGATTTGGAGATGACAGGTTTGGATTCTTCAAAATGTGTAATAGTTGAAATTGCATCTGTTATTACAGATAAAGAATTGAATATTGTTGCGGAAGGTCCGGAAATTGTTATCAATAGATCACAAGAAGATATGAAATCAATTGAAGACTGGCCAAGGAAAATGCATGCAAAATCAGGATTACTTAATGATATTGAAAAATCCAATAAATCTCTAGTTGAAGCAGAAGAAGATACCTTGAATTTTATTTCGGAATATATTGATCCTAATTCTTCCCCATTATGTGGAAATAGTATATATCAAGACAGAATTTTTCTTAAAAAAGAAATGCCTATTCTTGAAAAATATTTTCATTATAGAAATATTGATGTGAGTACTTATAAAGAAACTTATCTTTCTTGGGGAGGAGATAAAAAAAACTTACCCAATAAACAGACAAGTCACAGAGCAATGGCAGATATTTTGGAAAGCATACTAGAATTAAAATGGTATAAAGAAAACTTTATCCATTTATCTTAAATATCGGAATTTCTCTCATTTTATGTAGGTTTTGCATTCGTATATTGCGATAAATTCCTAATATATTTTCTTGGTTTTTATTGTGTATTGTTTCTGCATCTATTGATTCACTCAGAATCATGGCTTCCTCCAAGTCTTTGTATGTTAATCCATTTAATTGATCTTCATCTGTTCGTCCATCATCCCATAATCCATCTGTTGGAGAAGCTGATATTATTTTTTTGTTAATTTTGAGTTCTTTTGCGATTTCCCATACATCTGATTTCATACAATCTCCAATAGGTGAAATATCAACTCCTCCATCACCATATTTAGTGTAAAATCCCACGCCAAAATCTTCGACTTTATTACCTGTTCCTACAACCAATCCGTTTTGACTTCCTGCTATTTGATACAATGCTAGCATTCTTAATCGCGACCTAGTGTTAGCCAACGAATGAAGATTATTATAATTTGACATGACAAAAGTATTTTCAATATTAGAAAATACTTTTGTCATGTCAAATATTTCATGCTGAACGTTCTTATATTTTTCTGATAACCATTGGCCATGTTCAATACTTAGGGTGTTTTGTGATGTGATTTGCCTTATTGGAATTGATACTACAATCGTTTTTATTTCTGTCATTGCACACAAACTTGATACAACAGCAGAATCTACACCTCCTGAAATCCCAATAACTAATGAAGACATGTTACTATCTTTGCAATAATTTTTTATCCAATTTGAAATATCGGTAATTAATTTTTTGTATTTCATAATTTGTTAACGAAACTTTCAATTCGATTTAAAGCTTCTGTAATATTATCTTTAGAATTTGCAAAAGATAACCTTATATACCCACTACCTTCTTTTCCAAATGACTCACCTGAGAGGGTTGCCACTCCATTTTCTTCTAACAGCCTGTTTGCAAATTCTTCACTTGATATGCCTGTATTAGTGATATTTGGAAAAACATAGAAAGCACCAGAAGGATTTGGACAATTAATATTCTTGATATTATTTAATCCGTCAACAATTAAATTTCTTCTAACTTTAAATTCTGAAACCATTTTTGACACACTTTCCTGACTACCTTTTAATGCTTCAATAGCAGCTATTTGCGTGAAACTTGCCGTACAAGAATTACTATTAGTGATCAATTTTGTTATTGGTTCAACTAGTTCTTTTGGAAAAATTCCATATCCTATTCTCCATCCAGTCATTGAATAAGATTTTGAAAATCCGTCTAGAATTATTGTTTTATCAGATATGTTTTTGTAGTTGGAAATACTTTCATGAGATCCCTCGTATAAAAATTGAGAATATATTTCGTCAGATAGCACTGTTATATCTTTGTCTTCAAGAATATTGGCAATCCTTGCCATCTCTTTAGAATTTATAATACTTCCACAAGGATTGTTTGGAGAGTTTAGTATTACAAGTTTTGTTTTTGAACTAATTAAAGATTCAAGTTTTTCAATGTCAAATTTGTAATCTAAATGTTCTTCTAATTTGAACGGAATTGCTTTTCCTCCAGCAAAATTAATCATAGATTCGTATATAGGAAATCCTGGATTTGGGTAAAGTACCTCATCACCAGGATTTATTAATGCAAGAATAGTATAAAACATTATAGGTTTACCACCTGATGTGATTATTACTTGATCATTATCAAACTCAACAGATCTAACTGTTTTGGAATATTTTTGGATTTCTTTTTTTAATTCGTTGTACCCACCCGATGGATTATATTTTGTATACCCAGTGTCTAATGCAGCTTTCCCTGCATCTATGATATGTGCCGGAGTGTTGAAATCAGGTTCTCCAATCTCTAAATGTATGATATTTCTACCTTTTTCTTCAAGTTTTTTTGCTTTAGCTAGTACTTCAAAAGCTGTTTCTGTACCTAATCTTTCCATTCTATTTGCTAAATTTATCATGAGTTTAACCTAGATAATATTATAAGTATTTTTAAATTATAGCATTTAGTAATGATACAATGTATATAGAGGAGAATTTAATGCATTTATTTCTTGCAACACCGAGAGGATTTTGTGCTGGCGTAGTTAGAGCTATAGAAATTGTTGAGAAATCTTTAGGAGTTTTTGGAGCTCCAATATATATAAAACATCAAATAGTACATAATAAATATGTAGTACAAGATCTTGAAAGTAAAGGAGCGATAACTGTCAACGAAATCAGCGATGTTCCTAATGATTCTGTAGTGATTTTTTCCGCTCATGGATCCCCACCTGTTGATTATGAAATTGCAAAATCTAAAAATATAAAAATCATTGATGCTACATGTCCTTTGGTAATTAAAGTACACAATGAAGCAATTAAATATAGTAAAGAAGGAAAAAAAATAATATTATTAGGCCATCAAGAGCACCAAGAAGTTATTGGAACAATGGGACAAACAGATATGATATTAGTCGATGATAGGCAAAAAAACAATATTCCTGAATTTGATGCAGAAGAAAAGATAGTTGTATTATCTCAAACAACTCTATCTGTAGAAGATACAAAACAAATTTCGAATAGTATAAAAGATAAATACAAAAATTCAATTTTGAGAAATGATATATGCTATGCGGTTTCTAATAGGCAAAAAGCGGTGAAATCATTATCAAGACTTGTAGAAATGATTATTGTAGTAGGTTCTGAAAACAGTTCGAATTGTGTAAGACTAAAAGAAGTATCTGAGAATTACGGAACTAAATCTTATTTACTGAACTCTGTAGATGAGATAAAAAATTTGAATCTGAAAAACATATCTAATATTGGTATAACATCGGGGGCATCTACACCGGAAATTTTAATTGATGAATTTATCAATCAATTAAAACCTTCAAAAATAACTACTGTTGGTGATAAGGAAAGGGAGATAAACTTTGTGTTACCTTCTGAATTGAAAGCATGATAATTAATTTACTGAGTTTATCTGAAGGTGCGAAAAAAGCAAATGGTGTAGTCGTTATTATAGATGTCTATAGAGCTTTCACCACTCAATCCTTTGCATTTGAAAGAGGAGCTAATTCTATAATCAATGTAGCAGACACTCAAAAAGCTGTTGATTATAAATCTAAAGGATACGGATATTATTGTATGGGTGAAATAGATGGGAAAAGACCTACAGGTTTTGATTTCGGGAATTCTCCTAAAGATTTGGAAAATATTGATATTAATAATAAAATTTTAATCCATTGCACAATGAACGGGACAACTGGTGCTGAATTAGCAGAAAATGCTGATGTAATTTTAGGAGCCGCGTTAATAAATGCAAAAGCCACAGCAAATTATATTAAATCAATTAATCCATCTGTTGTAAGTTTGGTTTCTATGGGATCAAGAAATTTGAATAATTCTGAAAGAAGGACAGAAGAAGATGAATTGTGTGCTATTTATATAAAAAGTATATTAGATAATTCGCCTTTGAATCCTAAAACTATTGTTGAATTAGTCAAAGATTGCAAGGAATCAACTAAATTTGGAGATCCTCTTCAACCCCAATATCCTGAATACGATAAAATTCAAGCTCTTAGAATTAATGAATTTGAATATCCTATTATCATAAAAAAAGAAGATAATTTCCTGGTTTCTACTAAAAGTTAGAAAATATCTTTTTTCATATTTGGTATTATTTCTTTAATTTTTGAATATTTCGATTTTGAGAATAAAGCCATTATTTTTTGATTGTTGATGAAATTTAAAACCGATTTGAAATGATTGTCAAAAGAAGATTTGTTTGAGGTCAAAATATTGGTTATAAATTTATTAGATAGAGCAAAATTTGTTAAATTATCAAGTAAATTATCTTCAAATCCAAATAATATGTTTCTTAATTTATTACCATTTTCTATTTCTGTGCCTATAGCATCCATCCATTTATTTTCATAGCTAGACAGAAATTTTTCAGAGAAATCATTTTTATTTAATGCTATTTTCAACGTTTCAACTGCGATGTCTGCTGAAATTTGAGAATAATAAATCCCACCACCTGTTACTGGTTTTACAATTCCTGCTGCATCGCCGACTATTAAAACCCTATCAGAGTAAGTTTTAATTAAAGGTTTTATTGGAATGCCCCATGATTTAATAAGTTTTTTGTCCATATTTTTTAAATTATATTCATCTGTTATAGTATTTAAAAATTGGTGAAGAATATTTTTACTTCTACTTTTTGTTAGTACTCCTATTAGTAATTCATCTTTAAAAGTGGGAACTATCCATCCAAACCCCTGCGATCCAAATCTTGATCCTAAAAATACTTTTGTATTAGTTATCTTCTCTGTGTTTTTTAAAATGATTTGTGACCCATTCAATATATTCTCTTTATTTATTGGTTTAATATTTAGTTTTGATATTAATTTACTTTCAAGGCCTGAAGCTAAAATGATTGATTTTGTACAAATAGTTTTCTTTATACCTGAGCGTGTATAAGAAACCTCTGCGTATTTTTTATTTACTGTAATATTAGTTACCCTAGACTGGTAGAATACCTGGATATTGTTTTTTATAGCTTTTTGAATTATTTCTTGAACATATTTAGCTCTGTCAATAATAAATGCTTTTGGATTATCAGATTTTAGATGGAATTTATTATCACTTGGATTGATTATATCCGCTGAATTTCCTTCATTATGAATTAAATATTCAGCTAATCCATATTTTTCGGCACATTCCTTTCCAATTATTCCTGTACATAATTTGTCTCCTAGAATTTCACGATAATCAATCAATAATATGTTATTTGTGAATTTTGATAATTCCAAAGCGGCTCTAGCTCCAGCAGGCCCCCCTCCAATAATTATGCAATTATATAATGTTTTTTTCATATTATTATGTTAAATGGTTATAAAATTCTATAACAATAAAAATATTTGTTTATTTATGTATTAATTTGTATTGTTTATATTTATATATTAAATATGATAGTTTTTAGTTTTTAGAACAACTTTTTTTATGATATGAAATCACTTTTTCCTAAGAAGTCACCCTTCCCTAATTTAATAATGTTTGATTCCCTGAAATATAAAGATTTTAGAATGACATGGATTTCAAATATGTTATCCGGGTGCAGTTATTGGACTTTTTCAGTAGGAGTATCTTGGTTAATACTGAAGGAGACTGGAAACTCATCTAATGTTGGGATAGTTATTTTTGCTAGTATGTTACCATTTTTAATCGTATCTCCTTTTGCCGGATATATTTCTGACAAATATGACAGGAAATCTCTAGCTTTTATTATGTACATATTAAACACTGCTTTTTGTTTAATTTTATTTTTATGTTCTTTGTTTAATTTTTATCCAATATTATTCGTAGCTTCCATAGCATTTGTGCTTGGAACTTTTAGAACTGTGCAAGAGCCGACAGTATCTTCATTAATTCCTAATCAAGTTCCGAAATCTAACCTTCTTAATGCTATCACTTTAAATGCTGCTACTAGGCATGGAAGTCGTTTTTTTGGTTTACTAATCGTATCTCCTTTCATAGGATTAAATATTTTAGATGGTGGACAATTTTTATTGTTGCTAAGTTTTATATTTCAATTATCTAGTACGTATTTTATTTACAAAATAAAAACCGTATCTTCGGGCGAGTCTTCTTCTGATTCGGATATATTAAGTAGTATTTATAAAGGTATTAAATACATATATACAAATAGATTGGTATTTATAATTATTCTAACAGTCGCAGTCCACTGTGCACTTGTGATGTCATACGAATCTATCCTGCCGCTATTTGCACAAAAAGGATTAAATGATAATTCCGGTGAATATTTAGGATATCTTGTCATGGTATTTGGGGCAGGATCTTTGGTAGGGAATTTGATTTTGTCTAGCGCACAAACACAAAGCTTCAAATCATTTTTATTCCTGTTATCCTCTGTTGGAAGTGGTGTTTTTCCTATTGTGCTGGGTTATGCTGTTTATTTTTCTGGTGCCAATGGATTCATACTAAGTATGGTAGGAATCTTTTTTGTTGGAGCATGTCAAAGTTCTTTTATGTCAGTAACAACTACAATGGTACAAAAAATAGTTCCAGATGGAATGCGAGGTAGAATAATGAGCTTATATCTGCTTCATGCAGGAGGAATTATGGCGTTCGGAAATTTAATTTTGGGAAGTCTTGCTGATTATGTTGATTACACTTGGCTATTTAAACTAACAGGATTGGTGTTTTTAGTATATTTTTTCTTTTTGTTTGTAACACAGAAACGATTTAGAACTGATATTATATCTATAATATAAAGATTGAAAAATTATAGATAATTTGATGAAAAGTACTGTGGTTATTCCTTGCGCAGGAAAAGGAAAAAGATTAGCTCCTTTAACAAACGATGTAAGCAAATCGATGTTAGAGATAGGTGATTATAAATTGATTGATTATGCGATTTCGGAATGTTTATTATCTGATATTGATAGGATTTTGATTATCTCTTCTCCTGATGATCTATTATTGAAAAACCATATGGAAAATATCTTTTGTGATTATAAACTTCCTTTTTTAGATGACTTTAAAACTGAAAAGGCTGAAATAATTGTGATTGATCAACCAAACCCAAATGGATTAGGTGATGCAATAAATTTGTCATCTGATTATATAATTAGTGATAAATTCGGAATAATCCTTCCTGATGATTTTATAATATCACATAATCCAATGATAAAAAAAATGAAAAATTGTTCTGAAAAATTGGAGTCTAATATATTATTAGGAAAAGAGATTTCCAATGAACTTGTCAGCAATTTCGGAATAATTGAGACGAAATCGAAAATTCATCCTAGTTACCAAGAAGTTTGTTCATTATTGGAAAAACCCAGTATTGAACAAACAAATTCGAATCTTGCAATATTAGGAAGGTATTTTTTGAATAAATCTGTTTTTACTTACTTACAAAATACTTCACCAGGATATGGTGGTGAAATTCAGCTAACTGATTCTTTGATTCAACAATTGAATAACGAAAAATTCTATGTTATCGAATGCGAAAGCACACATTTTGATGTGGGTAGTATAAAGGGATTTGAAGATGCCAACAAACATGTATCAGAGCAAAATATTTAAGAATTGTCTTTGATTGATTCTTCAATTAGCTCAGCTATATCTTTAACTTCTTTGTTTCCTTGAGACTTTGCTGATAACCCTTCTTCAAACATTTGAAGGCAGAATGGACATGCTACAGCTAAAGTGTCTGAATTAGTTTCTAGGAAATCGTCAGTTCTTAGATGACTAACTCTTTTTTCATTACTTTCTTCTATCCACATATGTCCCCCTCCGGCGCCACAGCATAAAGCTTTATCTTTATTTCTGCACATTTCTACTCGCTTCATTCCTGGTATTGCATCAACTATATCTCTTGGTTCATCATATATATTGTTATGTCTACCTAAAAAACATGGATCGTGGTAAGCAACAGATTTTTCAGAATTGTTAATAGGAATGATTGATTTTTCATTTATCAATTTACTGATTAATTCTGTATAACTAATTACTTCAGCGGAAAATCCTAATGATGGATACTCATTTTTTATGGTATTAAGGCAATGAGGGCAATGAGTTATGATTTTTTTCACATCATATTTTATGAAATTTTGAATATTTTGATTGGCTAGTATTTGAAATAAATATTCATTTCCTATTCTTTTTGCTGGATCACCTGTGCATGTTTCTTCAGTGCTAAGTATAGCAAAATCTATATTTGCTGAATTTAATATTTTGATTATTGACTTACTAACATTTTGGTTTCTTTCTACTAAAGCTCCGGTGCAACCTATCCATAAAAGATATTCTGCGGTTGGGTTTTCAGATATTGTCTTAACATTTAATTCGGAATGCCAATCAGATCTTGTAAATGTTGTTCCTCTCCAAGGATGCCCTCTTTGCTCAAGGCTTAAGAGTGTAGTTTCTGCTGTTTCTGGCATTTCTGATTTTTCCATTACTAGATGCCTTCTCATATCTATAATGGGACTTATGTGCTCAATTCCTACTGGGCATTCATTAACGCACGCACCACAATTCAAACAATCCCATATTTCTGTTCTAGAAACCTGATTATCAATTACTCCAACATTTGGATCGTCATTGTTTGCAGAGGCTCCTTGCATTAAATTATTGATTAAGAACATTGGTGATAATTGCTTTCCTGTTATATTGGTGGGACATACTTCTGAGCATCTACCACAAACTGCACAAGCAAAGAAATCAAATATTTGCTTGGGCTTGAATGTTTTAATATTATTTGCGCCAAAAGTTTCCATTTCTTCTAAATTAGTAGGAGAATCTATTATTCCAGAACTCCCTGTACTTCCAAAGAAAAACGATAGTGGGCTAGCAATAAGATGTAAATGTTTTGATATAGGAATATAAACTGCAAAAGAAAGAATGATTAACAAATGAGCCCACCAGAAAATATCGTGTATCAATATATAAGAATTCGTTGAGTAATTCAAATTTGTAAACAATTTACTTAAATTAGTAGAAATAATGTGATATTTCAAATTTGAATCAATGAAGACTAATTGGTAAATTGTTTCAGATAATACATGACTAAGCATTAAGGATCCAATTAATATTAATATTATTACGGATTCCGGTTTTTTTGTAAGCGAAAACTTCAACCTGTTTGGAGTTAAAATCCATCTTCTTATTAATGCTGCAGCTAATGAAATAAAGACTAATACAGCTAATATTTCTAAATAATTTAAATAGATATGTTTTATAGTTGATCCTAAGATTTTTTCTGAAAATTTATCGTTAATTGAATCTCCAAAAATAAACAACAGATATGAAAGACTATAAGATATGAAAGAAATAAAAATAATTACGTGCCCAATTCCAGACAAATCATTTTTCAAACTTGTACGCTTTAATACTTTTTTTTGTCCTAATCCATTGATTATGACATTATAAATTTTATTTTTAATATTGCTAAATTCTAAGCTGTAGATAGATTGTTTAACATGCTTGATTACTTTGTCATAGAATAAGTAAACAGATAATGAAAACATTATAGAAGTTAATCCATATACGCCTAGCCATGTTGGGAAAAGATTGAAAAACGAATCTGGAACTGCCATATAATTTGTATTTATAGTTAATTAATATAATTATATTAATTCAATAGAAAATCATTAATGATGTGTTGCAATTAATATGTTCACAAGATACCATACTATTTCTTTTAAATTAAAGTTAAATAGTTGTGTTTTATGGCAGAAAATCAATTTGAAGCTCGAAGGGCAATTTTGATCGGAGATGTTGGTGATATAAGACATCAAAGAAATGCAGCAGTTTTAAGGAATAATTCCTTAAACCCTAAGGTTGCAATAGAATTTTATGCGTCTATGAATGGAGTTGTTGCGGGCTTAATTGAGATAAAATCATTGCTTGACAAAGTACTGCCTGATACGGGGTGCGAATTATGGGCTTTAAAAGAAGGAGACGATATAGCTCAGAATGATGTAGTTTTGAGAATAATTGGACCTTATGGAGCCTTTGGCCTTTATGAACCTTCAATAAATGGTATCTTATCCTCATGTTCTGGCTGGGCAAGTTCATCCAAAGCTTGTGTTAAAAATGCAGATCATATTCCTGTATTTTCAAGAGTGTCTAAATACGTTCACCCAAATGTTGCCGAACTTGCTGACTATTCGGCTGTAGTAGGTGGAGCTATGCAATGTAGTACAAATTTAGGTGCTCGTATTAGTAGTACAACAGCTTTTGATACAATGTCTGATTCACTAGCAATGCTTTTTGGAGATATAGTTTTAGCAGCAAAAGCTTATGATTCAATGTTACAACCAGATATACAAAGAATATTTTCTGTAGGATCTTTAGAATCAATCAATCAAGAATCCTTGAAAATTACTGATAGCCTAAAAGAAAAAACAAGAGGTGTAGAATTAGTAATTAACAACTATGTGCCTGGGAATTTTGATTCAATAAAAGAATTAAAAGTTAGATTAGATAATGCTGGATATAATTATGTTGAGATTTATCTGTCAGGAGATGTGATTAATCCTGAATTTATTTCAGATTTAATTACCAATCAAGTACCAGTACAAGGACTTATTGTAGAGAAATATATAGGCCTTTCATCTCCTCTGCCATTCAGATCTGAAATAAAACAAATAGAAGGGATTTCAGTAGGTAGGAATGGCCAAATCCCTGGATTGATTGATAATCCCAAATTAAACAAGCTAATTTAGGTCTTATACTTTAATTTCAAAACAGCCTATATTGTATTCTTTGGTAAATTTAATTTTATTGGGTAAATCATAATATTTTGTTCCATCTGAGTGCATTAATTCATCAATTTTATCTATATGTTTCATAGATATTTGAATATTTATTGACGAATTGCTGTGCAATATTTTTCTTATGATTTCAGACCTCAAAGATCTAGGTAAAATTTTAAAAGTATTTATATCTGATATCGTACGTTTATTACCTTTGTACGAAATTAATTTTTTGAAAAGATGATCTAATAAATCTTTATTCCCTTCATTATTATTTTTTGCAATCTTCCCTAATGATATTAATGCATCTGTAACTTTTGGATTAATATCCGCTAAAGATGGTAAGATTTGCTTCCTTATTTTATTTCTAGTGTATTTTATATTATTGTTTGATATATCAAACATTGGCTTAATATGGTTTTCTTTGCATATATTTTCAGTTTGAATTCTTTTGATTTCAAGTAAAGGCCTAATGATTTTATAGTTTTTAGATTTAATAGTTTTTGCTATATTGTTACTTATTCCTTCTAATCCATTTAGCCCTGATCCTCGGATAATATTAAATAAGATTGTTTCTGCGTTATCTGACGCGGTATGACCTGTTAGTATTATATTAGAGTTAAATTTACTAGCTTCTTTTGCTAATTTTTCATATCTTAAAATTCTTGCTGTGTTTTCCATTGAAGAATTATGAATATTATTAAATTCATTTTCACTTATTTCAGAAATAGAGTAATCTAATTTTAAATTGTTGGCTAATTTTGTTATGAAATTTATTTCTTGTGATATTTGATTTCTTGGTCTTAAATTATGATTAACATAGACCAATTTTATTTTACTTTCCCAATCGTGCGATATCTTTGACATTAGTATAGATAATGCAGTAGAATCCGCACCTCCAGAGCATCCAATAATAATGTTTAATTTAGGATCGATACAAGAATTAATAAACGGCAATATTTGTGTTGCAGTTTTATTTGTAACTTGCATCATCACA
Organism: Dehalococcoidia bacterium; assembly: GCA_029936815.1. Taxonomy (GTDB): domain Bacteria; phylum Chloroflexota; class Dehalococcoidia; order Lucifugimonadales. The sequence continues at coordinate 58,383 of JAPYRX010000006.1, forward strand.
AGTTTTTTTCGTTGTTATGAATGTATAAAGAATTTTGTTTTTTAGTTACTTCTAATATTTCTAATTTTAATCCTTTCATTTGTTTAACTTCAAATATATGTTTTGAGTATTCTATATGATCTCCGTTTTTAGGGATCCGTCCCAAAAGTTGCATTACAAATCCTGCTGCAGTTTCATAATCTCCGTCCGGTATTTGAATATTTGCGTCTTCTAATTCTTCATTTAAATCTTGAATACTTATACCACCGTCAATCTTGAAAGTATTTGTATCAATTTCAATTAATTCTTCTTCTGGTTGTGTTCCTTCTTCTCCGAAATCTCCCACTACTTCTTCTAGGAGTTTTCTCAAGGTTATCACTCCTGACAATCCTCCGTATTCATCTATAATAATTGCAATCTTATCTCCTGAAATTCTCATCTCGTTAAATATTTCGAAATTTCTCTTTGTCTCTGGAATGAAATAAGGCTCTCTGATTAATTCTTTTAATTTACTATCATCATTTACTGTCTTTTTGGAAATATTCATTAACACATCTTTTGAAGATATTATCCCTACCACACTATCTTCAGATCCTTTGTATACAGGAAACCTTGAATGGCTATGCTTTGAGTAAACATCCTTATAATTCCTTATTGTTGATTCTATAGATAAAGATATTACTTCAACTCGTGGAGTCATGATCTCTTGTGCCTGCGAGTCCCCGAATCTAAAAACATTTTCTATCATCTCCGCTTCTTGAGGTTCTAAAGATCCTTCTTCTTCACCTATGTCAATTAGAGTAAGTAATTCTTCTTCTGTAATAGAATTCGAGTCTGAAATTTCAGCAATTTTAGAATTGTTTTCAATTCCTTTTATCATCAATTTAAGTATAAATACTCCCGGAGCAAATAATAATTCTAAAAATTTCAATGGCTTGGAATATAATATTGATATTCTTTCAGACATTCTTATCGCTAGAGCTTTAGGGAGTACCTCTCCAAATATCATTAATATTATTGTTCCAACAATTGTTGTTAAGAAAGCCGTTAGAATTTTATTTTCATCAGTAAATTGATAAATCACTCCGCTTAGTAAGGTTGCAAAAACTATATTAACTATATTATTACCAATGACAATAGTGGACAGGAGTTTGTCTTTGTCTGCTAGCAATTTTGATACTCTGTCAGCTCCCTTTATTTTAGAGTTGATCATATGAAATAGTTTAGTTTTTTGTATTGAGAGATAGGCTGCTTCAGAGCTCGAAAAAAAACCGGATAATACAATAGAAATTACAATAAGAATTATTTCAATTGTCATATTAGCTTTGATTATCCTCTTCGGTATTGATAATAGTCATTACTTTTGATTCTATTTCTTTAGAAATAGAATCATTTGTCTTTAGAAATGTTTTTGCTGCTTCTTTTCCTTGCCCAAGCCTGGTATCTCCATAAGAGTAAAAAGCTCCACTTTTAGTTAGAACTTCATGTTCAACGCCAAGTTGTATCATGTCAGCTTCTCTTGATATTCCTTCGTTGTACACTATTTCAAATTCAGCTGTTCTAAAAGGAGGGGCAACTTTATTCTTTAAAATTCTAGCTCTAACTCTATTTCCAACTGCTGTTGTTCCTACCTTAATTGTTTCGATACGTCTTAAATCAATTCTAACAGAGCTATAAAATTTTAATGCTCGGCCTCCTGGGGTAGTCTCAGGGCTTCCAAACATTACACCGATTTTCTCTCTTAATTGATTTATGAAAATCACCGCACAATTTGAACCGCTAATTACAGGAGTAAGTTTTCTAAGTGCTTGAGACATAAGCCTTGCTTGCAATCCAATGTGTGAATCTCCCATATCACCCTCTAATTCAGCTTTTGGTACTAATGCTGCAACACTATCCAAAACAACAACGTCTACAGCTCCACTTCTAACTAAATATTCGCAAATCTCTAAAGCTTCCTCACCACCGTTAGGTTGAGATACAAGTAAGTCGTTTAGATCAACACCACACCTGAAAGCATAACTAGGATCAAGCGCATGTTCAGTATCTATATAAGCAGCTACGCCCCCTTCTTTTTGGGAATTTGCGATAATATGGTAGGATAAAGTAGATTTTCCAGATGATTCAGCGCCAAATATTTCTGTGATCCTTCCTTTTGGGATTCCGTTAACCCCTAGAGCAATGTCAAGATTTATAGAGCCTGTCGATATTGATGCAATTTTTAGATTACTGTTTTCTGAGCCAAGTCTTACAATTGAGCCTTGTCCAAATTGTTTGTCAATCTGGCCAATTGCTTGGTCTAAAGCTTTTGTTTTATTGGGATCCATCATTTAGTATATTATGTAATTAGTAAATTTTACCATTTTCTTTCTGATCGAACAACTTATATTAGAATTTGAGTTTTTTCTTGCTTGTTTTATATTTTCTGTCTTTCCATGTCGAAGAATAAAACATGTTGTCAGTAAAAGACCTAGCTGCTAACAAAAGAATTAATGATATTAAAATTGGAAACGAAAATGGAGTTATCATTGAATAATTAAACCTGATGGTCACTATTGTCCATGATAATATCAATAGAATTAAAAGAGTAATGCTAAGAATAATAAATTCCGTGTTTTGCTCCATTCCTATTAAATAAAGTATCATTGGAATTGTAGAAAATAAAACAAATGATAATAATATTAAAAATATAGTTAAAAAAATCGAAATACTATAACCAACTGCAGGAAAAATGTTTTTCGAATATCCGGATATAAAATCTTTATTTGTTTTATAGGTTCTCGTAGATATTCGTTTGGCTCCGTCGTACAAAATCCATCTTAATTTATTTCTTTTGATATTCCTACCTAATTGAAAATCATCTACGGGATTGTCTTTTATGCTTTCAAACCCGCCAATACTGTTGAAAGAAGATTTTTTAAAAAGCATGAATTGACCAAAGGTAGCTGAAAGAAATGGGGCATTCAATGATAATGCTAATTTCATAGGAAGCCAACAAACTATAAACCATGAAATTATTTTTTTCATTGCGTTGTCTGCAATTAAAATTGTATCTCTATTGGGAACTAAAGATAGTAGGTCAATATTATCTTGTTTTAAAATACTTAAAGCATCAGACAAAGTGTGTTTATCTATTTGAGTATCTGCGTCAACAAATAAAATATATTTTCCTTTTGCTTGTTTGGAAAGTTGATGGCATGCCCAATTTTTCCCAAGCCAACCTTCTGGTAATTTAGCTCCATCAATAAGCTTGATTTGAGAATTTTTCACAGAGAATTTTTCAACAATATTTTTTGTTTGATCCGTTGAATTATCATTTAAAATAATCAATTCGAAATTCTGATAATTTTGTTTTAATATTGATCTTATTGTTGATTCTAGAATATCTTCTTCATTTCTAGCCGGAATTAAAATAGATATTAAATCATTTGACTTTAGCAATTTGCTTTTTGGCAATTTTTTTAACCAAAAGAAATTTGTAATTCCTGTAAGTACAGTAAATAACGCAATCCCGATAAGGCTTATATACCAATAAATAAAATTATTTTTTTCTAATATTACGTCGTATATAAATTCCATTATTTCCTTATTGATCTGAAATTTAATTTTTGATTATATTCTTTTCTATGTTTGAAAATTATAAAAAGTAAATTGAAAGTTATTCCATATAATAGTGATTCTGTTTCAAAATATGTAGTGTTTCTGAGAATAATATATATGTATAGAGTGGAAAATGCAAAAGTAACAGTTATTGCATCATTTTTTTGTAATGTCTTTAAAAATATTAAGCTTGCTCCAAGAATATAGAAGGCTTCTCCTTTTGTTATCGCTAGCCAAGTTCCAGCTGTCACAGCAAGTGATTTACCTCCTTTGAATTTTAGGAAAGGAGAAAACCCGTGACCTATTAATGAGCTTATTATACATAATAACATTGTTCTATCTGACATTTGAGAAATTGTGATCGTATACAATATTGGCAAAGCTGATTTTGAAATTTCTAAAAATGCAGAAATCATACCCCATAAAATACTCCCAGCCCTAAAAACATTCACTGTTCCCGGATTTTTATCACCATATGTTGTTATATCTGATTTTAATTGTATTTTTCCAACAATATAAGCCCACGGTACTGAGGAAGATATGTATACAATGAAAACTATGAGTATATTGATATTACCGATCTTGTATCCCTTTTTACTAGATAGCTATATAAGATTATATCTATTCTATTTAATTTCACAATCAATCGATTATAAAAATATTGTTCTTTATGTGTTTCAAAGGTTTATATTTACTAAATTTGATTTTATAATCTATACATAATTTAAAATATATGATTAATTACAGTGCAAGATTTCAAATCTCTAAAAATAGGTGTAATAGGAGCAGGTTCATTAGGTGGAGCTATTTCTATTGCCTTAGATTCTTTGGGTTACACTTTTTCAAAAATATATAGTAGGACTACTCAATCTACTAATAATTTATCTTCAAAATTGACTGGAGCATCTTCTGCAAATAATTATCAAGAAGTTGCTCGAAATTCAGATGTAATTTTTATTATTACTCCAGATAAGAATATTAAAGAAATTGCAGATTCAGTAGATTGGACAAACAATCAAATTATTATTCATTGCTCAGGAGTATCTGATTTAGACGTGTTGTCTAAAGCTAAAGAAAATGGTGCTTTTGTGGGTAGTATGCATCCGCTATATCCTTTTTCTGATATGGAGTTAGGTAGTAAAAATTTGAAAAATGTAACTTTCGGAATAGATGGTGATTTACAAACTAAAAAATATATAAAAAAATTGTTGTCAGATTTACAATCTCAACCCATTGAAATCAATTCTGATTTCCGATCTTTATATCATTTATCAGGAGTTATGGCAGGAAATTTATTACTTGGATTAGCTTCTGCGATTTCGGATATTTGGAGTGAAATTGGATTAGATAGAAAATCTGGCGCTAAATCATTAATTCCGATGATGATAAATAGCTGCGAGAATATATTAAAATTAGGAATACCTCAATCTATGGCTGGCCCGTATGTAAGAGGAGATATTGATACAATTAAAATGCACTTGAATGCTCTTAAGGATTCTAATTCTGAAATCTTACCTTTATATATTGAATTGGCTAAAGTCAGTTTAAAATACGGTGATGAAAAAGTGGGCGAGGAACAAACTCAATCAACAGAAATTTTGAAAATATTAGATTCATATACCGTCGAGTAAATTATTGTTTTATTTTCATGTTTAAAATACTATTATATATATAAGTGAGCAAGGAGTTTAAATGGCTACGGAAATGAAATTTAAAGTTATTGGCAAATCTCCCATAAGGCATGATGGGAATGACAAAGTTACTGGAAGAGCTCTTTATGGAGCAGATATGACTTTACCTGGAATGTTGTATGGTAAAGTTTTAAGAAGCCCTCATCCTCACGCAAGGATAAAATCTATTGATATAAATGATTTAATCAATCATCCCGATTGTAAGGCTGTAGTTACCTCAAAAGATCTTGCTTCTGCACCTGAAATTACCAAAGACCCATTATATGGACAAGTAAGAATCCCAAATGTTTTAGCGAGTGACAAAGTTTTTTACAAAGGACATCCTATATTAGCTGTCGCTTCAAGTAGTCCAGATCATGCAGAAGAATTACTTGAGTTAGTGAAAATAGAATATGAAGTATTAAATTATGCTTCTAATGTAGAAGAAGCAATTCAAATAGATTCAGATATATTGCATGAAAATTGGCAAAAAACTGATGATGAATTAGATATAAGTGAAAAAGGAACCAATATCGGTACTATTGAAGTTTATAAATTAGGTGATGTTGATAAAGCTTTAGAAGAATCAGAAAATATTATGGAGCGTGAATTTAGAACGAAAACTGTACATCAAGGATATATTGAACCTACTAATGGAACTGCATGGTGGAGACCAAATGATCGATTAACAGTTTGGTGTAGTAGCCAAGGCCATTTTGGAATTCGAGATTCAGTTGCTGCAGTATTGGGAATTCCTAATTCGCAAATAACTGTAATTCCGATGGAAATTGGAGGAGGATTTGGAGGAAAACTGTCTGCTTACTTAGAACCTTTAGCGGCTATTCTTTCAAAAAAAACAGGCTATCCTGTAAAAATGACTATGAGTAGAGCTGAAGTATTAGAAGCAACAGGCCCAACTTCAGGTAGTTACCAGAAAATTTCAATAGGATATAACTCCAAAGGTAAAATAAATGCTGGGAAAGCAGTTATGCTACTTGAAGCAGGAGCATTTCCAGGAGCACCTGTAAGTGGAGCTGCATCTGCAATATTTTCTCCATATACAGTAGAAAATGTTCAGATCCATGGATATGATATTGTTACTAATAAACCTAAAACTACAGCTTATAGAGCACCGGGGTCCCCGATATCTATGTTCGCAGTTGAAAGTATGATTAATGAAATTGCTGACGAATTAGGAATAGATCCTGTTGAATTGAGAATTATAAATGCGGCTAAAAATGGTACTAGAAGAGCAGACGGAGTCGTAAATGGAACTATTGGTGCCATTGATGTAATGGAAAATATTAGAAATCATCCTCATTATTCAATGCCATTACCTGATGGAGAATATATTGGAAGAGGTATATCTTTAGGTTTCTGCAGAAATAACTCTGGCTTATCTAGTGTGATTTCAAACATGCTTCCTGATGGTAATTTTTCTTTAATAGAAGGATCCGTAGACATAGGTGGTAGCCGCACATCTGTTGCTCAACAATTTGCAGAAGTTTTAGAAATTCCTGTTGAAAATGTGATGCCACATATAGGGGATACTGACACGATTGGATTTACTTCATCAACAGGAGGTAGCGGAGTTACTTTTAAGACTGGATTTGCTGCTTATCACACAGCAAACGATATTAAATCCCAACTTATAAAGAGAGCAGCTTTGATATGGGATACTTTGGAAGAAAATATAAATTACAGTGAAGGAGTTTTGTATCATAAGAATGATCCGGAATTAAAATTATCTTTAAAAGAAATATCGCCAATATTAGGAGATACAGGAGGTCCAATTACAGGAAAATCACATATAAACCCTGCGGGACAAGAAGGTTCTTATGCTGCTAATATAATTGATGTAAAAGTAGATCCTGACACAGGAAAAGTAGATATTTTAAAAGTCACAGCTTTTCAAGATGTTGGAAGAGCCATTCATCCTGGATATGTTGAAGGACAGATTCAAGGAGGTACTACTCAGGGTATAGGATGGGCTTTAAATGAAGAATATTTTATGATTGATGGAGAAATGAAAAACAATAGTTTTCTTGATTATAGAATGCCTACTTCCCTTGATTTACCTATGATTGATCCTGTAATTATCGAAGTTAATAACCCCAATCATCCTTTCGGTGTAAAAGGGGTTGGTGAATCAAATATTGTTCCTCCATTAGCAGCTGTGTCACACGCTGTTTATAATGCAATTGGAAAAAGAATTTATGATTTACCAATTAACCCAGAATCTATAATTAGAGCAATAAATAAAAATTTATAAATAAATGTGTAAGGGGAAAGATATGACAAGCAAACAAGAGCAAGAGCTAAGAGACAAAGCTAGAAAATTACATTTTAATTCAATTGTTGTAGATACTCATGCAGATACTATAAGTAGAATGGTTGATCCAACAAATAATACACACGGGATTCATGATGATCCTGACCGAGCTAGAGATCACTATCCTATTGAAGATCAAGGAGTAGATATATCTAAACGATTAGAAGATGGGCATTTGGATTTACCTAGAATATTCGAAGGTGGATTAGGAGTTCAATGGTGGTCTTGTTTTGTGTATTCAGGTTATATTGCGAAAAAAGAAACTATAGATAGATCACTAGTATTGATTGATGCTTTAAAAAGATTTGAAAAAATGCATCCTGAACAAATCGGACTTGCTTTAACAGCAGAAGATTGCAGAAATATGGTTAAACAAGGCAAACATGCTGTTGTCCCTTGTATTGAAGGCGGCCATGCTATTAACGATAATCTTGCAGTACTAAGACAATATTGGGATTTGGGTGTTAGATATATAACACTTACCCATTTTAATACTAATAACTGGGCTGATAGTTCGACTGATGCTTCTAAGAACAATGGATTAAGTTTATTTGGAGTAGAGGTAGTAAAAGAGATGAATAAACTTGGTATGGTAGTTGATGTTTCCCACGTTTCAGATAAAACATTTTGGGATACTATAGAAGTTGTAAACAAACCATTAATGGCTTCACATTCATCTTCATGGGAAATATGCAAACATCCACGAAATATGAAAGACGATATGCTTAAAGCAGTGGCAACAAATGGTGGAGTGGTGTGTGTTAACTTTTATCCAGGTTTTGTTGGGGAAGAATTAAGAGTAGCAAATCAGAATTTAGAAAATCAGATGTGGGAAGAAATTGATGATTTAGAAAGAATGGCTAAAAGATCGCCAAGTGGACATTTTGATAAATCTAGAGAATTCATTAAAATTGAAGCTCAAAATATCAGAACAAGATATGAAATTGTTAGCAAAGATTTGCCTTTACCTACTTTGTATGATGTCGTTGACCACATAGATCATATGGTTAAAGTGGCAGGGATAGATCATGTAGGATTAGGCTCGGATTTTGATGGTATCCCAGAGGGACCAGTAGGACTTGAAGATTGTACGAAATTTCCTAGCATCACAGAAGAACTTATGAGAAGAGGTTATTCTGATGGTGACATTCAAAAAATACTAGGCCTTAATACTATGAGAGTTATGGAAGCAAATATAGGCAAGTAGCCAAAAAATATTTATTTAATAGAAAATGCTATTGCTATACAACCAGGACCTGCGTGAGTTCCAACTACGGGTCCTATTCCTGTTATTGTTATAGGCTGATCTAAGTTTTTAGTATTTAGTTGTTCAATTATTTCATTGGCTGTTTCAGGTACATTTCCATGTAGAATTGCTATTTCTGACACCGAATTAATATCACCCATATCTTTTATCATTGTAGATATAGCTTTTTTTATTGTTCTAGCTCTGCTATGAGGAACAATTTCTCCATTTACTGTTGTTACAATTGCTTTAATGCTTAAAATTGAACCAAGTAATGCTTTAGCTTTTCCTATTCGCCCACCTCTTCTGAGAAATTCCATTGTATCCATTGCTACAAATACTTTGGTTTTAGCCGAAGTATCTAATGCGATTTTTTCTAATTCTTCTAAAGATTTTGCGGTCTTAGCAGCTCTTGCTGCACTCATGGCCGTCAATCCTTGAGCCATAGATGCTGTTCCTGTGTCAACAATTTTTATTTTTTTTGTATCTAGTATTTTTATTGCTTGCTCTGCAGAATTTATTGTTCCACTTAATTTTGCAGACACATGTACGGATAATATCTCAAAACCTTTTTTTAAAAGTTTATCATAGGCTTGAACAAAAGCATCAGGTGAGGGTTGAGAAGTTGACGGATGGTTAGGGTCAGTGTTTAAGCGATTGAAAAAATCTGTGTTTGATAATTCTATTCCATCTAGATATTGCTCGGTACCAAAAATAACTGTCAAAGGTATTACTGTAATATTAAGTTTTTTTGCTATTTCTGGTGAAATATCTGAAACACTATCTGTTACTACTGCTAATTTCATTCCTACTCCTAATTCGTTAAAATCTATTTTTAATTAAATAGTTTGAATAGTGTAAAGTTTATATTATTTATATTCAACCTAATAACAAATGAAAATTTTATTTAAAAATCAGGCTTTGTTATATTTAAATGCTTTTGTTCTTTTAGGATAACAATTTTTGCAAATTTCACAAATTGTTCCATCACAACCTCTAGCTGTACAGTGCGATCTTCCATAAAATATAATCTGTAAATGTAACTTGTTCCAATTCTGTTTAGGAAATATTTGTTTTAAATCTTTTTCTGTGGCTGAGATATTTTTACCTTTTGTAAGCCCCCACCTTTGAGCAAGTCGATGAATGTGTGTGTCAACTGGGAATGCAGCATGACCAAATCCTTGCGACATTACTACACCTGCAGTTTTGTGACCTACGCCAGGTAAATTTTCTAAATCAATAAAATTTCCAGGCACATTTCCATTGTGCTTTTCAACAAGTATTTTAGAAAGATTTGATATATTTAAAGATTTTTGTGGAGCTAATCCACATGGCCTGATGATTGAACGAATGTCTTTGATTTTGATTTGCATCATTTTTTTTGCATTATTTGCTAAAGAAAATAAATGAGGAGTAACTTCATTTACTTTCTTATCAGTACATTGAGCACTAAGTAATACTGCAATCAGTAATTCAAATTTGTTTTTGTGAATTAATGGAATCGGAGTTTTGGGATAGATTTCATTAAGGCGATTTAGAATGAAATTAGCACGATCTTTTTTTAACATTGTTTCAAACTCTATAGTAATGAATGTTTTATAAGGTAAATTATATTTTGTTATTTAAATATTAATTATGTATTAATTGGGTGTAAAGCTATTTAATGAATATCAAACAAATGTTTTTATAACTATTCAGACTATAACCATGATTTTTATTATAAAATTTATACATTAATACAAGTAGAAAAAAATAGTTATAAAAAGTATAATTTTGGTTCTTAATTAATTCTCATAAAACAATGATTAAAGTTGGAATAATAAATGTAACGGGGTACGGAGGAGCAGAATTGGCTAGACTCTTGTACAATCATAAATCGGTTGAAATCGTAGAAGTTACGGGTAGAAGCATGGCAGGCAAGAGTTTAAGAGAAGTTTTCCCCCATCTATATGACATTGATATAGATATAAAAGAATCTATATCTCAGAAATGTGATGTCATATTTTCGGCTTTACCTCATGCAGCTAGCGCAGAGCAAATTAAAAACTTCGTGGATAAAGATGTGAAAATTTTAGATTTGAGTGCAGATTTTAGATTAAATAACTTAAATGAATATCGAAGATGGTATGACACGGAACACCCTATGCCTGAATATTTAGATGATTTTACATATGGATTGACTGAAATATATCGAGATGAAATAAAAAATTCGAACTATATTGCTAACCCGGGATGTTTCCCTACATCTATATTATTAGCGTTGATCCCCGCTTTAAAATCTAAATTGATTAATCCACCTTTAGTGATTGATTCCAAAACTGGAGTCTCTGGAGCCGGGAGAAAACTATCTTTAAATACACATTTTTCAGAAATAAATGAGAATGTAAAAGCTTATTCTGTGTTTGGACATCGCCATCTTTCGGAGATTTCTCAAGAATCTAATTTGATAGACGACAGATTTGAAAATAAAATTACTTTCTTAGCACATTTAGTTCCTATGACAAGAGGGATTTTGACTACTATTTATGCTGATTACAATCATGATTTGATTAAAAATAGTGATCAATTAATATATATATATCAAGACTTTTATAAAGATTCTCCGTTTATTAAAATAGTTGAAGAACCTCCATCAACAAAAAATACTTTAGGATCTAATTATTGTCATATATTTCCTTATATTGAGCCTAATAGTGATAAATTAATATTATTAAGTTGCATTGATAACTTAGTGAAAGGAACTGCTGGTCAGGCTGTTCAGAATATGAATTTAATGTATGGATTAGAAGAAACAGAAGGTATCTTAGATCTCGCTTTATATCCATAAATTTATATAATTAATATTTGAAAAATATTATAATTATAATCTAATTAATATGGCCCCATCGTCTAATGGTTAGGACACCACCCTTTCAAGGTGGGGATACGGATTCGAATTCCGTTGGGGTCACCAATTATCCTCCTCCAACTGCACGTACTATATCGACTTTATCATTACTTATTATTTTATTTTTATGCCAGTCAGACTTTTGAATAACTTTTTCATTTACAGCTACAGCTATAGTTTTAGATTGTAGCCCTAATATATTCACCAAATCAGTAATAGAAATTGGTGTTTTAATTTTTGTATTTATTTCGTCGTTAATAAATATCATTTTTCTTCATTAAAATATTTTTTATAAGAGTAATAATTTTTTTAGGATTTTCTCTTTCAATTATACCTGATTTTATTGCAACTCCATCTGCACCGGCTTTAATTACTTTTGATGTGTTTTTTTCATTTATTCCACCTATCGCTAAAACAGGGTATATATATTTTTTTTTAATTATTGAAATTTTCTCTGCCCCTACAGGACGAATCCTTGGATGTGATTTGGAACTGAAAACGGTACCAAAAATTAAATAATCTGGTGAGTATTCATTAATGCTAGGCATGCTATTTATATGCGTTGATTTTCCTATAACAAGCCTTTGATCTATTTGTTTGACTATGTCATTTTTCCATTCTGATTCTTTAATATGAATTCCGTCTGCTAAAGACTCATTTGCTAAATTGATATCAGAATTTATAATTATATTAGATTTTGGATAGATGTTTTTTATTTTGTTGATGATATTTAATTTTTCTTTGTATTTATTTTTTTGAGTGTCTCTCAATTGAATAATATTTACTCCTGATTCGATTGCCATTGATATAAAAATTTCAGCTTTATTTCTATTATCAAAATCTTTATACATATCTACTACTAGCATGAAGTAGTATTCTAAATTGAATTTATTTTTTTGGTACATTTTTATTTATATCACTATTTGGACTACTTGTGGACCCCTGGTTAATTTTTGGAATTCTTCCAGCTAGAAATGCGTTTCTACCTGCTGTAACTCCATATTTGAATGCTTCAGCCATTAAAGTTGGATTTTTAGCTTGTGCTATTGCTGTATTAACCAAAACACAATCTGCACCTAATTCCATAGCTAGTGAGGCATCTGATGGCACAGCTAGTCCAGCGTCTACGACTACGGGCACATTGGATTGTTCGATTATTATTTTAATTTCTTCAATTGTATGTATTCCGTTTCCTGAACCTATGGAAGAGCCTAATGGCATTACTGTAGCGCAACCTATTGTTTCAAGTTTTTTTGCTAATACTGGATCTGCGTTTATATATGGAAGGACTGTGAAATTATTCTTAATAAGATAATTCGCAGCTTCAAACGTTTGAACAGGGTCTGGCAACAAATATTTAGAGCCTGGTATAACTTCTAATTTTATCCAATTTGTTCCTGTTAATTCTCTAGCAAGTTCGGCAGTGTATATTGCTTCTTTTGTTGTTTTTGCACCTGCAGTATTTGGAAGAAGCGTGTATTTATCCCAATCAAAGAAATCAAGAATAGATTTTTCTTTAGGGTTTTTCAGATCAAGCCTTCCAATTGCAACAGTAATTATTTCTGCCCCTGATGCTTCTATTGAATTTGTCATTTCAAGATCAGATCGATGTCGGCCAGTCCCGATCATCAACCTTGATTTGAATTCTTTGTCTCCAATACTTAAAAGATCTTTGTTTTGCATAACATAATATTAATATTAGAAAATATTTATAATTTTAATTATCTGATTAAAGATCTTTAATCACATTTTCAGTTCGTTCAACCAGATCATCTATTTCATTTTTGTTAACTGTGATAGGAGGAGCTAATTGTATTCCTATAGGGCTTGGGAGTCCAATCATTTTATATTTATTGTAAAGAGGCCCTAATTTTTTAGCAAGATTAGGGTACGGCTCTTTTGAATCTTTGTTTTTAACTATTTCTACAGCATTTAGAAGGCCTTTTCCGCCTCTAACGTGACCAACAATATCATACTTGTAAAGTTCTTCAAGTTTAGACATCAAGTAATCTCCCATTTGTTTGGAATTTTCAACAACATGTTCGTCTTCCATGATTTCCAGGGTTTTTACACCAGCAGCAGTTGATGCTGGGTTTCCTCCGAATGTCATTAGATGTGTGAAAGTTTTACTCTCGTCGCCTATAAACGCATCTGAAATTTTCTTTGTTGCAATAGCGCCTCCAATTGGAAGGTATCCACTTGTACACGCTTTAGCAAAAGTGATTATATCCGGTGTTACATCCCATTGTTCAATAGCAAACCAAGAGCCTGTTCTTCCAAATCCCGTAATAACTTCGTCAGAAATCATTAATACTCCATACTTGTCACATATCTCTCTAATCATTTGAAAATAAGCTTTGTTAGGTACATGTATTCCTGTGGCAGTTGAGATTGGTTCTGCAATGAAAGCAGAAACTGTAGATGGATTGTGGCCTAATATTGCTCTCTCAAGATCTTTAGCATATTCTTCACTAGCTTGCTCTTCTGATATTGTACTGAATCCATATCTGTAACTATCATAATTTGCAATTTTAACGCTACCTGGCATTAGAGGTTCAAACTCATAAGGCGGTCTCGTTCCACCTCCCATACTCATAGTCGCGTAAGTTGCTCCATGATATGAATTCCTTCGGCTGATTACTTTGTATCTTGAAGATTCCCCATTGTTAATATGGTACTTTCTAGCCATTTTAATTGCAGTTTCATTTGCTTCAGCTCCTCCTGAAACAAAAAATACTCTTGAATCTTTGTCAGGTGAATACGATGCGATTTTAGCCGAAAGTTTTGCTGTAGGAGGGCTAAAAGATCCCATAGGGGTGAAGCTTACTTCTTTCATTTGGGCATACGCTGCATCTGCTATATCAGTTCTTCCATGACCAAGATTAACTAGCCAAAGACATGAAGTGGTATCATACCAAGGTTGGTCGTTTTCATCATAAAGCCATATACCTTCACCTTTGGTTATAGTTTTCAATCCTGTTTCTTCCGATATATCTCCAGCAGGTTTAGCATGAGGCCAAAAATGTTTTTGGGCCATTAATTTAATATCTTCTAACTCTGAACCTGACAATGGTTGTGTTGACATAATTTAACTCCTATATTTTTATTTATTGATATGTTTCCGTTCTCCAATGTGCATACCTTAAATCAATACCTCGAACAATGTTATGGTACAAACTTTGAATTTCTTTTGAAATTTTTCCCGGGTTGTTACCTATACTATATCCGTCAATTTCTCCTATGAATTGAATTTCCCCTCCTGTTCCGCATATTAAAGATTCATCAGCAACGTAGAATTCTGTTCTGTCTATTTCTCTTTCTTCCACTTCTAATCCCAAATCGTCTTTTGAGAGCTGTATGATTGATTTTCTTGTTATACTGTCTAGTATGCCGGATGTAACATTTGGAGTTATGAGTTTCTCATCTTTTACCATGAAAACACAAGTGTACGTTGATTCTGCTACTTTTCCTTGAGTATTAAGAATTAAAGATTGGTCATAATTATTAAGTCTTGCTTCTTCAGCGACATATCTTGAATTCTGATAATTAGCAATTGTTTTAATTCTTGGAGGCATTACATCATCAGATATTCTTCGCCATGAGCTAACATTAACATTCAACATATTATTGGAAGTTAGTAATGAGTCAATTGGTTTTGCTGTAATACACATATCTCCTAATCTGTCACCAGATGCCAAAAATCCCGGGGGGCCATCTCCAAAATATGCCAAAGGTTGCATATAAACATCTTCTTTGTACTTATTTTTTTTGATCAGTTCAATAATTATGGATTTTAATTCCTCTATCTCTATTAAAGGATGCATTCTCATCATCTTCATGGATTCCATAAATCTTTTTAAATGCTCATTTAAGTGCAGGATGTATACCTGATCTTCTTCACTATTGTAATAACCTCTGATACCTTCAAATACCATGTTGATTGAGCTCCATCCTAACATTGATATAGGGAAATTAGCATCTTTAAATTTCATGAACTCGCCTGATTTCCATACGTAATCCGGTTCAACATTTACTTCAAATGTATTTCT
This sequence comes from Dehalococcoidia bacterium, assembly GCA_029936815.1. Lineage (GTDB taxonomy): Bacteria > Chloroflexota > Dehalococcoidia > Lucifugimonadales. Next base: position 74,146 of record JAPYRX010000006.1, read on the forward strand.
TTTTACATTTTCTACTTTCTTAACCATAGTAACGTTTTAAATTAGAGTAAGAGAAAATAGAATAACATATAAATAGTTTATAATGATATATTTATTAATAAATATATCATTAGTATCATTAAACATTTGGAGGATTTTGTGACGCCTACAAAAAACGATGGAGAACCATATAACAGAATTAACCCTAAGGAATTAAAAACTCTAATTGAAAAAAGCAATCCTAAAATCATTGATGTGAGAGAAGTTCACGAATATGATACTGGGCATATTAAATCATCAGAATTAATTCCATTACATACAGTGGAATCTTGGATTTCAAAGAATAATGAAATAAACGAAAAAATATATTTTGTATGCCAAATGGGTGTTAGAAGTGCGCTTGCTTGTGAGATAAGCGCAGCTTATGGGATTGATGAAAGTTTCTTGTTTAATTTGGAAGGAGGAATGAATGAGTGGATTATTAATGGATTTGAGTTGAATAAATAGGAGTTTTAATATGTCTATAACCGTAGTTGGATCTGTAGCGTATGATACTGTAACCACATCATTTGGAAGAAGTGAGAGACAATTGGGTGGATCAGCAATATATTTTAGCCTGGCGGCTTCAAAGTTTACAAAAACTTTCCCCGTTGGAGTTTATGGCAATGATTTCAAGCAATCTGATCTTGAATTATTAGAAAGAAATTCAATTGATATTTCCAATTTAAGGAAAGAAGATGGATTAACGTTTTTTTGGGAAGGGCTATATGATAATGACGATATTAATAATCGCCAAACTTTAGCCACTGATTTAAATGTTTTTGAAAATTTTGTTCCGACACTGAATAAACCTGCACAAAATTCAGAGGTGATTTTTTTAGCAAATATAAACCCCGAATTACAATTTGATGTTTTAGGGATTGCGAAAAATACTAACAGACACTCTTTTGTCGGGCTTGATACCATGGACCTTTGGATAAACTCTGCAGAAAAATCCTTAAAAAAAGTCATTACAAAATCTGATGTGATTATGATTGATCAATCTGAAGCTAGATTATTATCAGGAGAAAACAATTTAAAAAATGCCGGACGTAAAATAATGAATTTAGGAGCGAAATGTGTTGTTATTAAAAAAGGTGAACACGGTGTTTTGATTTTTATAAATGATCATGAATATGCTCTACCCGGCTATTTAACTAATGATGTAAAAGATCCTACAGGTGCAGGCGATTCTTTTGCCGGTTCGTTTTTTGGATTTTTAGATAAATGTGCTTCTTACGAATCTAAAGATATATTTCATGCAAGTATTTTTGGAACTATTATTGCTTCGTATACTGTTGAGAATTTTGGTGTAAAATCATTATTACTAATTGACGGAGAGATGATATACAAGAGGTATTTAGACTATATGAATCTTATAGGATACAAATATATTTATTCTGAAAATAAATTTAAAGATTATTTAAATTTATAAGAAGAGTTTATAGGTATTCTGTATTCAAATAAAATGTGCTAGAATTACTCGGGTCAATCAATGCATTACTATTTAATAATATTAATGTAGATTGATTTTAAAGCATATTATATAAAAGGTGTTATAAATGACTGAATTAAAATACGATGTTAAAGATTTAAGCCTTGCTGCAGAGGGACTTAGGAGAATTGAATGGTCTCAAAAAGAAATGCCTGTATTGAACCAAATACACAAAAGATTTATTAAAGAAAAACCATTAAATGGTATGAGGATTGGTGCATGTTTACATATAACTACTGAAACAGCATACTTGGCTAAGATTTTAAAAGATGGTGGAGCTGAAGTTGCAATGTGTGCGAGTAATCCTTTAAGTACTCAAGATGATGTTGCAGCAGCTTTAGTCTCTGAGTATGAGATACCAACGTTTTCTATAAGAGGTGAAGATAATAATACTTACTATGATCATTTGACTAAAGTTTGTGATTTTGAACCGAACATGACAATGGATGATGGCGCTGATATGGTTGCTATGATTCATAAGGATCGCACTAAACTCATAGATAATATTTTAGGTGGGAGTGAAGAAACTACAACGGGAATTATAAGATTAAGGAGCTTGGCTTCTCAAAACAAGTTGATGTATCCTGTTATCGCTGTAAATGACGCTGATACAAAACATTTATTTGATAATCGTTATGGCACAGGGCAAAGTACTTTAGATGGAATTACTAGAGCCACAAATATATTATGGGCTGGTAAAACTGTAGTTGTAGCTGGATACGGATGGTGTGGAAAAGGTATCGCTAAAAGAGCTGACGGAATGGGATCTAATGTTATAGTAACCGAAGTTGATCCTGTAAGTGCATTAGAAGCGGTAATGGATGGATATAGAGTTATGAAAATGGAAGACGCTGCAAAAATTGGAGAGGTTTTTATTACTGTAACTGGTGGTATGAATGCAGTTGGAATTGATGCTATAAAAAACCTTAAATCAGGAGCAATAATTGCAAATAGCGGACATTTTAATGTGGAAATAGACATTGAGTCTTTAGAAAAAGAGTCAGATTCAAGTAAACAAATATTAAATTCTGTAAAACAATATACTTTATATGACGGAAGACAGATTTTCTTATTGGGAGAAGGTAGGTTGATTAATTTGGCAGCAGCAGAAGGACATCCTTCTGGTGTCATGGATCTTAGTTTTGCTGGCCAAGCGCTTGCTGCTGAGTTCATTCAAAATAATAATACTGAATTGAATAATACAGTACATGCATTACCAGTAGAATTAGATAAAGAAATAGCTATGTTAAAATTACAGGGAATGAATGTAAGTATAGATGAATTATCTGAAGAACAAGAAAAATATCTTAATAGTTGGGATATTGGAACATAAATCGGAGGTATAAATTGAGTTACGATTTTATAAATGCAGAATCTTATTTATTTACATCGGAATCTGTAACAGAAGGACATCCCGATAAAATATGCGATCAAATCTCTGATTCAGTTTTGGATAGTATTTTAGCTATTGATCCAATGGCACGAGTTGCTTGTGAGGTATCTATTACTACAGGACTAGTAGTTATCATGGGAGAAATAAGTACACATGCATATGTTGATATTCCTTCTGTGGTTAGGAAAGTAATTTCAAATATAGGATTTAATGATCCAATTTTAGGCTTTGATTCAAAATCTTGTGGCATTATGTTATCAATAAATGAACAATCACAAGATATATCTCAAGGCGTATCTGAATCTTTAGAAAAACGATCTAATGACAATGATGAAAAATCAATTATAGGAGCTGGAGATCAAGGTATGATGGTTGGTTTTGCTTGTAAAGAAACTGATGAATTAATGCCTCTACCTATAACTTTGTCTCATAAATTAGTACAACAATTATCACAAGTTAGAAATAGTAATGAAATAGACTATCTAAGACCAGATGGTAAATCTCAAGTTACTATTGAATATTCCAACGGCAGACCTAAAAGAGTGGATACAGTAGTAATAAGTACTCAACATAATCCGGAAGTTGAACAGGAAACTATTAGAGAAGATGTTATAAATAAAGTTATAAATAAAATTATCCCACAAAATATGGTCGATGATAAAACCAAGTACCATGTGAATCCTTCAGGAAGATTTGTTATTGGAGGACCAACTGGAGACACAGGCCTTACTGGACGAAAAATTTTAGTAGATACATACGGAGGTTTTGCAAGACATGGAGGAGGAGCTTTTTCAGGGAAAGATCCTACTAAAGTTGATAGATCCGGCGCATACGCGGCAAGATGGGTAGCGAAAAATATTGTTGCAGCTGGTGTAGCTGATTTATGCGAAGTACAACTTGCTTACGCGATTGGTATGGCTGAACCAGTGTCAATATCAGTTGAAACTTATGGTACAGCTAAATTTTCTTATAATCAGATTATTGAAATAATTAATAAAGTTTTCGATTTAAGACCTGCTGCTATAATTGAACAATTGAACTTACGTTCTCCGATATATTATCCTACAAGTTTTTATGGACATTTTGGTAGATTAGATTTAGATTTACCTTGGGAAAAATTAAATAAAGTAGACGATATAAAAAACCTTATAAAATAAACAAGGATTCAATTTCATATAATGAAAAAAATCAATTTTGGCACTGATGGTTGGAGAGGTATAATTGCTGATGATTTTACTTATGACAATGTAGATTTGTGTGGTTGGGCAATTGTTTCCTATATTAAAGAAAATCTTAAAAACGAAAGAGGAGTAGTATTAGGTTATGATAGTCGATTCACTTCTAAAGAATCCGCAGATTTATTAGCTACAATTTTTTTAAATTCAGGTATCGACACATATTTGGTGACTGAACCAACTCCTACTCCGGTTATAACAAATGAAGTTGTTTCTAGAGGTTTTGATTTAGGGGTGATTATTACCGCAAGTCATAATGACTATAAATGGAATGGAATTAAGTTGCGAAACTCAAAAGGGATATCATTAACTAAAGAAAACTTAAAATTTATCGAATCAAATATTTCTAATAAAAAAAGAATAGAAATTTCTAAAAATTACACTAAAAATATAAAAGGATTATTAACACAAATATCTCCTAGACAAGGTTACTTGGACGATTTAAGAGAAAAACTACCAATATCTGGATTACGTAACACAGATATGAAAATATTGATTGATAATATGTATGGGACTACATCCGGTTACATAGAAGATTTATTGGATGACGCTGATTCAAGCCCTGTTGTAGATTCATTACACAACTTTAATAATCCTTTTTTTCCAGGAATTAAAAGACCAGAACCTATAATTGAAAATTTGTCTAGCATGTCTGAGAAAATGAAAAAAGAAAATTATTCAGTAGGATTTGCTTTTGATTTAGACGGAGATAGAATAGGAGTAGTTGATGAAAATGGAGATATTTTAGAAACTTATGAAATATTCTTATTATTATCATATTATTTTTTAGAGTACAAGAAGAAAACTTTACCTATAGCAAAAAGTTTATCTGTAAGTAATACAATTAATAATTTGGCATCTCACTATAATGTCCCTGTTTTGGAAACTCCCGTTGGATTTAAATATTTAAGTACACATTTATCAAAAAATAGAGTAATGATAGCCGGCGAAGAAAGTGGAGGGTTTGGATTTGACGAATTTAAAGATAGAGATGGATTGGTTAGTTGTATTTTGATTTTAGACTTGATAACTATGTCAGGATTAAGTTTGAGCCGTATTTTAGATCAAGTAAAGACAATTAGCGGAGGCACATTTTTCCATAGACAAGATATTGATTTTAATCCAGATAAAAGAGATGATTTGTTACAATCATTGAAATCCGTTTCTCCAAATCATATTTATGATTTGGGTATTAGCTACATTGACGAAAAAGATGGCGTTAAATTTTCTTACATTGATGGTAGTTGGATCCTTATTCGTATTTCAGGCACAGAAAATGTTATAAGAATATATGCGGAATCAACTGATGAGAAAACAATAAAATTAATGACATCAAATCTTCTTTCAAAAATTGTTATTAGGTGATTTTTACTATTTTATAACCTACATTTCCTGCAGGAGCAGTTACAATTACTGTTTCGTTTTCAGTTTTACCTACTAATGCCTTACCTATTGGTGATTCAACAGATATTTTAGAGATACTTACATCTGCCTCAGGAGATGCTACCAAGCTTATTTTCACTCTTGTTTTATTGTTTTGGAGTATAGTTACTTTTGATCCGATTTTTGCAATTTTGTTTGTTTTAGAATTTTTCTTGGTATTTATTATTTCAGACTTTCTCAATGTTTCATCGATAGTTTTTATTTGAGATTCAATTAATCCTTGTTTCTCTCTAGCAGCTTCTAGCGGGGCATTTTCTCTGAAATCTTTATCTGCTGCAGCTTTATTTATATCTTCAACCACGTCTTCTCTTTCTTTGAATTTTATCGCTAAGTCACTTACCAAGCTATCATGATATTCTTGTGATATTTCTATGATGTCTTCTTCGTGTAATCTAGATTTTAGATTTAAAGATCCAGTTCTACGTCCTTTTTTATTTCTTATATGATTACTTAAATTTGCATCTGTGAATTTGATTTTTTCATCATTAGAATCTGGGTTATGAAGAAAACTTAAAAAGTCTCTTGCTACTGTTAATTTTTTTGAAGCATTAAAATTTGAATGTTTTATATTAGTGATTTGTACATATTGCTCTATAAAACTTGGTTCTATTAAATTGAGATTGATATTATCCATATTTAAATCTTCATTGTATGATTTGGGTTCTAGACACTCGGAAAGCCATTGGATAAAAGATGAAAGATCATTTTTTATACTTTCTTTCCTAGATTTACGCATTCTATTTGTGTATAAATTAACTGCTTTTATAAGATTTTCTGAAGGTTTTGTTTGGCTTTTAGACATCTTAACTCCAATTAAAAATTATTATTTCATTTCCCCTAGGTTACTACCTATTTGTAGATTTATATTTAAAGGAACTACTAATTGTACTACATTAGTCATAATAATGGTAAGTATATTTATTAACTCTTTTGTTTCAGATTTTTCAGATTCAAATATAAGTTCATCATGTACTTGTAATAACATTTTACTTTGTAATTTTTTGTTCTCTAATTCAGTGTGGATTTTAATCATAGATAATTTGATGATTTCTGCTGCAGACCCTTGTATGGGCATATTAATTGCCATTCTTTCAGCATGAGCTTGTATCCTTTTATCGTTTGCATAAATTTCTGGGATATGTCTTTTTCTACCAAATATAGTTTCAACATACCCCTTATCTTTAACATCAGATTTTGTCTTATTAATATAATCTGAGATTTGAGGAAACCTTTTGAAATATATTTCTATAAAATCTTTTCCTTGATTAACACTTAAATCAGTTTGTTTTGAAATTCCATAGGGACTAAGTCCATAAAGAACCCCAAAGTTTAGAATTTTAGCAATTCTTCTCATATCTTCTGTAACATTTTCTATTCCACACCCATACATTGTTGCAGCTGTAAAATTATGAATATCCTCTCCATTTTTAAAAGCATCTATTAAATTTTGGTCTTTAGAAAAATGCGCTAGTACCCTAAGTTCGATTTGCGAATAATCAGCAGAAATAAATTGATGGTTATCAATTTGAACTTCAAAAGCTGCTCTTACTAATTTCCCTGACAGTGTTTTTTTTGGGATAGTTTGTAAATTAGGTTCATTGCTTGACAATCTTCCTGTTGAAGTTCCTGACTGATTAAATTTTGTATGAATTCGATTCGTATTTTGATTAATTAGTTTAGGCAATGTATTTATGTAAGATGATAATAATTTTGATAATTCTCTGTACTCTTGGATTAATTCTAAGAATTGTAAATTTCTTGAGTCTTCTAATGCAGGAGTATAATTGGTTTTAGATTTGAATTTTTCAACTAATTTATCTTTTAAATCTGTAATTGATTGAGAATCTGTAGAATAGCCTGATTTAGTTTTTTTGGTTTTGGGTAAATCGAATTTTTCAAATAATATTTTACTTAATTGTTGAGGAGAATTTAAATTTATTTCTTCATTAGTAAGTTCTTTCGCTCTAGATTCTAATATTATTATTTTTTTGGCAAATGTTTTGTTGAGATCATTTAAATACTTTATATTTATTGGCATACCAAAATTTTGCATACAAATTAAAATTGGGATCAATTCCATTTCTATATTATTGAATAAGTCATCGAGGTTGTTAATCTTTAATTCTTTTTCAAATATAGTTTTTAGTTTGTACGTGTAGATTGCATCATTAATTGCGTATTCTGCAATTTGATTTACAGTTTTATCAGCAATATTAGATATGGTTTTGCCCTTGCCTATAATTTCAGATAATTGAGTTAAATTTACATTGAATAAGTCATTAGATATATTTTTCAAGCCTAGATTTCTATAGTTTAATAAATGTGCTGCAATTAATGTGTCAAATTTGAAATTATTAATCGTAATATGTTCATTTAATTTTTTGTACTGACTTAGAAGTACTGAGTGATCAAAGTTGATATTATGACCGATTTTAAGGATTTTTTCGGATTCAAAAATTGGTTTTAATTTTTGTAGGGTTTCTAAAATAGGAAGGTTGTTATCATTAGTATGTTGCAAGGGTAAGTAAAAGCCCTCAGATTCATTATAGCTTAAAGAAATTCCAACTATGTTATTGTCGATCATACTTAAGGAAGTAGTCTCTGTATCAAATGCTATTTCTTTTTGATCGTATAATTTCACAATTAGTTTATCTAATTTTTTTACATCATCTATTATATGAAGTTTAAATCTTTTTTGATTTTTTGATTTTCCTTCAATCGATTCTGTGTTTGATTCGTTAAACAATGATTTTTGATATCTACTACTTAAAGATTTAAATTCGAATTTTTCGAAAAGATTCAACAATCCGGATTTGTTTATATTAGAGATATTCAGTTTGTTAAAATCTATTTCTATATCAACGTCTAATTTTAGTTCTACAAGCGATTTGGCCCGTATCGAATTTTTCGCATACGTATCAAGGTTACTTCGTAATTTTTCTTGAGGGATTTTGTCTAGATTCGAAAAAACATTATCAATTGTTTTGTATTCATTAAGTAATTTGATTGCTGTTTTTTTTCCTACTCCTGGAATACCGGGGATATTGTCAGAACTATCTCCAGTTAAAGACTTGTAATCAATGATTTGATCAGGTGACAATCCTAAATATGTGTTTTTTATTTCTTCTTCATTAAATGTTTTTAAATCACCAGTTTTTGATGTGGTGACAATATAAACATTTTCTTTTACAAGTTGATGCAGATCAGAATCTCCAGAAAATATGAAAACTTCATCGTCTTTATTCTGACTTAGTTTATTACTTAATGTACCTAAAATATCGTCAGCTTCAAAATTCTTCTCAGAAAATGATTCTATGTTAGTATTTGGTAATTCTTGTGTTATTAGATTTAATTGTATTTTTAATTCGTTTGGAGCTTCAGATCTGTTTGCTTTGTATTCTGTATACATCTTGTTTCTAAAAGTTGGCCCTTTGGTATCAAATGCAACTCCTATATGAGTAGGTTTTATTGAATTTATCAGTTTTAAAATTGTGTTAAAGAAACCATAAATAGCGCTTAATTCTATTCCTTCACTATTTAGCATGGGAGCTTTTATCCCGTACCATGATCTGAACATTAAGTAATGACCATCTATAAATAAAAATTTATTTTTATTTTCTTTATTATTAATTGTAATAATCCTTGAATTTCCATGTTAAAATATATTGTAAGGCTATCTATCTAAATATACTATTAAATTTGTCAAAATAAACTTCAATCAACTTCTAGGAGAACTATGACTTATATTATTTCAAAAACATGTGTCGGATTAAAAGACGGGTCGTGTGTTGATGTGTGTCCAGTTGATTGCATATATACAACGGATAATGATGATCAATATTTTATTAATCCTGAAGAGTGCATAGATTGTGCTGCTTGTGAACCGGTGTGTCCTGTTGAAGCTATATATGCAGAGGAAGATGTTCCAAAAGATCAAGAAAATTATATTGATAAGAATTATAATTATTTTAATTTAGAAAAATAAATCAATCGTGGGTAAATTAATGAATTTTATTGATAAATATAATATCAGTGATACATTTAATATAGGTAATAAAAATTATAACTATTGCAGCTTAGATAAGTTGGACAAATCCCACCCCGAACTTAAAATTGGTACGATGCCAAATGCCGTTAAAATAATGATGGAAAACGTTCTTCGTAATTCTTGTCTTGATGGTAACGAAGATTTCGATTTAACAAAATTATCAAAATGGTCAGATTTTAACAATTCTGATGAAGTTCCATATTACCCCTCAAGAGTATTACTTCAAGATTTTACAGGAGTCCCTGTAGTTGTAGATTTAGCTAGTATGAGAGATGCCGTGAAGAAAAATAATGGAGATCCTTCTATAGTTAACCCCATGGTTCCTGTGGATCTTGTTATTGATCACAGTATTCAAGTAGATTATTTCGGATCAAAAAACGCTTTCATAAGGAATGTTGAAAAAGAATATGAAAGAAATTCCGAAAGATATTCTTTGTTGAAATGGAGCCAAAAATCATTTAGTAATATGAAAGTTGTACCTCCTGGTGCTGGGATAGTTCATCAAGTTAATCTGGAATATTTATCACCCGTAATTTCTAATAAAAATTATAGTAATACATCTTTGGTAATTCCAGACACTGTTATAGGAACAGATTCACATACTACAATGGTGAATGGATTAGGAGTTCTTGCTTGGGGAGTTGGCGGTATTGAAGCAGAATCAGTGATGGTGGGGCAGCCAGTATATATGAAAATACCTTCTGTGATTGGTGTTAATATAATAGGCTCTTTACCAAAGCAAATGACAGCAACAGATTTGGTTTTAACTATTACTCAAAAATTAAGAAGCTATGGAGTTGTTGGGAAGATAGTAGAATTTTTTGGAGAAAGCTTTAATTCTTTGTCATTGCCTGACAGAGCTACTATTTCAAACATGGCTCCAGAATATGGAGCAACTGCTTCACTTTTCCCGATTGACACAAAAACTTTAGATTACTTAGAATTAACAGGACGGGATTCAAACAAAATTGAAATGATAGAATCATATTCTAAATTACAAGGATTGTACGGAGTAGATAATAATAGAAAATCTTTTGAAGATATTATAACAATAAATTTAAGCGATATTGAGCAAAGTATGGCTGGGCCTAAGAGACCTCAGGATAAAGTTAAATTATCAGATGTTAGATCAAATTTTTCAAATTTTCTATCTGAGTCAAAAGAATATATTACAGATTCTAGTAACCTTGATCATGGTGCTGTTGTTATAGCAGCAATTACTAGCTGCACTAATACATCAAATCCGGATGTAATGATTGGCGCAGGAATCTTGGCAAGAAACGCAGTTGAGAATGGATTGAAAACAAAGCCCTGGGTTAAAACAAGTCTTGCCCCAGGATCACAAGTTGTGGATGATTACTTGCATAAAGCAGAATTAATTGACCCATTAGAAAAATTGGGATTTCATATTGTTGGGCATGGTTGTACTTCATGCATAGGCAACAGTGGTCCTTTACCGGATGATGTTTCTGAGAAAATAGATGATCAAGATTTAATTACTTGCGCAGTTTTGAGTGGCAATAGAAATTTTGAAGCAAGAGTACATCAACAGGTTAAAGCTAATTACTTGGCTTCTCCAATTTTAGTGGTTGCTTATGCTTTAGCAGGAACCATAGATATTGATTTTGAAAGTGATCCCATTGGTAAAGATAAAAATAACAAAGAAATATATTTGAAAGATATATGGCCTGATAAAGATGAAATTGATTATAAAGTAAATGGATCATTGAGCCCGGAAATGTTTAAAAACAGATATGATACAGTTTTTGACGGTGATGATAATTGGCAGAATCTTTCTGTCCCTGAAGGTGATTTGTATAATTGGGACAAATTTTCTTCTTATATACAACCACTTTCAATTTTTGATGATTTCACTAAAGATTTACCTGAGCAAAAGAACATAAATGATGCAAGAATTCTTGCAGTTCTTGGAGATAGTATTACTACTGATCATATTTCTCCTGCAGGAAATATAAGTAAAAATTCTCCTGCCTCGGAATATTTACAACAAAAAGATATTGGATTTTTAGATTTTAATACATATGGATCTCGAAGGGGTAATGAAAATATATTGACAAGAGGAACTTTTGCAAATGTCAGATTGAAAAACCTTTTAACTGATGTCGAGGGTGGGCATACTATTCACTTTCCTTCTGAAGAAAAAATGAGTATTTTTGATGCGTCTGAAAAATATAAACAAACAAACACTCCTTTGATTATTATTGCAGGAGACGAATACGGAAGTGGGAGTTCTAGAGATTGGGCTGCTAAAGGACCTTATTTACTAGGTGTAAAATTAGTTATTGCTAAAAGTTATGAAAGAATACATAGATCTAATCTTATTGGAATGGGAATTTTGCCAGTTGAATTTACAAATGAGGAAGATTTTAAATCTTTAGATATGAAAGGAAATGAAATTATTTCTATTGATGATATAAAACAAACCAAAACTCCAGGAAGTTTATTAAATTTATCAATATCGGGACCTGATAATAATTTTTTAAAATCAATAAAGGTAAAATCTAGAATAGACACAAATGCTGAAGTTAATTATTTCACCAACGGTGGATTATTACAATTTGTACTTAGAAAACTGTTAAATAAGTAAAAATTAATTTGATGTTATTTCTTTTTTAATTCTACTAATTTTTTTTGATAGTTTCTCATTATCACTTTTGATTATATATGAGTCAAAACTTCCAGCTTTATCAATATCTCTAATTGCACTTGTAGCTACAATTAGGCTTATTTTTTTATTTAGAGTGTCACTCCAAAAAGATACTTTTTGTAGATTCGGATTGAATCTTCTTTTATTTCTATTTTTTGCATGACTGACATTATTTCCTGCTTGGAAAATTTTGCCAGTTAATTCACATTTCGCCATGACTACCTTTATCTTGTAGAGTATATTACTTATAATATTAATAATTCAGATGAATTATTTTATCACTGAAAGAATGATTTGTCATTTACATCTTATGTATTAAATTATGAAAACAATAAAAAAAATAAACGGTTCGGATTTAACTGAAATATTAACTCTTGCCAAGGAATTGATATATGAATATAAGGATCAAATCAATCAATTAAATGTTTTTCCTGTCCCTGATGGAGACACAGGTACTAATATGTATTTAACATTAGAATCTGCATTGAAAAATATAGATATGAAAAAAGAAAAAAGTATTCATAATGTCAGTAAAGTCATTGCGAAAAATGCTGTGTTGGGTGGAAGAGGAAATAGTGGAGTTATTTTATCTCAAATCTTGCAAGGATTATCCAATGGATTGAATAACATAGAACAATGTGATGTTAATGAATTTGGAATTTCCTTAGAAAGCGCTGTGCAAGCAAGTTATAAATCAGTTAGCAACCCGGTTGAAGGAACGATGTTAACTGTTATTAAAACTTTTTCAGATTCTTGGAATAAAATAAAAACTACCTCTGATTCATTTAGTACTATTATTCCCCAAGTTTGCGATAATGCTCAAAAAGTTTTGTTAGATACTCCAAATATGTTGAATGTTTTAAAAGAGGCTGGAGTGGTGGATGCAGGAGGGCAGGGCCTTATTGTTATATTTGAAGCAATGAAGAGTTATATATGTGAAGAGAATGCCGATATTGATAAAATTATGAACAAACCTAGTTCAACAGATAATAATTTAAGTTCTTATTTTGAGAAACACACAGAGGATGAATGGGGCTATTGTGTTCAATTTGTAATTAATGGAGATAATGTTTTACATGATGATGTGAAACACACAGTCGATAAAACTGGAGGATCTACAATTATTACAGGTATCGAAAATTATATAAAAGTTCACACTCATTCTGAAGACCCAGGAAGTATATTAAGCTCATGTATGAAATATGGTGATTTGATGGAAATTGATATAGAGAATATGGATAGGCAATTTGAGGAGTTTGCCAAAACATCTGTTAAACAAGAATCTCTAAAATTAAATGAGAACCAAATATCTTCTGTAATCGCAATATCTAATGGACAAGGATTTAATGAATTATTTTATAATATGGGAGTTGATCAAATTATTTTTTGTGAAAATACAATTAATCCCAGTGTAGAAGAAATTTTAGAAGTTTTAGGTAAATGTTTAACTACAGATGTAATAGTTGTGTGTACTGATAAGAATGCTATTATGGCGTGTGAAATTGCCTCTAAGCAAAGTGATAAAAATGTTTTCATTCTTAAAACTCAATCTGTATCCGAAGGATTGTCTTCAATGATTGTTTGCAATAAAGAAAATGATGGCAATACAAACTTGGAGAACATGACGGATTCTATAAAAAATATGGGATTTGGATCTATTTCACAAACATTAAGATCAGGATCAATGAATGAAATAGAATATAAAGAAAATGATTATATTTCATTCATTGATGGGAATATCGTATTTTCTGAAATCGATTTGGTTCGTTCGATTAACAAAACAATTCAACATTTGAACCCAAATGTTGATAGTTATTTAACAATTTATTGGGGATCTGATATTAAACTTAAAGATATTATAGAACAACAAATTATAGAAATTAATGAATATTTAGATTTAGAATTTCAAAATGGTGGTCAGAAAAATCTAATAGCATCATTAGTAATGGAATAAATCAATAGATGTCGGACGATATTAAAAGTAATAAAGAAATATCATTTGAAAACATTAATATTTTTCAAAAAATATTAAACCTTGAAATAGCTAAAAATTTTGATAACAAATCAGTTGTCGGAGGTGGCTTAGATGGCTATATGGAAACAAATGCTCATTACTTGGTGGAATTGATTAGAAAATATGAGGATAAATATGGTAAAAAACCTATTTATGAAAAATTGGATCATGATAACAGACAATTATTATGTAATCGATTAGTAGATGAAATTAATTTATTAATTAAAACGGATGACGTATCTGTTAAGAAATCGACTAAATCAAGTTCGAAAATCATTACTAAAACTTTAACATTGGATTCAGATTTGAAATCTATTGGAAGAGTTCCTTCCAAAATTATTAATATGTTTAGTAATATCCAAATTAAAAATCTTTACGATCTTCTAACTTTTTTTCCTAGGAGGCATCGAGATTTTAATGATATGAAAAAAGTTAACGAATTAATTGCAGGAGAAATTCAAACAGTTGTGTTAACTGTTTGGGAAGCAAAAACAATTAGATATCGTAATGGAGTAAATGCTACCGTTGGGATTTTGGGAGACGAAACAGGCAATGTTAAAGTTCAATGGTTTGGTAGAGGTTGGTTAGTTAAGCAATTAAAACCAAATGTGAAAGTTATAATAAGCGGTAAAGTAAATCTTTTTAGAGGTAATATATTATTTTCAGGAAATTTTGAGTATGAAATTATTGACCCTGAAATATCGTCTGATTTCACTCATGTAGGCAGATTTGTTCCTGTTTACCCGTTGACTGGGCAAGTGCACCAAAGAAGTATTAGGCAGATAGTGAAAAAGACATTAGATTTGGTTGGAGATCAGATTAATGATTTCATGCCTGAAGGTATCATAACCAAATTAAAATTAATGAACTTAAAAGATGCTGTAAAACAATTCCATTATCCAGACGATTTGAACAGTTACATTCAAGCTAGGAAAAGAATAGTATTTAACGAGTTTTTTTTACATCAATCTGCTTGGTTAATTAAGAAAAAAGAACACAAAGCCTCAGAGAAATCTTACAAAATTAGAATTTCTTGGGATTTTATAGATAATTTTTTTCAATCATTAACTTTTCAGCCTACCAAATCTCAAATTGGAATCATAAGAGAAATAATAAAAGATTTAGATAAATCTGAACCCATGACAAGATTATTGCAAGGTGAAGTTGGTAGCGGTAAAACATTGGTTGCTATTGTGTCAGCTTTATCTGTGATAGATAAAAATTATAAATCTGCAATTATGGCACCTACTGAAATACTAGCTGAACAACATTATATGAAAACATTAGATTTATTTCGTAAGACAACAAAATTAAGTGAATATCACTCTTCTTTTAATATAGAAGGTACTGAAAAAAATATAACTTTAGGATTATTTTTGGGAAGTATGGCTGATAAAGATAAATTTAAAATGATCGATATGATATCTAAGGGTCATATCGATATGATTATCGGTACACATACATTAATACAGGATAATGTACACATACCAAAATTAGCTTTAAATATTATTGACGAACAACATAGATTTGGAGTACTTCAAAGAGCTTCAATTAAATCTAAGGAAAATATTTATCCTCATACACTTACAATGTCTGCAACTCCTATTCCTAGGAGCCTTGCTCTTACTGTTTATGGTGATTTAGATCTTTCCGAATTAAATGAACTCCCGTTTGGCGAAAGAAAAGTGAAAACAAAATTTATTAAGTCAAATCGAATCAAATCTGGCTATAATCATATAAAAAAACAGATTGAGGAAGGTAGGCAAGCTATAATAGTTTGCCCATTAATTGAAGAATCTGAGAAATTAAATTCTGATTCTGCTGAAAAAGTTTATTATCAATTGAAAACAGAAATATTTCCTCAATTTAATATCGGATTACTACATGGGAGATTAAAACTCAATGAAAAAGAAAAAATAATGAGTAATTTTAGAAATGGAGAAATAAATATATTAGTAAGCACGACAGTAATTGAAGTAGGTGTTGATATCCCAAATGCTAGTGTTATGTTAATTTTAAGTGCTGACAGATTTGGTATGTCTCAATTGCATCAATTGAGAGGAAGAGTTGGACGTGGCACTGATGAAGGATATTGTATATTGGTTTCTGATACTGATAATGAACATACGATTGAAAGGTTGAAAATTTTTGAAAGAATTAATGATGGTTTTGAATTATCAGTTGAGGATTTGAGAATTAGAGGTGAAGGAGACGTTATGCAAACGAAACAAAGTGGGATCCCATTATTTAAAGTGGCAGATTTGATTAAAGATAGAGAAATTCAAGAAATATCAAGATCAATGGCTGAAGAGTATATAGAATTAAATTTTGATGAATTAATCAAAAACAAAACCCTGTATGAAAAGATTTTAATGATTAAAGATCAAATGAAAGGGAAACTTAATTAGAAATGGAATTTCTTGTGTTTTTTATTAATATGCAGTGATGTAAAATATATGCTCCAACAATATTATTTATTCACAATATTTTTATGAAATCTTATATTAAAAATGAATCTAAAGAATGGGCAAGAGAATTCTTGAATGGCCAATGGTCAACATTAGTAACTCCATTTGATGACCGTGGAGAGATTGATGAACAAGGATTAAGATTTAACATTGATTATATTAAAAGTTTAGGATCAAACGGTGCTGGTTGCTCATGGGGCATGGGAGAGTTTTGGAGTTTGTCGATTAATGAAAGAAAAAAATTGATGGACATAGTTATAGATCAAGCTAAAAATTGGCCTGTTGCTGCACATGTTAGCCACACATCCGTTTCTGATATTATCGACTTGATGTCTTGTGCTGAAAAATCAGGGTTTGAATTGTTAGTAATTGGAGCTCCATATTTTGCAACACGAAAACCATCTCAAGTAATTGATTTTATTAAATATATATCTTCCAAAACAGACCTTGCAATTATGTACTATAATTCACCTCAATTTGGAACAATTTTAAATTCTGCTGAGTTGGCAGAAATTGTTAACATAGAAAACATAGTGGGAGTAAAGGAAGCAAGCTTTAATAAAGAAATTTCAATTAATTCTCATTTGGAATTAGGTCAAAAAGCTATCATTAGTACTCCAGATGAATGGATTTATTGGGAAGGTGAAAAGCAAGGATTTAATCAACAAGTAATGTTTGCGAATACTTCAGATTGGAGATTTGATACCCCGGATAATAATAGCTATACAAAATTTGTTCAGATGGCTAGTAAAGGAACTATTGATAATGATTTGTATGAAATGGAAATTAAAGATATAAAACAAATATCCGATAAATGGTGGCAAAAAACTGTATCTGAAGCTGGAGGTGTTTTGCCAGTGGCATTATGTAAGTATTGGGGAGAACTAGTTGGTATGAATAGTGGAGGCCCCAGGCCGCCTGTACATGATTTACTTTCAAAGGATAAACAAGATTTGAAGATCGAATTAGCTAGTTTAGATAAGTTAAAAATTTCATTATAAGATTATATGAGGTAATAAATGTTGTTATTAGTAAGTGTTCAAAATGTTAAAGAAGCTCATCAAGCTATTAAAGGCGGAGCTGATATAGTTGATGTGAAAAACCTACAAGAAGCTTTGGTTGGATCTGCTCATCCAAATACTTTTAAAGAAGTAAAAAAAATAGCCCCTGACCCAATTCATTCAAGTCTAACATTAGGTGTTGTTCCAGACCAAATCGGAACAGTTTCTATGGCAGTCCATGCTGCAGGATTATTAGGAGCTACTTCCGTTAAAGTTGGATTCATGCATGATGAATATGATCATGCATTAGAAACATTACTTGCATGTAGAGACGCTCTTGAAGGGTCAAACACTTTACTTATAGGCTCATTGTTTGCTGATAATTTGTTATATGATAATGGTTTGAATCCATCTTTGATGGTTGACTTAGCTGTGGAAGGTAAATGTGATGGGTTTTTAATTGATACATTAGTAAAGGATGGTAGAAATTTATTTGACTTCATGCCTGAAAATGAACTGAAAAAAATGGTTATTGAAGCTAAATCCAGAGGATTAAGCACAGCTCTATCTGGTCACTTGAAATTATCTGACTTAGATGAACTTGCGAGAATTAATCCAGATATTGTTGGAGTACGTGGAGCTGTTTGCGGGGAAGGAGATAGAGATGAAGGAGTATATTGGGAGGCAGTTAAACATTTTAAGAATCAACTGGATCTTCGAAAATCCGGAGAACTAAAAGTAAGAGAAAATCTTTCTTCAGAATTTCAAACTTCTTCAAAATTTTTTCCTAAAGGAGAAGTGATAATCGATGGGCAGGGAAAATCTTGTTCAGGAATCATCGCTGCTTTGGCAGAGCAAATAAAAAATGATAATAATTCTATTGTTGAAGTAATTATTCCTGATGAATTGAATACATATGATGTATTGTTGTGGGCAAGAAATGATAATCACAGTATAATGGATCAACAAAAGGATGGTAATGGCAATTTGAGGATATTGTTAAAACCTTAATGTGTATTTATGGAACAAATAACAGCTTTAATAAGAGATATCATAATTATAGTTTTCGTATTATGTCTTACTATTTTAATTGTTTTAGGATATCTGAAAATAAACAAATTATTTTCTAAAGTTGATTCTTTAGTGGATAGTTCCCAAAAATTGTGGTCTTTAATGGGCTATATGATTTCTCCAATAGATAAGATAAACTCAAAATCATTTCAAATGATTGCTAAATATATTAAATCATTAAATGTTGAAAAAGCTACTAAAAATGCAAAGAAGGCAACAAAATCTGCTACTGATAAAATAAGGAGAAAGAGTAATGAGTGATAAGCGAAAAAAAGGCGGATTCAGTAATTTGTTTATTGGTTTTGCTTTAGGTATGTATTTAGGTCCTAAATTAGTAAAAAAACTACAAAAAACACAATTGACTGAAAATGATAGAGTTAAACTTTTTGCTCTTAACATGAGAGATACTACATTGGATGTTATTGAATCTTTGAGAACTTATTTAGATAATCTAGGGATTGAACCTTCGAAAGATATATTTGATGAAATTGACAAATTTATTAATCAAAAAAATAACAAAAAATCTAAAGATGAAGATTAAATAGGTTTGTTTGAAATAGGGTAAGAACCAATTATTTTAAGGTTGCTAGTCAATGTATTTATCTTAGTGAATATTTTTTTCAATTTAATCTCTTCGGAATGACCAATAATATCCATCCAAAATATATATTTCCCTAATTCTTTTTTTGATGGCCTTGATTCAATTTTTGTGATATTTATATTCTCATCAGAAAAAAGTTTCATTACATTTATTAATTGCCCAGGTTTATCTATATCTGAAAAATCAAAGCAAAAAGAAGTTTTGTCATTATTGCTAGGCTGTGTTACTTTACTTCCTAATACAGCAAATCTTGTTATATTATTCTCTTCATCTTGAATATCTTCTTCAATAACATGAAGATTGTGTTTAATAGCATTTCTAGAGTGTGCAATAGCTGCACTGTATTGAGATTCAGGCTTAAGTTCTGATAATGCAGCAGATGTACTTGAGGCATTAATTAATTCTGATTGAGGTAGGTTTTTAGATATGTATATTCTACATTGTGCTAAAGCTTGAGGGTGGGAATATATTTTTAATATATCTTTTGGATTTTTTATTCCATTTGTTATTAGTGAATGAGAAATATTCAATAATATTTCAGAATTTATACTTACATCGTATTCATGAATTAATGCGTCTAATGTAACTGTTACAGAACCTTCAATGCTGTTTTCAATGGGGACTACTCCGTAATCTGTGATTTCGTCTTGTACTGACTCTATTACTGCTGGAATGGAATGGACTGGAAATAACTTTTCATTACGAAATCTATGAATAGCCGCTTGCTCGCAATAAGATCCTTCCGGACCTAAATAAGATATGCTTTTCATAGTTTGAACCTCTTGTATAGTTGTTAAGATAAATATTCTAACATTTTGTTCTTATTTTTTTCTTCGGTAAGAATAAGTAATTCATCTTCAGAATGGATGGTTTTATGTTCTGCTGGGGTATCTGTTATTCCGTTTGCTCTTATTAGTAAGATTATCGAACTATGATTTGGAAGAATTATATCTTTAATTGATTTACCTATGATATTCGAATAAGAATCTATTCTTATTCCTAAAATTATTTTTTTGGGACTTGTATTTAATTCTGTTATAGACCAAGGAGCAAGAATTGATGTTTCTTGTTCAATAGAGCTTAAAATCATTGATTCTATATTTATAACTGTATCGATCCCAAAATAAGAAAAGGCTTTTATATAATTTGAATCATTAGCAAGATTAATTGTTTTTTTAACATTGTATTTTGATTTTGCAACCATTCCAATTAAAAAATTATCTTTATCTGATTTTGTGGCAACGATGAGTATATCGGCTCTATCCATTCCCGCGAGACTTTGGATTTCCGGGTCACAAGCATCCCCGTTTTGGCAAATTGGTCCGAATAACTGATCAAAATAGTGACATTTTTCAATATCTTTTTCTATTACAGTCACCTCGTGATCATATTCTGAATACCATTCGACTAATTTTTGAGTTAAATTGTTTACTCCAATTATAATTACATACATATTATTTCCAAAAATGTTTTAGTTTTGGAGGTAAATTCCAAGGATAAAATATTTCTATTCCTTTAGTGTTAAATAATTCGTCATACTTTACATCATTTATACAACAATAAATATTATTAGTGCTAAAGGTTGATTTTATTAAGGCTGCAGACAAAATATTTAATTTGGTATCATTTGTTGCCAAAATTGTTAGTAGATTGTTTTTATAATCATTTTCATTTATTGCATGGGCATCACTCAAATTTTTTTTCTTTAATGTAATCTGGTTGGAAGTCCTGACAAGCGAAGAGTTGCTTGAATTGTCTTTTTGATCGACGATAAGAGTTATATCATAATGATTAGACGATTTGAGAAAAGAATCAACAATAAAATTTGATATATCTGAATACCCAAATATAGTAATGCTGTTTTTACTTTCAGAAACTTTATTCATGATTACATTATTCTTTATAAATTATTGTTGAACAAGCTTGATTGTTAAGTATATATGATGCGTTTAATCCAATTTCAGATGTTGTTTTTTCATTCTTGTTTGCACCTATTATTAAAAATTGAGGATTATTTATCTTGGCGATTTCTATTATTGCTGCACCTGCGTGTCTAGCCTGTATTATTTCTCCATAAATATTTCCATGTGAACTTTTGAATTCTTGTTCTAATTGTTTGAGGATCTTTTCAGCTTTTTGAAAAGATTTGTGATCTTCAATGTCTAATTCTTTTTCTCTAGGAATTATGATTACATATAATAAGCATATTTCCGAATTGTTATCCGATAGCTTTATTGCACATCTAATTAAACTTGAATCAATTATAGATCCAGATATTCCAACTATTATCTTGTTGTGAGTTGTAGATTTTCCTGACGAATTATTTGATCTAAAAATATTATTTATTCTCCGAAATTTTTGTCAATCAGTTCATTCTTCCCAGCTAAAATTAAAACATCATTTTTTTTAATTATTTCGTTTATATCAGGATTGAGTATTATATTTTTTGACCTGACAATTGCTAGAGCAGTGAGATTGTATTTGTCTCTTAATGTTCCAATATTTAATTCTTTTAACGATTTACCTTGTTGGTGTTTAGATACTTCGACTTTACTTATACCATAATTTGCTGTCATTCCCATATAATCTATGACATTAGGATTAAACATGTTGTGTGCTAATTGTTCTCCCATTTCTTGTTCAGCTAGTAAGGTTTTGTCTACTTGAATTCTTTCAAGTGCATTTCTTTGTAGTTCGTTTTGAGCTCGTGCGACAACATATGGGACACCAATAGATTTCAACAAAACTGAAGTCATAAGACTAGAGACAGTGTCAGAACCTATAGCAACAATAGCAGCATCATATGAAGCTATCCCAAGTTCTCGCAAAGTTGATTCATTAGTAGCATCTCCTGAAACAGGATATGTTACCTTACCTAACATATCTTGTACTCTATCTTCTTTTTTATCTATAGCAAGAACGTCGTGCCCTAAATTATATAATTCGGTAGCAACGCTTCTTCCAAATCTTCCTATTCCAATTACAGCAACTTGTTTTTTCATTTGTTTAATTCCTATCCTATTGTAACTCTTTCTTGGGCATATTTGAACATTTTAGGATTATTTATATTTCCCAATGACAAAATCATAGTAATTGGGCCTATTCTACCAATGATCATTAAAATTGTTAACACAATTCTTGATCCAAATGATGAGATATAAGTGAATCCAGATGATAGTCCTACTGTTCCAAATGCGGAACATATTTCGAAAAAAATGTTTGAATTTTCGTTGTTTTGTTCCAATTGAGAAATAATTATAGAACATAATAAGATCGTTAGAATCCCAATGATAGTTATTGTTAAGCATCTTTTTACTTGATCTTCTGGTATTGTGCGTCCAAAAAGTGAAGTATCATTAGCTCCAGTTACAGTACTCTTCAAATATGCAAGCACCACCATAAATGTATTGATTTTAATTCCACCAGCCGTAGAAGCAGATGCTCCTCCGATGAACATTAAAATTGCACACCATATTGCAGTAGATGAATTTATTGAATCAAAAGGTAAAGAAGAAAAACCTGCAGTTCTTCCGCTGATAGTATTAAATATCGAATGTTTAATACTTTCAATCATAGAATAATTGTTTAAAAGTCCATTAGGTTGAGATTCTAGTAACATAAAAACGATTGTTCCTAAGATGTTTAATATGATTGTTGCAGATATAACAATTTTCGTGTTAAGTGTAAGGCGTTTCCATCTAATGCTTCCAAGTATATCAAAGAAAACTAAATATCCTAAACTTCCTAGAAAAATTCCACTCCCAATTAAAATCATTACTTTTGAATTGTTTTCGTAACCTCCTAATAATCCTTCATTATTGAAAAAAACAAATCCTGCGCCGTTAAAAGAAGATATTGCTTGAGAAAACCCTTGCCATAAAGCCATATATAAATTCATATCTTTAGTGAAAGTCAGAGTTAGAAGAATCCCTAAAATTAGTTGAACAATAATGCTATATGAAACAATCAAAGTAACAGTTGATACCGCACTTCCTATTTGTAATTTACCTAATGATTTTGGATCAGCAATAGATTCTCTTAATAATAGTTGTTGAGTTAGTGAAATCTTTTGACCAAACAACCTTAGTATGAAAGAAGTAGAAGTCATAAATCCTATTCCTCCAAAGAAAATTAAAAACACAATAGTGGTTTGACCAAATGAAGACCAAAATTCACTTGTATTTTCAACTACTAATCCCGTCAATGTAAAAGAGGATGTAGCAGTAAATAGTGATATCAAAAAAGAATTTTTATCAGGATGGTTTGTTGCTTGAGGGAAAAGTAGAAGAATTGTTCCAGCTAATATGATTGTTAAATAAATTATCAATAATGTAATAGATGGATTATATAATTTTTTTTTCAAATCGAAATTGTTTATTGCAATATTGATGGGTTTAATTGCATCTAGTCTAGCTATCCTTACAATATTTGACCCTGGTTTTGGATTGTTTGTACTTTTGTTCATTATATTTTATTTAAATTTATTTATATAATACTTAATATTAAACTAATTGTATGTAAATCATGGATTATGATCAATTTTACAAACGTTCAACAAAAGAAATAGTAGATATTATACAAAAAATAAATTTATCAGAAACTAAATTTATTTTTACCTTACTTGGATCTTGCCAAAGATTATCTAAATGGATCTTGGACAAAGAGGGAATATCAAAAAATCTTGTTGGAATTTATATGCCTTATTCAAAAGATGCAATCAATGAATTTATGCAAATAGATACCAAAAATTATGTTAGTGAGCAAGTTGCAACAAATCTTGCGAAAGCAAATTATTTAAAATTTAATAATGATAAAACTAGCATAAATTTTATTTCTACTGCTGTAAGCTCTTCATTGAAAACAAATAGATTGAAAAGAGGTAAAGACAGAAGTTATATAACTATTTTTTCTGGAAATAATATTTATAAGTATAAAATCGATTTCATTTCAAAAAATTACACTCGATCTATCCAAGACTTTATAATTAGTTATTTTGTTTTGAAGCAACTTTATTTACATTATTATCCTCAGTTAGGAAGTAATATTTCAATTGATAATAATTTTCTTCCAGATGGCGTTAAAGTTACAAACATTGATAAAATATAAAAAACATAAATTTTTATGATTGATTTTATAAGTAAGTTAAAAATTGAAAAGTATGAATTTCTTCATTTAGATGAGAATTTAAAAATTCGTAATTTTAATGTTGAATATGAAAAGTACATTATTTTCCCAGGTAGTTTCAACCCTCTACATGAAGGACATATCGAGCTTTTATTATGTGGAATGTTCGTTAGTCAAAAAAAACCTGTTTTTGAAATTTCTATTTCAAATGTCTCAAAACCAGATTTGAATACAAATGAATTGAAAGAACGAATTTTACAATTCAAAGGCTTATACGAAATTTTAATTACTGATGAACCTACATTTTTTGAAAAATCCAGATTATTTAAAGGCGCTGATTTTTTAATTGGAGGAGATACATTTATGAGATTATTTGACATGAATTTTTATCCTGATATTAATTCTAAGAATAAAATTTCTGATAATTTAAAAAAATTAAATGAAAATGGAACAAGATTTATTATCGGAGGTCGTAATGTGGATGGAGAATTCGTAGATATTAATAGTCTTGAAATTCCTAATGATTTAGAAGATATGTTTGTTGGAATACCCCAAGATGTGTTTGATTCTAATATTTCTTCCAATAAAATAAGAAAACAAATGAAAGATAATTAATATGTTTGATGATTTAAGACAGTATATAAATTGGTTGTCAGATAAAAATCTGTTAACTGTAGTGGATAAAAAAGTATCTTCTGAACTCGAAATTACGGAAATAGTTTCTAGAATGATTGAATCAGGAGGTCCTACTTTAATGTTTAACAATGTAGACGGGAATAAAATTCCTGTTGTAGCAAATTTATTTGGATCTGAAATAAAAGTTTCTAACGCTTTAGGAATTTCAAATCTAAATGAACTATATGACAAATCAAATGATGTTATTTCTTTGATAGATAAAGAAATAACATCATTTAAAGATAAAATGAACCTTTTATCTAATTTGTTCCATATGAGACAAATTAAACCTAGATTAGTGAAAAAAGCCCCTTGTCATGAATTAATTTATGACCCTGAAGAGTTTAACTTATCTCATTTACCTGCATTGAAATCATGGCCTTCTGATGGAGGTAAGTATTTGACTTCAGCGATGGTGATATCAAAAAATCCAATTAATAATAAAAGAAATGTGGGAATGTACCGTATTCAAATAATTGACGAATTAAATGCCATTATGCATTGGCAATCATACAAAGGTGGATCTCAAAATGAAAATCATGCTAAAGATTTAGGTATTACTAAAATTCCTGTTGCTATCGTGTTAGGATGTGACCCTGTTTCTATGTGGTCTGCGTCAGCTCCTATGCCTCCTGATATTGATGAATTTATGCTAGCAGGATTTCTTAGATCAAAGCCTATAGAATTAGTTAATTGTTTTTCTATAGATATGCAGGTACCTGCTCATTCTGAAATAGTATTAGAAGGCGAAGTTCACTTAGATGATTATAGAGATGAAGGCCCTTTTGGAGATCATACGGGTTTTTATTCTCCTATTGCAAAATACCCCACTTTTAAATTAAAAAAAATAACTATGAAGAAAGCCCCTCTATTCCCTGTGATAACCGTAGGTAAGCCTATTAAAGAAGATTATTACTTAGGGAAAGCAAGTGAAAGATTCATGCTCCCAATCTTAAAAAAAATAACCTCTGAAATTGTTGATGTTAATATGCCAGCTGAAGGTATTTTTCATAATTTTATTATTGTTTCTATTAATAAAAAGTATCATGGGCAGGCAAAAAAAATTATGCATACTATATGGGGATTAGGATTACTGTCTCTTACAAAAATTGTAATTGTTGTAGATAAATGGGTAGATATCCATGATTTGTCTGAAGTGTTTTGGAGAGTTGGGGTAAATATAGATCCAAATAGAGATCTTATGATTACTCAAGGACCAGCTGATGATTTAGATCATTCAAGTGAATTTTATAGATATAGTGGAAAATTAGGTATTGATGCTACAGAAAAAATAGAAGGAGAGCCTAGGGTTAGAGAATGGCCAGACGAAATAAAAATGAATAAGGAAATAATAGAATTAGTTGATAATAATTGGGGAAATTACGGATTTGAAAAAATAAATGAATAAAATATCACTAATAACTAAGTCGCTAAGGATACACGAGACTTTATTTACGTTACCATTTGCTTATTTTGGTACGTTATTTGCAAGCAACGGTTCGTTTGAACTGAAAAATATTATTTTAGTAACTATAGTCTTAGTACTTATAAGATCATTTGGTATGGGAATTAACAGGTATATAGACTTAGGCATCGATAAATTAAATGTAAGGACTAAGTCTAGACCTATGGCTTCAGGCTCTATTAGTAAGAATACAATTCTTTTTGTAATATTGGTTTGTGCTGCATTGTTTATTATTTTTTGCTACTTTATAAATAAATTTGCATTTTACTGTAGCCCTATAGTGGTGGTGATAATGTGGATTTATCCTTATACAAAAAGATTTACATTTTTGTGCAGTTTTGTATTAGGATTCATATTATCTATTGCACCTGTAGGAGGGTGGGTTGTAGTTAGAGCTAGTATGAATTTAGACATATATTTATTCAGCCTTGCTATTATGCTTTGGGCGTCTAGTTTTGACATGATTTACCATACGCAAGACTACAACTTTCAAAAAAAATATAACCTTCAATCATTTGGATCTAAATTTGGTATAAATAATACATTTATCTTTGCTGTGTTTTTGGATATGTTATCAATGGTAGTATTTGTTTATTTTGGATATTCAAGTGAATTAAAAATTATTTATTTTATCGGATGCTCAATTGGATTATTGATTCATTTGATTAAATATATAAGAAATTGGCCTAAATCTGATAAAATAAATTTAAGACCAGAATTTTTCAGATGGAATACTATGTTTTCTTTGATTATTTCTAGTTTTGCAATAATCTCGATAATTTAAATTATATTAAGTTAATATTATGGAATTAGACAACCCTATAATTGTGGCAGTGACAGGAGCTAGTGGAGTGGTGTTAGGCTACAAAACTGTTCAAGCTCTTTTGGAAAAAAATGAAGATGTTATTTTTATATGCTCATCTTCAGGACGTATGGTTTGGAAAGATGAGCAACTTCCGAGCTTTGGAGAGACTATTGAAAAATGGGATTCGTCAGGTAAATTTAAAATGTATAGTAATGGAGATTTTTATTCACCAATAGCTAGTGGAAGCTATAAAACCAAAGCGATGATTATTGTTCCTACAAGTATGAATACGGTATCAGCAATATCAAATGGGATCACAGATAATTTAATTAAAAGAGCAGCAGATGTGATGATTAAAGAAAACAGAGAATTGATACTTGTTCCGAGAGAAACACCGCTAAGTGCGTTGCATTTAAATAACATGGCTAAATTAGCGAACTTGGGAGTGAAAATTCTACCACCCAATCCTCCTTATTATTTATTTCCTAAAACAATAGATGATATAAATGATTATATGATTAAAAAAATAATGGTAGCTATTGGGATATTGAAACAACTTCCTGATAATTATGTTTACAAAGATAATAAATAGATCTAAATAGGTCGTGTTGTGAAATTTCAAATCAATGGAATTATCAAATAATTTTTAAAATTTATTGATAAGCGTACTTAACGTTAAATTCATAATAATTATAATTTTGAATAAAAAAATACAAAAATATTTATCTAAATTAAGAAATTTAGATAAATATGAAATTTACCATATAAATGTATTGACCCATTATTATAGATTAAATATACTACATTTCTTGGAGCTCCAATTCATTCCTAACGTGTTCTATCACGTTTCTTTTTGAAATTGGAGTATCGTTCTTTAATAGTTGAATATTTTTGAGTCTTAAATTGAGAAACAAGTTTTTTAATGTAAGGTCAAGTTATTAAGGGTATAAGGTGGATGCCTTGGGTCCAAAAGCCGAAGAAGGGCGTGGCAAGACTGCGAAATGCCTCGGTTAGTTGTCTAGCAAACTTAGCCGTGGATTCCCGAATAGGAAAACCAAGCTTTTATCAAAGTTATCTTAAATTTATTTAAGAAGGGAACGGAGTGAACTGAAACATCTAAGTAGCTCCAGGAAAATAAATCAAACGAGATTCTCTGAGTAGCGGCGAGCGAAAAGGGAATAGCCCAAACCTGCATGACTTAACGGATTGGAGTCCTATGTCATATAGGTGTTGTAACACCTACTTATCTCATCTCCTAAGTGAGAAAAATAGTTAAAAAAATAATTACTAGCCAAATGATTTCTGGAAAGAACAACCATAGAAAGTGATAGTCTTGTAGGCGAAAGTTTTTATTCTGTTTAGTAGGCTGTTGAGTAGAGCGGGACACGTGAAATCCTGCCTGAATCTGGGGGGACCATCCTCCAAGGCTAAATACTTTTGGACACCGATAGTGAACTAGTACCGTGAGGGAAAGGTGAAAAGAACCCCGGGAGGGGAGTGAAATAGACCTGA
>JAPYRX010000024.1 GCA_029936815.1 Dehalococcoidia bacterium
AAGTTTATAGTTATCGCAATTATATTAGTAGTCTTGTTTATGAGATGTAGGTAATGCATGAATTTTAATATCAAAACAATAGGTAAATATTTTTTATTGTCTGCAATAGTATCAGTGGTTATTGGTGTTCTAATTCTTATACTTGGATTAACACTAGAAAAATTGTGGATTCTTTGGTTCTTTGTGTTTTTCTTTTTAGCAGTACCACTAGCTTTAATTGGAAAAGGATTTCTTTTTTTGAGTAAAAATTAATAGATATTCTCATTTCTCACGTTGCTCAATCCTTTCAGATACCAATCAAGTACAAATTGGAATTATGTGGCTTATTTTAAGGAGTGTTATATAGTGCTAGAAGCTAATCTTTGATTTTCAATTTAAAAATTGAAAGGATAACGAATTTTTAATGACCTTTCTGCAGGTGAATACCATCCCTGAGATGCGTGATCTGAAGTATGTAAATAGCATTTGACTTCAACTATATCTGATCCTTTCGTAAAAGTAAAAAGCCTGCTCATTGGCATACAAGTATTGCCATGATATTTTGTTAAAGCAGATATGTTGGCAAAATTTACTCCAAAACGTGATTCAATATGACTTCGTCCATTTACCACATCATCAGGATGTGTATGAGTATGTGCTCCAAGCCATAAATCCATAACTGGCTGATTTAAATCCAAAAAAGATTCTATTCTCCCTGAATCTGGCATATTTCCTACAAAATAAATAAATGAAGCACCTTGAGGAGCTCCATCCTCAAATCTCCCATGATACCCTCCATCGCATCCTTCATTTAAACCAGTAGCTACAGTAGTTTCTTTTATCATATGATGTGCACAGGTAATTACAATTCTGTCTTTATTTTCTTTAATCTTTTTTTTCCACCATGAAAACGTTTCTTCACTTATTGCACCTGCAGGATACCCTCCTCTCTTACCTTCACCTCTACCAATTGGTTTTGGAAGATCATTACGATCAGCAAGCATTAAAAAAATTATATTTCCGACATCAAAAGAATAATGTTCCCAAGTTCCCTCTACTTTAAATGGTCTTTTAGAATTATCCACACCTGAAAATTTAGTGTTTTCACCAGTAGGATCAAGCCATTTTCTAAACCACCACTGCACAGGATTGTCTCCATGCCTGGTCGCATCATGATTTCCTATCACATCATAAAAATGTGCTCTAGGATGTTTTGTTGAAGCGGAATATTGTTCTACAACAAGTTTTCCTTCTTCATCATTGGGAGGAAATTGAGATCCGGTAAAATCACCTAAGTTTACACAAATATCCCAATCAAATGATTCCCCTCCCTCGTCTCCTCCATTTTCAGAATGCATGATAGCCTCAGATAAACTTTTTCGTCCATGTAATATGTCAGTACCTACATGCGTATCTGAAATTGCCCATAGTCTAAATTTATCTCCAGAAAACATAATTATACTCTCTTATTATTCTGATCGATTTTTAAAGCAAGAACAAAACTAATAAATCCCATTATTAATAATATCTATACAATTTTTAGCATAGAATCATAACCACTCCATTCCCATATTTGTGCCCCTAAAATTGGAGACAAAGCACTATCTCCAATTAATCCGTCTTTTAATGTTATAGTTTGATTCATATTAATTTGACCTTATTTCATGAAGAGCATCTATCAATTTATGAATATCTTCTTTTGTGTTGTAAGCTTGTATTGATATTCTTATCAAATTTTTATTATTCCATGATGTGATAGGGACTTCAATTTTATATTTTTTTGATAATACTGCTTTTAATTGTTCCGGGTTTTCAGTGTCTATTGGTATACTTGTCATTTGCCCTATGTATTCGTCATTTGATAAAGGTTGGGTATCGAGTAGATTTGAAATTTCATTTCTTGCGTACAGTGCTAAATCATGACAGTTTTTTGCAACATTTTCCCAATTATTGTTTTTTAAAAACTGTATTAATTTAGGAACTGTTAATACATTAGAAAAATCTCTTGTTCCTTGCCATTGGTGGTACTTTAAATAATTTGACCCTGAAAAGAGTTTATTTCCTTTTAGAGTTTTCCCAAATCCATGGCTAATTATTAGAGGATCTATGTCATCTTGTAGTACATTTTTAGTATATAAAAATGCCACGCCTTTAGGGGAGCACATCCATTTATGACAAGCTCCTGCATAAAAATCAGGATCAATTTCATTTATATCTAATGAGATTTGTGCTGGAGCATGGGCTCCATCAATAAATGAAAGTATACTATGAGATTTGGCTAATTCGCAGATTTCTTTGGCAGGAAATATTAATGCAGTTGCACTGCTAATATGGCTTATAAATATCATTTTAGTTTTTGACGTAATGTTTTTGTCTAGTGCATGTATAAATTGTTCTTTTGATTCATAAGGGGTTGGTATTTCTGTACGAATAAATTTTGCTCCTGTTTTTTCAGAAATATAATCCCATGTTATATTCATTGCTCCATATTCGTGATCAGTTGATAAAATTTCATCTCCTGGATTTAAGCTCAGGCTTTTTACTATGGTATTCATAGCTGTGGTAGGGTTGTTGAAAAATACAATATCGTCTTTATTGCAATTAATATACTTTGATAGGGAATTTCTGGAATTTTCCAGATTATCATATAACTCTTCCATATATTTACTTGGATTTTTTTCCAATGTTTTTTGCCATTCTAGCATTGCATTGAAAATGTCTTCTGGGCATCCGCCATATGCTCCATGATTAAAGTAAGTTACTTCAGGATCTAGCATAAATAATGATTTGAAATCATTAGCCATAAATTTCCTCATCGCATCAATTTATTAAAACATACTTAATTTATTATACTTATTGAAACAATAAATAATATAGCTTAGACTTTTTAATATTAAATTATCGTACTAGATATTTATTTGAAGAGGTTAATTATGGGGTGTTTTGGTGTTGTTGTTCTTGCTTTGGTTGTTGTTTCGCTTGTAGGTATAGGTGGTGGCAGTGCTGTTGGGTGTTGATTGTTGATAGGGGGTATGGCTTAGGTTTTGTGGTTGTAGGTGGTACATATGCGTGACAAACTTTTTTTCTAAAAAGGACTTATTACTAAACGAATGAAATAGTAATGATAGTAAACATAATTGCAATTATTAAACTTATTGTATTTTTATACTTTGTACCAATTGGGTAATCTTCATAAGGGTCAATCCATATTGGTAATTTATCTCTGTTAGAAGTGTAAATATATCTAATTAAATAAAACCAAACAATAAAAATTGAAATAACAAAAAATATATATCCAAAAATATTATCCATATATTAATAATATCATTACCTATCAGGTACCAATCAAGTAGAAACTGGAATTATCTGGTTTATTTTAAGGAGAGTTTAAGAGTTGTTTGATATGAAACTATACCTAGATTTTAAGGTAGCCTTCCTAGTGACAGCTTTAAATGCAATAGTGTCCATTTATTATTTTACGAAGGGAGAGTGACACCTCTTGGGAGCTCATGTCTCCCTTTGGGCATTCCCTGATTAACAATATTTATATACAGTAACTTGAAATTATGTATAAATAAAGTCATAGTGTGTTTAAAGGAGTTATTATGATTTTAATATTAAAATATATTTTCTTTAGTATCATTACATTAGGTTTTTATCCTATATATTTTTGGCTTTCGCGTTCAGAAACAAGTATAAGATTGCAAGAAGAAATACTAATGGAATTAAAAGAATTAAATAAAAAATAGTTTTTTATATATATACTAGGAAAATTTCGTGAGAATAATTTTTATCCAAATGAAAGAGTTTTCTACTATTTCCTAATTTAACTATTTTTATACGAAACAAGGTTTTTTGATTTATATCCAAATATAATAGATATCAATAAACCAAAACCCCCTATTATTTGAATAGAAAACACAATACCTAACTGATCTATCATATATCCTCCAATAACCAAGCCAATCGGAAAAGCAAATATAGCAAGTTGTCTAATACCCATAATTTTACCAATCATTTCTTTTTCAGTAATACTCAAGATGAGCATAGTAAGTAAAATCATAGAAATCGAAGTAGAAATTCCAAATAAGATCAATAATACAAACATAATAGTTTTAACAGGAAATAAACTTGTTGCAAACATTATCAAATGCCACATTATCATAAAAAATATTAATATTTTTCCTGGACTATGAGTAAAACTATTAGTTGTCATTAATATTGACCCTAATAATGAACCTATAGCAGAAAAAGAAATTAAAATAGCCAAATCATTTGCAT
>JAPYRX010000025.1 GCA_029936815.1 Dehalococcoidia bacterium
AAGAATATCAAACATTTAACCTTCGCAGGGTGTCAGTCTGAAATTCCTTTCAACTCCTCTCAACTCCTCTCGATTCCGTATGAATCGGAAGATTTGCTACCAATCTGCTACCAAATTTTCGACGATGTTCAGGATAGGTGTTGAGGTGTATTTTACAAGAAGTGGGTATTTTACTTTGGGTATCTAACTGGTGTGGCATCTTATTGAGCATCGGCGACTCTAAGGCGCACATCCTCGTCCTCGTCTTCCGCCAACTCCTCCAATTCATCTGTAGAGGTAGCATTCAGCGCCCTCTCCTCACGTTCTTCTAAACTTTCTTTAGCCATTTTCTTTCCCCTTTAGTAATTTTTCATTCCTTACAACCCATTCCCCGTATTGACAGGCAACTGTATCAAAAAGCCTTTAACCATGTATGTATCACTGCTGAATTCACTACAATCGAATATCACCTCAACTTTCTTAACCTGCTTGTCAGTAATTTTCTCCATAGAATCCTTTCATTAAAAAAGTCCAACTTTGGGACTAGCTAAAATTATGTTAAAATTTTTGATTTTTGAATTTTAAAAAATTAATTGATAAATTTTAATGCAAGTTCAGGATAATTTATCTCTTGATCCGAATAAAGATCAATAGAAGTTAAATAATATTTCTTTGCAAGTTTTAAATTTCCAATTAAATGATAACTAAGACCCAGTGTATAATACAATTCATGCGTTCGATTTTCTTTTATTGATTCTAATTCAGATATACGGTTAACAACTTTATGATACGATCGATTTATTAAAGATCTGTGAACTTTATAATCAAAATTATAAAATATCGTGTCAAATTCAGAATATTTTTTCGATCCAATTGCCAATTTATCGTCAATGTAGTCAACTGCGGAATTAATAACTAAACTAAGTGGATGATTTACATAATTTTTTGGTTCATCAGGAATATCAGTGATTTTATCACTAAATTTTAAATAGTTGTTTTCATTAAATTTCAATTTGCAATCAATCGTATAATTATTTTCCCCCTTAATATTCTTTATATTGACTTTCCTTTCAGACCTACTTCTTTGAGATGGAGATGACGTGCTGCTTCTTAATGAAGTTGTAGAACTATGTGAAGTACTGTAAGTTGTAAGCGTATAAGTCCATTGTTTTGGTAGGTAAAAATATTTTTGATCGCATTTAAAATCAAGTAAAACATTTAACGTTTCTGACTTTTTTAAATTAGGAATTTGGAAAGAACTAACTAAATGGTAATTAGTTTTGAGTCCATTCCTGATATTTTCTTTGTCATAAAGAATTTGTTTGTCACTATATTTTGCTACTAATGCAGTCAACAACAAATTAGATTCTGTATTGTCATACTTTTTTGAAATAATTATATTATTTATAACATTTTTATTTGTACCAAAAGTATTGTTTTCTAATTTTAATTTCCAAATTTGTTCACTACAACTTCCTATTCCTATCAATATTGCCAATAGCAAGATGTGGTAAATTATTTGAACCATCATGTTTAATTGAATTTTCATAATAATCATATGCAATTAATGGTTGACCAATAATTTCGTGGATTAAACCTAAATAATACAAATAAATACTTTTTTCTTTGAAATCTAGAGTAAATGCAAGTTTTTTCTTCAAATTAGATAATTCTTTTTGAATTATACCTTTATTAATATTTTCTATAAATGTTGAACCATAAGTTTGTTCAATTTTCCTTTCTATCAATACTGATGAATAAATTAATCCGCCGACGATTAAACCTGAAACTTCATGCAAGTTATCTAAAATAAACGTATTATTATAGTATGGATATATTTTATCGGTGCTATTTAACTTATAGAATTTTATATAATTTACATTTTTACTTTCTGAAAGAGATAAATCTCTCCGATTATATATTTTTAATTCTGCCGTTAGTTCGAATCTTCCATAATTAAGTGGAAGTTTGATGACATCCTCCCATGTAGTAGTACTCGATTGACGTGTCATTCTTACGTTGTTGCCTTTTCCACTCATACGAGTACTGGATTCACTATTTCTATAATTGACTGGCGTATAAAAACTTAACTCTTCATCAATTTCATTGAGATGGATATTAATATTCACTATCAAATCAGGTTCTTTAAGTGATTTTTGCTCAAATGTTTTATTATAATCTAGAATACTAATATCAGATGCATTTGCTAAATCAGATTTTACTTGTCTAATGAGAATTTCCTTATGTATATTATTTAAGTTAGTACCGTAAAAATTAATTTTATCAATAACTATTGTATTTGAATTAGATGATGAAAGAGGAGTAAACTTCACATATTTACCTGCATCAGGATTGTATGTACAACCCACTGTTGTAAATAATACTATGTAGAATTTTATTTTATTCAACATTGATCTTAATATATGTGAATGCTTTACTTGTTTGCACATCATCTAAATCAATTTGTGCGCCCAATTTTGGAGATTTGAATTCTTTTGAAGCACAAAAGATATTTTCACCAACGTTATATTTCATCATGTAAAAATTTTGAATCCTACTACCTTGATTCTTCTCCCAATAGTATACGTAGGATTTATAGGGTTCAAAATATTGACTATATAGTTGTTTGGGCATGTCATCACGACTCTTTACTGTGTTATCTCTCACCCCTGATAGGTTCTGTTTACATTCTATTTCTGTGAATGTACTACCACTACGACTAACTTTAGTCACTTCTTCACACGCTGGTGAATAAAAATAAACTGTATTTATATGATTAGTTTCGCTATTCCAAAAATGATATGCTTGATAACCAATACCATTTACGGACGTCCATTTGTCAAAACTATTTGTTGCCATAAAATAGTACAATTGCTGGATTGACATCATTTCTACATTATCACCGTGTGTTTGTTTACACCTTCTTGTATAAAATTCTTTCTTCAAAATATCTTCTTTATTTATTTTATAATTCTTCTGATCTCTAAAGAACATTCCTATTTTTAATAGTTCAACTTTTCCACTTTCATCATTTGATTTTAAAATTTTATCATCTAAATCTAGAATATGATTCATGTTTATTTCATTAACACTAGAGTAGATTGGATAATTATTATCAGAAGTTTTTCTAAATTTATAATAATCAGTTATATTAGATGAATTTCTTATTACATTTACTTCCCTTTTAGATATATCTGAAAAACTATTTACCGAATCAATAAGAATATTTTCTTTATTATAAACATCTATATAGAACAATATACTTATCAAATTTTCTTTGAATGCTACTGTTTTATATTCATTCCATTCTCTACTTCTCGTAGTATAATTGCTTTCATTTCCTTTTTTCGTACTAGTTTTTTTCTTGTAAGTAAAAGAAACTGGTATATTTTTAGAATTATTAGCACTGATATTTATTATTTCAATAACTAATTTGTATTTACAATCACTTTCTAAATTTATGCCAAGAACTTTTAGTTTATCTCCTAGCATTTTTTTTATCAAAAGTTCTTTTTTTGATTTATTATATGTTTCAACACAATAATGAGCATCTTTACTTATTGTTAGTGGGTTTCCTAGATTTGGAGAAATATTTATTATTGTCTTTTTGATTTGGCAGGATGATATTGTTATAGAAAATATTAAAATAAATAAAATAATATATCTCATTATTTTTTGTTAGTTAGTTTGTTGGTACTAATAATCTTTGCCTCTCATGTAACCAATTTAATGAACTAACACTACACCCACACATTTTTGCTCGTGCTCCCTTCAGAACCACTATTTTACT
Source organism: Dehalococcoidia bacterium (assembly GCA_029936815.1). Classification (GTDB taxonomy): domain Bacteria; phylum Chloroflexota; class Dehalococcoidia; order Lucifugimonadales. The sequence continues at coordinate 3,770 of JAPYRX010000025.1, forward strand.
AAGCAAAAGACTATGAATATGATTCTGATTTACCGAATTTACACAAGAGGTTGCCGTACCAATCTCTTATTTTTCGTATAGTAAACCTATGTTTACCTTATGTCAATATTTAGATACTCTTGTTGTAGAGGTTTGTTTTACAAGTATTAGGAAGGTTATGGAGGGAGTGTGTGAGGGTTAAAAATATTATCACCTCACAGGTAATGATTATTAGGGATGGTGTGAGTACTCATCATCCTTTGTGACTCCCTTGTTTTTTACTTGTAATTGATTCTCTGGGCCAAGGATTTTCTCTTTGATTGCAAGTGATCTCTTTTATAACGGCTCCACCTCTGCATAGCGGCCT
>JAPYRX010000026.1 GCA_029936815.1 Dehalococcoidia bacterium
ACTTATAAGATTGAGGAACTCTTTTCTTTAATGGATTACTCAATAAAGAATGTATTTCGCAGACTGGATCAATCTACAAAAAATAAAAGACTTGTTGTTCCTCTAAGTGGTGGCCTTGATTCTCGTCTAATAATTTCTAATATTCATAAAATGGGCAGAAAAAATGTTTTATGTTTTTACTATGGCAGAAAAAATAGTAGAGAGGAGTTTGTTAGTAAATCTATTGCACAGAAGCTTTCTTATAATTGGGTTAGTGTAGAGTATACTAAAAAGAAATGGAACGATTGTTTTAATGATGGTTCATTTGCTCAATATTTTAGATATGCAGGAAATGGTTCATCCCTACCGCAGATTCAAGATTACTTAGCTGTAAAAGAGCTAAAAGATAGATCATTATTGTCAGAGAATTCTGTATTTATCCCGGGGCATACTGGGGATTTTATATCTGGTGGACATATTCCAAATATGCATAATCTATCAAATATAAATAAAGAATCATTAGTCAATTCTATTATTGATAAACATTACATATTATGGATAATTAAGCATTACTCACATTTTTCCATTATAAATAAATATATTACATCTAGAGTAAAGCATACTTTTAAATTACATGATATTGTTTCAAAAAATGATTTAGCAAATATTTTTGAAAATTGGGAATGGAAAGAGCGTCAGTCAAAATTTATTATAAATAGTTGTAGGGTATATGAATTCTATGGTTTTGAATGGAGGCTCCCGTTATGGGATTTAGAGTTCATTAACTTTTGGTCTAGAATTCCTCTTGAAATGCGCGAAAACAAAAAATTATATAAACAATACATATTGAACTCAAATTATAAAAATTTATTCCCTGATTTTAACTATAAAAACTTTGAGAAAAATAATTTTAAGAATTTCTTTAAAAAAACTTCTATTGGAAAATATTTACTAAGCATTTATAACCGATACTATACGTATTATCATTTCAGTTACAACGGTATGGTGAAATTTTCTCAACTTTTATCAATTTATCGGTTCCGATATAATATTAATTCTATCATGATTGTTAATTACCTCAAGATGCTTAACAAAGATAAATGATTAATTCAATCTCATTTATTACAAATGTATACAAAGTTGCTTCAGGAAATATATTAGGCCAGCTATTCTTAATTATAAGTTCACCAATAATTACAAGAATTTATAGTCCGGAAATATTTGGAATTTTTGCTATATGCTCTTCTATTGTCCATATAATAAGTAGTATTTCACCGCTTCGATATGATATAGCCATAGTAATTTCAAAAAAGGACACAGATGCTTCTAATCTATTGTTTATAAGTTTTTTACTCACAATTCTATCTTCAATATTCTCTTTTTTTGTTCTAAAAATGCTTAATTATATAGGGTTAGAATCTAATTCTATAAAGGTTCTTTCAACATACCCTGGCTTGATAAGTGTTAGCATTATGATCTCTGCTTTATTGATTATTTTAATAAGTTGGGAGACAAGATTTAGCCAATTTGCAATTATTGGAAAATTAAGGGCAATAAGGGCACTTGGTACATCTACGGTTCCAATTATTTATGGCTTTCTTTTCAAGGGATCTGTCTATGGATTATTTCTTGGAGATATAATTGGAGGCCTGATAGGGCTTTTATTTCTTATAGTTGTAAATATAAAACAATCAGGCTTACGATTTTTAAATGAGATTAGTAGAGAGCAATCTTTCAGTCTACTTCGTAGGTATAAGAGTTTTCCAATTTATAGTACTTGGGCAGTAATTGTTAATTCCTTGTCATTACAGCTACCTGTAATAATCTTAATTAGTTTTTACCCCATTTCTGTAGTTGGATACTATGCACTTGCTAACAGAATGCTTCAAATACCACAAGGCATTATAAACTCCAGTGTCGGACAGGTATTTTTTAAGACTTCAAAAGATTTAGATCATGTCCATATATTAGTAAATAAAACCTTATCGCGCTTATTGATGATTGCATTTTTCCCAATTATTATTATTTCCTTAATTGGATCTGATTTATTTCAAGTAGTGTTTGGATATGAATGGTACGATGCAGGATTGTATGCGCAATCTCTATCATTATGGGTTTTTTCAGCAATTTTGGTTGGACCACTAGCACACTTAGTTAATGTATATGAGAAGCAGAAGATTGGCTTATTAATTAACATTTTAAGAATGATTTTCAGGTTGGGATCACTACTTATAGGTGCCTTTATTATGGATAACCCTATTTACACATTAGTATTGTTTTCTGTTTCGGGATTCGTAACAAATATTGGCTTCTTATTTTGGCTATTAAAAATATCTGGCTCATCAATAAAAATAAATTTATTGAGTTTTTTCAAGTATGGGTTTATCGCGTTAGCTTTTACTATTCCTTTAATTTTTATTTTTCAGTTTTTTCATATATCTAATATTATGAAAATATTAATTTCATTTATATTTTTGATCGGATATTATCTTTACATCTTATCTATAGACCCTGGCCTTAGATCCTTATTAAAGAAAACTATTTCATTAAACAATTAATTTAATTCCTAATGCAATGTGATAATCCAATATTAATCGGTGGTTCAGGCAGCACAGGTAGTACCTTACTAGCAACAATATTAAATAGGCATCCTGAAATTGGGATTGGTCCAGAACTTTCTTTATTTAATAAGCCAGTACTATTCAATACCCCCTTTACAGAATTTAGAGATAATTTAGTTCATTATTTAAGTGTTGGAACAAGCACAAGAGGATGGCACCTATATTTGCCAACAATGAAGAGATTAGAGCAATACGGTTGGGATAATAATTCATTGTTATATCTAGCAAAGAAAAGCACTAATGCTAGAGATTTTATTGACGGCTTTTTCGGTCACTACTTAAATGTTAACAATAAAATAATTTGGGGAGAAAAGACTCCTTCTAATTCATATCAATTTGATTCTTTTTTAAGATTATACCCAAAGGCTAGAATTATACATATTGTACGAGATGCAAGGGATGTTGTCTGCTCTTTGAAAAATAGAGGAATGAATTCCTATTATGCCTCGATGTTATGGCTATATAATACTGCAATGGGCGTAAGATTGAATAATAATGAATCATATTATCAGATCTCTTATGAAGATCTTGTCATAGATACTGAGAATACGGTAATTAATTTATGTGAATTTTTAAACGTAAATTATTTTAGTAATATGATTAATCATCAACAGAGTAGCATTGATAATAGTATCAAATCTTGGAATAATAAGCCTAGTGGTATTATTAATTCTAAATCAGTGGGAAAGTATAAAAATGTTTTAGGTGATTTTGATTATTTTGTGATGAATCATATTAGAATAAGTAATTCTCATGTCTCATATTATGGTTTAAGAAATAATTCAATTATTAGCCTTAGTAACTTATCAAATATCGATAATTATACTTTGAACTATTCCAAAGTTTTACGGTCATATTTTATTATTAGATTAGTACTTTTATTTATGAAAGATGTTATTAGGAGATTCTTTATTATGCTTTTAATTGACAGAGATTTATACCCCATCCCAGGTAGAATAGATATTAAAGGATCATTAAAATGAAGAGTAATAAACTGCTTTTATTAATACCGATTATTTGTTTAGTATTTTTATGGCCCATGGTTGTGGACCAAAAAATACCGCTTGCAAATGATTCTGTAGCACATATACCAATCAAAAAATGGAGAACTTCTTATTATCAATCATCAGATGAATTTCCGCACTGGTTTCCGAATTTTTTCTCAGGTCTACCATCTTATGGTGGATATATTTATACACCTGGTGATCCAGTAAGACCACTACTAGATATTTTTTTTATCAATAAAGGTGTAAAACTCTGGTTTTATCTTACGCTTGGTGGACTGGGGCTATTTTATTTTTTAAGGAGAATAAATGTTTCGATTCTGGCATCTATTTTTGCTGGTGTGGTCTTCTGTTTAACTCCTTATTCTTTTGGATTGATTAATGCCGGTCACAACAATAAAATTATGGCTATGGCATTTATTCCCTGGGT
>JAPYRX010000027.1 GCA_029936815.1 Dehalococcoidia bacterium
AGTAGCTTTTGGTTTTGCAGTAGCTTTTGGTTTTGCAGTAGCTTTTGGTTTTGCAGTAGCTTTGCCTGATATCTCAACAATCTGAATAGATGTTAAAGATTTTCTATGTCCAAATCGTTTTCTATTTCGAGTTTTATTCTTATATTTACCTGATATCTTTTTGGGACTTTGATAATGATTAAGAACTTTTCCAGAAACAAATTCATTTTTCAAAACAGGATTGCCTATTTGAGATTCTCCTTCATCGAATAAAAACATAACATCTTCGATTTTAACAAAATCTCCTACATCGGTAGATAATCTGTCTACATCGATTACATCTCCTACACTTACTCTGTATTGTTTAGATTTAAATTTTACTATTGCATAATTACTCATTTTTTCACCCGAAGAATTATTCTATATCTCACGATATAAATAAGTCAATGAATTATTTATATATCTTATAAAACATTATTCATTTTATATAGTTCATTCCTAATTAACGTCTTATTACTATTGTCAAAATAAGCAGTACCTAAAAAACATTTATCCTTATCATAAACTTTAAATCTTGTATGATTCTCTGAATTTTCAATTTCAAATGGCTGTTTTTCTATAAAATAAGGTACTAAATTATCATTAATTAAAATAGGCTCATGATCAGTTAATAATTGGTCTGGAGATTTAATAATATCTTGAGTTTCAATCTGATCAAGGCTCATGCTCATCAGTTCATCAAGGCAAATTGATTCATTACACTGAAACATTCCAACTCTTGTTCTTTTTAAATTTTTCAAAAAAGATACAGTATTAAATTTTCGTCCAATTTCATCAGCAAAAGATCTTACATAAAATCCTTTACTTGTAGATATTTTTAATTTCAAATCTTTACCATCCCATTCAATCAATGAAATATCATAAATAGAAACTTTCCTGGGTTCTAAGCTGATATCAATATTTTTTCTTGCATAGTAATAAGATGGTTTTCCTTTTATCTTCACAGCGCTATGTATGGGTGGAGTTTGTTGTGAATCTCCCACATACTTAGATAAAATTAACTGTATATCAATGAAATCGAGCTCTGGGATTGGTTTTTCTTCAATCACTTCTCCTTCATCATCAAAAGTATTTGTGGATTGCCCAAATCTGATGGTACATAAATATTCTTTACTACACTCCAGAGCGTATTTAGAGAATTTAGTAGCTCTATTTATAAAAACCAACAAAACACCTGATGCTAAAGGGTCTAATGTTCCGCCATGTCCTATTTTTTGAGGGGTCAAAACCCGTTTAATTTTCGATATTGCCTTAGTAGAAGTTATGCCTATTGGCTTATTTAAAGAAATAATACCATTTAATAAGATGTTATTTTTCATTGGCGGAATCAATGATATTTGAAATTTTTAAAACTTCTTCTGGTGAATTATCATGTTCAAAGATTAATTTCCCAAATCTAATATTTTTAATTGACTTTTGAAGAAGTTTTCTCGCATATCCTTGGCTAGATTTAAGTCCTCTCAATACAAGTTTTGAGTCTTCACTGTCTGCTAACATACTAACATAGACTCTTATAACACTAAAATCCCTAGATGATTTGATTTTTTGTACTGTAACCAGGGTACTAACTCTAGGATCATTTATTTTTGATTCTATAATTCTAGACATTTCTTGCTTTATTAAAGAATTAACTTTAAGAAATCTTAATTCATCCATGATATTATCAATTAACTAAAAAATTCAATTTTGTCACCAATATTAAAATTTTCAAAATCATCGACTCCAACTCCGCCTTCTTGTCCTGAAATTAATTCTCGAACATCATCTTTATAATGTTTTAAAGATTTGATTTTCCCAAAAAATATTTCTTTATTATTTCTAATAATTTTAACTTTATATGAAGAATTAACTTTACCTTCATTGATCAGTATTCCTGCAATAGGTTTGTTATCAAAAGTAAATACTGCTTTTATTTCTGCATTTCCTTGCTTAACAAAAGTTTCTTCTTTAACAATAGAGTTTGTTATTCTTTCTTCTACAGCGTCAATCAATTCATAAATAATATTGTAATTCTCTATTTTAACTAAATCATTTTTATTTTTTTCTAGAACTCCTTGCTCTATCCCTAAATTAAATGAATAGATAACAGAATTAGATGCCATCGCCATCGCAACATCATTCTCGTTTACATTGCCAATGCCATAATGAATCAATGCAATTTTAATTGAATCTTTATTGAATAAGTTTAGTGATTCTATAATTGCATCTAAGCTTCCCTGCAAATCAGCTTTAACTACAATGTTAATTGTTTCAATCTGTTTTTGTTCAACAGAAGCATGCGTTAAATTAATATTATTAGTATGTGTATTTGAAGTTTCGGCTTTTTTCTTAGCTAATAAATTTTTAGCATCTTTTTCATTTTTTACCCACTCAAGCACTTCTCCAGATTGAGGTAATGATTCAAATCCCAAAATATCTATTGGCGTAGATGGCAGGCATTCTTTAACTTGATTCCCATCATCGTTTAACAAAGCTCTAACTTTTCCCTTTGTGGTATTTGTAATAAATCTATCTCCAACTTTTAATATACCTTCCTGAATAAGAGCTTTAACTACAATTCCTTGTTTGCCATCCATGGAAGATTCAAGGATTACTGCTTTAGGTGGTAATTTTGTATCAGTTTTAAACTCGTTTACTTCTGCGACTAGCAATATATAGTCGAGTAATTCTGATATACCTTCATTCTTAGGAGATGAAATAGGAACACAAATAATTTCTCCTCCCCATTCTTCAACCATCAGTTCTCTTTCCGCTAATTGTCCTTTAACTCTTTCTATATCAGCCCCCGGTAAATCAGTTTTTGAAATAGCAATAATAATAGGAACACCTGAAGACTTTACATGATTAATAGATTCGTCAGTTTGCGGCATTATTCCATCGTCCGCAGCAATAATTATAATTGCAATATCAGTAACCTTTGCTCCTCTTGATCTTAAAGTTGAAAAAGCCTCGTGTCCAGGAGTGTCTAGGAAGGTTATAAATGAATCTTTATATCCAAGTTTATATGCACTTATTTTTTGTGTAATCCCACCATGTTCTGATTCGGCAACTGTAGTTTTCCTAATAGAATCTAGCAAGGTAGTTTTCCCGTGATCTACATGACCTAAAATAGTGACTACTGGAGCTTTTATTTCGTCGCCATCAATATTCGATTTAAAAATTTGTTTTTTTTCTTCTATTATCTCTACTTCAGACGCATCAAATCCAAAACTTTTTGCAATTAAAGCAGCTAATTCATATTCTAGTTTTTGGTTAATTGAAAGCATGTAGCCTGCTCTCATTAATTGTTTTATTACATCTACAGATTCCAAGTTTAATTTATTTGCCAAATCGCCAACGGTTAAATTGCTAGGAATCTCAATGTTTTTTGATTCACTATTATTTTCATTCATTAGTTTTTATCAATTTAACCTTCAATTTATTAAATAAATTTACTTTTTTATCTCTGCTGCAACTACTTGTTTTTTGGTTTTTTAGAAGAATTATTAGATTTATTTTTAATTTCATCAATATCTTCGGCAAATCTAATTTGATTTTGATTATTAGATGTCCCAAATAATTTTTCTATTGAAAATAAGTCTTCATCAGCATCTCTTAATGAAGTTAATTCTTCTTCTGCTGCTTTATCTTTAGATACAGAAACTTCTACTTCAGCTTCTACTTCAGCTTCTACTTCAGCTTCTACTTCAGCTTCTAC
>JAPYRX010000028.1 GCA_029936815.1 Dehalococcoidia bacterium
GAATGTTGAGATTATCATTCCACCTAATATAGTTGCGCCAACGGCTAGCCTAGATGCTTCTCCAGCACCTGGTCCAATGTTCCCTATTACCAATGGCATCATTGCAATCATAGTACTTGTTGAAGTCATCATGATTGGTCTGAATCTTAGTTCACATGCTTCTTTAATTGAAGTTTCTATATTTTTTCCTGCAGTTCTTAATTGGTTAGTATAATCTACTATAAGAATGCTATTTTTGGTGGACATTCCAATAAGTATAACTAACGCGATTTGTGAAAAAATATTAATTGAACTATTTAAAAATAAAATAAAAACTAACCCACCAAATAAAGCAAGAGGAACCGTCAATATTATAATAAAAGGATGAATAAAAGAGTTAAATGTAGCAGCCATAACTAAATAAGCGGTCAACAAAGCTAAACCAAAGATGATATAAAGTTCATTGCTGGTTTCTTTTAATTCTTCTGATTTTCCTTTCCATTCAATTTGATTACTTATTTGTGAATTGGAAATAGTCTGTTCTAAATATCTTATTGCCTCAGCCAAGGTATATCCTTCTGAAATATTTGCTGATATTGTTATTGCTCTTTGTCTATTATACCTAGCTAATTTTTTTGCTGATCCCTCTTCTTTAAATTGAACTAAATTTGCTAAAGAAATTAATTTACCCGTACTATCTGACCTTACGAAAATTTTACCAAGCCCTTCTTTACTTCTTCTATCTGCTAAATATTGTTGTAGTATAATTGGGTATTCTTTACCAAGTTTATTAAATTTAGTTACAGTTTTTCCTCCATAAAGTGTCTCTAAGGTTTTTCCAATTGATTCGGTTGATACACCCAAATCATTAGCTCTAATTTTATTTATAATTAATTTTATTTCAGGTTTATTCCTAGAATAATCAGACTCTATTCTGGATAAATTTTTATTTTTTCTTAATTTTGATATAATTTCATTTTGTATTTTTTCTAATTCTTCATAAGTACTTCCTAATAAAACCATTTGAACAGGCTTATTATAACTAGATACTCTGATCGATTGTGGAGATATGGGGAATGCTACTGTTTCAGGAACAGTTACTATTTTTCCTATAGCCTGTCTCATAACAGTTTGTGAATTTTGTTTTCTATTTTTCCACTCATCTAATAAAGCAATTATTATAAAACTGTTGAATGAGTTTTTATTACTACCAAATCCTGGCACTCTCATAATAAATCTTTTATATGGACTATCTTTAGCTTGAAGGAGAGGAATTAATCTTTTTTCTACATCTTCTGCTCTTTTCTCAGTATATTCAAATGAACTGCCCTCATCTGTAAAACCAAGCACAAGATATACGCCACGATCCTCCATTGGCATTAGTTCTTTTTTTGTTAAGCTATATAAAACTCCAGATCCAATAATAGTTAAAATTATAAAAGAAATTATAATTTTTTTTTTATTTAGCCAAAATACAAGCGTTTCTTGATAGAATTTTGAAAATGATTTAAAAAAATTATCAAATTTTATAACAAAATAATTTTGTTTTGTTTTTTTAGTTAAAAATTTACTTCCTAACATTGGTGACAAAGTAAGTGCCACAAATGAAGATACCACAATTGAAAAAGATAATGCAATTGCAGTTTCTCTAAATAATGTTCCAGCAATTCCATCTATAAAAATTAATGGTAGAAATACTGCAACTAAAATTAATGTTGTAGCTATAATTGCAAAAGTTATTTGTTTTGAACCTTTATAGGCAGCCACAAGTGGTGATTCTCCATTTTCAATTCTTCTATAAATTGCATCAGTCATTATTACAGAGTCGTCTGTAATTATTCCAATTGCTAAAATAAAACTTAGAAGTACAAATATATTTATTGATAAACCAAATAAGTAGATACCCAAAAAGGATGCTATTAAACTTACTGGCAAAGCAACAGCAGGTACAATTACAGCTTTGAGATTTCCTAAAAACAAATAAATGATTAATACAACTAATATAAAAGCTATTATTAGAGTTTTATAAACTTCTTGAATAGCCGTTCCCACATATGTTGCTCTATTAAAAGCCACTTCTATATTAAGATCGTCAGGTAGTGTTTTTTTTACTTCACTTATTTTTTTGTTTATTTCTTTTGAAAGCTCTACAGTAGAAGCGCCACTTCTTGCATAAATACCTATACCAACTGTTTTTAAATTTAAAGCATCTTTTCTTTGAGCTTTAAAAAGTGTTTTTTCTGAAACAGGACCAAATTCAATATTTGCAACATCTGAAAGTCTTACAATACTATTTTTAATTTTTTTAACTGGTAATTCTTTTAATTTGTCAATGTTACTGTAGGATTTGTTTAAGTTTAAAGTTAAATCTATATTGTTAGCCTCTAGGGTACCAGCAGGTAAACTTACATTTTCATTTCTTAAAGCTTTTTCAACTTCTTGAACAGTTAAATTATTAGCTGCTAATTTTATTGGATCTACCCAAATCCGTACACTTAATTCTCTTAAACCACCAACTAAAATTCTGCCAACATTTTTTACACTTGAGAATTGATCAACCAAATATCTTTCTGCATAATCTCCAAGTTCTAAATCGCTCCAAGTAGAAGAAGATACAGCCAACCACATTGTGGTTGTAAATCCAGCTGCTTGTTTTAGTATTTGAGGGGCTTTTGCCTCACTAGGTAAGTTATCTACAATTCTTGCTACTCTTTCTCTTATATCATTAGCAGCATTATCTAGATCGATATTTGTATCAAACACAACATTAATTGTGCTACTTCCATTTTCTGAAGTTGAGTCAATATTTTTAATTCCTTCAGCTCCACCAACAACATCTTCAATAACCTGAGTCACCTCTTGATCAATTATTGGAGCTGATGCAGATTTATAATCTACTTTAATTTGTACCACAGGTGGCTGTAATCCATTAGGTAGTTCTCTCACAGGTAGTTTTGAGAAAACAAATATTCCAAAAACAATTAATATAAGAGACATTACCCAAGCAACAACTGGTCTCCTTATACTTACTTCTGTTATATACATTATTTTTTAATTGGTTTTATTTTGCCTCCCGGACGAACTTTTTTTAGTCCTTCTGCAACAATATTATCTTTTTCATTTAAACCAGAAATAACCTCAACATAACCACCATTTCTTATTCCAATAGTAATCTCAGTTTTATTTGTAATATTATCCGCTGAAACTTTATAGGCAAAAGTTTTATTACCCTCTAACATAATACTCGTATCTGGAATTGATAGAGAATTACGTTCATTATATTTTATAGATATTTCTAAAAGTGATCCTGGTAATATTTCTAAATTATCATTTTCTAATTTTACTCTTGCTGCTAAAGATCTTTTTTCAACATCTATTCTGCTTGCAGCAGAGTCTATAATTCCCGAATAAATTTTGTCATTATTACCAGATAGTTTAACGTCTACACTTAAATTTTCCTTAATAAAATTTGAATAAATTCCAGGTATATCAACATCAACGAATAAAATAGATGCATCTTCTAAATTAATTACTATAGAACTTTCTGATACCTCAA
>JAPYRX010000007.1:0-68049 GCA_029936815.1 Dehalococcoidia bacterium
TGTCGTCAGCTCGTGCCGTGAGGTGTTGGGTTAAGTCCCGCAACGAGCGCAACCCTCGTCGTTAGTTATTATGTCTAGCGAGACTGCCTCTAAAAAAGAGGAGGAAGGTGGGGATGACGTCAAGTCAGCATGGCTCTTACGCCTTGGGCTACACACACGCTACAATGGATAGTACAAAGGGCTGCAATGGAGCGATCCGGAGCTAATCCCATAAAGCTATCCTCAGTTGGAATTACAGGCTGCAACTCGCCTGTATGAACGTGGAGTTGCTAGTAAACGCAGGTCAGCACACTGCGTTGAATACGTTCCCGGGCCTTGTACACACCGCCCGTCAAGTCATGGAAGTAGAAAACACCTGAAGTCGTTGGGCTAACCCTTTGGGGAAGCAGACGCCTAAGGTGGGTTTTATGACTGGGACTAAGTCGTAACAAGGTAGCTGTAGCGGAAGCTGCGGCTGGATCACCTCCTTTAAGGAAAAAAAGGGTTATTGACCCGGTCTAAAATACTAATCCTGAATTATTTTGTTTAAATTGAACATGACCATTTATTGGGGAGTTCTTTAAACAAAACTTCAGTACAAGATAGTATAGAGAAAAACAGAAAAACAGAAAATTTCGTGCTTTCGTCACTATACAGTTGTTAAGGACATTACCCGAATGTGGGGCTGTAGCTCAGTTGGGAGAGCACCTGCTTTGCAAGCAGGGGGTCAGGAGTTCGAGCCTCCTCAGCTCCACCAAAACTCCAATGAAGGAAACTTCCATCTAATCACTATACAGGTTAATCGTTATTACCAGTAAATAACTCAATCCAAACCCACAAGATGTAGTTTCAGCTCCAGGAATGGCAGCCGATTGCACTCTTGGATCATTATATATATGTATATGACACTTCAAGAGAGATATATAAATTTATAAAACAAATAATAAAATATAAAAATTAAAGATGAAAACTAAAATGACAAATATTAAAAAAATAATAAGAAAATATAAATATAAAATACGAATTAAATTATCAGACAGAACAGATAGTAAAAGAATTAAAACATTAATTAATAGATAGTATTCATTTAAGCTCTGCGTATCAGGGTGTTGAGTAACCTAGGAGGTGGCATTGATCCTCCTGTTGTAGTGGTCTATTGATTGTTAGTAGTATGGAGCATGTCTTAGTTGCTTGAGTTGTAGGCTTTCCCTAGCTGTGACAATTTAATTTCAATGATTATAATATTTGGGACTTCTTCTCCATTAAGGACTTTTATATATACAATGTTTTAATTAAATCTTTATAATCATTTTAATATAAATTTCCGGGGATAAAACCATCAATAAAATCATAAATTATACTTTAATACCTTTATTGATGATAAATATTTACGTTATCTTTTTAACTTCAAAAAAGATCATTTATCTATCAAAGCTAGATTCTTTTAAAATTGCCGGTGGGTATTCTTCTCCATGGAGTATGTATTATTTAACTTATTTTTCTATCGCGTTGTTATTTGCCGTGATAATAATATTCATATTAAAATTAAAATATGAATTGAAAATCAAATTTCTTACAGCAATTATCAGTGTTATATTTACAATCTTTGCATTAGAATTATTTTTAACTCTATCACATCAAAAATATAATATTGAAACAAAAATAGAAAATGCGAAAAAAATCGGATTAGAATTTGACTCTCGTTCAACATTAGATGTTCTTGAAGCTTTAAATCAAAGTAAAAACAAAGTTTACCCTAATTTTAAACCAAAATTCTTTTTGGTAGAAGATTTCTATCTTAAAGAAGGATTTCAAACAATAAATAATGGCAATATTTTCCCTCTATCTAATATATCAACTATACTAACTAACGAAAATGGTTATTATCCAATAGTGAAAACTGATAAATATGGATTCACGAATCAAAATAATTTTTATAATAACAATATAGATATCATGCTTATTGGAGACAGTTATGTAGAAGGTTACAGTGTGAAACCAGAAGATTCTATAAGCTCAAATTTGAACGACGCAGGATATAATTCAATAAGTTTAGGTAAAGGTGGTAATGGGCCAATCATTGAACTTGCTACTTTAATTGAGTATGCAAAACCATACAAGCCGCCTGTTGTTATATGGTTTTTTGTTCATAATGATTTTAGAAACTTACACTTCGAACTTCGTTCTAATTTGTTAACAAATTATTTAATAAATACAAATTACGAACAAAATTTAATTAATAAGCAAAATGAGATCGATGATTTTTTAATAAGATACATAGACTCTGAAACTGAAGAATTTAAGAAAAACATAATAGTATCTAAAGTTAATTTTTTAAATTTAGATACTATTATTGAAATAATTAAATTAAGTAAATTAAGAAGTTATATTATAAATACATTAATGTATTTAAATACTGATAATAATTACAAAATATTAGACCAAGTGCTAACAAGAGCTAATAATGAAATCGAATCATGGGGCGGAAAGTTATACTTTGTATATTTACCTTCACTACAAACATTAAATAATACATCCCTTGAAAATGGGGACAAGAATAGTAATATAAATATCAAAGACGGAAAAGTAACTATTAAAAATATACATGAACTATGCGAAAAATTAAACATAGAAGTAATAGATTTTCATAATGAAATAAGTAAAATTGACAATTACAAATCAATTTTCCCTATGGAATCTGATGGTCATTATAATTCAAAAAAGGTTATACATTATTAACTAACACATTAATTAAAAATCTAAAATAGATTTAAAGGAATGATTATTGATTAAAATTGTTTATCTATCTGACGCAAGAATACCATCTGAAATGGCAAATAGTGTGTCTATAATTAATTTATGTAGTGCTTACTATGATATTGGTGCAGATATTAATTTAATTAAACCGTGGCGTTATATCAATAAAAATATCAAAACAAAAGAAATTTACAAAATTTATAATGTAACAAATAATATCAATATTATAAACACCCCTTATATAGATTTATCAATATTTGAGAAAATACTACCAAAATTGATATTAAAACCAGCAAATTATCTCAGTAAAAGAATATGGCAATATTATTCTGTTAATTATATCCTTAAAAAATTTTCACCTGATATTATTCATATGAGAAATAATATGCCATATGCATTAAATTTGTTATCCAAAAAAAAAATACACATACTTTTAGAATTTTATGATGAACCAAGCAAATTTTATATCCCATTATATAAAAAATCTATAAAAGAAAATAATAAAATAATATTAACAGCAATCACTTCTAGCCTGGCTGACAGAATTTCAGAACTCTTCGAAATAAATCGAAAAAGTATTTCAGTGAGTCCTAGCGGGGTTGATAAATCTAAATTTGCTCATCACAAATTAAAATTAAATACTAATAAAAAAAACATTCTTTATGTTGGCAGTTTAAATCCTAATCGAGGAATTGATAATTTAATATTAGCATCAAAAAATATCAAAGAGCACAACTTTATTATTGTTGGAGGGACTACAAACGAAGCAACTAATTTGAAAAATAAATTTGATATAAATGAAGGATCTAATTTGATATTTGTTCCACATCAAAAACAATCTAAATTATTAGAATATTACAACAATTCACATATTTTAATTCTTCCAATGACCGGTGATCAAAAGCACACTAGACTTTTCGCGTCTCCCAACAAGTTATTTGAATACATGGCGTCCGGTAAACCGATAATCGCATCTAATTTACCCTCTATTTGCGAAATCTTAAAAGACTACAACAGTGCATTATTATTTCAACCAGATGATCCAATTGATTTAACAAAAAAAATTAATGAACTAATTAATAATAATGAGTTATCTAAAGAATTATCATCAAATGCTATGAATCTAGCAGAAAAGTATACTTGGCAAGCCAAAGCATCTAATTTAATAAAATTAATTCAAACCAATATCAATTAAATATTTCCAAATCCATAGTCATCTATAAAAAAATCTAAAGAATTAAGTTTGTGAAACCCATCCATCATTTGATTTGTCAAACAATTCATACAAATGAGTTAATATTTTTTCTTCTAATAATTTATTTTGTTGCAATTGTTGAATATTTGATTTTAAATGCGACAAATTTGTAGTGCCGACAATATGAACATTTATAGTTTTATGAGATAAAGCAAAAGCTAATGAAAGCTCTATTGAATTTAATTCAGTTTCAATTTTCATACCTTTAGATTGGATGAGTTTAAATCTTCTATGATATTCATTTGCATAATCTGATGGAGAATTTTCTACTCCCCAAGCACCATTAGCTATTGGTCTTTTAGCTATTAATCCTTTATTAGTTTTTTCAACTCCTGGGAAAACCATATTTTTCGCACCTTGATCCAATATATTAAAACTTGTTTGAATCGAGTCAAATCTACCATCAAGGGAAGCCCATTGAGCAGCTTCATTATCTCCGCTATATCCAATAAATCTAACTTTTCCTGATTTTTTCATTTTTTCAATCGTTTCAATTACATCTCCTTGTTTTAATATTTCAAGATCACAAGAATGTAATTGAATTAAATCAATATAATCCGTTTTCATTCTTTTCAAGCTTCTATCTACACTTTCAACTAAAGTTTTAATTGCCCAAGCTTGATCTTGGTCATTATCAGATATTAAGCCAGTGTTATTTGAATCTATAAAATGTCCACATTTAGTAGCAAGAAAAAATTCATCTCTTCTATTTGAAATTGCTCTGCCCAGAAAATCTTCACTATTTCCATAACAGGCAGATGTGTCAAAAAAATTGATTCCTAAATCTATTGCAGAATTTAATAAATTATCAATATTTTGTGATTCATCAACACTAATCTTTCCTATTTCAGAAAGCCCTATTCCTAATTTACTTATATATTCCCCGGTATCTCCAAAATTATTTTTTTCTATACTCATCTAGGCTCCTTCAAGAATGATTAAAATATAATTTTATAGATTAAAGAATAGTTTACAAGCAGATACTAAGAAATTACACTAGTTCATCAATAGTTAGCTATTATCAATATTTACAATAATTCGACCAATTGTCTTACCTGACATCATCTTTAGAGCTGATGCTTTTAATTCATTTAGAGTAATTTCAGTACTTATTTTATTCAGCTCATTATCTGTAATTAATGTTGACAATCTTTCCCACGCTTCTATTCTTTGTTCTAAAGAAGCATAAACTGAATCAATACCAATCAATTTTATTTTTCTTAAAATAAAAGGTAAAACTGTAGTTGGTAAATGATTTCCAGCAGCATTACCGCATGAAGCTATAATTCCTCCGTAGTCTGTAGCAGACATTAGATTAGCTAAAATATCACCTCCTACTGTATCAATAGCTCCAATCCATTTTGGGGAGTTAAGTGGGTTCTTCATATTTAAAATTTCATCTCTATGTATAATTTCCTTTGCTCCTAATTCTTTTAACATATGTACTGCATCTTTTTTCCCTGTGAGAGCAATTACGTCATACCCCATTTTGGAAAGTAACATTAAAGACAAACTCCCTACTCCCCCCGTTGCACCAGTAATTAAAATTTTACCTAAAGAATTATTAATCCCCAATGATTCCAATTCAATAATTGCAAGCATAGCAGTTAATCCTGCAGTTCCTAAACGCATAGAATTTTTCAAAGATAGATTGTCTGGTTTTCGTACTATGTAATCACTTTTTACTCTTGCATATTGTGAAAATCCTCCAGAGAATTTTTCACCCATACCCCATCCTGTAACTATAACTTCATCTCCTTTTGTGAAGATATTAGAGTTTGTGTGTTCAATTATTCCTGACAAATCTATCCCAGGAGACATTGGGAAATTTCTCAATATTTTCCCTTTATTTGAATCGATTGCCATAGCATCTTTATAATTAAGCGAGGAATAACATACTTTAATCAAAGTATCATTTTCAGGTAAGTCCTCAAATCCTATTTCATTTATATCTAAACTGAATTTTTCTAATTCAAATTTTGCTTGTAAAGCTTTAAATTTTGTACTCAATTTCAACCCACTTTAAATTTAGGTAATATATAATATCTCCTTGTACAATTTATTATATAACTTATGAAAAATATATTATTTCTTGCAATATTTACATTGATCATATCAGCAGCATGTTCTAGCTCTTCTGATGTAATGGATACTGCTATAGATAAACAAAAAGAATTAGATGCAGCATATGAAATAGCAAATGATGCCAAAGCCAAGGAAGAAAGACTGGCTCAGGAAGAAGAAGAGAAAAAAATCACGAAGCTAATACACCTAAAACGTTAGAGCCTGGAATATCAACAGGTGATCCACGAAAAGATGAAATAGATATGTTTAAACGGATAATAAGTGAAAATACAGGTCCTGCATGTAATATATATGGAATTGCTCCATGTCCATAATGGCCAAATTTTATAAAAACCAAACCTGCTAAAGGGAATCTTCCTGTCTATAAAGAAACTATATGTGAAGGTAAATTTAATACTACAGAATATCTGCTTAAAACACCAAAAGATGATTATGTTACATGTTTAATCAATGCCAGTAAATCTGATGAAAAACCATACATGGTTGCAGGAGCTCAACTTGATCAAAGAGTATTAGAAGATGTTCTTGAAGCCCGGTTATATGGGGCAAAATTACTTGGCAACTGGGAGCCTTTGCTTAATATATTTGTAAGATATGGAGAACCTTATTTGGAATACGTTGCTGCACAAGAATGTTTATACAGGATGAAATATGGATTTGACGGCTATTTACCGGATTACAATAGTTGCTATGAATACACATATTGGTACTACAGAACATTTGATGATTGTTGTGGGGCATTCCCTGGTGTTTTAACACCTGTCAGATTTCAATCAATGACATACAGTGCCCCGGACAGACAATATGAAGAGAAACAAATATATAAAACCACATTGCATGAATATTTTCATGTCTGGCAAAGTGCATTTAAAGTCCATCCCCATGAAACACGGTGTTCAGATGAGGCAAATACACTCTGTGAATTAGGGAATGGGCCTTTATGGTTGGAAGAAGGATCAGCTTCATACTTTGCAGCTTACTTCGCAGAGAAAAAAGCATGGGCTAATCTTGAATCTGAACTAACTGAAAAATAAAATTCAGCACATGATGTTTATGATAAATGGGGATTTACTTTGAAAAATTCACATAACCGTGGCGGAAAAGATAAACTTGATCAACACGAATGTAATTGTGGTGGAGCAATAATGTATGACATGGGCATATGGGGAGTTGCGTGGTTGATTCACAAATCAAAAAGTAATGATGGGTTTTTGAAAGAATTTTATCCAAAAGTTGCTTATACAGGCTACCAACAAACGTTTAAAAATGCCTTCGGATTATCTTTGGATGAATTTTACGATCAATTTGCTATATGGTTTGATAAAACATCCAAAGTTGAAAAACTTGAAATTATAAACGAAATATCTAAATATTAAGTAATTTTTTTATTATGCGATAAGTAAATAAATATTTATTATTTGATGTGGTCAATCTATCTAAGTAATTAATTTCAGAATTTTTCAACTTACTTAGTGAGTGATCATTTATTAAATTATTATTTAATAATACTCGATCAATCCCAAGTTCATTGAGTATTGATATGGATTCATCATTGTAATCTGTATACATTCCAAAGGGAAATGCGAATACTTTTGTGGTGTTTAGTTTTAAGGAATTTAAATAGATTTGATTTTTATGAATTTCTTCATATTGTTTTTGGTAAGATAAAGTCGATAAAACATAATGATTGAAGGTATGATTTCCATAATATATATAATCACTATCTATTAATTTATTTGAGTCAGATAATAAATTAGTTTCAATTTCTATGTTTTCATTAATAAAAAATTCATCTAAATATTTATCTAGTTTAAAAGAATTAAATTTATATGATTTAGAATCTTTGAAAAAATTTAAATAATTCATTTCATAATTAAAATAGTTATTGTATTGAGATTTGAATTTCATAAATAATTTACAATCTTGTAATAAATATGTAATTTTTTCTCTCCAGAAAGTTTTGTTATTAAAAGAGTTACCTATCAAAAAAACTGTACTTGGAATTTTTTTATTGTCTAATTCAGGCAATATTAAATCGAATAAATTCTCGTATCCATCATCAAAAGTAATCGATAATTTATTTTCTTTAGATTCATCGTCAAAGATATTATCGATTGGAACAATATTGTAAAAATTAGATAGGAAAGAAATTTGAGTTAAAATATTTTTTGGAGTTATATTATGAATAAAAGAATTTGTTTTATTTTTTATATTAAAAGAGGAGTGGTAAATAAGTACTAAATGGCCATTATTTTTATTTTTTAAAAATTCAAACATTATTTACTTTAAATTTAATTATTAAGAACTCATAAATATTTGTAAAGTTTTTATATATTTTCTATGCACTGTAATATATTCAATCAAAACAACTAAGACAGTACTAGATTGAATATGATTATTTCTCAATAATAGTATTAAATATCAATATAAAACTTTCATTATTGAAAACACAATTATTTTCAATATTAATTAAATAAATCTTTATAAACATAATATATAGTAAAATTGTAAAGAAATTATTAAATATATGTAAATACAAATGAAAATTGGAATGGTTTTTCCAGCTGTAGAGTATGGAGGACAAGAAAAAAATTTAATTAAACTGAGTAATGAATTACACAAGAAAAAATACGAAATCGAAATTTTAACTTATGGGAATAAAAAATTTTCAACCGCAATAATTTGTCCTGACATAAAAAGAGTAAATCTTAAATCTTCAAAGATAAAATATAATCTTTTAAACTTATTAATTTCTTTAATCTTCAAAGGAATGTTAGGTATTTATTTAAAGAGTTTAATTGAAATATCTAAATTGTTAATCAGCAATGAATACGCAATCTTGATATGTTTTCAATCTGGGGGCCTTGTATCTCTGCTAAAAAAAATCACAAAAAGTAAAACTAAAATAATCATAAGAGAATCTACTTCTCCAATACATATGGCAAAAATACAAAAATCTTCTTTTATTTATTCAATTAATATACAAATTAAAAAGCTTTTTTATCAAATAACTGATGTGATTGTAACTAACTCAACAGGAACTAAAAATGAAATCAATGAATTAATTAATGAAGACAAGGCTATTTTAATTGAAAATATTTGTGATTTCTCAGACACAAATATAATCAAATCAAAAAACTTTCATTCTATATTCAAAACAAAATCTATCAAGTTAATATCAGTTGGGAGATTAAATAAAACTAAAAGAATAGATATATTACTAAAAGCAGTGAAAGAAGTATTAAATATACATACCGTAGATTTAATACTGATTGGCGATGGTCCGGAACGATCAAATCTATCAAAATTAAGTAAAGAATTAAATATTTCAAACAACATACATTTCATTGGTTTTTCAAATCAAGCATACAATTGGATAAACAATTCAGATATATATCTCTCATCCAGCATTATAGAGGGCTCACCAAATTCTATAATAGAATCAGTTTGTTTAGGAACGCCAGTAATAGCCGCTGATTGTTTTCATGGCCCAAAAGAAATATTAGATAATGGTAAAATTGGATTATTAGTCCCAATCAATAACATCAAAGAAATGACATCTAATATCATTTTATTAATTGAAAACAAAATATTGAGAGAAAAGTATTCAAAATTATCAATTGAAAAAAAATCATTATATTCAAAAGAAAGAATTTCTCAAATTTATATACGTGAAATAAATAAACTTAATGAAACTATTTAAAACATTATACATATCTTTATCTTTAGTAATCATTCTTAGTTGTAATGGGAACATATACAATCCAGAAATAAAAAATACTGAACAAGATTCTATAAAGTTGATAAAATTCAATATGGTAATGAATGACTTTTTACCTAATGTATGGTCATCTATTAAAATTTTTGAAATTAGTCAAACAAATTCTCCGTATGATAAAGAATCACTGGAGATTAAAACATGTATATCTAAATTATCTTCTCATAACATCCGGAATATTAGAGATAATGAGTTGGAAGCAATCAAAAAAGAATTCAATATTTCTTATTCCTCCATAAATCCAGCATTGGAAAACAAGATTTACAATTATATTGACAATCTATCTATCTTCCTCGATTTTACTATTGATAAAATGAATAATTCCATATATACAACTGCTACACCTGTTGCTACATGGGAGAAGGATATAAGATTAATAGATAAAAATTCCAAGCTTGCTCCAAATAAAAACCTTTACGTCGCAATAACGGAATATAAATCTAAAAGAAATAGTGCTATTGGACCTGTTTCTCAAGTTTTTGAAAAATTTGAGAGTGAAATTTTTGAGTCTAGTGTATTGTTTTATATGCGAGATTTCATTTCGCATATAATTGGTAGCACAGATATAAATAATAATCAGAATATAGATTACTACTTTTGGCAGTCAAACAAGCAAAAATTTATTAATAGTTCGATATGTGCTAAATAATATAACATAGTTTAAATTGAATAATTTCAAGTTAGAAACTATAATATGTTTTCGTAATAATTATTGGTGAAACATGAAAATATTTAATTCGTTGAAATCTGTTAAAGGTAGAGATAGAAATAATAGATTGGTTCGAAGAAAAGGAAGAGTCTATATTATAAATAAAAAAAATCCAAGGATGAAAGTTAGACAAGGGTGACCAAAAATAACATAATTGGTTTAATAGGTATGGGCGACATGGGACATAATGTTGCTAAATACTTAATTAAATCCAATTTTAAAATTGTTACCAATCTGGATCATAGAAGTAAAAAAAGCATTGATACTGCTAAATCTCTAAAAATTGAAATTCTTGAATTAAATGAATTTATTAACAAATCTCATTTAATTATTTCTATAATCCCTCCATCGGCGGCATACGACACAGCAAAGATACTTTCTGATTATTCGAAAAAATTAAGCAAACCAATAACTTATATTGACGCAAATGCGATTTCTCCAAAAACAACACTCTTGATTGAGAATGAATTCTATATTTCATCTTATAAATCTAGTAAATATATAGATGGATCCATAATAGGAGGCCCTCCAAACAAATCATACAAGCCAAGATTATATGTATCGGGTAAATACGCTGAAGAAGTATCGTATTTGAATTCATTAGCATTTGATATCATAAATCTCGGAAATGAAACACAATTAGCATCAAGTATTAAAATGTGTTATGCATCATTAACTAAAGGTACTAGCGCACTATTACTTTCGTTAATTCTTTTGGCAGACAAATTAGAAGTTTCCAATTACTTATTTGAAGAATTAGAGTATAGCCAACAAGAAACATTAGATAAAATAATGAATTCATTCCCATCCATAGCAAACAAATCAAGTCGTTGGATTGCCGAGATGGAAGAGATTGCAAGTACCTATGTTGACAACGAACAGAGTCCAGGGGTATTTGATAATGCTAGCTATATATACAGATTGCTGTCAAAAAATAAAAAACAATTTAGTAAATTAATAGCGGAAAATTTCTAAATAATTTTAGATTTTCTTTCATCCCAATAAACCAGGATCTGGGTAGCAATTGTTAGTGATGAATAAGTACCTGAAATCAATCCAATAATTAATACTAATATAAATGGTTTAAGAGTATCTCCACCAAATAAATACATTGCCAAAAGTGTGACTAGTAATGTAATACTCGTATTTAAAGATCTTCCAAAAGTTTGAGAAACGCTTAAGTTCACTACTTGACTTAATCTCATTCCACTATAATCAATTATATTGCTACGAAGCCTGTCTAGTACAACAATCGAATCATTTACGCTGTAACCTACAACAGTTAAGAAAGCAATTATAAACATTGTATTTACCTCATAGTCCAAAAATATTCCAAGTATGGCAAATATTCCTAGTACTAGTACTGAATCATGAAGCAGAGCTATGATTGATGCAACGCTATATCTAATAGGATTAGGAACATTTCTAAAAGCCCACCAAATATAAATGAATATACCAAAAGTGGCTGCTAATACTGCCCAAAAAGAATTGATTACAGTTTCTTTAGCAATAAGTGGCGAAATCATATCAAAAGAAAGTACTTCTATATCATTTTTCGCAATAGTTAGTGAATCTAATTTATTTAGTAAATCAGCTTTTTGACTATCGTTAATATCAAAAGTCCTTACAAAAAAAGTATTATCTCCAAAATTTTGAATTATTGATGATTCAAATTCTGTGCCTACGAGTATGTTTCTCATTTCTTCTGAAGAATTATGAGTGGGTAATTTTACTGTCAAAGTGCTTCCTCCAGTAAAATCAATTCCCGGTTTTAATCCTCCCATTATAATAAATATAATTCCAACAATAATTATTATTGAAGAAAAGATAAAAAACAATTTTCTATTTTTAGAAAGATTCATAACAATCCCTTACATCAAATCTTTACGGCCAGCAGGCACGTATAGTGTTATCAATTTAGATAAAATACTATTAGCAGCTAATTTTAATATTGTTTGAGTTATAAGTAATGCAGAAATCATACTTATAATTACTCCTACTGATAAGGTAACTGCAAATCCTTTTACAATTGAAGCTCCTAATTGATCAGCAAACCAAAATAAAATCAAACAAGTAATTAGGGTAGAAACATTACTATCCCTAATAGCAGGCCAAGCTCTAGAAAATCCCGTGTTTACAGCCATTGTTAATGTTTTCCCTGATCTTAATTCTTCTTTCAATCTTTCAAATATAAGAATATTTGCATCAACTGCCATTCCAACAGATAATATAGCTGCAGCAATACCACTTAACGTAAGTGTAACTGATAATAATTTAAATGTTGCTATAACAATCAGGCAATAAAAGAATAAGGCCATAGATGCAAAAAATCCGGGGATTCTATAATAGAGAATCATATATAAGACTACCAATAATAATCCCACTCCAGCAGCATAATAGCTTTTTGACAGGCTATCGGCACCTAATACAGCATCTACATCTCTTTCTTGAATCAATTTGATTGGCACTGGTAATCTTCCTGATTCAAGCATCAAAGAAAGATCATTTACTCTATCAATAGTAAAATTTGGGCTATCAATAAAAGCAAAACCGCCCAAAATAGGCTTGCTAGCGCCAGGGCTAATTAATTCTTGATCGTCTAAGAAAATAGCTATCAAATCATTAGTTGTAGAAATCTCAGTTGTTAATTCAGCAAATTTCTTTGTCCCTTTATCATTAAATTCAATATTGATAATTGGTTTTTTAGTTTGCTGATGTTGGCCTGCATAAGCTCTCTCTAGGTCTTCTCCAGTTAGTCCAATTATTTCATCTCTTTGCCCAACCATAATGCTTATAAGTTCAAAATTTATTGAATTACCTAATTTTGTTGACGCTTCCTCTAGTGATTTAAAATAGTCTGACGGAATCATGAATGAAAATTGATTTTCTGATTCGGTTTCAGTTATAAAAGTTCCTAGTAATGGGAATCTCTTATTTTCATCTAATCCGCTAATCTCAACTTGTAATCTATCATACCCAGGTGAGTCTAAGCTTTTAACCAATTGTTCATGTAGGTTTTTTACTTTAATATATGATTCTTCTTCAAAATCAACAAATATTCCAATTGGTTTTGCTACAGGTTCAGGCTCTCCTGGTTTTGGTTGTGCAGTATTATTATCATTTTTTGAATCGGAAGAAATAGTATTAGATTCAGTTGATTTATCTCCCGTTGTATATGGATCGGGATAGTAATCTAGACTTACCAATTTGATACCTTGATTAATATCATCATCAATAGGATCAGTGGCATCAGTGTATCTATGTTTAAATTCTAATCTGGCAGTCTCACCTATCAAACTTTTAGCTCTGTCAGAGTCAGTTACTCCAGGTAACTGTATTAACAACCTGTCTTCTCCTAATAGTTGAATATTTGGTTCGCCTAAGCCAGAAGAATTTACTCTTCTTTCAATAGTTTTTACTAAAGCTTGCATTTGCGTGCCGGTTGGGGGGATCGATAATCCTTCTTGGTCTTTCAAATCAGACTGATAAACCAAATGACTTCCACCTTGAAGATCCAGGCCTAATTTAAGTCCTAATACAGCATCAGAACCTATTTCAGTTCCACCAATAGAAAATTTCTGATTAAAAACAACGAACGCTGAAATTAAAATTATCAATAAAGAAAATGATGCAGATTTCCAATAACGCCTCAAAAAAAATCCTTTTGAAATTATTTGTTTAATATAGTTTTAGCTAATTTTATAGCATTTTCTTTTGTGATTTCACCATTATTTATTACTTCTTGTTCAATAGCATGTAAAACCCTACCAACTTCCGGGCCTTCGTTCAATCCAAAAATTTCCATGATTTGGCGCCCATTTATAATATCTTGGGTTTTTTTTGTGAACTCAGTAGATATATTTAGTATTCGATAATATATTTTGCCTAATTTATTGTAATGGTCACTGTAATTATCGAAATTAAACTTGCTAGTAGCTAAATAATCGGCAAAATCCAAATAAGTTAATTCCAATATAATTTCTCCGCAATCTCTATTTAATTTTCTTAAAGATTTATCGGAAGGTTCCATATCTAAAGAAATCAAGTGGCCTAATCGCAGATGGTGTTTTATTAAGTTTTTTATATAATCTATAGTTTTCAAACTAAATTTCAACCTAGTGAGTATATCAAAAACAATTGTAGAACCTAATTCATCATGTGATATGAAAGTGATTTTCTCATTTTTGAATTCTTTAGTACCTGGTTTCCCTATATCATGCAAAAATGTTGCGATTTTAATGTAAGGAATAATTGATTTATCATGAGCAAAAATATCAGTATTAATTTTTTCAAATAATTCATCGTCAATTAATTTTTCAACAAAATATAAAGATGAAATAAGATGGTCATATACATCCTTGTCATGTAATCCCAATTGTTCAACATTAATAGTTTGTCCTACTTCTGGAAATATCACATTTAACAACCTTAATTCATCTAGCATAAAAATCGATTTGTATGAATTTTTTAAACTGAATATTTCGATGATTTCATCTCTTATTCTTTCTTTGCTAACGTTATTCAATAAAACTGCATTATCTTTAAAGTAATTTAATGTTCCATGTTCAACACTAAAACCTAATTTACTACATAAACGAACAAGCCTAATCATCCTTAAAGGATCATCTAAAACTGTATCTTTATTAGTATATCTAATGATTTTTTTTTCAATATCAACAACACCATCAAATGGATCAATAATATTACTTATATAATCTAATTCGTCATTGATTATTATTGCCATTGAATTAATAGTAAAATCCCTTCTACGTAAATCAAGAAAAAGTCCATTATTTGTATTTTCAAATTCAGTAACATCTATAGTCATCTTGTTATATGGATTAATAATTCTTAAAGTTTGCATTCCATGATTGTTAAATCTAATAACCTTGCCTTGAAATAAAGATGCTAAGAATTGAGAAAATTCATCTAGGTTTTTTTCGACAACTAAATCTATATCTTTTGGAATCTTCTCAAGAATCAAATCTCGAACTGTTCCTCCAACTAAATAGGCAGTGAATTTAGACTTTGCTATTGATTCAAATATACTTTTTAATTCCTTACCTAATAAATCTGTATTTATATTTATTTCTTTAATCATTATTTGATTCATTATCATTTAATTTTGTAAGACCTTCATGCCATTCTCCTTCAGAATGACTGACCAAATGGTCAAAATACATTATCCCATTTAAGTGATCAATTTCATGCTCTAAAACTTGAGATAATAATCCGTCAGTTTTTATCTTCCATTTCTGCCATTTCATATCTAATCCTTTCGCTTTCACCCATAGCGATCTATTAACCAATCCTGTATAACCAGGGACACTTAAGCATCCTTCATCTATTTCTCTATTGCCATAGGTTTCAGTGATTTCAGGATTAATTAAAACTCTAAATTCAGTCTCTTCGGGAAGTTTTATAACAATAATTCTTTTCAAATATCCGACTTGATTACCTGATAATCCAACTCCTTTATAATAATCAAGAGTTTCGCACATACTGTCTGCTAATCTGCGTATATCCTTATTTATCTCAGTAATTTTCGAACACTTTTGTCTTAAAACAGGGTTAGGAAAGTGTAAAACTTCTAATAAAGCCATTAATAATCCTTGAAAGTATATATAGTCAAGATAACTAATATTATTATATATAATCAAAATAACTAAGTTTAATATATATAATAATATTGTTATAAAAACTAACAAAGTATAGAATATACTATCATTTCATTTCAAGAATGATATTTCCATTAAAAATAAGGATTTAATTTTGATCGAATTAAAAAATATAACTAAATACTACGGTAACTTCCCAGCTGTTACTGATATTTCTTTTAAAATTAACAGAGGGGAAATTGTAGGACTTCTTGGCCCTAACGGCGCTGGAAAATCAACTACTATGAAAATGATTACTGGATTTATGCCTCCTACATCTGGAGAACTAACCATAGATGGTTACGATATCGTACACGAATCTATTGAAGCTAGAAAAAAAATTGGCTATTTACCTGAAACTGTCCCCCTATATACTGATATGACTGTCTATTCATATATTGAGTATATGGGTAAATTAAGAGGATTAAATAATAAAAATATAAAATCTAAAGCTGACAATGTCATAGAAATATGCAAATTAGGTGATTATAAAAACAGTTTAATTTCAAAACTGTCGAAAGGATTTAGGCAAAGAGTAGGTATTGCACAAGCAATAATACATGAGCCCGAAGTTTTAATATTAGACGAACCTACAATTGGTATAGACCCAAATCAGGTAGTGGAAACAAGACAATTAATCAGAAATTTATCAGGAGAACATACTCTTGTATTGAGTAGTCACATACTTCCTGAAGTGAGCAGTATTTGTGAAAGAGTGCTAATCATTAATGAAGGAGAAATCGCAGCTTCTGACACCATTAAAAATTTAAGCTCTTTAGTTTCTGGAAAATCTAAAATGGAAGTAGATATAATCGGATCTCCTCAATCAATAAAAACAAAACTTGAAAAAATCGAAGGTGTTAGATCTATAGATTTATGGGTTAAAAAATCATCGAACGAATATACGACTTTTTCAATAGAATCAGATATTTCAGTAGATATAAGAGCTGAAGTTTCAAAAACTATTATAGAAAACAAATGGGGACTTTTGAGACTTGAATCAATGGGAATGTCACTGGAAGATATTTTCTTGAAAATCACTACATCAGAGTAAAACACTACGCAAGGAAACAACATGAGAAACATATTTCTAATAACTTTTAAAGAAACAAAAACATATTTCTTAAGCCCTATGGCTTATATAGTGGGAGGACTATTTTTAGGATTAACATGGTTTTTTTTCAACACTAGTATAGTACCAGGTGACCTTAATCCTATAACAGAGGCCAATGTAAGAGGATATCTTGATCCAACCACTCTACTATTTATTATCTTTTCTCCATTAATTACTATGCGATTGTTCTCAGAAGAAGAAAAACTAGGGACTCTCGAATTATTATTTACATCACCAGTTAAAGATATCGAAATAGTGATAGGTAAATATTTAGCTTCTGCAATAATTCTGATATCAATAGTATTATGCACTCTTTTCTATGTAATATTAATATACTTATTTAGTTCTCCTGATTTAGGTCCTTTATTAAGTGCTTACTTCGGAATAACACTATACGGCCTAGCTACTTTGAGCGTAGGTCTTTTTGCATCATCTTTGAGTGGAAATCAAATAGTTTCAGCTGTTGTTGGAACTGTGTTACTACTTCTATTGTCATTTATAGATTCTTTAGGAGCAATGCTAGAAGGACTTCCAAGTACTATTTTTAATCAGATGGCTCTTAATTATCATTTTGAAGATTTTACGAAAGGAGTCATTGATATGGGGAATATTGTCTATTATCTTTCTATTGCTATTCTATTTTTATTCTTTACAACTCTAAATTTACAAATTAGAAGGTGGAAATAATTTATGAATAACAAAATACTTCAATATATAAAACAAGAAATCCTTCCATATATAACTAATGTTAATTATTGGATTATTCTTCTAGGGTTCTCAGGAATTCTATCTATTATTGCTGGAAGTTTAAGTTATTTCATAATTACTGAAATCCAAGATTTTGCTATTTCAATCATTATCACAGGGTTGATTCTTAGCTTATTTGCTTTGATATTATCACCTAGATCTACAGCTTCTTTTTTCAAAGGAAGAAGAGGAAAATACGGAACAAATTCTGTTATTTTATTTCTTGCATTTTCAACAATTATCGTTTTAGCAAATTCTTTCTTTGTAATTAACTCTTATAGATTTGATACAACTGCAACAAGAGTATTTTCTCTTTCTAAGCAAACAAAAAAAATCTTATCTAGCTTAGATACTCCAGTCAGAGCCAATGCGTTTTTTGTTCCTACAAACACTAATCAAGAAAACTTAAATACTAATGCACAAGATTTATTGTCCGAATTTGCAAAGAATTCAAACAAATTCAGTTTCAGATTCAATGATCCGCAATTAAATAAAACATTAGCAATTAAATATGGAGTGATGCAATACCCAGCCATTGTATTTGAAGATTTATCTAGTGGGAAACAACAACCTGTTTATGAAAAAGCTTTCAATCCTTTTAGTGAACAAGATTTTGTAACAGCTATGTTAATAGCAATGGGAGACAAGCAAAAAGTTATATATTATTCAAATGGGCACAAAGAAAAGAGTCTTTCCAGAGATGTTACGACTAATAATGTGACAGATGAAGGGATTGATTATTTCATAGAAGGCCTTAAAAGAGATAATTATAATGTGAAGTCAATAAATTTTGAGCAAGTTGAAAAAATACCTTCCAATGCAGCAGCTTTGATTATTATTGGCCCTAAATCATCATTACCTCCTAATCATGCTAAAATGATTGCAGATTACATAGCCCGAGGTGGAAGAATAGCGTTTCTTCTTGATCCCAATCCTCATGTAACTTGGAATGAGCTATTAATTAATTGGGGCGTAATTATTTCACAACAACCAATTGCTGACCCTTTAAGTTCTCTTGCAGGAAGCAAATTTTTAACTCCTTTGCTACAAAAATCTAACAATCAATATGTACCTGAGCAAAAACTTCTTCAATACACAAGAAACAATACCGCCGAAACAAAAAGAATTTTATCAATAACTGATCAAATTAATGCAGCTTTTTTCCCTGGAGCAGGAGCAATTATAGAAACTGTCGAAGAAGGATCAAGACCGTTTCATGTACAAAACATACAATTAGGAGTATCTACAGCTATAAGCTGGTTAGAACCAAACATAGAAGATCCTAAATTTGATGAAAACACGGATATTCAAGGTCCTTTTTCTTTGGTTTCCATTATAGAATCTACAGGCCC
Organism: Dehalococcoidia bacterium; assembly: GCA_029936815.1. Lineage (GTDB taxonomy): Bacteria > Chloroflexota > Dehalococcoidia > Lucifugimonadales. The sequence goes on from JAPYRX010000007.1 coordinate 19,434, forward strand.
TGTAACTTCAAACGGGCCAGTATTTGATTTAAGTAAAATCATGATATTCGGTGATTCTGATTTTGTAACTAATAAATGGTTTTATAGTAATCAAAATAGCGACTTGATTTTAAATTCGATGGCTTGGTTAGCTGAAGATTATGAAGTTATTTCAATAAGACCCAAAATAGTACCCTTCAGATCTATTGTCGTAAACAGAAGAGATAGAGAATTTCTTAAATGGAGTAGTGGGCTTCCATTTATTCTAATGCTATCAACAAGTACTATTGTATGGTGGAGAAGAAGATAATCGTTCTTAATATATTTCTAACAGGACATAACTATGAATTTTAAAATAACAATATTATTTATAATTCTAGCATTCTTAACAGGTGGAATTTTTTACTATTTCACTACTAATGAAAGTGAAGATGTATCTATAGATCCTCCTTGGTTTTACCAAGTATCTATGGATGATATTAATTTCATAGAAGTTACTCGACAAGAAAAAACAGTAGGTTTCTACAAAAACGAAGATACAACGTGGTCTTTTGTTAACCCAAAAGGAATTCCTCCAAGTTATGAACGATGGGGTGGTGTAACTTTATTGCTAAGCGGCCCTCAGACTAAAAGATTATTAGTTGCTGACAAAATTGAAGACCCTGCAGAATATGGATTAGACAACCCAAATTTAATTATAAATTTTGATTTGATTGGGGGTAGGAATTTAACTCTCAAACTAGGTGGTGCAACATCTGATTTCAAACATTATTATTGCCAAATAAATGATTTCCCTGAACTATTTATCATTTCATCTATGTGGAATGATGTATTGGGTAATCTTGTAGATGAATTACCTTATCCAAAATGGTATATAAAAAGAGATCCAAAAGAAATGGTAGGAATAGCAATATATAAAGGAGATATTCAATCTCAAGCAACTCCTGCCAGAAAATTTGAAACAAAAAATAACAAAGACTGGTACTTCATGGACTTATCTGATTTAGATGATAACGCTACTAACAATATGTTGAATCAAGCTCCAGGCACAGGTTATGCTGCATTTCTCAAAACGAGCGATAAAATAGAACTAGATACATCCGAGTGGAATAAAAAACAATATTTAGTTGGAGGCCCTCAAAATATAACTGTTGTTAAATCATATGCAAGCGAACCTGAAGATTACAAAAAATATGGCATTGGAGATGCGAGTGATGCTATTGAATTAAGATTTAATTCGTTTTCTCAAAAAGGTACTGAATTTATAGATGGTATTCTTCTTAAAATCGGAGATAAAACAGAAGATAACAAATCATATTATGCATATTCTGAAAATAATGAATTTATAAAACCTGTACTAGCATTAGATGCAAATTGGGTAGAAAGCGTAATGGATTTATATAGCAACCCTCCAATAAAAAAATAAATTACATAGTAAAATTTCTATACAAATCCAATAATCTTTCAGGCAAATCTCTTACATCATCTAATACTTCATAACCCATATCTTGAGTCATGGCTTTTAAGTAATCATGTCCATTCTTGTCTACTGTAAGGCAAAATGCATTAATATCTTTATTCTTTGCTTCTGTTAAAGCCATTTTAGTATCATGTACAGCATATTCTTTTTCTACCCCTTCTCTACTATATCCACGATCCTGAGGTCGGCCATCACTAATTAGAAACAATAATTTTGTTCTAGCCTGAACTTTATCTAATTTTGAGATAGCATGCCTTATCGCAGGCCCCATTCTGGTAGCATGTAGTGGTGAAATTTTATCTATTCTTGATTTTATGTTATCAGTCAAACTTTCCTCTAAATCTTTGACAGTATAAAATTCAACGTTTTCTCTTCCATATCCTGAGAAACAATATATACCATATTTATCTCCCAAGTTTTCTAAAGCATCCATAATTAAAACTGAAGCTTCTTTTTCTACATCAATGATTCGTTTGTATGTTCTAACTATTCCAGATTTTCTCCTAGATTTCACCCATTTCATATAATCAACCGGGTCATCAGGTACATCCCAATCATTGTTTGAAGTTGAATCTTCAATAGATTCTGCTGTTGAAGCACTAACATCTAACAAAAAGACACAAGCAACATCTCTTTGTATTTTATTCCTTCTCCAATATAATTTTTCGCTTGGGCTCACTCCAGTTTTAATATCAACAAATGCTTCGATAACATCATCTATATCAAAGTCTTCTCCATCCTCAAGACGGCGCTCTTTCTTTAACATTTCAGGAGATATCATTTCAAATTGTCTTCTTAAATGAGAAACAAGAGTACTATAATCAAGCAAAGTATCGTCATAATATTGCCTATCACCTTCTCCCATTGTTCTTTCTTTAACAATACACCATCTAGGTTTATAATCATTAGATCTGAAATCCCATTCATCATATACATATGATTGCGGATCATCAGTTTGCAATTCTTCAAATTCCTCAGAATCATTGTCTGTTTCACCAGGATTATGGTTTGAATTTTCACTTAATTCTGAACTTATTTCTTTAAGAATATTTTCGGCTATCATATCAGTTGAAGAGTCTATTGGACGTTCGGTAGCATCTACATCTAAATTTTCCATTTGGTCTAAAAGTTCTTTTAACATTTCAGGACTGATATTTTCCTGCGAAAACTCATTGTTGTCACTATCCATTGATCTCATATTCTCTAAAAGTTGAACTAATTCAGGTTTGAAATCTCCTCTATAATCAACCTGTGCTGGGGATTGGTATTCTTCAGAATCACTATGCAAGTCCATAGAATCTTGATTCATCATAAATTGTAATATTTCTTGCATGACATTATCATCTTCGTAATAATCTTGTTCTTGTTCTTGTTCTAGGTTTAACTCTTCTGTATCTTCATTTGCCATGTTCTCATTTTGCATAGAGAATATCATTTTATATATTCTAATACTAATTTCAGCAGAATCATGAACTGTAGAATCTGGTTTATCAAAAATCATTTTCATTAAAGCGTATATATTTTTAAATTGATCAATATATTTTTTAGGAACACGAGTTGAATCATTTTTCCCCAAACTAATTTGAACTAAAAATTCAACTAAAGCATCATGTGAATTTAGTGTATTTATATTTGGTCTTTTTTCTAAAGCTTGTGCTTTCACTCTGTCAAAATCCTTACTAAGTCCCATATATTTACTCTTTATACAATGTTCTACTCTTGTATCTTCTATAATTGCGAATATATCAGTAATTAATGTTCTGTTTTCAAACAAATCAAAAAATTTGTTGAAATCAGTTTTTGTAGATGTGTTTGATTCTTCTTTGTCTTTTAATGGGAAATGGATTTGGTCAGCATTTTTATGCTTTATCAAATAGTCTTCATACAATTTTGATCTCATGTCATCAAATAATATACTTGGTTCATTAAATATAAATTTAAAGCTACCAAATTCTAGTCTGCCAACCTGGTGACTAGATATAACTTTAAACCATTTATAATTAGTATTCTTTTCATCAAATCTATTAATTATTTCAGGAACAAAAATAGATTTTCCTTCAGTTGTCGGATTCATAGTAGACGACCATCCTATGTTTTTATCCACCAAATCAGATGAAGGTAATATTTCGATATCAGTTCCGGCAAGTGCTGAACAATAAAGTTGTAACAATTCTTTAATAGATTCATATTCAACTGAAGAACTTATTTTATTCAAAGTATTCTCGCTCGTTAGTGATTCCATTTTGAAATAAGCTATTGCAGCGTCAGGATTAATTTCTAATAACTCAATACCTTGGTCATACCATTCATCAATTTTTTTAATATCGATTTTATTTAAAATTTCGGGGATTTTTGATAAAAATCCAGAAATCACGCTAGGTTGTTTTCTAGATAAATCTTTGCACAATTCAAGTATTTTATCGTAATTTCTATTGTTAATTGTATTAAAAGGTAAGGACAGTTCATCCATGATAGATGTTGAGGAATGTCCGCCATGTTTAATTATAGATAAAACAAGATTCATCAACTCTAATCTTTGGTTTTCATTAAATTTAATTAAATGTTTAGGAGAATTTTCCAATATATTTTTAAGATCCCGGCTAGAATTATTTTTCAAACTAGTTAAAAGCTCTATCCCAGTAATTTTAGAATTAAATTTAGTTAGAAAATTATAACTATTATCTAAGCATTCAACAGCCATATCATACGATTGTTTTGTAATGTCATTCAATAAATATATAATTTGTTCAAATTCTGAAAATGTTAAAACTTTTAAAAATTTAGGCGAATGATCAAAGATTTTAGAAGCAAAGTTTCCTGATTTCCAACTTCCGTCATAAATTTTTTCGGCTAATATAGCCATTGAATCAATGTGACGTCCTCTAGTAATTTCAAGAAAATCAGATGAATTTTTTATATAAGACGCAGCTAAAACAGGAGATAAAACTATTAGTCTGTTTATCATTTTTGACCATTGAATTAACTCAATCCCCTTCAAAAGTTCTGATAAAGATACTGAAACTTTTAACATATCAGTAGTTACTTCCCAAGATCTTACTCCAGAATCTGTTATAATTTTAATCTCATCATTCCATTCATTAATTTCTTCTTCATTAAAAAGATTTTTCAGTATCAAAATTGATGCGTTATATTCTGATTGTAAATTTTCAGGATATTTTTCAAAGATATTTTTATTCATAATTATTTATTTAATATATTTAGCAAATTATTTATTATTTTTGCAGTTGCACCAAAAATAATATTACCATCATAGTAAAAGGTTCTAAACTTTTTAAGACTTTTTTTAGTAATAATATAGTCATAGCGCCAATTAATATGATTATTTAATTCAGTCAAAGGTACATTTACAATTTTTGCAACTTCAGATGACAAATAGAATTCGGCATTCTTATCAATTATCCCAACATAAGGTTTTATCAAAAATAAAGTTGAAGTTAAAACAGAATCCAAGTCTCCAATCAATTCAATATCTTTTCTTAGTACACCTATCTCTTCTTCAGTTTCTCTATAGGCAGTATCCAATAAATTATCGTCAATTTTTTCTTTGGTTCCACCTGTGAAGCCAATTTCTCCAGGGTGGTATTTCAAATGTTTACTTCTTATTTGTAATAATAGTGATATTTCATTTTTACTGATTAAGAATAAAACTATTACTGCAGCTATTTTGTGACTAATTTCAGCATTGACAGATTTGCTATTATAACTAGCAATCTTAGTCTTTATAGGATAAAAATCCATTTAGATTATTCTGCGAAAATAGAAGATATTACTTCTTGTATTCCTTGATGTAATATTGGATCATCAGTTATTGCCCAATTAACAGAAATCTGGCATGCTCTAATCGGTTTCACTCCCTGTGTGATCATTTTCGCAGCATATATCAATAACCTGGTAGATGCTCCTTCTGGTAACCCATGGTCTTTCAAGTTTCTAATTTTCTCACCCAAAGTAGCTAATCTAAATGCCATATCTAAATCCAATTCCGATTCATGAGCAATAATTTCAGCTTCCTTTTCTACCGAAGGATAATCAAATTCAATCGCAACAAATCTTTGTCTGGTACTATGCTTTAAATCTTTCAATGCACTTTGGTAACCAGGATTATATGAAAGTACTAGCAGAAATCCTTCTGCAGCTTCTATTAATTCACCTTTTTTTTCTACAGGTAATATCCTTCTGTGATCGGTTAATGGATGAATTATTACAGTAGTATCTTTCCTTGCTTCCACCACTTCATCTAAATAACAAATACCTCCTGCTTTAACAGCACGAGTTAAAGGTCCGTCCATCCATACAGTAGAATCGCCTTCTAATAAATATCGCCCTACGAGATCGCTAGCTGTAAGGTCTTCATGACACGCAATTGTTACCAATGGGATGTTTGGTTTTGATTCATCTGGATTCTTTTCACCTGTTAATTCCATTTCCTGACCCAATTTGTAAGCCATGTATTCAACAAATCTAGTTTTACCACAGCCAGTAGGCCCCTTGAATAAAATTGGAATTTTCTGCTTGTAAGCTGCTTCAAATAATTCTATTTCATCTCCAACAGGAACATAATAAGGTTTTTCTTTGGCGAAATATTCTTCGATAATATAACTTTTATATAAAGACTTGGTTGTATCAGACATTTTACTTCCTAATGAAATGATCATTTTAACTATTGATATGTCATTATAAATATCTAATCTGTAAATATCTACTAGTGAATTAATTATTTAATATACTTAAATAAATTATAGGATTATATTATTTCTGTTAGAATATATTTCTAGCTTTTTTAAACCTACAATATTATGGATAATCTAAAACAAGAACAAAATAATAATAATAAACCAAAAATATTAGTAGATAATGTAACGAAAGTTTTTGGTTCAAGGATTGCAGTCAATAAAATAAGTTTTTCTATTAACAAAGGAGAAGTCATAGGTTTTCTTGGTCCCAATGGAGCTGGGAAAAGCACAACTATGAGATTATTAACTTCGTATTATACTCAAAATTCTGGCGATATATTTATAGATTCCATTAATACCAAAGACTCCGATATAGAAACTAGAAAAAAAATAGGCTATCTTCCTGAAAGTAATCCTCTTTATGGAGAAATGCTTGTTAAAGATTATTTGAAACTAATTGGTGATTTGAGAGATTTAAGTAAATCTGATTACAATAACAATCTTTCTAATGCTATAGATGAAACAGGGATACATGAATATTATTATAGCCCTATCAACCAACTTTCCAAGGGTTATAGGCAAAGAGTAGGATTAGCGCAAGCTATTCTACATCAACCTGAAATTCTAATACTAGATGAACCAACTGAAGGATTAGATCCAAATCAAAGAGTATCAATGAGGAATTTGATAAAATCATTAGGGGAGCAGCGAACAATAATGCTTTCAACTCATGTATTGCAAGAAGTAGAAACAACTTGTTCTAGAATTATACTCATTAACAAAGGTAAATTAATTGCAGAAGGAACAATTAATGATATTCTGCACACTCAAAATAAAAACCAAAATATAGAACTTGAAATCATAGGCGATAATATTCAATCAAAATTAAATTCTATAGATGGAATTAAAGACATTAAAATTATAGAAAATAATGAATCTAAAAAACTGAATATATTTCTAGAAGATGGATTTGACCCTAGAAGAGATATATTTGAAAAAGCAGTAAAAGAAAATTGGATCATATTAAATATGAATAAAACATCTCCAAAACTTGAAGATGTATTTAAATTTTTGACAATTGGAGAAGGCAACTCAGAATTATGAAACAACTGTTAACAATATTAAAAAAAGATCTAAGGTCATATTTTGATCAACCTACTGGTTATATATTAAATATAATTTTTGTAGTAGCTATCGCATTTCTTTATTTCAGAACAATAGATACTACTAACGAAGCCTCACTAAGACCAATGTTTTCTCTCTTGCCTTGGATTTTATCTATTTATATACCTGCAGTTTCTATGCGTCTTTTTTCTGAAGAACAAAGAGATGGAACTCTTGAAATTTTATTCACACAACCTGTTAGAGGAACAACAGTAATATTAGCAAAATTTTTTGCAGGACTTTTATTCATAACAATTGGCATATTAGGAACTTTGCTAATCCCAATATCCCTTAGTTTTGCAGGCAATTTAGATTACGGAGCCCTCTTTGCTCAATATATTGGAGCTATCCTATTAGCATCTTCTTTGGTAAGCATTGGATTATTTTCTTCCAGCCTAACCAAAAACCAAATAGTTGCATTTATTATTTCTTTAACTATAAGTATGCTTCTTTTAGTCTTAGGTTTGGATTTTATAAATATTACATTACCCTCATCTTTATCAATTTTACTTCAAGATTTAAGTCCTCTAACTCATTTTTCTTCTATTACAAGAGGATTGATTGACCTAAGAGATTTACTTTATTTCATATCTATTGATATTGCTTTTTTGAGTTTGACATACCTTAATACAAAAGGTAAAAGCCTAAATAGTGACTCTCCTCAATACAGAAATCTAAGAGTTGGCGTTGGAAGCCTTGTTATTTTAAGCTTACTTTTTGCTTGGTTTGGAAGTTCAATCCAAGGAAGAATAGATCTCACAGAAGACAAAGTGTATTCTTTAGCTCCTTCAACTAAAAATATATTTGACAACCTCGATGATTACGTAACAATAACTTTATATGAATCAAAAGATCCCCCAATTAATACAGCATTAACAGCAAGGGATGTAAACGATTTTCTTTCCGATCTCGATGCCAGATCTGAATATATAAAAGTAAAACATAGATATCCGGATGTAGATGAAAAAGACAAAGAAGAATCTGAATTTGCTGGAATCCCCCCGGTTCAATTTAACATTCAGAGGCAAGGAGAATTTCAGGTTAAAACTGGTTATTTGGGCATGACAATCGCATATGCTAATAACAAAGAAGTTGTGCCATATATTGAATCTTTAGATGGACTGGAGTATAAGATATCTTCTTTAACTTTTAAGATGTTAAATAACACAAAAAAAACAATAGCTTTTATTGATATTCCATCTTCTAAAACAAATGCAAGTATGGGGTCGTTCATTTCATTATTGTCACAACAATATGACATATCTGTTATTAATATTAATGAAATGAATAATATTAAAGATACACCTGATGTTTTTATTATGGCAGGTGGAAATTATGAAAATGTAAACATGGATTCAATTTTTACGGAGAATAAAATACATGATTTAATCCTTCAGGGAGTAAGTTTTTTTGTTCTTGTAGATACTGTTAATATTGATAAAAATAGAATGAGTGCTTATCACAATGAATTTAGCGGGGCACGCATATGGGAAAAATTTGGCATCATAATAAAAAATAACATGTTATATGACCTTGTATCATATGAAACATTGCCATTTGGCACGCAATCTGGTGAAGTATTATTACCCTACCCTTATTGGATCAGGACTCCTCCTAATGATTCAAAAGTGACTGGTAAAGTGAATTCTACTCTGTTTCCTTGGGTAAGCTCAATAGAACTAATAAAACCATTAATTAATAATATTAAAACTGATCCGATAATCATTACATCACCAACCACTTCTATACAATATGACTATCAAGATTTGAGCCCGAATGCAAAATTTAATCCTAACAGTGATAATACAGGATCTCAGGTATTAGGAGTTAAAATTGAAAGCAATGAAATCAATCCTGAAGTAACTATAAGATCAATAATTGTTTCTGATTCTGAATGGTTAACTGATAATATTGCTGGAAGAAATCAGTCTAATTACGCACTTGGTATGAATATGGTCGATTGGTTAGCTCAAGAAAATCAATTAGCAGATATCAGATCAAAAGTAATAAGAGAAAGAACATTAGACTGGTCATCAAAAGGCTCGTTTTTCAGTCATCAATCTTTAACAAAAAATTTAAATTATGTAACTACTCCAATCATTTTGATAATATTTGGATTTGCAAGATATACAAATAGAAAATCTATTCAAAATAAAGTATTTAAAAATGAAAAATAAACCAACATTAATATTATTTTCAATATTTATATTCATCAGTATATTTTTTGCTGGGATTAAAATTTTACTATCTAATACTAATCAAATATATGATGAAACTGGAATAATTTTTATAGACCCGACTATTATAAATAGCGTTCAGATTAGCAATGAACAAAACACATCAAGTTTATATAAAAGAAATGACTCTTGGAGAATTGGTAAACAAACTGTATTTGAACCTAAATTATCGCTTTTTTGGAAAGCTATAGCCAATATACAAAAATCAGAATTAATGTCTATAAATCCTAAAAATTTCGAAAGAATGGGATTTGATGATTCAAATAAAATTTTAGTAAGATTTTTTATCGAGTCAACTTTGCAAGAAGAATTTCTAGTTGGTAAATGGGATCAAGACACTAAAACATGTTTTGTTAAAAAAATTAATATTGATGAAATTTACGGGTTCACTTGTCCTTATGAAAATATATTTGCCACAGATCCTAATCTGTGGAGAAATCCAATAATATTAAATTTTCCACCTCAGAATATTCAATCAATAACATTTTCGTATCCGGACAAAGAATTTGAAATCAACCTTTCTGATCAAGGATGGATTCTAAATGAAAATCCTGATCTCATATTAGACTCTAACAAAGTAGGACAGTATGCTAATCAAACTCAATTGCTTCTTGCTGATGGATTTTTGACAGACGAAGAGTCAAAAGAAGTTGATTTCAATCAATCTGATGCTTTATTCACTTTTATTCCAAAACCTAAAACATCATCTACAATTACTAGAATCAGATTAAAACAAATAGATTCAAATAGAGTAGCAATTAAAAACGGGAACTCTCCGATTATATATTATCTAAATATTGGTAATGCAATGGAGTTATTAGTAAATGAAGAAAAATTTTTACCAAGTGATTAAGATAAATATTTTAACTTCCGTAACCCTTTATATTTAATTTCTCCTAATCCAATATTTTTCATATTAGTTTTACTCACTTCACCCAAGTATAAATTTTGATTATCATCTATTGCAATTGAATGGGGGGCATACAATTGATTTGATTGACCACCAAATCCTTCTCCCCATCTAAATAACAATTTTTTTTCCAAATTATAAATACTTATTCTAGGTCCTATATTAGGGACGTCTTGATTCACAGACATTCCGTATCCTAGCTCTCCTACATATAATTTATTATCAGAAATCCCTAAAGCACAAGGTCTATGCATATTAACTATTTGATCTATATATACCCCATTTCTATCGAAAATCTGAACTCTATGATTTTCTCTGTCCGCCACATATAATAGCCCATTCGAATCCATTACAATATTATGAACAATATTAAATTGAGATTCATCTGTCCCAGGTGATCCCCAAGATTTAATCAATTTCCCCTTCATAGAATATTTATGAATACTAGAATTACCATACCCATCAGATATATATACTGATTCTGATTCGTAATCTACTGCTATGTCTGTGCATCGGTTAAATGGCAAACCAGAATGCTGAATCGACGGAGAATTAGGAATGCCAATTGTCATTATTTTTTCTCCATCTGAATTATATTTTTTTACTGTGTGATCTCCATCATCCACAAACCAATAATAATTTTCAGAATCAATCCTAATTGAATGCGGCCTAAGAAACTCTCCCTTACCAAAGCTATTTATATATTCCCCGCTTGAGTTTAAAACTACAACTGATGTTTTACCTCGAGCAAAAACAATTATATTATTATCTTTATCAACAGCAGTTCCTGCAACTTCGCCCCAATCTATACCTGGTGGAACGCTGTGCCAATTCATGTTGGATTCATAATTCAAAATTAAAACCTATAATTTATTTATATTTATAACATTTATCTAATAATAGTATTATAATAATATTACAAATTCCAACATATCAAGGAGAATAAAATGGGAAAAATAGATGACAAACTAGCTTCAATGGGAATAACTCTTCCAGTTGAACAAGCACCGATAGCTAATTATGTTCCTGGTGTACGAACCGGTAACTTATTATATTTATCAGGATTAGGGCCAAGTGATCCTAATATGAAAGGCAAAGTTGGCCAAGACTTAACAGCTGAAGAAGGATACGAAGCAGCTAAAAGTACAGGAATAGGTGTGATTGCTAGACTTAAAGGTCAAGTTGGCGATCTAGATAAAGTTAAAAGAATCGTCAAATTGCTTACAATGGTAAATTGCACTACTGACTTTGTAGACCAACCTGCAGTTGCTAACGGCTGTTCAGATTTAATGGTCGAAGTGTTTGGAGACAAAGGGAAACATGCAAGATCAGCAGTTGGAATGGGATCTCTACCAGGAAACATTCCTGTAGAAATTGAAATAATTGTAGAAATTGAAGACTGAAAAATATTAATAAAATAAAAATAGTACAACATATTAATACAGAATAATTTTATTGTTAATATGTTGTACTATATTATTTGATGAAATCATAATAGGAGAAATCAATGTTTTTAGTAAGAAGAGTATGTAAAGTGAGTAATAGAGCAAACGTTCCGAAAACTGCTGATTTGTTAACCAAAATATGCAAGGCATATGAAGAAGAACAAGGTAGAGATAAAGCTACAATATATATTGGAGGAAAAGCCACTCCTGGAAAAGAAATAGTGGTTTGTGCTGAATGGACACAAGAATCTCTAGGAGAATTAAAAGTACCAACGGGTGTACCAAGTTCAGTAATGGAAAATTCCCCTAAACTTGTAGCACTTATTGATTCATATGAAATTGAATTCTACGAAGTAGCTACGCAAGAAAAAATAGATTCTTGGATTTCTTAACCCTAACATAAGAATTACAAACCAAATATTATTTTACAAGCAATAGCAAATTTTTTGGGTTTTCAGCAATTCTTCTTATATACCATGGGAACCATTCTTCCCCATAGCTAATTAGGATTTTAATATTTTGACTTTCCTTAACCAATTTGTTTTGTAGATTTCTTCTGATTCCATACAGCATACTAATTTCATATAAAGAACAATCTATATGTTGGTTACTTGCTTCAGTATTGATAAAGTTAATAATATCATCATCATGTGTTGCAAAAGAAGGTTTGAATCCGTTTCCCAAATATTCCTTTGATAACATTATTTTACTAAGCTTTAAATAGTTTTCATCAATATCGTTCTTGATTTTCATTGAAACATCACTAGATTCTATATACGCCCCTTTAACTAATCTTATATAAGTAGCCTGAGGTAATAAATCTATCAAATCTTTCTCTGTCCGAAATAGATAAGCTTGTAATGTGATTCCTATATTATTATTCATTTTTTTCAAATCATTATAAACTTGAAGTGTTTTATCTAAATAACAATACTCTTCCATATCAACCCAAATAAATGCATTGTTATCATTTGCAACTTTTAGTAATTTTTGCATATTTTCAATACATAAATTAATATCTATATCTAAGCCTAGTTGAGTTAATTTTACAGATATTAAAGTTCCAAGAGATTTAGTCTTTATATCATTTAATGCATTTATGTAATGGTGAACAATTTTATATGTTTGTTCCCGCTCAGTAGTGTTTTCACCAAGATAAGTGATAATAGTTCCATAGTTCAAATTCTCTAATTTTACACATTCATTTAATGCTTCTACTAAAGTTTCGCCAGGCATAAATCTTGACAATGAATTTTTAACAAATTTATATTTTGGTAATTTATTAGAAATCCAATCATTTTTAGATGTCCATAAGAGTATATTTTTAAGTAAGCCCATTTTAGTATTGCGAAAAATAAATTATACTAAAATAATATCATAGAAATTAATTAATTTTTTAAAATAAAACAATCATGACCACAAAAAAACAATTAAGAAAATGGGAAAGTATAAAATGTCCTGTTCATAGAAAATTGTCCTCTAATACAGAAAATTATTTGTATGCAATGTTTTTACTAGATGAAAAACATGAAAAAATCACTGCCAGTACTCTTCTTGAATATATAAAACTCCTACCATCTTCTGAAAATTTGGGTACGAGCTTACCAACTGTTACAGGAATGTTGAAGCGAATGATAAGAGATCATCTTATTACTAAAAACAAAAATAATGAAATATTTCTAACAGAATACGGTAAAATTTCTGCTAAAGAACAAACGAAAAGATTTCGACTCGCTGGGAAATTCATACATGAAACTTTGAAAATAGAATTAAAAGATGTCTTTCAGGAAGCCCATAGATTAGAACATGCAATGTCTCAAGAAGTAGAAAATGCTATAGATAAATTACTTGAATACCCTGTAAAAGATCCATTTGGTCAGGATATTCCAGGATCACAAAAATTTAAGACAGAAAAAATAATACCACTTTCAGAAACATCCATAAATAAAACATATATAATATCTAAAATACCTCCAGAAAATTCAGAATTTGTTGATTTTTTACATAAAAATAATATAATTCCTGGCTCAAAAATAACCATAGAAGAAATATCTGATACGAGGGGAATTATTAATATTAAAGTAAATAAAAAAACTTTAGATTTAGCACTCAATGTTGCTAAAACAATATGGGTCAAATGATTTGCTAAAATCAGCTACTCAAACATTTCCCAACTAAATTTTCTCTTCTTGCCATTGAGTAAAACCCCTAAATATGTAGATCTAACTAAGTATTTATAACTTATATATGAAATTAATGTGGTTAATAAAATTGATAGCATTAATTTTAATTCAATTGAAAAATTAAATTTGAACATAAAAAAAGTAATAAAAGTAACTATCGAAAAATGAATTAGGTATATCCAATATGCACTATCTGCAAAGATTCTGAATATTTTAGTAAAACTAATTAATTTGCATTCAAATAGACCTATAAAAAATAAGGAAAAAAACACAGAACAAAAATTATATTAAAATATATGGAATCCAATAAACAGGGTGACTTTCAAAATCAAGTTTAATAATTTCTAAATTAATTAAAGTGTATAGTACAAAGAAAAAAATACTTGTAAGAGAATAATATTTCCAAGTCCTGACTATATTTTGTAGATTACGATTATTAAATATCTGATAGCCAAACATAAAATACATTCCTGAAAGAACAGGGTCAATATTAAACCAGGTCCTGTTTCTCCTAAACTGAAAATTGAAATAACAAAAATGAAAGGAATAGGGATTTTAGAATAAAATACAAATTTCAAGAAATAATGATTTATTTTAGAAAGTAGATTTATTAATTTATTAAGTTTAAAAAATATTAATAATTTACTAATAATTAAAAAATACAATTTTAGGATAGCTGAAAAAACAAGAAATATTAGTAAATGCCAAAGAAACCATAAGTGATAAGGTATCCTTCAAAAGAATAAAAGAATTCTAATTTTTGAGTATATCCAAATTTCACGATCCAAGGAACAGTTGTCATCATTAGCAGGCTAAAAATAATCAAAGGTAATAATATTCTTAAAATTCTATTTTCCCACCAATAAGTCAAACCGTTACGCGATATTAATAAATGAGAAAAAAACCCAGATAAAATGAAAAAACAGGTATTCTCCATAATTGAATAAATTGAACTATTATAGATGTAATTTCTGAATCTGATTTGTCAGAAGGTCAATCCGGAATATCCATGTTAACATAAGGTAATGCTGCATGCAGAACTATACCTAGTAGCATAGCAATTGCTCTCAATGCATCTAATCCATAAAATCTTTTATCGTTGTTAGCCCCAAGTTTGTTTATTTAGCAATCACATGGGTCGCAAGCGCAATTAACACATTTGCAGTTAGGGTTATTACAAGGTTTGTTATCAACCATTGTCATTCCTTTTGAACAGAACGTAAATATGAGACTAGTGCCCATCTTTCTTGTTCTGTTAATATCGAATCGTAAGGAAGCATCCCTGATTTAATTTCTAAACCTTGTTCGTATTGAGCAAGACCAGTTCTAGATCCTTTAGATATAAATGCAAAAAGCTCTCCATCCGAAGAGTTCGAAGTTTTTTCTGAAAGTAAATTGGCAGGATACGCGCCTTTATTAATTACTTTACCTTCAACAGTTTTTATATTCACATAGTCTCGATATGCTCCATTCCCATCTAAATTAGAGCCATGACAAAATATACAATTTTCGGCGTATAATTTATTACCAAGAGTTAATTGATTATCAACATCATAATTAACAGGTATTTGTAAAGCTTTATATTCCATTGTATTTCTAGTAAGCTCTTTACCGTTCATAGGAACAGCTTCAGAATGAGGCATTATTCGAGGAATTTCTTGGCTTTTATAGGATGGTTGGTAATGCATTTCAGTAAAAATCAAAATAGCATGGCTACCTGATCCGGGGATTGCAGGCAAATGAATTGTAGCTGTCTCACCTAAAATTTTAACTTCACCAGTTTTTATATTTGCTGTACATGAAACTAACACTAATACTATAGCAAATGATAAAAATAAACTGATTTGTTTTATTAATATTTTGTTCAACATCATCACTCTTTTTAACCCCTTTTAGTTGACTTTGCTCCAGATTTTTTAAGTATTCGTTCTTCTTCCCAACCCCTCTTGGTTGACTCTGCTCCAGATTTTTTAAGTATTTCTTCTGCTTTTGATATTCTGTCAATGGGCACTGTAACAACAACTCCAATATATCCTTCTGTCATAATTCGTTCGTCATAAGCTCCCATAAAAATCTTTGGTAATCTAGATTCGAACAAAGCTCCAAATACTGTCACAATAACAGAAAATAAAAGCGTCATTTCATAAAATATAACTAACATAGGAGGAATTGATAAAACAGGTTTCCCTCCAGTGACCAGTGGGTAAGCTAATTGCGTTCCAACTGTAATTATCAAAGCTACAGTAAATCCTATAACTGCGCCAAAGATCGGAAATCTATGTAATCGAAGTTTTGGATGAGCTTCACCAAATGTTCCATGAGGATATGGTGTTCCAGTCATAACTTCAAACTCATTGTCTTGATACTTCGCTTTTCTCAAAGAAGACAAGGCATCTCCTGCTTCATTTTCGTCTATAAATAATCCTAAAACACTTTTATTAGCCATTGTTTACTCCCTTACAACTGCTGAGATATTCTTTTTTCCAATTTTTATTACATGCCTAAATCTCATACCTTCTTTTATATCAAAAGGAGGTATCAAAGGAAAGATTCTAGCAAAAACAATAATTCCACATATAACAAACGCAAATGTAAATGCTACTAATCCAATTTCAACTAAACTAGGGGCATATGAACCCCAATTAAAGCTCAATTCAGTTCTTCTAGATAATCCCGGTACAATAATTAAAAATCTCTCTAACCACATACCAATGTTAACTAGTATAGTTGTAAAGAACATCCACATTGGATTCCTTCTTACACTTTTAAATAGCCATGCACTTACTGGAATAAAAAATCCGGTAAGTAAAAATACAATAAACAAATAACTCCACGGAGGTTGAGACACTTGCATATTTCTTAATGCAATTTCTGGATCTTCTAATGGATATAACGCATATATCCATTCTAAAAATAAGGCGAAAAACCAAATTGTCGCTACAACAACCAATAATCTTCCTATAGCATCGAAATGATCAGGTTTGATATATTTGTCTAATTTATATAACCATAGTAATCCTGCCATCAAAGTCACAACTCCCGATACTCCAGAATGAATTGCCCCAATTATAAAATATGGAGCAAATATAGTTGAATGCCAACCTTCAACAGCAATTGAAACGGCAAAGTCCCATGAAACGATACTATGAACAGAAACAAATATAGGCAAAACTAATGCAGACAACAATATTGGAGCAGTAGCTTGAACTTTCCATTGCCTTGGGGTGCCTCTAAATCCTAAAGCAAGTATGCTATAAACAATTTTAGCAGGGCCAGATTTTACTTTATCTCTTACTAAAGCAATGTCAGGAATTAGACATGTATATACAAATAGAATTGTACTCAATAAATAGGTTCCCACTGCAACAGGATCCCATACGAATGGTGATCGTACATTAGGCCAAATTCCTCTAGCAAAATCAAAGCCAATAAATATAGGAGGAAGAGGTGTTATCCAATATATTCTCCATGGTCTACCTACGTGAAACAAAATATTACTTAATGCTGCTATAAGTGAGAACAATGTTAAAACTTCAGCTGCTCTAGTAATAGGTCGTTTCCATTCTGCTTGAGTTAATCGTAATATTGCTGAGACCATAATTCCAGCATGGCTTATTCCTATCCAAAATACGAAATTAGTAATATAAGCTCCCCAGTACACTGGTCGTTGCACTCCTGTCACACCAAGCCCACTATATAATTCATATATATAACCAGATATGCCTACAAGCATTATAAATCCTAATGATCCAACGAAAGACCAAAACCATCTAGCAGAACGTATTACAGGCGCTGTTAAGTCCTCTGTTATTTCACTATCTGATAACTGTTGATGCTCTTGCATTTATATAAACTCCATCTAATAAGGTTTCCCTTCTACAAGTACTTCTGTTTTATAATATTTTTCATGACTTCCATATAATAAATATTCTCTGTTTTCCCATAAGCTTATAACAGGAACATATTTTGATATTATTAAAATAAAAAATAATGGCATAGAAACAGCTCCAAAAATCACCATCAAATCAACCATGTTTGGGATAGCTATATCAGGTAAAGAAGCAAATCGGTGAGTCGCATCATCTATTGTTCGATCTAAAGAATAAGCAGATCCATAATGCCTGAATCTATCTAAAAAGTTTCCGATTAAAACACTTAAGGCTATTATCGGAGGGCCGTAATAAGATTTTCTTATGCTATCTAAAGTTAGTGCAAAAAATGGAATAATACACACAAAGAAAAAAGTAAATAAAAATATTGGTAAATATTTTCCAAACATTAATAATTGCAGTACATCTCTTTCGTTGGGTTTTTTCCCATACCAAAGAACCATTAAGCTAGAAATGAAAAACCAAAACCATAATAAAGAAATCCCGAAAAGTAATTTTCCCAATCCCCATAATTGATCAAGCCCAATAAAATTTTGATATCCTCCCCATTTCCACATAATAAATACGGCAATAGTTAATATTGCTACACCACCTTGTATTGCATTGTGTGAAAGCGTCACTGGATACAGAGAGTCAACCCATCCAGGTATCAATGCCATTAAGAAATCTGATGCAAAAAAATAATTTACAGTTAATAGAAGCATAAAGTAAAAAATACCTAAAACACTCACCCTATCTCTTAGTGATCCCCATTGATGAGTAGATCCAACCCAACCATAGGCCAAGAAAGAATATATTTTACTTTTACCCTTGGATTTATCTCTTAATATTGCAAAATCAGGTCTGGCATTTAGCCATAATAAAGTTAAAGCAGTTAATACAAACCCAAGCAATGCTAAAGTTGACCATATGTGCGGAGAATAGGCAGGTACTTTACCTGGATCAAAAAACCATAATGTTTTTCTACCATCTTCCAAGCTAGGGAGTACCCAAAGTATTGGCGTGAAAAATATTAATCCAGCTATACCAGATATACAAAATATTTCTGACATTCGAGATATGGGCCTTCTCCAATTACCTCTTGCTACTTTTGTAGCCATAGATACCATTGGGGCTCCCATAAAGGTTGTAAATATAAACATGCAAGCTGTTACATAATATGACCAGGCACTCATGTCATCAAAGCCATTCATAATTCTTAGAATTATTCCTATGATTCCAAAAACAGATAAAAATGCAGTAATATAAAGAAATGAATTGAACGTATTACCTCGTTTCCTATTGTGAATATTGATTAATTCTTTATTAACAGGAACTTTTCCCAAAGATCTTTCAATGACTCTTTCTGTAAATATTAAATTGTTTTTTATTTTCTTCATTTTTCTTTAATGTGAATGTGATTTTTTTGAATTATCAACTTTTTTTAAGTAAAGAACGTTTGGAGAAGTACCATAATGTTCCATCAAATGGTATCCTCTTCCGTCTTTCTTTTCTTCTTTTGCCTTAATCCTCGAAATCTTACTTTCAGGATTATTCATATCACCAAATATTAAAGCTTCTGTATTACAAGAATTTACGCATGCAGGATTAATTTCTCTTGCTCCATCTTCGATTTCAAAACCATTTACTTTAGCATCTCGTTTTGTTCTTCTAATCTTCTGAACACAAAAGGTACATTTTTCCATAATACCTCTAGATCTGACGGTTACATCGGGGTTTAATTGATTCTTTAAAGAATCAGGCCATTCAGCTTCCCAAAAATTAAAAAATCTAACTTGGTAAGGGCAGTTGTTCGCACAAAATCTTGTACCAATACATCTATTGTATACTTGAACATTCAAACCTTCATTATTGTGATATGAAGCATATACTGGACATACTGGTTCGCAAGGAGCTTCATCACAGTGTTGACACATTATAGGAATAAATTTTGCTTTAACGTCAGGGAAAGATCCTTCCCAATATCGCTCAACTCTAATCCATTGAATAACTCTATTTTCATCATAGTCTGATTTTTTTTGTAGAGGAATATTATTCTCAGATTGACAAGCAACAACACAAGCTTGACACCCATTACATTTGTCTAAATCTACTACCATTCCCCATTTTGATTGTTTCATTTTAATTATCTCCTATTAATGATGATCGCTATCATCTGAATCTGATGTTGTGATTTTGATTACATGGTTATGAGGATCTCTTTTCAATTCCTCGAATCTTCCTTCGAATTTAGGGATAGCGATATTATTACCAGTGTTTCGTATTTTTACTTTTGTTGCGGCCCACGCATGTGTACCAATATTATCATCTAATTGCACATCTAAAATAGAATATACATTAGATCCCACATTTTTAGTATATGATCCTGATTCTTGACCGCCTCCTACAGGGACAGTTACAACTTCTGGAGAAACAGAAGGATTGGGATATGCTGCTGCTTTAATGGATTCATTATTTGAATTACTTATTTCAATGATGTCCCCCTCTTTTATTTTCATCTTTTTTGCCAAATCATAATTGATTTCAACCCAAGTTTCCCACGCTATCGTAGTTAAAGGGTCAGTCAATCCTTGTAACCATGGCGACTTCGCAAAGCTGCCATCTCCTACTTTAGTACGGAATGGAACTAAATGGAAAGAATCCTTACCAGATACATTACTGAATTTTAGAGTTTGAACTTTAGGCCAATTAGTGATATTCGATTGAACATTGTTATTAACTTTAGAATTAATATCCCACCATCCTCCTCTTGAAAGCACTCCATTCCAAAAAGATTTGAAATCAGCAGCTGTAATTGATCCTCTATTTAATTTCCATAACACTTGAGCATCTTCCATTAAAATATCTTTAATCTTTTTACCAGAGTATTTATTTTTTACTCCTATTTCATCTGATAGTTCGATAATAATATCACTCAAATCTTTTGTACCAGAATACTTACCTTTATGACTAAATTGGCTTTTAACTACTGGTTGTTGGAATCCAACAACTTGATATCCTGGACCAATAGATGGAACATCATTCCCCCATGATTCAAATTGAGTATTCAAAGGTAATATAATATCAGCATATTTAGATGTGTCATCTACAAATGAGTTAAAAGAAACAATTAATTCTAATTTACTTAATGCTGATTTAAAGTCCAAACTTGTGGGTAAGTAATAGTTAAGATCAATATCATTAATAAATAGAGAATTAACAGATCCAGATTTAATATTACTCACTAAATCTAATGTTTTTTTATAATTACCTTCAAATCTAGATCCTCTCAAGTCATCTAATGGAGAGTCTGGGTTAATAATTATTCCACCTTCTTTATTAATATTCCCCATCAATACATTAAGAGCATATATAGCTTCTACGCTAGATGTTCCATTAGAATTTGCAGATGCTTCATCACCTCCGATAATTAATGGGTGTTTTGCTTCCGATAATTTTTGTGCCAAATATTCGATTTTCTCTTCGCTCATTCCAGTAATAGTAGATACATTTTTAGGGGAGTATTGTTTCAAATCTTGTATGTTTAATTTCTTAGCAAAATCAGTTTTAATCATATTTTTTGAAATAAGAACATATGCGATTGAGGAAGCAATCAAGCCTTGTGAACCTGGTTTGCAATATATCCACTCATCAGCATTTGTTGCCGTCAAAGACAATCTTGATTCAATTTGATACATTGTACCTCTTGGAGCATCTCTAAATTGCCCATAAAGTCTCCCAAACATAGCTTCTGAATGATTAGAATTAAACATATCCATTCCAAAATTTAGCAATAAATCTGAATGAGCTATGTCAAATTTTGGCATATTAGAACTGCCTGTGATTTTTTGAAGTGCTGACAAAACATTAGAATCATCAAATGCAGTAAAAATTATCTCCTTATTTCCCATTTCACTAGCAAAAGCGCTTAATACAGATCCGGTTCTACCTCTTAGTGGTTTGGAAACAATACTAGCTTTAGAGTTACCCAATCTGTCCAACTGAGAAGCTATTCTTTTATACGCGTCGGTCCAGCTTATTTCTTCCCATTTTTCAGCACCTCTGTTAGTGCCTTCTTTCCTAACTAACGGAGCCTGAATTCTGTCTGGGTGATAAAGCATCTGTAATTCTGCCTCACTAGAAATGCTATGAGACCCAGTATTAACAGGATAATCAGTATTGCCTTCAACTTTTTTAGCACGGCCTTCCATAATTCTAATAGCCAAGCCTTCTCCATTAGAACCCAAAGTTGCATACCAGTTATCTATACCTGTGACTTGATCTTCAGGAAGTTTATTTGGAGATTGAAAATACAATTCTTCTTCTGGCACTCCACAAGCACTAAATATTACAGCGCCTGCTCCACCGCCTCCAATTAATTTTAAAAATTCTCTTCTAGTTATATTCATAATTTATTAATCCTAATAATGACAAGTCGTACAGTCTGTAGATGCACCATTCGCTTTATGACAATCCACACACCATCCCATTTTCATAGGAGACACTTGTTTAACTTTGGTCATAGAAGCAACATCGCCATGACAAGTTGAACAAACCTCACTTGCTTCGATGTTATTTTTTTCAGATAATTTCTTTATATGAGGTGGATGATAAAATTTCGCATGATCAGGTAGTCTATGCACTCTGACCCAATCAATAGGTTTTCCACCTTCGTAAGTATCTCTGATTTTTGCAATTTCACCTTTGTCATCACCAACAATTCTATGGCATGACATACAAAATTCTACGGGCGGTATAGCAGCCGCTGCTGCTCCTTCAGTACCAAATCTATGGCAATATGTGCATTTCATCCCTAGTTGCTTAACGTGCGGCGCATGTTTAAATGCTATTGGTTGATCAGGACCTTCGTCAAATCCAAATAAAGGTTGCGTCCACCAAGCAGATCCAACAAAAATTCCCACAACTATAATAAGTACTGTAGTGATAAATCCACCAATACCAGAAATTATTAAAAATTTCTTACTTATTTTTGGTACTCTATAATCACCTGGAATCAAATTCTTTCCTCTATCATATTAAATCCAATAATCGGACCAGAAATTACTAATAACATCGCCTAAAATAATTGAATAAACTGCTAAACCCACATAAGCAGTTGCCGATATAAATCCCATAAAATAAAATGGAGCTCTAAATTTATTCCAACTTTTACTTACGGAGCCTGATTCCAAAAGAGAAGGAATAATTGCGTGAGCAAGTAGCATGTTTCCTGAAAAAGAAAATGCACAAACAAGCATAAGCCAAATATTATTTACTATTTTGTGTAGTTCAATGTAGTCTTGCTGAGTTATAGCAAATGGATCCATTTTAACCTCACTTAATTTATCTAGTGAAAAGTATCACAGATTGTGATTGTTGTGTCAATAAAATACAGGTATTTTTTACATTAATTCAAAATATTTATACGCAGACCCTGTATTCATTAACAAAATTGTCTCGTCTTTATCTATTTTTTTTTCACTAACTAATTTGTTTAATCCAACGTATGTAGCCGCTCCTTCTGGGGCAGGCAATATACCTTGAGTACTTGCAATTAATTTCATATTATCGATCATATCTTCATCTTCAATCGCAGCTACACCGCCACCACTTTCTCTCAAAGCTTGTAAAATCAAATAATCCCCAACTGCAACAGGTACTCTCATACCAGCGGCTTTTGTAGAAGCGTTTTCCCATAATTCTGCATGTTGCGTATTTTCTTCAAAAGCTTTTACTATTGGAGCACATCCTGTTGCCTGAATTGTAAACATTTTTGGCCTTTTCGATCCAATCCATCCTAAAGATTCCATTTCGTCAAAAGCTTTCCACATCCCAACTATTCCTGTCCCGCCTCCAGTAGGATATATTATCGAATCAGGTAATTCCCAATCAAATTGTTCAGCAATTTCATAGCCCATGGTTTTCTTTCCTTCCTGCCTGTAGGGTTCTTTTAAAGTTGACACATCAAATAAATTTTCTTTGTCTGCAAATTCATTTGATAATCTACCGGCATCGTTTATCAAGCCATCTATCAAATTCAATGACGCTCCAGCAAGAATAGATTCTTTTTGGTTCATGATTGGTGCATCCTTAGGCATAAACACATGAGCATCAAGATTTCCTGCAGCAGCATAGGCTGCCATTGCACCTGCTGCATTCCCTGCAGAAGGCATCGTAACATTTTTTATGCCCAATTCTTTTGCCTTGGATAATGCGGCAGACATACCTCTTGCTTTAAAAGATGCTGTTGGATTTAATCCTTCATCTTTAATATGCAAATCAGTATATCCTTCGATTTTTCCTAAATTTTCAGCTCTGAAAATCGGGGTGAACCCTTCTCCTAAACAAATAACATTACTAGGGTCTTTTACTGGCATCATTTCAAAATATCTCCACATATTTGGATCTCGATTTACCAAATCTTCTTTTGACATGCTTTTCTTCACAGATTCAATGTCATACCTAGCATACAAAACTCTTCCACATTTAATACATAATTTGTTAATCTCATCCACAGAATATTTTTCTCCACATCCTGGGTATGTACATTCAAGTTCAACTACATAACTTCTCATAATATAAGCCTTCATTTAAGAATTATAATTATTAAATTATAATTTTATTTCACACAAAAATATTCACAAATTTTGATTGTTAGTTACAAAAATATAAAAAGTCTTATATAATTTCATATAGAATTAATAAATATTGTTTTAATTGGGAGGAAATATGACAACCCCTATAGAAAAAAAATACATTGCATCAAGATCAAAATCTGAAGAAAAATTTAAATCTGCTCAAAGCCTGTTCCCTAATGGAGTTACACATGATGCAAGAATGATGAGTCCTTTCCCGTATTACATATCCCATTCAGAAGGATCAAAAAAATGGGATATAGATGGTAATGAATATGTTGATTACAAATCTGGACATGGGTCAATGTTACTTGGGCATGCACATCCCGAAATAGTGAAAGTAGTAAGTGAAACTGTCGCCAAAGGTAGCCTGCCAGGAGCCTCTACTGAATTAGAAGTTGCTTGGGGAAAAGCTATTCAAGATTTAGTCTCCTCTGCAGAAAAAATTAGATTTACAAGTTCTGGTACAGAAGCTGACATGATGGGGATGAGAATCATGCGAGCTTATACAGGAAAAAATAAAATTGTTAAATTTGAGCATCATTTTCATGGATGGAGTGATTGTGCTTCAGCTACAGGCGGTTCCGATGACAATTGGGAATATGGAGTTCCTCAACAAATTCTAGATACAATGATTGTTATCCAACCTAATGATATTTCAATACTAGAAAATCTTTTAAATAAAGACGATGATATAGCAGGAGTTATGTTAGAGCCAACAGGTGCTCACATGGGACTTCATCCAATCAGACAATCTTTCCTTAAAGAATTAAGACAATTATGTACAGACAGAGGCTTAGTGTTAATGTTTGACGAAGTTGTAACTGGATTCAGAGTTGCCAAAGGTGGAGCAGAAGAATATATGGGTGTTACGCCCGACATAAGTTCTTGGGCGAAAATTTTAGGAGGAGGAATGCCAGGAGGATGCGTAACAGGTAAGGCCGAATTTATGGACATAATTGAAAAAGCATCGGGTAGTAAAGGAATTTATCATCCAGGTACTTTTAACGCAAACCCCATATCGGCTGCAGCAGGTGCAACGGCATTAAGCATAGTTAAAAATTCTAATGTTAATGAAATCGCAGCAAAAAGAGGTCAGAAATTAGTAGACGGATTAAATGGAGTATTATCAAAACTAGAAATACCAGGATTAGCATACGGACAAGATTCCTTGGTTCATTTTAAACTAGGCGTCGACGCAGACTCTGTTGAAGATATCATAACTATGACAAAGGAAGAAGAAGCAAAAGCATATGATGGGTCAGTACATCATCAACTAGGGTTATCTTTACTCAACCAAGGAGTAGATACTTGGTCAGCTGCCAGATTTATAATGATGGCCTCACACACAGAAGATGATGTGAACAAAACTGTATCTGCAATGGAAAATGCATTCATTGAAGCTAGAGATCAAGGATCAATATAAATAAATAATGGGGTTCACTAAAAATCTATACTCCGAAACAAAAGAAATTCAGTCATTAATTATTAATCACGAATTTCCGATGAGAATAGCAGATGGATCATTAGATATTTCCTGTTTTAAACATTTCATAGAACAGGATTATTATTTCCTTATTGAATACAGCAAAATATTAGGACTAGCAACAATAAAATCTCCTGACTATGAAACTATGAGTAAATTCAGCGTCCTACTTGAAGAAACACTCAATAATGAAATGCAGTTACACATTTCATTCTGCAAAAAACTAGGCATAGAAGAATCGACATTAAAAAAATTAATACCAACAACAGCAACTAGTGCGTATACCAATTTCTTAGTAAAAACTGGTTATGAATGTAATTTCCCTGAAATTACAGCAGCCTTACTTCCTTGTATGGCAACGTATGCAGAAATAGGAACAAAATTAAATGCAATAAAACTAACAAATATTAATGAGCCTTATAAAGAATGGATCAAAATGTATTCAAGTCAAGAATTTCAAGATTTGTCAGAATGGATGACTGAACTTGTAGACAAAACAGCGGAAAATTGTACTGAATATGAAAAAAACAAAATGAAAGAAGTATATATACAAAGCTGTAAATTCGAATTGGATTTTTGGTCAAGTAGCTTAGATAAAACTAGATGGAATAACTAATAACCTAGTTCTCCATGAGCCCATAATTCTATGAAATTGAAAGAATGTTTTAAATTTAAAAATATAAAAAATTGTGTGACTCTTTGGCTATTCCAATGATTGGTGGAGCTATAATTGCATTGATTATCTGTTATATAAAATAAGAAAAGTTAAACGAAAATTAAATTGTCACAGGTATGTATAAGCCCCAACCACTATTATCGTATTTTCCATATTATCTATATAATTTTAAATAGAATTAAGTTTAGATTTAAAAATTTCAACAAATTTTGAAACATTCCCTTCACAATTTTTCAACTCTTCGCTATTTAAAAGCATAGTATATTCATTATTATTTTCAATCAACACACAAGGTGTTTTTGCATCAGTGAATTTTGCCATATGATTCGACTGCTCATTTAAATGTAGTAACCTAAATGAAAAAGAAAAATCATTTATAAATTTTTTCCAAATTCTTTTTTTATATATTAAGGAATGAGTAATATCACATAGTTCACAATGATTAGAATTAGATATTTTTCCTATAGCGTACTTTATTTCCCCTACAATACCACCATCTGAATTATAAATACCAAATATTTCCATAAAATCAAATCTCCTCTAGTACTTTCCTTATTACGTAAAGTTTTATACTCTCATTATAATATCTGCTTTTAAAAAACTTTGCCAAAGGTATGTACAACCTACAACAACAAAACCTAAGCCATACCCCCTATCAACATCTAAAGCTAACAATCCACCACCAACAGAACTACCAACGCAACATGCCACCAAAGAATCATCCAACCATTAGAAACAAACCTATTAAAGCAACGCCCAACCCATCAACTACACCACTTACTTACCAAACAAGCTATGAAACAAATGATGTACTATTTGTTTCACACAAGAAGGGAAATCTCTGTATCAACCTGAAATTTCTTACACTTTTTTACACTTTCTGAACCATCTTGGTGTCTATTGGTATCAAGATTAAAAGATTATATATCTCTCTCGAAGTACCATATACATATATATAATCTACCTGAAAGCCAATCGGCAAACTTCTATAGAATATAGCTTAAAAAAGTAGAAGTGGGCTACAAAGTGGGCTAGAGTGTATTTCAACAATAGACAATCTTTTGATATACTGAGGGACACGATGCCCGATGGTGTAATGGTAGCACGAAGGACTTTGAATCCTCAGATCCAGGTTCGAATCCTGGTCGGGCAGATTTTAATGCTCTATTACTGTCCCTCCATTAATATTTATTGATTGACCTGTAATCCAAGAAGTAACTTTAGTGCAAAGATGGGCTATTAAATCTCCAACCTCATCATCCGTTCCTACTCTTCCAATAGCAGTATTTTTAGCTGCAGCTTCCATATCCAATCCATCCATTCTAGAAGTCTCCGTATAACCTGGACAAACACAATTAACATTAATATTATATTGACCTAATTCCCTAGCCATAGATTGAGTCATGCCAACAATGGCAAAATTAGCCGCATTATATGCAAGCGTATTTGCAGTACCGCTTTTTCCTGCAGTAGAAGAAAGATTTACAATTTTTCCTCCTTGTCCTTGGTCCATAAGAACCTTAGAAACTGCTTTTGCACACAAATAACTACCCAATACCTTAATATCATTTACTTTTTTAAATACATCTTCTGGGAGGTCGACAATCGGAACTCTGTCTTCAGCTCTTGCATAAGCAGCATTATTAACCAGAATATCAATTCTTCCAAATTTATCTAAAGTAGCGTTTATCATCTCACTGACTGATTGTGATGAAGTTACATTTGATACTAGTGGTAATGCTTTTGATCCCACTAGTTCGATTTGCTCTGCAGTACTATTTATATCTTTCCATCCAATTTCTTTTTCATCTTCTGGGTAATCAACAGGATTTTTTCCTGTTCCTGTTACAACCACATTGGCGCCTAATTTAGCTAAAGATACAGCGGCAGCTCTACCAATTCCTCGTAATCTACCTGCTCCAGTTACAATAGCAACTTTACCTTCTAATTCTAACATTTCATTTCCTTTAAAAAATTATTGGTTAAATTTGATCTCTTGATTTAAATACAGAATCATTTGGTAAAAGATCATTCATTTGCTTCTTTTTATCTTTTTTTGATTTCATACCAAAAATCGATAAAAAGAAACCCATTCCTCCTAAGAAAAAAGTCTTCATAAAAGATCTTCTAGTTAATTCGTTTTCATTCATCAAAATACTCCTTTTTATTCACCTGATGTTACAGCACCTATACTCGCAGAGGAAACCAATTTAGCATACTTTCTTAAAAAAGCATTTTTTGTGCTAGTTGGTGGCGCTTGCCAACCAGATTTACGTTTATTAAATTCATCTTCAGTTATATGTAAGGTTAATTGTTTTGCGTCAGCATCCATACTAACAGTATCCCCGTTTTTCACAAAAGCTATAGGACCGCCAACAGCTGCTTCTGGGGCTACATGACCAATACTTGGGCCTCTAGTTGCACCAGAAAATCTCCCATCTGTTATCAACATAGTAGTATTACCAAGTCCAGCTCCCATAATAGCTCCTGTTACTGCCAACATTTCCTGCATTCCAGGACCACCCTTCGGTCCTTCATATCTTATAATTACCACATCTCCATCGACCACCTCTCCCGATGTAATCGCATTAAATGCTTCTCTTTCACCATTGTAGACCTTTGCCGGGCCTTCGTGTTTAATATGCTTAGTTCCGGCAACTTTGAATACTGCCCCTTCAGGTGCCAGATTACCTTTTAATATAATCAATCCTCCAGTAGAACTTCTAGGGGATGTATGAGGATATATTACTTTTTTATCCGGTTTTATTTTCACATCAGATAAATTTTCAGACATAGTTTTTCCAGTGATGGTCAATTCATCTCCATGCAAAAGTCCTGCGTCTAATAATTCTTTCAATATAACTGGTACTCCACCTGATTTGTCAACATCACTCATCACATATTTTCCGCCAGGTCTTAGATCAGTTATATAAGGAGTTTTATCACTTAAAGTATTAAAAATTTCAATATCAAGATCAACTCCAGATTCATGAGCAATTGCCAATAAATGCAAGACAGCATTAGTTGATCCTCCCATTGCAAGTACCGCAGTAATAGCATTCTCAAAAGCTTTTTTTGTCATTATATCTCTAGGTTTAATATCCTTTCTTAAAAGCTCAATTAAGTATTCTCCTGATTTTATAGCAACATCCTCATTTCTAGGATCGATTGCTGGAATAGAAGATGCTCCAGGAATTGCCATTCCCATAGCCTCAATAGCAGCAGCCATCGTATTAGCTGTAAACATCCCTGAACAAGCTCCTTCCCCTGGACAAGCAACTTTTTCCATTTCAATTAACTCTTTTAAAGACAAATCTCCTCTTGAATACTTACCTACGGCTTCAAACATATCTTGCACATTAATATCTTCTCCATTGTAATTACCTGGTAAAATTGCTCCTCCATAAACAAAAATAGAAGGTACATTTAACCTCCCCATTGCCATCATAATACCGGGCATATTTTTATCACAAGCTCCCACAGCCAAAAGTCCATCTAAACTTTCTCCAAAAACCACTGCTTCAATTGAATCTGCGATTATTTCACGAGTTACTAGGGATGCTTTCATACCTTCGGTTCCCATAGAAATACCATCACTAATTGTTATTGTTCCAAACATCATTGGCACCATCCCTGCATTCCTTACTCCTGCTTTAGCTTTTTTCGCAATTCTATCCAAATGAACATTACAAGGTGTTACATCAGATGCCAAATTTGCTATCCCTATAAAAGGCTTATTCATATCATCATCATTGAGCCCCATTGCTCTTAGCATAGAACGTGCTGCAGCACGTTCGGCACCTTGGGTCACTACTCTACTTTTCTTATTTAATATTTCCATAACTCACCTTATACAAATTTATATTGTAATTATAATAATTTTATTTAATATTTCCATTAAAAGAGTGGCTTTCTAAATGGTTTGTTATTCGATCTTGGATATTTAATATCAATATCATTAGATTTTTGTATTATAACTAAAACACGATTTCGTTTTACCAAACTAAATGGAATTTCAAAAACATCAATCAAAGAAGCACTAAATAAATCAACAGTTTTAATCATCGAATCATACTCGTTTTCTGACAAATTTGATTTGTGAAAAATACAGTAGCCTCCATCTTTAAGTAAAGGTAATGAAACTTCAATTAAAGACGGTAATTTTGCAACTGCTCTAGAGATAATCAAATCCTGTGATTCTCTGTATTTTTCTTCATGTCCTAAGTTTTCAATCCTGTCATTAATCACTTCAACATTTTTGACATTTAAAACTGAAATAATTTTACTTAGAAAGTCTGTTTTTTTATTTACAGAATCAACGAGTGTTAAATTTATATCTTGCTTGCATAATTTAAAAGGTAATCCCGGAAATCCAGCTCCAGTTCCTATATCCATAACATTACGAATATCAATTTTATATTGACGCATAGGAAGAAAAATAGATAAAGAATCTAAAATATGTAGATCCACATAGTCATCTAAATCAGTTATAGATGTTAAATTGTATTTTAAATTTTCTGATCTTAAATATTTATAATAATCTTCAAATTGAGCTATAAGTTCAGAATTATTATCTATAGATAATAATTCTAACCCTTGTTTTATCTTAAAATTTTCAATTAACACAGAAATCAGTTCTTTATAATGAATTTTTTTGTTTCTTTAATTTCCACGTCACAATATCCATTTAATATACTATAAATCTTGTCTTTAACTTCTAGAGAAACTTGTAGGTGTTCATAACCAATTATATTTTCATTATTCAATTGAATATAAACTGGTATCTCTCCTTTGTATTCCTCAAGAGTATTAATCAAATTCTTGTAATTAGCATCATCATTTCCAATGCTTTTTATGTTTATAGATAAGCATTTGGTATTATCATTTGGTTTTACCACTCCATTTATTGGTTCATATTTTGTTGCATCATTAAAATAAATTGATAATTGATTATTTTTATTTCTTACAGATGCTTCTAAAACAACTAATTCATGATTATCCCAAATTGAAATATGATTGAAATTTTGATTAAAACAAACTGTTTCTATTTCGCTATCTAAAAGGTCAATTCTAGATTTAAAATAAGTTTTAGGTTGATTTGTATTTTTATCTGTATAAGTCAATCTCTCAATAGAAATCGGTTGCCCTAAAATTTTTAAATTTCTTCTTTGATCATAAGGTAATTTTTCAATCTGTTCACGAGAAGTAATATACTCATCAGTTGCATTATGAATTAATCTCTCGTTTGCCAAATTAACACTTATTTTGAATCCAATTAATTCTTTTTCCCAAATCTGCTTATCTATTGGATTTGTAATAATATTTTTATCTAATTTAATTTCAGCAGAAACTTTTTGATCTTCAGGTAAAAATGCAAACATAGAAACTTGGTTATGGCGTTTAGCATTATTTATACTTATGGAAACTGCTAACAAATCTTCCAATTTATTTAATATAGCCGATCGATCTCCAAAATCATCGAAAGCTCCCACTTTAATCAAGGATTCAAATGTTTTTGTATTAGCAATTGACGAATCGATTTTCTCAAAAACTTCTTCTAGTGATTTGAATTTATCAACTGAATCTCGTACTGAAACTATACTTTTAGAAACATTGTTCCCTACATTTTTTATCGCATTCAATCCAAAAATTATATGTTTGTTTCCATCCATCTCAGAAAAAGCAAATCTATCCATACTAGTATTTAAATTCGGTGGCTTAACTTCAATATCATTTGATTTAGCTTCTTGAACAAATTTATTTATTGAATCCGAATCATTTATTCGTAAATTCATTGAGGTTATCAAAAATTCTTCTAAAAAGTGAGTTTTCAAATAAGCTGTAACATAAGAGATTACAGCATAACTCACACTATGAGCTTTATTAAATGCATATCCGGCAAATGGTACAATTAAGTTGAATACTTCAGAAGCTAAATTTTCTTCGTAACCATTAGAAATACATCGAGAAATAAATTTATTTTTTTCAGCAATCATTATCTCTGGTATTTTTTTACCCATAGATTTTCTTACTATATCTGCCTCTCCCAAAGAATAACCTGCCATTTCTCTAAATATGTACAATACTTGATCTTGATAAACAATAACTCCATAAGTTTCTTCTAAGTTTTTTTCGAGAACTTTATGTATATAAGTCGGTATTTTACCATGCTTCCCTTCAATGAATTTAGGAATTTGTTCCATAGGGCCTGGTCTGTACAAAGCAATCATCGCTGAAACATCGTTAAGACTAGATGGTTTTAGTTGTTGAATATATTTAGTCATACCATCGCCTTCTAATTGAAAAACACCTAAGGTTTTTCCAGATGATAATAATTCAAAAGTTTTTTGATCTTCTAGATCAATAGAATCGATAGTTAGATCAATATTTTTAGTTTTTTTAATCAAATCAAAACATTCTGTAATCATTGTAAGATTGCTTAATCCAAGAAAATCCATTTTTAATAATCCCAATTTTGCAACAGGATCCATAGCATATTGAGTCATTAAAATATCTGATTTATTTGTTTTAGAAGATATTTGAAGAGGGATAAATTCATTTAACGGTAATTCTGAAATTACGACTGCTGCTGCATGCGTGCTACTGTGCCTAACTAACCCTTCAATAGATCTCGAAATATCTAAAACATTTTTATATTTTGGTAAAAAAGATTTCATGCCTTTAGATTGGAGCGCTGTTTCCAAATTCATATTTGGCCCAAACGGCACAGCTTTAGCAATCGGATCTAATTCTGAATAATCAATTCCACTTACTCTGCCAACATCTCTTATTGATCCCCGGGCTCCATATGTTCCAAAAGTTATTATTTGTGCTACGTGCTCTATTCCATATTTTTCAACAATGTATTGTAAGACTTTTTCTCTTTTATTATCTTGAAAATCTAAATCAACGTCAGGCATTTCTTTTCTTTCTAAGTTTAAAAATCTTTCGAAAACCAAATTATATTCCAAAGGATCAATTAGTGTCACTCCAAGGCAATATAATACAAGGCTAGCAGCTGCGCTGCCTCTCACGTTAAATAATATATTATTATCACTCGCATATTTAGCAATATCCCATACAGCCAAAAAATAATCCGCATAATTTGTTTGTTTTATAACATCTAACTCGTAACGCATTCTTTCTCTATATTTTACATCAGGATTAGGAAATAGTTTTAAAAACCCTTCAGCACATATTTTTTGCAAATAATCCCAAGGATCTGAGCCATCTTCAATTTTAAACTCAGGAATCTTTGCGGTTTCTAAATCTAAAGAAATTTCGCACATATCGCTTATTAATTGTGAATTAGAAACTGCATCAGGTATATCTGAAAATAATTCATACATTTCTTCAGATGATTTCACATAATAAGATGGATCTTCAAATTTCAATCTACTTGGATCATTGATTTGGCTATTGGTCTGAATACAAAGACATACATCATGAGTGATATTATCTTCAGGGTTAGTATAATGAGAATCATTTGTAGCAACTAAAGGTATCCCTGTATCATTGGACATTTTAATTAAATTTTCATTAATAGAGTCTAAATTATCTACATTTTTATGTCGCATAATTTCCAAATAATAATCTGGAAAATTTTCAGAATACCAGGAAGCTATCTCTTTAGCTTTATCGTATCCTTCATTTACTATTAATCTTGAAATTTCACCGCTTGGGCAACCAGAAAGTATTATCAAGCCTTCTTTATATTGCAGCAGCAAATCTTTATCTATTCTTGGCCTATAGTAAATCCCTTTAGTATTTGCAATGGTTAACAATTTTACTAAATTTGAATATCCAATATCGTTTTTAGCAAGAATTGTCATATGGTGAGGACTGCGTTCACTCTGATCTTTTATTTTATAATCATTAATTGCCACATAAACTTCAGATCCTAGAATAGGCTTTATTCCCTGGGCAATACATTCAGTATAAAGATCAATTGCTCCATACATATTTCCATGATCAGTGACGGCTATAGAATTCATGCCAAAATTTTTCGCAGTAGAAACCAAATCTTTGATTCTACTTATTCCGTCAAAAATACTATATTCAGAATGTACATGTAAGTGTGTAAAATTACTCATATATAAGAACTTTATGATAATTATTAATAAAAATATTACACAATATTTAAATTAATTTATACAGAAAAACAATTAAAAAAAGAGGCTCTTTTAGGAGTCTCTTTTTTTAATCCATTATTTTAAAAAAGATCACATACCCATATCAGGCATGCCTCCACCCATTGGCGGCATAGGAGGTGTATCATCTTTTATGTCAGTTATTAATGCTTCTGTAGTTAATACCATCGCACCCACGCTGGCAGAATTTTCAATAGCTGCTCTAGTTACTTTAGCAGGATCCAAAATTCCTCTTTCAATCAGATCAACATATTCACCTGATTCAGCGTCATAACCAATATTTCCTTTTGTTTTTAATGAAGCTTCTAATACAACTTCACCAGAAACTCCAGTGTTTTCTGCTATAACTTTAACAGGTGCTTCAAGAGCTTTGGATAATACTGATACTCCAGTAGCTTCTTCTCCTTCTAATTTCAATTTAGAAAGATCTTGTCTAGCTCTTAACAAAGATAATCCTCCGCCTGGGACAATTCCTTCTTCAACAGCTGCTCTAGTAGCAGACAATGCGTCTTCTACTCTATTTTTCTTTTCTTTAAGCTCTATTTCTGTGGCTGCACCAACTTTAATAATTGCCACTCCTCCAGAAAGTTTAGCTAATCTTTCTTGTAATTTTTCTCTGTCAAAATCAGATGTAGTTTCTTCGATTTGCGCTTTGATTTGTGTTACTCTTCCGCTTATTGCGTTTTCTTCACCCGAGCCATCAACAATTGTTGTCTCTTCTTTAGTAGAAACAACTCTTCTTGCTCTACCAAAATCTTCTGGTGTAACTGAGTCTAATTTCCTTCCTACTTCTTCACTTATTACAGTTCCGCCTGTAAGAATAGCTATATCTTCCAACATTGCTTTTCTTCTATCACCAAAACCTGGAGCTTTAACTCCTAATATCTGAAGAGTCCCTCTAAGTCGATTAACAACCAATGTTGCAAGAGCTTCTCCGTCGATATCCTCAGCAATTAAAACTACATTTTTAGTTATTTGTAATATCTTTTCTAGAGCTGGTAATATATCGTTAACAGCTGATATTTTTTTGTCTGTAATCAAAATATGAGGATCCTCAACAATTGATTCCATCCGATCTTGATTAGTTACAAAGTAAGGAGAAATATATCCTCTATCCATTTGCATACCTTCAACAAATTCTTGTTCGTAACTTAATCCTTTTGATTCTTCAACTGTGATAACGCCGTCTTTACCAACTTTCTCCATTACTTCAGCTATCAAATTCCCCATTTCATCGTCATGAGCAGAAAGGGCAGCTACTTGTGCTATTTGAGTTC
The DNA here is from genome assembly GCA_029936815.1 of Dehalococcoidia bacterium. GTDB lineage: Bacteria > Chloroflexota > Dehalococcoidia > Lucifugimonadales. Next base: position 55,619 of record JAPYRX010000007.1, read on the forward strand.
TGCCTTCAATAGGAATAGACATTTTACCTATAGAAGTTCTTAATGTTTCTACGCCTTTTTCTATACCCCTTTTCAAAGCCATAGGATTAGCGCCTGCAGCAATGTTTTTAAAACCTTCTGAGATTATTGCTTGTGCTAATACAGTTGCAGTAGTTGTTCCATCTCCGGCTACATCATTAGTTTTGCTTGCAGCTTCTTTTAAAAGCTGAGCTCCCATATTCTCAAATTCATCTTCTAATTCAATTTCTTTAGCAATAGTTACTCCATCGCTACATACCTGAGGAGGACCGAATTTTTTATCTAATACTACATTCCTTCCTCTTGGGCCTAGTGTGACCTTAACTGTGTTGGCAAGTTTGTCTATACCAACTTTCATAGAACCTCTTGCTTCTTCGCTATACGTTATTTTTTTAGCTGCCATTTTTTCACCTACTTAAAAACAAATTTTATTTAACAAATAATATATCTTCATCTCGTACAATTAAATATTCAACAGTACCAACTTTATATTCAGTACCAGCATATTTAGAATATACAACAACGTCGCCTACAGAAACTTCCATAGGAATTCTTTTACCATCATCGCCAACCTTGCCAGGTCCTACTGCAACAATTTTTCCTTCTTGAGGTTTTTCTTTAGCTGTATCTGGAATGTAAATGCCGCCTGCTGACATTTGTTCGTTATCATCAATAGGCTCAATTACAACCCTGTTGCTTAAAGGTTTAAACTTAATCTCTTTACTAGCCATTCATTACTCCTTTGTTACCAAAATCAAAAAATCTCTCTAAAATAAATATGAGAAAACAGTTCTAACAAAAAAACCGCTAGGATATTATAAACTAAAAATTAAGAATTATCAAATTAATAAACAAATAATAATTGTATTTAATATTTGTAATAATATAATCTTAATTTAATAAGTTTTAATATTTGAATGTTTATATAATAATTTCGGATAACTTACAAAACATATATCAAAATTTAAAAATGGAAAAATCATATAGCCCAACCAAAAATGAAAATGAAATCTATAAGTATTGGCTGTCTGAAAACCTGTTTTCTCCTTCTGTGAAAACAACCAATCTAGATCCGTTTACAATAATAATGCCTCCCCCAAATGTAACAGGCGAACTCCATATGGGACATGCACTAACAATTGCAATAGAAGATTTGATAATAAGATGGAAAAGGATGAAAGGGCATCCTACTCTATATTTGCCAGGTAGCGACCATGCTGGAATTGCAACCCAAGTAGTAGTTGAAAAGCAAATAATAAAGGAAGGTACAAATAGGCATGAACTAGGAAGGGAGAAATTCATTGAAAAAGTATGGGAATGGGTTAACGATTACGGTGACAGAATTTACGATCAAATGCAAAGAATGGGAGCCTCTTGTGATTGGTCAAGAAAGGCGTTCACATTAGATGAAACACCTCAATTAGCAGTAAAAACTACGTTCGTAAACCTCTATAAAAAAAATCTTATATACAGAGGAGAAAGAATAACTAATTGGTGTAATAGATGCTCAACCGTCTTATCTGATTTAGAAGTGAAATACAAACTAGAAAAGTCAAAGCTTTATTATATAAAATATTATTTTAAAGATTCGAAAAAAAATTCTTACCTGACAATTGCAACAACAAGACCTGAAACATTATTAGGCGATACTGCTATTGCAGTAAATCCTAAAGACAAGAGATTTAAAGATTTTATTGGTAAAAAGATAATAATACCTATAATTAATAGAGAAGTAGATGTGATTGGTGACACATCAGTAGAAATGAACTTCGGGACAGGCGCTCTTAAAGTAACACCTGCACATGATCATACTGATTTTGCAATTGGTCAAAAACACAATTTACAAGTTATTAAGGTTTTTACTCAAGAAGGGAAAGGCAATGAAAATGCGAATAAATATGAAGGACTAATAATAGAAGAAATCAGAGATCATATTGTTAATGATCTTGAAGAAAAAGAATTCATGGAAAAAATTGAAGATTATGACAACAATGTAAGTCATTGTGAAAGATGTGATAGTAAAGTTGAACCATATTTATCTATGCAATGGTTTGTGAAAATAAAACCCTTGGCTGAAAAAGCTATAAAAGCTGTAAAAGACGATAATATTAAAATCATTCCTGAAAGATTTAATAAAACATATTTTGAATGGATGGAAAATATTATTGATTGGTGTATCAGTAGGCAATTGTGGTGGGGACACAGAATTCCAGCATGGTTTTGTAATATATGTGAATACATTACGGTTAGTATAGATGTACCTGGCAATTGCAATGGATGCAAAAGTAAAGATATATATCAAGATCCAGATGTTTTAGATACTTGGTTTAGTTCAGGACTATGGACTCACTCAGCTCTTGGATGGCCTAATAATACTGAAGATTTAAATAAATTTTATCCCACAACAGTTATGGAAACAGGGTATGATATTTTATTTTTTTGGGTAGCAAGAATGATAATGCTTGGAATAGAAAATATGGGACAATCCCCATTTTCTCATGTATATCTTCACGGTCTGATATTGGACCCACAAGGTTTGAAAATGAGTAAATCTAAAGGCAATGTAATGAATCCTGTCGAGTTAATCGATGAATATGGAGCTGATGCATTGAGGTTTGCTATAACTACCGGGATTAGTCCGGGGAACAATCAAAAAATTGATGAAAGAAAAATTGAATCTGCTAGAAATTTCGCAAACAAAATATGGAATGCATCTAGATTTACTTTGTCAAAAATAAACAATGCTCACCCGCCTAATAAAAAGTTAAGTATCTACGACGAATGGATTATGGACAAATTAAATAACACTATTAAAAATGTTAATGATAATTTAGAAGCCTTTAATTTCGGGGAGGCTCAAAAAGAATTATACGAATTCTTTTGGAATGAATTTTGCGATTGGTATATTGAGTTTTATAAAACTCATGAAAACAAACAAAATTCATACGCTAATTTAGTGTTTGTTCTTCAGACAAGTATTAAATTATTACACCCATTTCTACCTTTTATGACAGAAAAAATATGGCAGATTATAAATAGTAATTTACCTGAAACATTAAATAAATTTAAAAATGAAAAATCGGTTATGAGCTCGTCCTATCCAACCAATTCTAAATCAACAAATAATACCGAAGAAATAGATTATTTAATCAAAATCATTAAATCTATAAGAAATATTAGATCAGAACTAAAAATTGCTCATAAGCATATGCTAAAGATCCATGTATCTGATAAATCTGTATACTCGGAATTATTAGAACATAGTGATGTTTTACTAAATTTATCTAAATCAGAAATTATCACTTCTAAACCTACAAACAATTTCCCAATTGCAGTTGAAAACACAATTTTAGATATCGAAATACCTGGAGAATTATCTATCCCTGATGAAATTGATCGAATAAAATCAGAAATCATAGAAATACAACAGCGTATTCTACCACTTGAAAAAAGAATTAAATCTCCAAGTTTTTATAACAATGCTCCTAAAGAAATTGTTGTAAAAGAAAAAGAAAGGTTAACGGATCAGAAAAATAGAATTTTGCAATTAGAAGAAATATTAAAATCTATAAGTTGAAAATATTAATATTTAAATATTTTAGAAATGACTTAGTAAACAACTGTCTGTCGCAGTTTGCTTTGGTCTCATTATGAATATTTGTTAAAGCTAAATCTTTAATCCCGCATGGAATTATATAAGTAAAATAATCCAAATCACAATTTAGATTTATAGCCACTCCATGCATACTAACTGATTTAGAAATCCTTACACCAATTGAACTAATTTTTTTACCATCAACCCATACTCCGACAGGTTTATTAATATGATCAGCTTGAACACCGAAATCACTTAAAGAATCAATAACAGATTTTTGTAAGATTCGTATATATTCAACAGGTTTAATTTTAAGTTTTTTGAGATTAATAATAGGGTAATAAATTAACTGACCAGGGCCATGATAAGTAATTTCTCCTCCCCTACTGGATTCGTATACTTTTATCCCTTCCAAATCTAATTGAGCTTGAGAAATCAAAATATCTGACTTGTCACCAGATTTGCCTATAGTAAATAGATCAGGATACTCAAGCGATAAAATCATACCAGGAATATCTGAATTCTTTACGTAGTTATGAATTTCTTCTTGAATGCTTAGACTTAATTCGTAATCAATGCCTCTTAAATCATATAAATACAAATTATCTTGAGATTGATTTTTAGTATCTTCGAGTATTTTATTAATTATATGTTTGCTATGTGTCATATTCTAATTATTTACTATTTATATTTTTCATAAAAGGCTTTAGAATAACTATTCCGTAATAAACCATCTACGGGCCAGTAGCTCAGCCGGTTAGAGCGCAGTCCTGATAAGACTGAGGTCCCAAGTTCGAGTCTTGGCTGGCCCACCACTTACTAAATATCAAAAATCACTTTGTATTTCTTAATTAACTCTATATTTTTATATTCGTCTGGCAATTCTTTAAATTGATTTTCAATATAAGATCTAGTCTGGGTCAAGGAATCGTTGTCTGATAAATATTCACCCTTATCATATATTTTTTTAAGCATTGGGGAATAGCCTTTTTTTTCTACATCAATTTTAGTTACGAAATCATGATTCATATATTTACCCTCAATTTTACGATAGACCTGTTTTGAATAAGGATAATAAGTTTTATTCGGGCTAAATTTATTAACTGGATGTCCGTTAACTTCAACTAATTTAAATACACATTCTAAAACAGGAATATCTGATGACACTCCAAAATTAGACCCCACTCCAAAAACATCAATCGGGCAATTATATTCGTTAATTAATTTATCTATTTTATACTCATCCATTGATCCACTTACTATGATTTTTGCATTATTTAATCCAGCGTCATCCAACATTTCTCTTGCTTTAATGGACAATCTTTTAATATTTCCACTATCTAATCTGATTCCATTAATTTGTAAAGATTTCTTATGATATAAATCAATTACTTTTTTAATCCCTTTTTCTGTGTCATATGTATCTACCAAAAAAATGCTATTATTGTTAAATTCTTTGGAATAGTGTAAAAACGAATCAGATTCGTCGGGAAAACTTAAAACATAAGCGTGCCCCATTGTTCCAGAAAGCGGAATGCCATATAGCTTCCCTGCATCAACATTACTTGTAGCTTCAAAACCTGAAATATATGCGTTTTTGGAAGCTTTCATTGCAGCGTCATATCCATAAGTCCTACGTGCTGAAAAATCAACTACAGAACTCTTTCCTGCTATTTGAACAATTCTCGAAGATTTAGTAGCAAGTGAAGTGTTAGCATGGATCTCATTAATAATCAAAGTCTCAAGTAATTGTGATTCTAAAATATTTCCTGTAACTTCTAATACAGATTCGCCAGGGAAAAATAAAGACCCATTACGCATAGATCTGATAGAGCCATTAAATTTAAATGTTTTCAAATAAGACAAATATGCTTTGTCAAATAATTTCAATGAGTCAAGGTAAGTTAAATATTCGTCATCAAAACTAAAAGTTCTGATTTGTTCTAATACATCATTTATACCGGAAAACACAAAATAAGATCTCTTGTTGTTTGATCTGAAAAACAAACTAAAAGTTGCCTCCGGCAACCCTTCTTTCCAGTAAACTTGACCCATAGTTAATTGATATAAATCTATTAATTTATTATTAATTTTACAATCTCAAAATCTGTTTGTTTTACTAAAATCTACCACAATGAGTATAAAATGACTATAAAATCATTAAGGTTTGTAAATTTTAAATTATTATAGTATAGAATCAAAATGATCCCATCCTTTTATCTTAGCTAATTCATCATTAACAAATAATTGTCCATTCCCCTTTTTGATTTTTCCTATCTCTGTAATATTTATTTTTAAATCTGAAGATATTTCAAATAATTTTAATTTTAAGTTTTCTGGAGCTGTAAATAATAATTCGTAATCTTCACCTCCAATCATTGCATACTCTTTGAATGATTTAGGAAATTTAAATTTTAAATTTTCCGATACAGGTAATTTGTCATCATTTAAGAAAATATCCACATTGCTCGATTCAGCAAGTCGCTTACTATCAATAAGTAATCCGTCACTAACATCTATGCAAGTTTTCAAACCTAATTTTAAAAGTTCTATGCCTGTATTTATTCTTGGAGGTTTGTATAAATGATTAGCTATCAAACTTTTTTCTGAATCATGATACACTTTCTTATCCATGTTTAAGATTTCCAATCCAGCTTTAGAGTCTCCCAAATTTCCAGTTACAAATAACAAATCATCAATCTCCGCCTTTGATCTGTCCAAAAAATAATTATTATTATGATTAGAATTCAATTCTCTATATCCAAAACATGTAACTGAAATAAATATATTCTTTGAAAAAACCAAGTCTCCTCCCAATACAGAGCTGTTAAATGACTTAGCAATCTCTAAAACTCCTTTGTAAAAACCATCTATCCATTCTTCATCTTCATTCTCCCCTATTCCTAAAGATATTAGCATCCCTAAAGGAGTAGCTCCCATAGCAGCAATATCAGACAAATTTACTCCAATTGATTTCCTACCTATATCATATGAGCTGAAATAATCTGATTTGAAATGAACATTGTCAACAAGAGCGTCAGTAGTTGTGCAATACGCAAAATCATTGTCTTTCCAATACGCAGCATCATCACCGATTCCTTTTATAATTTTAAGATTGGGTGGAAAATTACTAGCACTTACCATACTAGATTGTCTAATAATTTTATTAATTATTTGTTGTTCGTTAAATCTTTTCAAACTTCTATGATCCACAAAGATTTTAATTAATGATTAAATCATTACCAACGTTTATTATGCCCTCTGAAATTAACGGTATTAATTTGATTGCAAACACAGGAGGTTTTTTATCTTGGATATCAAGCATAGATTTCAATATGTTTTTATCTCTAATGCCATTACTTGGGTTACAATTTATAGCCAAGCATCTATTGACTGGTTTCTCCACTTTGAAAACCAATCCATTAATTTCAATATTTTTACCAACCCAATTGAATTCTTCCCATGGATTAATTCCTTCGATAATTATATTAGATCTGAATCTAGTATTGTCTATTTCATAACCTAGTTGATTATTCAAATCATCTAAAGACTCCTGGCTATGTAGAGTCACGCCTCCATTTGGAGTGTCATGGAAATGATGCGAATTTTCACCTCCAATGAAAATAAATGGAAACCTTTGAGGAAAGTTTTTTATCAAATCAGTATCAGAATTCATAACAAATTCTGTGAATCGTTCTTCAATTTCATTTCTTTGAGTATCAACATTGGCGTTGATAATTGTACTATCTTTATCTCTTATGATTAATTTTCTATTTTTTTCATCATATTCAACATTTAATCTCGCTATCTGGGGCATATGCATTAATGCTGCAAAATTTGTTTTTCTTTGCCATTCAAAATCATCTCTAGATCCAGCATCTTTAAATCTAAATCCAAACAAGCGATCTCCTTCTATATAACCATTTTCATTTAAAGTTAATAATTCTGATTTCGAGGGGGTTAAGGACTTAATTGGGTACTTATATAATTTTGTAATTCTCATTTTTGTTAATAAATTAATTTTAATAATCAGTGTAAAATAATTTAGAATCTTTTATTTATAAACAATATTAACGGAATATATATGAATCATCAAATTAAAGCAAATGGGATGTCCGAGTCTAAATTGAATAACATCAGTGAATTTATTAAAGACAATTATATTAACACTCAAAAATATATAGGAACTATTACAGCTGTTTATAGAAAAAACAGCCTAGCTTTGATGGACATACAAGGATTTCAGGATAGAGAAAGAAATATTTTATTAGAAAGAAATAGTATTTTTCGTATCTATTCAATGACAAAACCAATCACAACAGTTGCAATGATGATGCTCTATGAAATGGGGAAATTTCAACTTGACGACCCTGTTCATAAATATATTCCTTCATGGAAAGATCTCAAGATTTATAAATCAGGTAATTACCCTAATTACAAAACTGAAGACTCCACTACCATTATGACAATTAAAGATCTTTTATCCCATCAATCAGGATTAACATATGGTTTTCATATGAAATCTGAGGTTGATAAAGCTTATAGAGAAATTGGAATAGGTAGAATGGAAAGTTTAGCCACAAATCAAACTTTAGAGGATATGATTAATTCTCTAAAAGATATACCTCTTGAATTTAATCCGTCTACATCTTGGAATTATTCAGTTTCAACAGATGTTTTAGGATATTTGATTGAGTTGTTATCAGGAATAAGTTTTGATGTTTTTCTCAAAGAAAATATTTTTGACAAATTAAACATGCCCGACACAGGATTTTTTGTTGAAAAAAACAAATCAAATAGGTTCACAGCAAATTATTTATTTAACACTGGGCACATCTTAGATCAAAATGCTCCATTGCCATCCAAAATGCTTGGCCGGCACAGCGTAGAAGCAGGGGCTCCAATATTAATCGACGACCCTCAGATGAGTATATTTGGCAAAAAACCTGATTTCTTATCAGGAGGTGGTGGACTCGTATCAACAGTAGATGATTATTTGAATTTCTCAATAATGTTACTTAATAAAGGGAAATTTAATAATGAACAAATTCTTTCAAGAAAAACCATTGATTTAATGACTAAAAATCATATTACAGGTAATAAAGATATATTATCATCTAGTCATGCAAATACAACTTCCGAAACCACTACCGCTGGAGTTGGATTCGGATTAGGATTTCAAACTTTATTAGATACATCTAAGAACCAAATCAATAGCTCAATTGGAGAATATGGATGGGGAGGTGCTGCAAGTACAATTTTTTGGATAGACCCATCCGAAGATTTGATAACAATTTTTCTCACACAACTTATTCCTTCTACCACATATAATATAAGAAGAGAATTAAGAACGTTAGTTTATTCATCAATTACTGATTAAATGAAAAAAACAATTTTCACAATATTTTTATTCTTAACTTTAGCATGTTCAAATTCAACTGCGATTACATCAAGTGTTAACAATACAAATTCCGAAGATGATTTGTGTTTTACAGAAAACATAGAAATATTTAACAAAGATTTCATTCATGAAAACACTGGAATTTCATTCAAATATCCAAATTATTGGCAATTTTATTTTGATCATAATCTAGGCAATCAGATGTTAACAGATACTTGTGTAGAAATAATAATATATAAATTTGAAGAAAATATCACATCTGAAAACATTGATGATTATATTTCAAAGAAGTATGAATCTCAATTATCAAATATGAATAAGAAAACATTAAATTTATCTTCAATCCCCGAATATAAATCAAAGGGATATTTAATAGAAATAAATGATAGCACATATAATTACTATTACAATGATATTCTTATAGCCCAAAATGGAATCGGATTATTTCAAATTCGAATACAGTTAGAAACTAAATACAAAGAATTATACAAATCAATAATCAACAATATTAATGGAAGCATAAAAATGCCTACTGAAACATTTTCTTTTATAAAAGAGGAACCTGAAGCAAGGCAGATAATGCAAGATTACTCTATAAACTCTATACAAGAATTATGCGATTCTCAAATTCTAGATGATCATTCTAATTTCAATAAAAAAATATTAAATATAAATAACAATATTTCAATTTACATTCCATATATTTGTAACTCGTACACAAATAAAATCAATGTTAATTATTCAAATCTAAAGGATCAAAAAAATAATCGCTCGATTTTTGATAGAATTGATGAAAATGAAAATCATCAAATACACGTGATTTATTTAGTTCCTCTTGATGAAGTAGACAATGAATTTGATATTAATGAAAGTGGTCAAAAACTTATTCAAACCCTAAACATAGATAATAATTTACCATTTGATTTGTATAATGAAACCTACGATATTTCTTTTGTACGATTACCTTTGAAAATATCAAAATTAGAATCTAACAAGAATGAAACCCCTATGAAACCATTTGAAATAATTTCTACTTACATTAATAGAATTGGATTTAATCATCCGAAAAAAATATATATTATTTTGTTAGATTCACCTATGTCATGCGGAAATTATAGTTGTGACACAAGTTATGATTGGGTAAAAAGTAGAAACAATGTAATAGCAGTATGGATTAATAGTGAAAAATCACAAAATTCTTCATCAATAATTTTAAACACAGAAAGTATTGTTAATAATATTAATTCAGCATTAATTCAATCAAAAAGTTTGTTCTCAGGAGATAAGGAATACCAAAACTCTCTTCCTCCTCATTGGGATTATAATGAGCAATGTATTATGCTAGGTAAAACCGACGGAGAAAAAATATATAAAAAATATTTTAACAACTTCAAATTAAAAGATACCATTGAAAAAATAAAAGATGGTAATTTCATGTATAAATTCAAAACATCTAATAGTTTAAAAATTATCTATTTTGGCAATCTGATTATCAAAGAAAATAAAACATGGTGTGTGAAAAATTAAACTACCAAGAATCTTTTCCTCTTCTTATAGCTTTTCCTGGTAAATTACCGGTATGTTTTTTGTTTCTTATCACAAACTGCCCATTTACCATAACATGCTCAATTCCTTCGGCTAATTGTTTTGGATCAGCTTTAGTAGCAGGAGCATTTGTTTTTTCTAAATCAAGAACAATTAAATCCGCATCATAACCATCAATCAACGAGCCTTTATATTTAAGTCCTAATCTCTGAGCAGGGAATGATGACATTTTTCTTATCGCTTCTTCAATAGTTAAAAATTTGTCATCTCTTGCAAATTCAGAAATCACCTTTGTAAAATTCCCATAAGTTCTTGGACTAGGAAAATCGCCAAACAAAATAGAGTCAGATGCAATCATTCCAGCCGGATGCTTAACAAATTCTGGTAAAGTGTGCGGGTTCGTCCCAAAACCGACATGTGATATACCTAGATTCTCATCAAGTAATAAATCAAAAACAGTATCTGATGGTTCTCTATTAGTCATTGCAGCAATTTCATTAACAGACAATCCTTCATATTTTTTATTGTGAGGTTTTTTAAAGTTTGTTAACCAATGTGTTGGATATCCTGCAGGGTTCATTTCTTTAGCCATTCGATCCCTAGCATCTTTAGATGCTAAATTCTTCATCAATGCTTCTGGGCCTCCATCTTTGCTCCAAGTAGGTAAAATTATTGTTAAAGTAGTTCCAGAATATGGGTAAGTATAACAATCAAAAGTTACATCCATTCCATTTTCTCTAGATTTTTCAACCAGTCCTAAATAATCTTGCAAAGTACCTTGCCCAGGGTTTTGTCTATAATGAGTTAAATGGATAGGAATGCCGGATTTTTCTCCAATTTCAATTGCTTCTTCCCATGGCGCAAGGTAATTAGCAGGAGAAATTAAACTTGCTCTTGTGTGTGTGTGATAAAACCCTCCTAGCTTCACAGCTTCTTCACTTAAACTAATCAATTCTTCAGTTGACGCGTAGGAACCAGGAGGATAATCTAATCCTGTAGAAAATCCCCAAGCACCTTCTTCCATGCATTCTCTCAACACTGATTTCATATCTTCAATTTGATTTTTCGTAGCTTCTACTTGATTCCAACCTACACTCCATATTCGTAATGGACTGTTTCCAATTATACAAGCAACATTGACTGCAACTTTATTATCTAGTTTATTTAAGTATTCAATTGTCTTTAGCCAATCAGGAGATCCCGGATAATAGTCATTTAAACCAGAATCTAACCAAATATATCTTTCTAATTCTTCTTTGTTTTTGAATGGAACAGGAGAAATTCCATCTATTCCAACCATTTCAGTAGTAACGCCTTGAAAAACTTTTGGTTCATGTTCGGGGTCTCCAAAAATAGTTAACGCAGTATGAGAGTGAAGATCTATAAAACCCGGAGAAATAATCTTCCCTGTACAATCAATTTCTTGATCGCTTTCAATATCATCTATATTATTTCTAATAATAGTAATTTTATTATCTTTAACTAAAACAGAACCATAAAATCCTGGATTTCCAAGTCCGTTGATTATCATGCCGTTTTTGAACAAAGTTGTTGCCATTTAATTAACCAGTTTGAAATATATTAATAATTGCTTAATAATTACATATTAACATTAATTATTATTAAAAATATGAGCAGATTTATGAAAAAAAATTATAAATATTATTTATTAGGAAGTATTTCTATAGGAATTTTATTAACAATAGCCATTATTCCAACACTGATCAACCTAAATAATACTAAAGATAATCGTATATTAAAACTCCAGCCTCAATCCATGATAGGAAAACATAATCCTATGCTCGATAAAAAGAAAGCCATGATAGGAAAACATAATCCTATGCTCGATAAAAAGAAAGCCATGATAGGAAA